>NZ_JBYTEL010000028.1:0-72678 GCF_058789195.1 Cupriavidus sp. FW216-B1 | reverse complement strand
TTTCTTTTCGGGGAAAAGAAAGTAGGTCGCTCCGGGGGAGCGAAAGCCTTTGACTTTGAAGTTGACTTTGACTTTGATGTTCAGCCGTTGACGTTCAGCCGTTGACTTTGACGTTCAACAGTCCCCGTTCAACAGTCACCCTTGACCCTCAACAGTCAACCAAGAAACCAAACGAACACCCCGCCGCCGCCGCCAGGCCCCCAGAAGCCCCCCACTCCCACCCCATCTCTGCGAAAATAGACCAAATCACGATAAGACCCCCCTGTGGAGAAGAAATGAAGCTGCAGTTGTACGTGCCCGACGGCCGCTACCAACCCTGGATCGACGGCTTCTCCGAAGCCCTGCCGGAGGCACAATGCCTGACCTGGGAAGACAGCAAATCCGAACGCGCCGACTACGCCGTGGTGTGGCGCCCGCCGCTGGAGATGCTGCGCGGGCGCACCGACCTCAAGGCGGTGTTCAACCTCGGCGCCGGCGTGGACGGCATCCTGCGCCTGCGTGACGACGATCCGCGCGCGCTACCGGACGGCGTGCCCATCGTGCGCCTGGACGATGCCGGCATGGCCGCGCAGATGATCGAGTACGTGACGCACGCGGTACTGCGCTATTTCCGCCGCCTGGACGAATACGCGCTGGCGCAGCAGGCCGGCAACTGGCGCTTTCTCAAGCCGCATCGCCGCGCGGGTTTCAGCGTGGGCGTGATGGGCGTGGGCACGCTTGGCGCGCAGATCGCGCGGGCGCTGGCGGGTTTCGGGTTTCCGGTGCGCGGCTGGAGCCGCACGCCGCGCGAGATCGAGGGTGTGCAGGGGTTTGCCGGCGAGGCCGGGCAGGCCGCGTTCCTCGACGGGCTGCACGTGCTGGTCAACGTGCTGCCGCTGACGCCGCAGACCGAGAACATGCTCGACGCGGCCCTGTTCGGCAAGCTGGCCAAGGGCGCGTATCTGGTCAACGTGGCGCGCGGGCAGCATCTGGTCGAGGAAGACCTGCTGGCCGCGGTGCAGTCCGGCCAGATTGCCGGCGCCACGCTGGACGTGTTCCGCACCGAGCCGCTGCCGGCCGAGCATCCGTTCTGGGGCGAGCCGCGCATCACCATCACGCCGCACATCGCCGCGCTGACGCTGCGCGAGGACAGCATCGCCCAGATCGCCGGCAAGATCCGCGCGCTCGGGGCGGGCCAGCCGATTGCCGGCGTGGTCGACCTGCAGCGCGGTTACTGAACGCAGACACAGCAAGCAGACACAGCCGCCGCGGCGTGCGCGCCGCGGCGGCAGGACACGGAGGAGACGCCATGACACTGCCCAACTATGTGAAGATCGTCGAGGTCGGCCCGCGCGACGGGCTGCAGAACGAGAAGGCGCTGGTGCCGACCGAGGTCAAGGTCGAGCTGGTCAACCGCCTGAGCGACGCCGGTTTCGTCAACATCGAGTCGGCCTCGTTCGTCTCGCCCAAGTGGGTGCCGCAGATGGCCGACGGCGCCGAGGTGATGGCGCGCATCCAGCGCCGCCCGGGCACGCTGTACTCGGTGCTCACGCCCAACATGAAGGGCTTCGAGGGCGCGGTGGCCGCCGGCGCCGACGAGGTGGTGATCTTCGGCGCGGCCAGCGAGGCGTTCTCGCAGAAGAACATCAATTGCTCGATCGCCGAATCCATCGCGCGCTTCGAGCCGGTGGCCGCGGCGGCCAAGGAAAAGGGCCTGCGCCTGCGCGCGAGCCTCTCGTGCGCGCTGGGCTGCCCCTACCAGGGCGAGGTGCCGGTGCGCGCCGTGGTGGACGTGGTGCGCCGCATGCGCGACCTCGGCTGCGACGAGATCGACATTGCCGACACCATCGGCGTGGGCACGCCCGTGCGCGTGCAGGAAGTGATGCGCGCGGCCGCGGCGGAATTTCCGATGGACCGCCTCTCCGGCCATTTCCACGATACCTACGGCCAGGCGCTGTCCAACATCCTGGCTAGCCTGGAAGTGGGCATCTCGATCTTCCACGCCTCCGTCGCGGGCCTGGGCGGCTGCCCGTATGCCAAGGGCGCGACCGGCAACGTCGCCACCGAGGACGTGCTGTACATGCTGCACGGCATGGGCCTGCACACCGGCGTGGACCTGGATCAGGTGGTGCGCGCCGGCGATTTCATCTCGCAGGCCATCGGCCGCGCCAACAGCTCGCGCGTGGGCCGCGCGCTGCTGACCAAGTGGGCGAGCGCCGCCGAGGCGGCGCCGGCCTGCGTGTGAACCCGCACCGGAAAGAAGACATGAACGACCGTTCCGTGAACGACGACGAGGCCGCGGCGCCCCTGCCCGAGGCCGCGCAGCGCGTGGCCGGGCTGCTGGCCGGCCTGGGCCATGCCAAGCCGGTGGTGATGCTGCCGGCGACCGGCAAGACCTCGGCCGAGGCCGCGGCGGGCCTGGGCTGCTCGGTGGCCGAGATCGCCAAGTCCATCATCTTCCGCCGCGTGGCGGACGACGCGCCGGTGCTGGTGATCGCCAGCGGCAGCAACCGCGTCGACGAAGCCAAGGTGGCGGCGGTGGTCGGGCCGCTCGGCAAGGCCGACGCGAAATTCGTGCGCGAGAAGACCGGCTACGCCATCGGCGGGGTCTGCCCGATCGGCCATGCGGTGGCGCCGGTGATGCTGCTCGACAGCGACCTGTTCCGCTACGACAGCCTGTGGGCCGCCGCCGGCCATCCGCACGCGGTGTTCAACCTCACCCCGCACGAGCTGCAGCGCATGACCGGCGCCCCGGTGGCCGACGTGGCGCAGCGGGCCGGGGACTGAGGCCGTGTCGCGGCTGTCCCGCCTGGCCGCGGACCTGACGCGCGGCGCGCAGGCCGCGCAGCATGCGCTGCCGGTGCCGTCGCCATGCCGCAACGTGTGCCGCATGGACGCGGCCAGCGGCTATTGCGAGGGCTGCCTGCGCACCATCGAGGAAATCGCCGCGTGGTCCGGCAGCGACGACGCCGCGCGGCGCGCCATCTGGGCGCGGCTGCCGGCGCGCGCCGCGCAACTGGCCGCGCAGGCCGCGCGGCCCGGCACGGAGTGAGGCTGCCATGACCGCCGCCGATTCTGCCACCGATCTCGCCACCAACTCCGCCACCGATTTCGCCGCCGATCCCGCTGTCGATCCCGCCGCCGTCGACTGGTATTTCGACCCGATCTCGCCGTTCTCCTACCTCGCCTTCGAGCGGCTGCCGCAGGTTCTGCCGGCCGCCACGCGCGTGCGCTACGTGCCGGTGCTGTTCGCCGGCCTGCTGCGGCACTGGGGCAACGTCGGCCCGGCGGAGATATCGCCCAAGCGCCGCTTCACCTTCGAGCACGTCGCCTGGATCGCGCACCGCGACGAGGTGCCGCTGGCCATGCCGGCGGCGCACCCGTTCAATCCGCTGCCGCTGTTGCGGCTGGCCGTGGCGCTGGAACTGGAGGGCCGGCTCTCGCGCGAGACGCTGGCGCCGCTGCTGCATTTCGTCTGGCGGCACGGCCACGTGCCGCAGCGGCAGGCCGAATTCGCGGCGCTGTGCGGCGCGCTGGGCGTACCCGCCGCTGCGCTGGCGCGCGAGCCGGTGAAGGCGCGCCTGCGCGAGCACGGCGACGAGGCCGTGGCGCGCGGCGTGTTCGGCGTGCCGACCGCGGTGCTGCCGGGCGACCCCGCCGGCCAGCTGTTCTGGGGCCTCGACGCGCTCGACATGCTGGCCGCGCGCCTGCGGCGGGACCCGTTCTTCGCCTCCGACGCCTTCCGCGCGGCCGGGGCGTTGCCGCCCGGCGAAGGCCGCGCGGATGCGCCGAAGCCGGCCGGCCCCTAGCCGGCGCGGGCCAGAATCAGAAAACCGGAAAAACCAGAAAAACACAGAGACAAACGCCGATGCCCGCTGCCTTCACCCCGCCGGTCCTGCCCTCCACCATGCGCGTGTTCGAGCGCGGCTGGCTGTCGGCCAACAACATCCTGTTCGTCGACGGCGACGACACCGCGCTGGTCGATTCCGGTTATGTCACGCACGCGCCGCAGACGCTGGCGCTGGCCGAGGCCGGCCTGGGCGGCAAACCGCTGCGGCGGCTGGTGAACACCCACCTGCATTCCGACCATTGCGGCGGCAACGCCATCCTGCAGCGGCGCTGGCAGCCGCGCACGCTGATCCCGGCGGCCGAGGCCGCGGCCGTGCGGAGCTGGGACGACGACCTGCTCAGCTACCGCGCCACCGGCCAGCAGTGCGACCGCTTCGCCTTCGACGGCGTGGTGCAGGACGGCGACGCGCTGCGCCTGGGCGGCATCGACTGGCAGGTGGTGGCCGCGCCCGGGCACGACCCGCACGCGGTGATGCTGTTCGCGCCGCACGAGCGCATCCTGATCTCGGGCGACGCGCTGTGGGAGAACGGCTTCGGCGTGATCTTCCCCGAACTCGACGGCGAAAGCGGCTTCGCCGAGCAGGCCGCGGTGCTGGCGCGCATCGCCACGCTCGGCGCGCGCGTGGTGATTCCCGGCCACGGCCGGCCCTTCACCGACGTCGACGCGGCGCTCGAGGTGGCCGGCGGCCGGCTGGCCTACCTGAGCGCCGACCCCGCGCGCAACGCCGCGCACGCGGTCAAGGTGCTGCTCAAGTTCAAGCTGCTCGAGCAGCAGCGCATGTCCCACGCGGCGCTGCTGGCGTGGGTCGGGCAGACCCCGCTGATGCGGCGCATCCACGCGCGCTTCCTGGCCGGCGAGGATTTCGGCGCCATGCTCGCGCGCATGCTGGCGTCGCTGGCGAAGGCCGGCGCGGTGGCGGTGGAAGGCGACGAAGTCCACAACCGGGATTAAGGGCGGACAACCGGGGGCGGACGAAGGAGCGTGGGCGGCCAGCGGCGGTTCCCCTCGTTTTCCGTTTGATCGCGCCCGCCGGACGCCGTAGCATGTAGGCACGTTGCGCCCCCCGAACCGTCCGCGAGGAAGCCGCCGATGCCTGTCTTTCCCGTCGCATTGCTCCAGCCCCTGGTTGCCCATCTCACCCCCTCGTCCATCCGCGCGCACGGCGCCGACCTGCTGGTCGAGCTCGCGCCGTTCCCGCTCGGCGGCGCGCAGGTGCGCACGGCGCTCCGCCTCGACGGCGTGAGCCTGCCCAGCCTCAGCCTGGCGCGGCTCGCCGGCCGGCGCCTGCGCTTCCCGCTCAACCCGGAGCCGGGTTATATCGACGGCTCGCTCTATCTCGGCGGCCGGCACCACGCCGTGGACGTCGGCGCGCTGCGCTTCGGCGAGCTCGACCCGCAGGGCCTCGACGTGGAGATCGAAGGCCGCATCCACTTCGACGACGGCGCCGGTTTCGACGACACCGCGCTGCATCTGGCCGCGCGCATCGCCGCGCCGCTGTCCGAGTGCGAGCTCGACGCCGCCATCGACCGCGCCGCGGCCGAGGCGGGCGCCGCCGGCGCGCGGCAGGCCGGCAAGGCAATGGCCATCCTCAGCCGCGACCCGCGCCTGCGCCATGCCGACATGGCCCTGCTGCACGCGCGCGTGCAGGCCCGCCTGCTGATCGCCGGGGCGATGGCGCGCGGCGGCAGGGCGCTGCGCTGAGTGCGGCGAAGCACGAGGCGCGGCAAGCGCAGGCGAAGCGGAACCCGCCGCGAGAAACCGAGGACCAGAACACATTGAGGACACGAGGCCCCATCATGCAAGCGCTCCACGGCCAGGGTTTCCTGCTGCGCCCGTTCCGCTACACGGACGTGCCGCAGTTCGTCGCGGCCGTGCACGAATCGCTCGATACCGTGGGCAAGTGGATGCCCTGGTGTCACGCCGGCTACAACGTGCGTGACGCCGAAAGCTGGTTCGACATGTGCGCGGAAAGCATGAGCAGCGGCGAAGCCTACGACATCGGCGTGTTCGCGCCGGACGGCCGCGAGCTGTACGGCGGCGTCTCCATCAACCAGATCAACCGCGACTACAACTTCGGCAACCTCGGCTACTGGATCCGGCAAAGCCGCCAGCGCCAGGGCATCGGCGCGCGCGCGGCCGACATGATGGCGTGTTATGGATTTCACTGGCTGGGGTTGACGCGGCTCGAGGTCGTGGCCGCGGAGAACAACGCGGTCAGCCGCGCGGTGGCGGAGAAGATCGGCGCGCGTTTCGAGTGCATTGCGCGGAACCGGCTGGTGTTGCATGGGGTGCCGTGTGCGGCGGCTATGTATTCGTTGGTGCCGGCTTGGTATGAGGGGGAGTAGGTTTTGGTTGAAGGTTCTTGATTCGAATTCAGCTTTAAAAGCTTTAAAGGATTGAGGTCAAAGTCAACTGCTGAACGTCAACGGCTGAACGTCAAAGTCAAAGTCAACATCAAAGTCAAAGGCTTTCGCTCCCCCGGAGCGACCTACTTTCTTTTCCCCGAAAAGAAAGTAGGCAAAGAAAGCGGGCTGCCTGGCCGGCAGGGGCAGAGCCGAACAGGGTTTCTTGGGTTGGTGGTTTCGTGGTGGGGCCGGTGGTTCTGCTGACCTGCTGCCGTTACCGGTTCGGCTGGCCACGGTCTGGCTGGCGGTATGGGTTTCGGGGTCAGACCTATGATGGCGGGCGCACTGCTGGTTCGGGCATCTGCCGTTACCGGTTTTGGCCACCGCTACATAGCACCCTTATGGTTTCGTGGTGGGCGTGGTGGACCCGGTGCGAGTGTGTTGGGTTTCGGTCAGCGTTGAGGTTCTCGTGCCGGGCGCATTTCAATCCGGGGCCCCCGTGCCCACCACGAAACCAGTGCCGCTCCCATGACGTGCCCATTCGCTTCGGTCGCGGCAGCAGCCTGAAGGGCCTGGGCCGCCGCCATCATGCAGCGCCACCACGAATCCAATTTCGTTTGCGACGCCGCAGGCAAGCAAACCGGTAGCGTCAGCAGCCTCATCGAAGCCAACGCCCGCACCACGAATCCAGCACCAGCCATAAAGTCTGAGCGCCCAGCCCCCCTGCAAGGGGTCTGCTTTCTTTGGTTACTTTCTTTTCAGACAAAAGAAAGTGACTGGCAGCCCCGCGCAGCGGGGATGTCATACGGCTTTTGGGTTCAAGCGCCAACAACCGCCCGAGCCTCAAGGCCCACAAAAGCCAGAACAAGAAACCTAAAAAATACCAAAAAACTACTTGGAAATCGCAAACGCATGAGTCCTCTCATCCTGCCGAGGCACCACGTTATATCCCTTCCTCGCCGCCCAAACATTGATCTGAAAATAAAGCGGAATCACCCCATAATCCTTGATCCCGATCTCGGTCGCATCCTGCAACAGCTTCTCGCGCGCGCGATCGTCAATCGTGGTCAGCGCCGCGCTCAGCTTGGCATCGAGCGCCGCATTGCTGTAGCGCCCGCGATTGGACGCCCCCCACCCCTTGGCCGGATCATAGGTCGCCAGCAATGACTTGAGCGAGGACCCGGCCTCGCCGGTGTCTGCCCCCCATCCGGCCAGCATGAACGAGAAGTCGAGCTTGTTGGCGCGCGTGAAGAAGGTGGCCGACGGCATGGCTTCCACGCGGGTCTGGATGCCGATGCGCGAGAGCATCGAGGCGATGGCCTGGGCGACCTGTTCGTCGTTGACGTAGCGGTTGTTGGGCGCGTGCAGCGTGAGCTGGAAGCCGTCCGGGTAGCCGGCGTCGGCCAGCAGCTTCCTGGCCGCGGCGGCGTCGAAGGTGTCGGGCTTGAGCGACGGCGCGTAGCCGAACAGCGTGGCGTTGACCAGCTGGCCGGTGGGCTCGGCGGCGCCTTCCATCACGCGGTCGACGATGGCCTGGCGCGAGATCGCGTGCGAGATGGCGGCGCGCACGCGCGGATCCTTGAGCGGGTTCTTCGCCAGCGGCTTGCCGGCCTTGTCGGCGGCGAACGGGGTGACGTCGCGGTTGCTGTCGAGGTGCAGGTACATCAGGCGGAAGGTGGGCACCTTGAACACGCTCACGCCCGGGTCGGCGGACAGCTTGCGGATGTCGGAGGTGGGCACGTTCTCGATGACCTGCACGTCGCCGGCCAGCAGCGCGGCCACGCGCGGCGCGTCGTTGGTGAGGATGCGCAGCGAGACGGTGTCCCACTCGGGCCTGGGGCCCCAGTAGCTGTCGTTGCGCACGAGCTCGACGCGGTCGCCCTTGCGGAAGCTGGCGAACTTGTAGGGGCCGGTGCCGACCATCGCGCGGCCGCTGTTGAAGTCGTCGCTGCTGGCATTCTCGGCGACCTTCTTCGACACCATGTAGATGGTGGACAGGTCGTTGGGCACCAGCGGGTACGGGCCGTTGGTGGTGATGCGCACGGTCAGCTTGTCGATGGCGACGATGTCCTTGAAGCCCTTGGTGTAGATGGTGTACGGCGACGGGCTGTTCTTGACGGTGGCGGGGCGGTTGAGCGAGTAGACCACGTCGGCCGAGGTGAACTCGCTGCCGTCGTGGAACTTCACGCCGGGGCGCAGCCTGATTTCCCAGGTGGTGTCGTCGAGCGGCTTCCACGACAGCGCCAGCGCGGGCTTGAAGCGCATCTTCTCGTCCTTGGCGATGAGTGCCTCGAACATGTGCTCGGCGACGTTCGCGTTGGGCGTGACGTTGTGATAGTGCGGGTCGAGCGAGGTGATGTCGCCGGACAGCCCGATGGTGAGGCCGGCGGCCACGGCGGCCGGGGAGGACATGGCGCAGGCCAGGCTCGTGGCGAGGGCTGCACAGGCAAGGGCGCGGCGAATGAGGGTCATCGGGTGGTCCGTGGTTGTCCTGCGATGCAGGCATTGTCAGGACTCGCCCATGCCCGGTCAAGGCGGGCCGACCCGCGGCGCGCGATGCACCGCGCCGAGGCGGGATGCACGGCGGGCGGGCGCGATGCTGGCGCCCGCCGCCGCGCTTTCACCACGGCAAGGCATGGGCGGCGGCGCTCAGAACGTGGTGCGCAGGCCGATCTTGACGTTGCGCCCGGCCAGCGGCGCGATGTCGCGCAGGATCGAGGTCGAGCTGCGGGCGTCCTGGTTGGTCAGGTTGTCGCCGCGCAGGTAGACCAGCGTCTGCGTGCCGGCCAGCTTGAACTTGTAGGTGATGGACAGGCCGAGCAGGGTGTAGCCGTCGGTGGGCGTGTCGTTGGCCGGCACGCGCGACTGGCGCGCGGCGTAGGTCACGTCGGCGCGCGCGCCCCACGGCCCGGCGCCGTACACCACCGCGCCGCCGAGGCGCAGCGGCGACAGGCGCGGCAGCGGCTCGCCGGTGGTGCGGTTCTGGCCGTGCACGTAGTCGGCGCGCGCTTCCAGGTCGAGCGTGTCGCTGCCGGTCAGCAGCTTCTGCGCCACGCGCGCGCGGCCCTCGGCCTCGAAGCCGTACAGCGTGGCGGCCACGCCCTGATACTGGAACTCGGGCAGCGCGCCGGCGGCGCCAGGCGCCACCACGTTGCCTTCTGCGTCGCGCGCGTTGCCGGTGGCCGACAGCGCCAGGTAGTTCGAGAAGCGGCTGTAGTAGCCCGACAGGCTGGCGCTGTGCGGGCCGGACTTGAAGCGCACGCCGAGATCGAGCGAGGTGGCGCGTTCCTTGGACGCATCCGGGTTGCCCTGTTCCCACGCGCCGGTGGCCACGTGGGGGCCGTTGGCGTAGAGCTCGTAGAAGGTCGGCGCGCGCTCGGTGTAGGCCAGGTTGGAGGTCAGCGACAAGGCCGGCGCGAGCTTGTAGAGCAGTCCGGCCGAGGCGCTGCCGGCATTGAAGCTGCGGCTGGCGTCCGAGAAGCGCTCGTTGCCGTCGGCGCGCGCCTTCAGGCTGGTGTGGTCCATGCGCGCGCCGAGGTTGAGCTTGAGGTCGCCGCTGGCGGTCAGCGGCATTTCCTCGAAGATGAACAGCGCGGCGTTGTCGGTGTCGGTGCTCGGCACGAAGGCTTCCTCGCCCAGCGCCGAGAAGCGCGTCGAGCCGAACTGGGTGCCGATCACGCCGGTCATGTTGCCGATGCGCGCGTGCTTCGCCTCGAAGCGCGCGTCCCAGCCGTGGTTCTTGAAGACGGTGCCGGTCTGGCCGGACTCGATTTCCTTGTGCTCGTAGTCGGTGTAGCTGAACTTGCCCTTGACCGATTCGATGAAGCCGCCGGTGCGCCCGGCCAGGTTGCGCGCCTCGCCTTCGAGCGCGAAGCGCTGCTGGCGCATCTGCAGGCGCACGTCGTCCTCGGCCGGGGTGCCGTATTCGTTGTGGTACTCGCTGTAGTTGGCGCCGACGAAGCCGTCGGCCCAGGTGTAGGCGCCGCCCAGCGAGCCGCCCTGCTGCTGCGCGCTGCTGTTGGGCAGGCGGCCGTAGGCCTCGGATTCGCCTTCGGGCAGCGGCTGGCTGTTGCGCAGGCTGGCGCTGCGCGCGTAGCCGGGAATGCGCAGGTTGCTGGTCTTGCGCACGAAGCCGTCGGCATGCACGGCGAACTGCCCGTTGCCGGCCTCGACCAGGCCGCTGGCGCCGCGCGCGGTGTCGCCGCCGGCGGTGGCGCTGGCGTCCACCGCGCCGCCCACGCCGTGGATCGGCTCCTTGGGGATGCGATTGTCGATCACGTTGACCACGCCGCCGATGGCGTTGCCGCCGTACATCAGCGCGGCCGGCCCGCGCACCACCTCGATGCGCTCGGCCACCAGCGGGTCGACCGGCACCGCGTGGTCGTTGGAGAGGGGGGAGGCGTCGATGGTGCTGCCGCCGTTCTGCAGCACCTTGATGCGGTCGCCGTCGAGGCCGCGGATGATCGGGCGGCTGGCGTTGGGGCCGAAGTAGCTGGACGACACGCCGGGCAGCCGGTCGAGCGTTTCGCCCAGCGTGCTGGCCTGGCGCACCGCGAGGGCGTCGCCGCCGAGGCTGGACACCGGCGCGACCAGGTCGGTGAGCTCGCTGCCGAGCGGGTTGGCGGTGACGACCACCTCGCGCAGCGTGGCGGCCGGTGCGGCCGATGCCGCCGGGGCGGGGGCCGCAGCGGAAGCCGCGGGCGCGCCCTGCGCGAAGGCGCCGGCGGGGGCGGAGGCGATCAGGGCGGCGATGGCGGCCAGCGGGGTGCGGCGCAGCAGGGATTCGGGTTGGAAGCGGTAAGACAAGGACATGGCTCGCGTTGCTTTTTTATCTGCGGTCGGGCGCGCGGCGCCGGCGGCCGTGCACGCGCGCCGCGCCGCCGGGCGCGTACAGGCCAGTGCGGGCATGTACGGGCGCGGGGCGGCTCGGCAAGCGGCGTGGCAGGCTGCGTGTGTGGCGCGGTGCGTCAGGAAGCGGGCGGCGGCACGGCGGCCGCGGCCCGGATGTCAGGCGAGGGCAGAGGCGGTGGGCGGGGCGCGCGGGTGGAAGGGCCGGGCCGGAGGCAGGTCAGGCTTGCGCCAGCCCTTGGCGGGCGGCAGCGGGGACTGGAGATGGGTCAGCGCCGGCAGGGCCGGCGTGCCGCAATGGCTGGCGGCCCCGGTGGCGCCGTCGAACAGGACGCAGAAGTGTCCCGCCGCGCCGGCGGACAGCGGGACGGCGGGTTCGGGCTGGAGGTCGGCGTCGTCCATGTCCGTGTCCGCGGCCAGTTCGGCGGCGGCCAGGGCGGAGCCGGCGGCGTCATTGATGGCGTCGGCGGATGCCTGCGCCGGCAGGTACGGCATCGCGCCGTGGTGGACGCGGTGGGTCAGCCCGGCGTGCTGGGCCAGCAGCAGGCACAGCGCGAGCCATAGCGCCGGCCACAGGCCGAGGCCGCGCGCGCGGCGGCGCTGCAGGCGCCGCCAGGGCGGGACCGGCCTAGCGGGCATGCCCGCCGTGACCATCGTCGCCGTCGTGGCCATCGTCGTCGTCGCCATGATCGTGCGCGTGGCCATGATGGTGGCCGTGGTCGCCGCAGCCGCAGTCGTCGCCGTGCACGTGGTCGTCGTCGAGTCCGTCTTCCCAGGACGGGAACGGGTCGGGATAACTCGCCCAGGCCGCCGGGCCGGCCGCCATTTCGGCGTCGGTCAGCAGGCAGGCATCGAGCAGCGCCTCGAGCGCGGGGCGGTCGAGGTCCTGGCCGATCAGCACCAGTTCCTGGCGGCGGTCGCCGAACGGGGCGGGCTGGCCGTCCACGGTCATGTCGGCCTCGATCCCGGCGCGGCTGTCGTCGTCGTCGGGCCATTCGGACGCATCCAGCGCGGCCCACCAGGCGCCGGCGCCGCCGTGGCGGCACACGCCGCCGGCCTGGCCCCAGGTGCCGGCCGTGTCCATGCGCGTGGCCAGCCAGAAGAAGCCCTTGGAGCGCAGCACGCTGCCGTGCTCGCGCAGCCATTCGGTGTGGATCAGATCGGCGAAGCGCTGCGGGTGGAACGGGCGGCGGCGCCGGTAGACGAAGCTGCCGATGCCGTAGGCCTCGCTCTCCGGCACGTGCTCGCCGCGCAGCTCGGCCAGCCAGCCGGGCGCCGCGGCGGCGGCGTCGAAGTCGAAGCGGCCGGTGTCGAGCACGCTGTCCAGCGGCACCTTGCCGAAGCTGGCCGGCACGATGGCCGCGCGCGGGTTGAGCGAGCGCAGGATGCCGGTCAGGCGCGCGCGCTCGGCGTCGCCGACGAGGTCGAGCTTGTTGAGCACGATCACGTCGCAGAACTCGACCTGCTCGATCAGCAGGTCGACCACGGTGCGGTCGTCGTCCTCGTCGCGCGCCTGGCCGCGGTCCTGGAGGAAATCGGCTTCGTTGAAGTCCTGCAGGAAGTGCGCGGCGTCGACCACCGTCACCAGGGTGTCGAGGCGCGCCAGGCTGTCCAGCGCCACGCCCTGCTCGTCGGCGAAGGTGAAGGTCTCGGCCACCGGCAGCGGCTCGGCCACGCCGGTCGATTCCACCAGCAGGTAGTCGAAGCGGCCTTCGCGCGCGAGCTTGGCCACCTCGACCAGCAGGTCCTCGCGCAGCGTGCAGCAGATGCAGCCGTTGGACAGCTCCACCAGGCGCTCGCCGCTCTGCGCCACCATGCCGTCGGCAACCAGGCGGGCATCGATGTTCACGTCCGCGAGGTCGTTGACGATCACGGCCACGCGCCTGCCTTCGCGGTTGGCGAGGATGTGGTTCAGCAGGGTGGTCTTGCCGGCACCGAGGAATCCGGACAGCACGGTGACGGGCAGGCGATCGGCCATGACGGGAAGGCGCGCCCGGCGAGGTGCGCGCATGTTATTGCAACAAAGTTGCGACTGTATCAGAAAGCGGGTGTTTCGGGGCCGCCGCGGCCGATATTGCGCCCGGCCATGCCGGGGCGGCGGGCGGCAGTTCTCCCGCCGTGCCTAATGATAGGCCGGTGACGTGACACCGCAAAGACGTGCCGGACAGGGCACCGGCGCGGCGGCGCGCGGCCAAGCAAAACGGCCCGGGGAACCGGGCCGTCTGGGAGCGCGCCGGCGGGTCCGGCTCAGTCGCCGAACAGCTTCTGGCGCAATTCGCGGCGCTGCTGGGCTTCCAGCGAGAGCGTGGCGGTGGGGCGCGCCAGCAGGCGCGGCACGCCGATCGGCTCGCCGGTTTCCTCGCACCAGCCGTAGTCGCCGGACTCGATGCGGGCCAGCGACTGCTCCACCTTCTTGAGCAGCTTGCGTTCGCGGTCGCGCGTGCGCAGCTCCAGGGCGTGCTCTTCCTCGATGGTGGCGCGGTCGGCCGGATCGGGCACGATCACCGTTTCGCGCAGGTGCTCGGTGGTCTGATCGGCGTTCTTCAGGATGTCGTCGCGCAGCTGCTCAAGGCGATTCTTGAAAAAGGCCAGTTGCGCCTCGTTCATGTAATCCTTGTCGCCCATCTTCAGGATTTCAGCTTCAGTCAGAAGTTTATTGCTGCTCATGGTTGCTGCTGATTCTCTTGTTGATGCGACCGGCGGCGTCTTGGTCCGCTCGGGTGCAGTGTCCTGCCGCTTGCGCGGCGTGGACGTTTCGCTCTGGCTGGCTGCAGTCTTGCTGCTTTGCGTGCCCCCCTTGGCCTCGCCCGCACCGGCGTGCACCGTACTGCCGCGGGGAGCGGGCGCAGCCTTGGTGGGCCGCGCCTTCAGCGTCTCGGCCGCAGCGCTACCGTTCTTGCTGCGGCTTTCTTTCGTTTTCGTTGCGGCTACCATGGGACACCTCTTTTCTCGCGTCGGTCGATATCGGCGCGGAACCTGTGCCCCAAGCGGAGGGCGGTCTCCGCACGAAGCACTGCGACCGCACCTGCCGGCAGCCCGCCTCATGCTGACGACGACCGCCGCCCTGCATTGCGCGGGCGCCGCCGCCGAGGCTGCGTAACCCGCACTAAATCCAGACTATTGTACTTGAACAAAAATTTTGGAGATATGGGGGAAAAGCGGGGAGTTTTCCCTGAGTTCCCGACCCCCTTGCCGGCGGGGGCGGGCGGGGCGGGCGGAGGGCGCCCGCCGCGGGGTCAGGCCAGGCAGGTCGCCAGGCCCTTCAGGATGGCGTCCTTGGGCAGGTCGACGCCGATGAAGACCATCTTGGTGCCGGGGGTCTCGTCGCCCCACTTGGCGCCGATGTCGCTGCCCATGAGCTGGTGCACGCCCTGGAACACCACCTTGCGGTCGACCGCGTCCATGTACAGCACGCCCTTGTAGCGCAGCAGGTTCTCGCCGTAGACCGACAGGATGCCGGACAGGAATTCCTCCAGCTTGGCGTAGTTGAACGGCCGCTCGCTGCGGAACACGAACGAGCCGATGCGGTCGGTGTGGTGATGATGGTGGTGGTGATCGTGGCCGTGATGATGGTCGTGGTGGTCGTGGCCGCAGTCGTCGCCGCAGTGCTCGCCGTGCGCGTGGCCGTGGTCGTGATCGTGTTCCTCGGCCTCGGCGCGCAGGAAATCGGGGTCGATCTCGAGCTTTTCGTTCAGGTTGAAGCCGCGCAGGTCGAAGATGGTCTCGATCGGCGCCTCGCCGAAATGCGCCGTGCGCACCGGCGCGCGCGGGTTCATGTGCAGCAGGCGGTGGCGCAGCTCGGCCACGTCGGCTTCGTCCACCAGGTCCGCCTTGGTGATGAAGATGGCGTCGGCGAAGCCCACCTGGCGCTGCGCCTCCTCCTGCTTGTCGAGCTGCAGGTTGGCGTGCTTGGCGTCCACCAGCGTGATCACGGCGTCGAGCAGGTAGCGCGAGGCGATCTCGTCGTCCATGAAGAAGGTCTGCGCCACCGGGCCGGGGTTGGCCACGCCGGTGGTCTCGATCACCACGCGGTCGAAGCCGATCTCGCCGGCGTCGCGCTGCGTCATCAACTGCGACAGCGCGGCCACGAGGTCGCCGCGGATGGTGCAGCAGATGCAGCCGTTGCTCATCTGCACGATCTGCTCGCGGCCATCCTGGACCAGGATCTCGTTGTCGATGTTTTCCTCGCCGAACTCGTTCTCGATCACGGCGATCTTCATGCCGTGCTGCTCGTTCAGGATGCGCTTGAGCAAGGTGGTCTTGCCGCTGCCGAGGAAGCCGGTCAGGATGGTGACCGGGGTCAGTTTGGACATTGTTGTTTCTCCGGGAAGGGAATACCGCAGGCCTGCCGTGCGCGGGGCCGGTGTGTTTGGGGTGATGCCGGCGGCATGTGCCGGGCGGCGCGGGCGTTCATTGGCCGCGCCCGGTCGTGTGCGCGCCGCATTCGGCGCAGACGCCGTTGACGGTGAGTTCCACGTGCTCCACGGCGAAGCCGCTCGGCACCTTGGGCGCGGCCTGGGCCGGCACGCTGGCGCCGTCCAGGCAGAAGGTGCGGTCGCAGCGGCTGCAATGGAAATGGCTGTGCTGGCGGTGCGCCTGCGCGCGCGCGGCCTCGTGCTCGACCAGGCTGAAGCGGAACACGCGGTCGTGGCCGGCGCGTTTTTGCGCCAGGCCCTGCTCGACCAGCCAGTCCAGCACGCGGTAGACGGTCACGCGGTCCACTGCCTCGCCGTCGGCCGGCATGCGGTCGATCACCGCCTGGTGGGTCAGCGCCTCGCTGCTCTCCATCAGGCAGGCCAGGATGCCCAGGCGCGGCTGGGTGACGCGGGCGCCCAGCTCGCGCAGGCGCTCGTGGGCGGCGTCCAGGGTGGCCGCCGCCGGCGTCATGCCGGCGGCCGGCGCGGCCAGGTTGGGGGTGGGGCTGCTGCTCATGGGCCGATTTAACCATAGCGCCGGTACTGATGCAATTCAGTTGCGTCAACTGCGCTTGGGCGGATGGCCCGGGGCGGGTCTTCCGGCCGCTTTCCGGTTGCGCGCCGCTTGTGCCCCGCATGTGCTCCGCACGTGCTCCGCTTGTGCCCCGGTTGCGTCTATCATCGGCAACGGCAGGGCACGCGGCGCCAGAATGGCGCGCCCTGCCGCATTGCCGCGTATTGGCCGCCGGTCCCCAGGAGACGTCCCGATGCAGAACGATGCCAGTGCCCTGCTGTTTCCCAATTTCGAGCCGTTCCGCCTGCAACTGGGCGAGGTCTCCATCGCCGGCGTGCGGGGCGGCTCCGGGCCGCCGCTGCTGCTGTTGCACGGCCATCCGCAGAGCCACCTGATCTGGCACAAGGTGGCGCCCGCGCTGGCCGACCGCTTCACCGTCATCGCCACCGACCTGCGCGGCTACGGCGGCAGCGACGCGCCCCCGGGCAGCGCCGGCCACGAGAACTACAGCAAGCGCGCGATGGCGCAGGACCAGGTGGAGGTGATGGCGCGCCTGGGCTTCGGCAGCTTCGCGCTGTGCGCGCACGACCGCGGCGCGCGCGTGGCCCACCGCCTGTGCATGGACCACCCCGGGCGCGTCACGCGCGCCATGCTGCTCGACATCGCGCCCACGCTGGCGATGTACGAGCGCACCAGCATGGCCTTTGCCGCCGCCTACTGGCACTGGTTCTTCCTGATCCAGCCCGCGCCGTTTCCCGAGACGCTCATCAATGCCGAGCCCGAGTTCTACCTGCACAAGCTGATGGGGCTGCGCCACGGCGGCCCCAGTCCGTTCGCGCCCGACGCGATGGCCGCCTACGTCGCCGCCATGCGCGACCCGGCCCACGTGCACGCCATGTGCGAGGACTACCGCGCGGCGGCCACCATCGACCTGGAGCACGACCGCGCCGACCGCGCCGACGGCCGCCGCATCGAGTGTCCGCTGCGCGTGCTGTGGGGCGAGCACGGCGTGGTGGCGCGCTGCTTCGAACCGCTCTCGCTGTGGCAGGAAGTGGCCGCCGACGTCAGCGGCCAGGCGCTGCCGTGCGGGCACTACATCCCGGAGGAAGCGCCGGCGCTGCTGCAGCAGGACATGCTCGATTTCTTCCGCTGATTGTCCGGGCCGGCCCCGGCGCGACCAGGGTGGGCCGGAAACCGACTTTTAAGCGGCGATGGAAATGTCTTCGCGGGTTTTTCCGGATATTTGGCATTTTTCGGCATTGATAGCATTGCGCTCCGGTTGCGCGGCCCTTGCCGCGGGCCGGTGCGCCGTGCCCGTGTCATGGTCGGCGCCGCCGTCGGGATCGCTCGGATCGGGACGGCGGCGCGGGAACGGCCGCGCTCCGTCCGCGAGGACGGGCGCGCCGCTCCGGCCGGGACGGCGCCAAACGGGGAATGAGGCGGGTATCCAGGAGATAGCATGAAACGAGTTGCACAATTTGTCGCAGCCGCGCTGGCGGTGGGCGTGATGGGCACGCAGGCGGGCGCGCAGGCGCAGGAATTCCCGGGCAGCAAGCCGGTCTCGGCCGTGGTGCCGTTCGCGGCGGGCGGCCCGACCGACAAGGTCGCGCGCGAGCTGGTGATGATCATGTCCAAGCACCTGGGCACCACGATGGTGATCGAGAACCTCGGCGGCGCCGGCGGCACCATCGGCGCCAAGAAGGTCGCCCAGTCCAAGAACGACGGCTACACCATCCTGATCCACCACATCGGCATGTCGACGGCGCCGGCGCTGTACCGCAACCTCGGCTTCGATCCGCTCAAGGACTTCGAGACCGTGGGCGAGATCGCCGACGTGCCGATGGTGATGGTCGGCAACAAGAACCTGCCGCCGAACAACTTCAAGGACCTGCTGCCGTACATCAAGGCCAACGCCGCCAAGCTGTCGCTGGCCAACGCCGGCATCGGCTCGGCCTCGCACCTGTGCGGACTGCTGTTCCAGAGCGCGATCCAGACCGAGCTGACCACGGTGCCCTACAAGGGCACGGCGCCGGCGCTGACCGACATCCTGGGCGGGCAGGTCAACCTGATGTGCGACCAGACCACCAATATCGCCGGCCAGCTCAAGGCCGGTTCGCTCAAGCCCTACGCCGCCATGCAGAGCCGCCGCGTGGAAGCGTTCAAGGACATCCCGACCGCGGCCGAGCAGGGCCTGCCCGGCGTGGAAGTGAAGATCTGGCACGCCATGTACGCGCCCAAGGGCACGCCCAAGCCGGTGGTGGACAAGCTGTCCGCCGCGCTGCAGAAGGCCGTGACCGACCCCAACTTCCGCGCCAAGATGGCCGAGCTGGGCGCCGAGGCGGTGCCGGCCCAGCGCGCCACGCCGGATTCGCTCAAGACCTTCCTGACCGCCGAAATCGGCAAGTGGACGCCGGTCATCAAGAAGGCCGGGGTGTACGCCGACTGAGCCTCCGGCCAGCCGGAATGAAGAAAAGGCCACGCGCGACGCGTGGCCTTTTTGCTTTTGCGCCGCTTCTGCACCGCTCTTGCGCCGTTCCCGCGCGGCCGGCCGGCATCCCGCCGGGTCTGCCGGGCTGGCCCGTTGGCGGCCCGGCCTGTCCGCTGCGCCGCGCGGCGCTCGTCTATATTGGTCTGGTGCCGCCGTCCGGCAGCCGGTCGGGGCGTCGCCGCCGCGGCCCTTGAATTCGTTGCTACCGTCGCCAAGTAGCCCCCAGACATATTCTCGCGAAGGCATCATGGAACAGTATCACGGCACTACCATCGTCAGCGTGCGGCGCGGCAACCAGGTTGCGCTCGGCGGTGACGGTCAGGTCACTCTCGGCAATGTCGTCATGAAGGGTACGGCGCGCAAGGTGCGCCGCATCTATAACGGCAAGGTCCTGGTCGGCTTCGCCGGCAGCACGGCCGACGCGTTCTCGCTGCTCGACCGCTTCGAGGCCAAGCTCGAGAAATACCAGGGCAACCTGACCCGCGCCGCCGTCGACCTCGCCAAGGACTGGCGCTCGGACCGCGCGCTGCGCCGGCTCGAAGCCATGCTCATCACGGCGGACCGCGACACCACGCTGGTCATCACCGGCAACGGCGACGTGCTCGACCCCGAAGGCGGCATCGCCGCGATCGGCTCGGGTGGCGTCTACGCCCAGTCGGCGGCCAAGGCCCTGGTGGAGAACACCGACCTCGGGCCCAGGGACATCGTGGAAAAGTCGCTCGGCATCGCCGGCGAGCTCTGCATCTACACCAACACCAACTTCGTCATCGAGACGCTGGAATAAGCGTCGGCCGGCCCCCGCGCCGCCGCCGGCGCGAGGCCTGCGCGTCTCCTTTCTTGAACGGATACCATGCCGCATACCATGACCCCGTCGGAAATCGTTTCCGAACTCGACAAGCACATCATCGGCCAGAACAAGGCCAAGAAGGCGGTGGCCGTCGCGCTGCGCAACCGCTGGCGCCGCCAGCAGGTGGAAGAGCCCCTGCGCCAGGAAATCACCCCGAAGAACATCCTCATGATCGGGCCGACCGGCGTCGGCAAGACCGAGATCGCGCGCCGCCTGGCCAAGCTGGCCGACGCGCCCTTCATCAAGATCGAGGCGACCAAGTTCACGGAAGTGGGCTACGTCGGCCGCGACGTGGACACCATCGTGCGCGATCTCGCCGAGATGGCGGTCAAGCAGGCGCGCGAGTCCGAGATGAAGAAGGTGCGCACCAAGGCCGAGGAAGCCGCCGAGGACCGCCTGCTCGACGTGCTGCTGCCGCCGCCGCGCGACATCGGCTTCAACCAGCCCGAGGAAAAGGATTCCAACACCCGCCAGGTGTTCCGCAAGAAGCTGCGCGAAGGCCAGCTCGACGACAAGGAAATCGAGCTCGAGGTCTCCGCCGGCACGCCCAGCATGGACATCATGGGCCCGCCGGGCATGGAAGACATGACCGAGCAGATCCGCACCATGTTCGCGGGCCTGGGCCAGGGCAAGAAGGCGCGCCGCAAGATGAAGGTGGCCGAAGCGTTCAAGCTGCTGATCGACGAGGAAGCCGCCAAGCTGCTCAACGACGAGGAGCTCAAGCACAAGGCGGTGGCCAACGTGGAGCAGAACGGCATCGTGTTCCTGGACGAGATCGACAAGATCGCCAGCCGCAGCGAAGTGGGCGGCGGAGAAGTGTCGCGCCAGGGCGTGCAGCGCGACCTGCTGCCGCTGGTCGAGGGCACCACGGTGAACACCAAGTACGGCATGATCAAGACCGATCACATCCTGTTCATCGCCTCTGGCGCGTTCCACCTGTCCAAGCCGAGCGACCTGATCCCGGAACTGCAGGGCCGCTTCCCGATCCGCGTCGAGCTGGAGTCGCTGTCGGTGTCCGACTTCGAAGCCATCCTGACGCAGACCGACGCCAGCCTGACCAAGCAGTACCAGGCGCTGCTCGGCACCGAGCAGGTCCAGCTCGTGTTCGCGCCGGACGGCATCCGCCGCCTCGCGGAGATCGCGTTCTCGGTCAACGAGAAGGTCGAGAACATCGGCGCGCGCCGCCTGTACACGGTGATGGAGCGGCTGCTGGAGGACCTGTCCTTCCACGCCGCCAGGTCGTCGGGCGAGACCGTCACCATCGACGCCGCCTATGTCGATGAGCGGCTCGGCGACCTCGCCGGCAACGAGGACCTGTCGCGCTACGTGCTGTAAGCCGCCGCCCCGGCAGCCAGCCCCGATCGCCCCGCGTGGACACGCTCCACGCGGGGCGATCCGCATTTGGGGCCTGCCTATGCCAACTGTGGGAATCGTCTGACGCGGCTTTCGGAGCCGCACGCCTGCTTGCGCGCGGGCTTGCTGCGTAACCTGTTCATACGGTGTGGGCCAGAGCGGACCGCAGGCCGGAGCCGCCATCCACGCCATGCCGTCACTGAAAAGGAGCATGACATGATGAAGAAATGGCTGATTGCCACAGCATGTTCGATGATGATCGCCGCCCCCGCCGGTCATGCGCTGGCCCAGGGCGCGCCGGGATCCAGGGCGGACTATGACGCCGCCGTGAAGACGGCCAACGCCGGCTACAAGGCCGCGCGGGCCCGCTGCGACAGCCTCAAGGACAACGCCCGGGACGTGTGCGTGAAGGAGGCCAGGCGCGACCAGGACGTGGCCAAGGCCAACGCCGAAGCCACCCGCGACGGCACCGCGAAGGCCCGCGCCAAGGCCGAGAAGGTCAAGGCCGACGCCGACTACGACGTCGCCAGGGAAAAGTGCGACGACCGCAAGGGCAACGACAAGGACGTGTGCGTGAAGGAAGCCAAGGCCGCCCACGAGCAGGCGCTCGGCGCGGCCAAGGTCGACAAGGCCGCCGCCACCGGCACCAGCACCGACGTGGCCGAGGCGCGCCGCGACGCCAGGAAGGACACCGTCGACGCCAGCTACAAGGCCGACAAGGAAAAGTGCGACGCGCTGTCCGGCGACGCCAAGGACAAGTGCCAGGCCAACGTGCAGGCCAGGTACGCCAAGTAACCTGAAACCAACGCTGAAACCGGCGCCGAAACCAGCACCGAAACCAGCAGCAACCGGGCCGGCCAGCCGCGCCGCGGCGCCCCCGTCCACCGCAATCGCGACCAAGGAGCAACCATGAACTGGGATCAGATCGAAGGCAAGTGGGATCAGGCCAAGGGCAAGATCAAGGAGAAGTGGGGCCAGCTCACCGACGACGACCTCACGCAGATCCAGGGCAAGCGCGACCAGCTTGCCGGCCGCATCCAGGAACGGTACGGCTATACCAAGGAACGTGTCGAGGATGAAATGAAAGCGTGGGAGCGTGACACGCGCTGGTAAGGACCGTAAGCATTGGTAAGCGCGCTGGCAAGCGCTGCCGTGCGATGACAAAGTGGCGGCCGGCTCTCCCCCCTGGGGAGCCGGCTTGCCGCTCTCACCAGCCATCCGCGCCGCGCTCCGGCCGGCGGGAACTTGACGGTGTAGCGGCGCAGGTCATCTCCACGGCCCCGCGGCGGGTCGTTCCACGGAGGCTGCCGGCCATGCCGCCGGCGGCCTTCATGACAACAACCGCAAACCGATCAGGCAGGAGGACCGAAATGAAACGCGAGCTGCTGTCCTATTTCGCCGTGCTGGGCGGCATGGCCGCCGCCACCCTGTTCCTGTGCGCGCGCCCCGATGTCGCGCCGCATGCGGCGCTGGCCACGCCCGCCGCGATCCGCGCCGCCGCCGACACACACACCGGCACGCGCACCGACACGCACACTGAAACACGCACTGAAACGCGCACCGAGACACAAGCCGGCACGCGCGCCGCCGCCGTGCCGCCCGCCGCCGAACTGGCGGTCGAGGCCGGCGACCTCGGCTCGCGCGCCGACCGCCATGCCAGCGACGCGCTGCGCGTGGCGCAGCAGCCGGTGCGGGAAGACGATCTCGACTGGGACTACGTCCAGCTGCGGCTCTGACGATGCCGCGCGCGGCCCGCGCGCCGCGCTAGTGCATCAGCGCGCTAGCGCGAGACCGGCCGCTTGCCCAGCTTGCGCTGCAGCGTGCGCCGGTGCATGTTGAGCGCGCGCGCGGTGGCCGAGATATTGCCGTCGTGCTCGGCCAGCACGCGCTGGATGTGTTCCCACTCCAGGCGCGCCACCGACAGCGGCACCGGCTCTTCCATCGCGGCTTCGGCCGCGTCTTCCGATACCCCCGCCATCAGCGCGGTCAGGATCGAATCCACATTGGCCGGCTTGGCCAGGTACTCGTCGGCGCCATGCTTGACCGCCGCCACCGCGGTGGCGATGCTGGCGTAGCCGGTCAGCACCAGGATGCGCGCGTCCGGCAGGGCCGCGCGCAGCGGCCCGACCAGGTGCAGGCCGGATTCCGCCGGCGCGGTGCTGCCGGCCTCGGGCGGCGCGCTCAGGTGCAGGTCCAGCGTGATGTAGGCGAACGGCGTCTGCGCGGCCAGCGCGAGCGCCTGCGCGCCGGTATGCGCGATCTGCACCGCGTAGCCGCGGCGCGTGAGCGCGCGCGCCAGCGCGCCGGCGAACACGGCATCGTCGTCGATGACCAGGAAGGGGCCGGCATCGCCGGTGCCGGGCTGCTGCGTGGCGGCGGGGTCGTGGGAGGCGTCGGTCATGGCTGGCTCGTTGTCGTGGGTGCGGCCGTGGATGGGGCCGCGGGTGAGGCAATCGGTTGGGCTTCGGGCGGCGCGGCGGCAGGCTCGGGCAGGTGCAGCTCGGCCACGGTGCCGCCTTCGTGGTGGTCGTGCCAGGCCAGCCATCCGCCCATCTGCAGCGCGGCGCTCTGCGCCAGGTAGGCGCCGATGCCCTGGCCGCCGTGCATGCTGCTCATGGGCGCCTCGCCGAGCCGCGCGCGCTGCGCCGGCGGGATGCCGAGGCCGCGGTCGGTGACGCGGAAGGTCAGCGTGGGCTGGCCCTCCTGCTTGTCGAGCACGATGGCCAGGCGCAGCGGCACCTGCGCGTGGCCGGCGGCGAGCTGGCTGCGCGCGGCGTTGTCGAGCAGGATGGTCAGGATCTGGCCCACGCGCGCGGCCTCCACCGGCAGCGCGGCGGCCTCGCCGATGGCGCTGGCTTCCAGGCGCGCATGCGGGTGGCGCAACTGCCAGCGCTCGACGAAGCCGTCCAGCCAGGCGTCCACGCGCTGCGGCGCGGCGGTCTGGTGGTCGTCGCGCAGGCGCGCCAGGATCGACTTGCACAGGTCGAGCTGCTGCTCCACGGTCTGCAGGTCGGGCAGGTAGGCGTTGACCGGGGTGGCGCCCAGGCGCGCGTCGGCGGCATCGGCGCGCAGCTCGCCCGCGATCACCGCGAGCGTGGCCAGCGGCGTGCCGATCTCGTGCGCCACGGCGGCGGCCTGGTCATTGAGCGCCTCGATGCGCGCGTCGCGCAGCAACTGCTCGCGCGCGAGGTTGAGCTCGGCGTCGCGCTGGCGCAGCACGTTGGACAGGCGCGCCACGAACACCGCGATCATGGTGGCGCTGACGACGAAGTTCAGCCACATGCCGGCGAGGTGGTAGGTGATGGCGTTGTCCGGGTTGTGCAGGTTCAGCGGCACGTACTCGATCAGCATCACGCTGTAGCAGGCCATTGCGTAGAAGGCCAGCACCACCACGAGGCGCCACGGCAGCACCGCCCCGGCGATGGCCAGGCCGGGCAGGTAGAACGAGACGAACGGGTTGGTCGCGCCGCCGGTGAAGAACAGCGCGGCCGACAGCGCGGTCAGGTCGACCAGCAGCTGGCCCATCAGCTCGGCGTCGCTGGGCCGCGCGCCGCGCCCGCGCTGGTGGCGCAGGCGCAGCCCGGTCAGCAGGTTGAACAGCGTCTGCAGCGTGAGGATGGCCAGCAGCGGGCTGTAGGGCAGGATCACGCCGGCCACCGCCTCGCACGACACCAGCAGCAGCGCCTGCCCGCCGAGCAGCGCCCAGCGCAGCCAGAACAGGCGGCGCAGGCTCACCAGGTTGTGGCGCAGCGGGCCGGTGCGGGCGGAGGTCGCCGCGGCGGCAGCGGCAGCGGCGGACGCGGCGGCGGGAGAGGCCGGGCCGGGCGGCACGGCGGAGGAGGTATCCATGCCGCGAGTTTAACAATGGCGCGGCGCGGGCCCGCATTATGCGACACCGTGCCGCATTGGCCACCCCGCGGCGCGCTGCCAGACTGGTTCGTTGACCGCCGGCGCCGGCCACGCCGCCCGCGCCGGCATGGTCTAATGGCGCCTTTGCGACGCAAGTGAAGTTCAGTGGAGAAGATTCCCATGCAAGCCAGATTCCTCGCCGCCCTGCCCGCCGCCGCTGCCGTGCTGGCCGCGCTCTGTTCGGGCACGGCCTTCGCGCAGGTCGACGTCAGCAACGCCTGGGCCCGCGGCACCGTGCCGGCGCAGACCGCGACCGGCGTGTTCATGACCCTGCACGCGCACGAGACGGCCAAACTGGTCGGCGTGAGCACGCCCGCCGCGGCCACCGCCGAGGTCCATGAAATGAAGATGGACGGCAACGTCATGCGCATGCGCGCGGTCGGCGCGCTGGACCTGCCGCGCATGCAGGACGTGGAGCTCAAGCCGGGCGGCTACCACGTGATGCTGATGGGCCTCAAGGCGCCGCTCAAGAAGGGCGACACCGTGCCGCTGACGCTCAGGATCGAGCAGGGCGGCAAGGTGATCGAGGAGAAGGTGGACGCCGAGGTGCGCGACCTCGGGGCCGGCGCGCCCGCGGCCGGCGCGCACGGCGACCACAAGCACTGAAATTGAAGTCCCGGCTCCGGCCGGCGGTTGCGCGCTCCGGCGGTCCGGTCAGCGGTCCGGCGCGGCTCAGCGGCGCAGGCTGATCGCGTCGCCGGGCTCGTCGCCGGCCGCCACCGCCTTGACGCGCTCGCGCAGCCAGGTCTGGCCCGGGTCGGCGTCGGTGCGGTCGTGCCAGATCAGGCTGAAGGTGAAGCCCGGCAGCGCGAAGGGCGGCTCGAACACCGCGAAGCGCGCGTCGTCCTCGAACGCGGCCAGGCTGCGGCGCGCCGTGGTCAGGACCAGGTTGGTGCCGGCGATCAGCGCCGGCGCCACGCTCCAGTGGGGCAGCACGCAGGCGATCTTGCGCCGCCCGCCGGCCTTGGCCACCGCGGCGTCGATGGCGTCCACGCGCTCGCCGTGGGCCGACACCAGCACGTGCGAGCGGGCCAGGTAAGCCACCTGGTCCAGCTTGCCCTGGCCGCGCACCGTGGCCGCATCCACCATGCAGGCATAGGCTTCCTCGAACAGCGGCGCGCCGCGCATGCCTTCGGGCGGCGCCTCGAACACGCCCAGCGCGAGGTCGATCTCGCCGTCCGCCACCTTGGCCACCATGCCTTCGCGGCTGGCCTGCGAGACCACCAGGTCGATACCCGGCGCGGCTTTGCGCACCGCGCGCAGCAGGCCGGGCAGCAGCGCCATCGCGCCGTAGTCGGACATGGCCAGGCGGAAGCTGCGGCGCGCCGTGGCGGGCTGGAAGCCCGTCGGCCCGAGCAGGATGCGCACCTGCGCCAGCGCCTCGGCCAGCGGCCCGGCCAGCTCGTGGGCGCGCGGGCTCGGCACCAGCCCGCCCTGGCCGCGCACCAGCAGCGGGTCGTCCAGCAACTGGCGCAGGCGGCCCAGCGCGTGGCTGACGGCCGGCTGGCTCAGGTGCAGGCGCAGCGCCGCGCGCGAGATATGTCGTTCGGCCAGCAGCGCTTCCAGCACCACCAGCAGGTTCAGGTCGATTGCACGTAGATCATTCATGGGGCGAATAGTAGCCGCATGAATGGGAAATGGAAATTCGTTGCGCAATATTTTGCGCGGGGCGCCGCGGCAGGCCCGCCGCTCAGGTGGCGCCGGGTGCCGCTTCGGCGGCCGCGCGGCGCCTGGCCAGGCAAGCCGGGCACAGACAGTGCCGGCCCGGCACGATCAGCCGCGCCGGCAGCAGCGGCTGGCTGGCGCACCAGCACTGCGGCAGGCCGGCCGCGTAGCCGCACACGAAGCCGGCGCCGCAGGCGCTGCAATGCTCGACCGGGCGCAGCTGGCCGGTCAGCACGGTGGCCGGGTCGCTCACGGCGCGGCGCCGGGCTTGCCGGCATTGTCTGCGGTGCCCGGGCGGCGCCTGTCGGTGCGCAGGGCACCGGGTTTGTCAGGGTGCAGGCTCTTTGTCATGCCGCTGTTCTAATGTGTAGCGAGACTTGTGCGCGACCGGCGGGCAGATCGCCGGCTGGACTGTTGCGTGGAGGGGACGTCATGGTGCGCCGCAGGACGCATGTGCCGGCCTTGTGCCCCCGCTGCGCCACGGTCCGCTCGCGTGCGCTCCGGTTTCTTGTAAAATCGGCGCCTGCCGCGGCCGGAGGTGGCTTGTCAGGGGCACGATGCCCATGACGCGCCTGCCTGCCGCCGGCCAGAACCGCCATGATACCTGTTGAATCTCACGGATGTCCCTTGCCATGAACGCCGACAACCCCGGGCCTGCCGCAACTGCGGTGGCCGCCATCGCCCCCGCCCTCAAGGCCGAAATCCTTGCCGAGGCGCTGCCCTATATCCGCAAGTTTCACGGCAAGACCATCGTGGTCAAGTACGGCGGCAATGCCATGACCGAGGAAAAGCTCAAGCACGGCTTCGCGCGCGACGTGATCCTGCTCAAGCTGGTCGGCATGAACCCGGTGGTGGTCCACGGCGGCGGCCCGCAGATCGACGAGGCGCTGAAGAAGGTCGGCAAGGTCGGCACCTTCATCCAGGGCATGCGCGTGACCGATGAAGAAACGATGGAAGTGGTCGAGTGGGTGCTCGGCGGCGAGGTCCAGCAGGACATCGTCATGCTGATCAACCAGTACGGCGGCCAGGCCGTGGGCCTGACCGGCAAGGACGGCGGCCTGATCCGCGCCAAGCGCCTGAAGATGCCGGACCGCGAGAACCCGGGCGCCTTCATCGACATCGGCTACGTGGGCGACATCGAGGCCATCAACCCGGCCGTGGTCAAGGCGCTGCAGGACGACGCCTTCATCCCGGTGATCTCGCCGATCGGCTTCTCCGACGACGGCCAGGCCTACAACATCAACGCCGACGTGGTCGCCGGCAAGATGGCCGAGATCCTCAAGGCCGAAAAGCTGGTCATGATGACCAACATCCCGGGCGTGATGGACAAGGCCGGCAACCTGCTGACCGACCTGTCGGCGCGCGAGATCGAGGAGCTGTTCGCCGACGGCACCATCTCCGGCGGCATGCTGCCCAAGATCTCGTCGGCGCTGGACGCGGCCAAGAGCGGCGTCAACTCGGTGCACATCGTCGATGGCCGCATCGAACACTCGCTGCTGCTCGAAATCCTGACTGAACAGGCGTTCGGCACCATGATCCGCTCGCACTGAGCGGCGTCCGCCGGCCGCGCGCGCCGCGCGCTGCCGGTCCTGCCTTCCTTCCCTTCCCGCGTGCCGACACCAACCCAGACCCCGCGCCCCAGCCTGCGCGGTGCGCGCCGCCGCCGCCCCGCCGGCGACAATTCCGGCCGCACCGTCTGGCTGTTCGATCTCGACAACACGCTGCACGACGCCTCGCACGCGATCTTCCCGGCCATCAACCGGTTGATGACGGCGTACGTGGCGCGCGTGATCGGCTGCGACGAGGCCACCGCCAGCGAGGTGCGGGTGAAGTACTGGCAGCGCTACGGCGCCACGCTGCTCGGCATGATCCGCCACCACGGCGTGGACCCGGCCGACTTCCTGCGCGCCGCGCACGATTTTCCCGAGCTGGCGCAGATGGTGCGCGTGCAGCGCGGGCTGGCCGCGCACCTGATGCGCCTGCCGGGCCGCAAGATCCTCGTCACCAACGCGCCCGCGCAGTACGCGCGCGCGGTGCTGCGCGTGGCCGGCATCGCGCACTGCTTCGAGCGCGTGGTGGCGGTCGAGGACATGTGGGTGCACGGCCATCTGCGGCCCAAGCCCGACCGCCGCATGCTGCGCCGGCTGCTGGCCCAGCACGGCGTGGCGCCGCACCGCGCGGTGCTGGTGGAAGACACGCTGTCCCACCTCAAGCGCTACGCCGGCACCGGCATCCGCACCGCCTGGGTGACGGGCTATCTGCGCACGCTGGCGCCGTCGCGCCCGCACGCGGTGCCGCTGCCGGCCGATGCCGCGGTGGCCGGCGTGAGCGGCGACGCCGTGCTGCGCAGCACGCTCGATGCCGAAGACCGCCAGCGCGCCGGCCACGCCGCGCAGGAGCGCTCGGTGACGCTGGTGGCGGCCGAGACGCAGGACCCGCCGGCCGCGGCCGCGCAGGGCGCGGCGGGCGGCACCGCGCCCCAGGCGCTGCCCGCTTCGGCGCCGCGGGTGCGCGCGCGCATCGTAAATCGTCCCGGCTATGTGGACGTAAAAGTACAATCCATGCATCAACTCAAACAAAGAATGCGGGGAATCGGGTCATGATGCAGAGCAATGGGCGCCCCTCGGGCGCCGCTTCAGGCAGCAATGCCGGCACCACCGCGGGCACCACCGCGGCCGCCGGCGCGCCGGCCGCGGGCGCCGACGGGGCGCCGGTGCGCAAGCGGCCGCGCCCCGGCGAGCGGCGCGTGCAGATCCTGCAGACGCTGGCCGGCATGCTGGAAGTGCCGCGCGGGGAGAAGATCACCACCGCCGCGCTGGCCGCCAAGCTGAGCGTGTCGGAGGCGGCGCTGTACCGCCATTTCGCCAGCAAGGCGCAGATGTTCGAAGGCCTGATCGGCTTCATCGAGCAGACCGTGTTCGGCCTCATCAACCAGATCACCACGCAGGAAGAGAACGGCCTGCGCCAGGCGCACGCCATCGTGCGCATGCTGCTGTCGTTCGCCGAGAAGAACCCCGGCATGACGCGCGTGCTGACCGGCGAGGCGCTGGTCGGCGAGCACGACCGCCTGCAGGAGCGCATCAACCAGCTGGTGGACCGCATCGAGGCCTCGCTGCGGCAGTGCCTGAAGGTCGCCATCAGCCAGGGCGCCTTCCCGGCCGACGCCGACGTGCCGGTGCGCGCCGCGCTGATCGTGGCGGCGGTGCAGGGCCAGTGGCACCGCTACGCCAAGAGCGGCTTCCGCAAGCTGCCCAGCGAGAACGCCGACGCGCAACTGCGCGTGCTGCTGGGCTGAGCCGCCGCGATCAGCGCGGTACGTGGATGCTGGCCTTGATGTGCTTGAGGTTGGCCACGATGGTGAAGGTCATCACGATCAGCAGCGACCACGAGCTCCACTTGCCCACGTGCACCGCCGACCACGCGCCGAGCTGGTCGGGATAGCGCCATACCGAGAAGAAGGTGCTGATGTTCTCGGCGATCCAGACGAACAGCCCGATCAGCACGAAGGCCAGCAGCAGCGGCATGCCGCGCTCGCGGTCGAGCGGGCGGAAGCGCACCGTGGCGCGCGCGTAGAGGCCGCAGATGCCGCAGGCCAGGTACCAGCGGTAGTCGCCGATATAGTGGTGCGTGAAAAAGTTGGCATACACCAGCACCGCCATCGCGGCCGCCATCCAGTGCGGCGGATGGTGCCGCACGCTGACGCCGAGGATGCGCCAGGCCTGGATGATGTAGCTGCCCACCGCCGCGTACATGAACCCCGCGAACAGCGGCACGCCAAGCACCTTGGTGTAGGCGAAGTCGGGATAGCTCCACGACTGGATGCCGCCGGAAGTCTTGAACGCCTCCAGCGCGAAGCCCACCACGTGGAACAGGCTGATGGCCTTGAGCTCGTCCACGGTTTCCAGCCGCGCCCACACCATCGCCGCCTGGATGGCGAGCGCCGCGGCCAGCAGCAGGTCGTAGCGCGGGATGCCCAGCCAGCCGCCGCGCGGCACCGCGAACACCGCCAGGAAGAACAGCCCGGCGAACAGGCAGGCGCGCGCTTCCTTGATGCCGAAGGCGAGCAATTCGCACAGCGCGCGCCGCGTGCCCGCCAGCGCCAGCGCCGGGCGCGGCGCGGTCAGGAAGCGGTCGATGCGGTTGGTGGCGGCCAGGGCCGCGCCGGTGGCCGGTCTCATGCGGGCCTCACTTGGCCAGCGCGGGACGCCGCGCCAGCCCCGCGCGCTCCAGCCACAGCCGCAGGCCGGCGCCGAGCGTGCCCGCCGCCAGCAGCGGCAGGCCGATCCACAGGCATTCGAGCCGTAGGCGCGCCACGCCGAACAGGCCCGCCGCCGACAGCGGCAATGGCCGCCACGGCAGGTTCACGCGCCGGTCCGTCAGCGGGTAGAACAGCGCCGAGCCGATGCCGCGGTCGGTGAGCAGGTCCAGCAGCGGATGCGACACGGCGCTCGCCGCCACGAACAGGAACGCGATGCCGGGCCGCCAGCCGCGGCGCCGCGCCGCCAGCGCGGCCAGCAGGCCGAGTGCCAGCGCGAAGCCGATCGAGTGCGTCAGGCCCCGGTGGCCCAGCACCGTGTCGTAGTGCACGCCGGCGTACCAGACGGTGAGCATGTCCAGGTCCGGCAGCACGCTGGCCGCCACGCCGGCGGCCAGCAGGCCGGCCGGCACGCGGCGCGGGCCGAGCGCGGCCGCGAGGGCCAGCGGCGGGGCGCAATGGAGATAGGTCGGCATGAGCGGCGGTTTCCTTTGGGCTCGGCAATGAGAATGCCGCCAGTGTGCCGCCGCCGTGTGAGGCGCCGCGGAAGCCTGTGTGAAGCGAATGTGTGGCGAGCCGAATGTGTGGCGAACCGGCCGCCGCCGGCGCTATGCCGACGGCAGCGTCAGCGTGGCGCAGGCCCCGCCCCGCGCGCCGTTGGCCAGCGCGATGGCGCCCTGGTGCAGCGTGGCGATCTCGCGCACGAAGCACAGCCCCAGCCCGGTGCTCTTGTCCTGGCCGCCCGGGCGCGGCAGCGAGTAGAAGCGCTCGAACAGGCGCGGCAGCGCGTAGTCCGGGATGCCCGGCCCCTGGTCGGCCACGCGCACGGCGGTGGTGGCGCCGGCCTGCTCCACCGAGATGTCCACCGCGCTGCCCGCCGGCGCGAAATCGAGCGCGTTTTCCAGCAGGTTGGCCAGCGCCTGGCGCAGCAGGAACGGGTCGCCTTCCACGGCCGGGTCCGGCTGCGCGGGTGGCAGCAGGCGCAGCGACAGTTCGCGCTGGCGCGCGCGCGGCTCCAGCTCCTGCAGCAGTTGCCCGATCAGCGGCAGCAGCGCCACGCGCTCGCGTGTCTCCAGGCGCTGGCGCTGCTCCAGCGCGGCCAGCGCCAGCAGCTTGCGGATCATCTGTTCCAGGCGCTGCGCCTGGCGGCCGATGTTGGCGGCGAAGCGGCCGCGGTCCGCCGCCGGCATGTCCTCCTGCAGCAGCTCGGCCGCGCCGCCGATGGCCGCCAGCGGGCTTTTCATCTCGTGCGTGAGAGTGTGGATGTAGTGCTCGACGTACTGCTTGTCCTCCAGCCGCGCGCGCATGCCCTGCACCGCGCGGCCCAGCTCGGCCAGCTCGCTGGCGCCGCGTAGCGGCATCTCGGCGCGCTCGCCGGCCGCCACCGCGCGCGCGTAGCGCTGCAGGCGGCGCAGGCCGTGCACCAGCCACAGCGTGCAGGCCAGGCCGATGGCGAAGGCGCCGCCCATCAGCAGCAGGCCGTTGAGCAGGATCTTGCGCTGGCTGCGCGCGATGAACGGCGCCATCGTCACGTTGGGCTTGGCCACGGTCAGCACGCCGATGATCCGGCCGCCGTCGCGGATCGGCGCGGCCACGTGCATGACGGTGCTGGCGTCGTCGTCCGGGTCGGCGCGCGTGCTGCGCGCGCCGTACTGGCCGCGCAGGGTGCGGTAGACGTCGTTCCAGCGCGAGTAGTCGGCGCCTGTCGCGCTTGTCGCGCTTGTCCCGGCGTCGCCGGAGTCGAAGCGCACGATGCCGCGCTCGTCGGTGACGTAGATGCGGTAGCCGACCGCGTCCTTGTGCATGCCCCACACGTTGGCGTCGACCTTGTCCTCGCGCAGCCGCGCCAGGCGCCGCGCGAAGGCGCCGTCGGCGATATGCCCGCTCTTGAGGTCGTCGGCGGCCAGCACCGCGAGCACGTGGGCAGTGTCGACCAGCGTGTCCTCCATCGCCTGCCGCACGCCCGGCTTGACCTCCTGCACGAACACGCGCAGCGTGAGGAAGGCCGCCAGCCCGACGATCAGGAAGAAGCCGAAGAAGATGCGAAGGCCGATGTGCATGCGTGGGCGCGAAGGAAGAGAGAGCGGGATCAGGCCGCGAGCGAATAGCCCATGCCGCGGTGCGTGCGGATCGGGTCGCAGGCGGGATCGAGCGCGCGCAGCTTGGCGCGCACGGTCTTGACGTGGGTGTCGACGGTGCGGTCGATGGTATCGGCGGCATCGTGCCAGACCAGCGCCATCAGCTGCGCGCGCGAGTAGATGCGCCCCGGGTGCCGCAGCAGCAGCGACAGCAGCAAGTATTCGTAGCGGGTCAGGTCCAGCCACCGGCCGCACCAGGCCACGCGCGCGCCGTCGGCATCGAGCGTGAATCCCTGCGCGGCGGCGGCGGCTGGCGGCGCTGGCGGCGGTGTAGCGCGCGTGCCGGCGCGGCGCAGGATCACGCGCACGCGCGCGGCCAGCTCGCGCGGCGAGAACGGCTTGACCACGTAGTCGTCGGCGCCGATCTCCAGGCCCACGATGCGGTCGATCTCTTCATGGCGCGCGGTCAGGAAGATCACCGGCACGTCGGAGAACGTGCGCAGCGTGCGGCAGACCTCGAAGCCGTTGATGTCCGGCAGGCCCACGTCGAGAATCACCAGGTCGGGCACCTGCGCGCGCAGCCGCGCCAGCGCCGCACCGCCGAGCGCGCAATGCGCCACCGACATGCCGTCGGTGGACAGCGCGTAGAGGATGGTGTCCGCGATCGCGGCTTCGTCTTCGATGACCAGGATGCTGGGCGGGTTCGTCAAGGCAAGGCTCGCTGGCAGTAGGGACAACGGCGCGGGGCAGGCGGCGCCGGCGCCGTTTGCTCTATAATAAGCGCGTCGCGCCGATTTGATGACTGGCTTGCGGGCGCGCGGCAGCCACGGTTCCCTTGTCGGGATGTCGCGGCGGCCAATATAAATGCGGCTAAAGAGGTTGGGCCGGTACCCTGCCACGCAAGGCACCGGCAAGCGGCGACAAGGCCCGCGCAAAACCCGATTGGCTGCGCCACCGTTCGTGCAAATGCAAACCGCAACCGCACGCGACGGCCATGCAAATGCCGGTCGGGTTTTTTTACGCCCGTCTCCCGGCGGGCCCACTTCATGACAGACGTAGCTACGCCTCCTGCCACGCTGGCACCGCCGGCCGATTCGGTCGGCATCGTCACGCCGCGGCGCATGCATTTCCCCGAGCCGCTGAAGCTGCGCAACGGCACCTCGATCGCCGACTACGACCTGATGGTCGAGACCTACGGCACGCTCAACGCCGCGCGCTCCAACGCCGTGCTGGTGTGCCACGCGCTCAACGCCTCGCACCATGTGGCGGGCGTGTCGGCGCACGATCCGCACGACGTGGGCTGGTGGGACAACATGGTCGGCCCCGGCAAGCCGCTCGACACCAACCGCTTCTTCGTCATCGGCGTGAACAACCTCGGCTCGTGCTTCGGCTCGACCGGCCCGATGAGCCCCAACCCGGCCACCGGCAAGCCCTACGGCGCGATGTTCCCGGTGGTGACGGTGGAAGACTGGGTCAACGCGCAGGCGCGCGTGGCCGACCAGTTCGGCATCGCGCAGTTCGCCGCGGTAATGGGCGGCAGCCTCGGCGGCATGCAGGCGCTGGCGTGGAGCCTGATGTACCCGGACCGGCTGCGCCACTGCATCGTGGTGGCCTCCACGCCCAAGCTGTCGGCGCAGAACATCGCCTTCAACGAGGTGGCGCGTAGCGCCATCCTGTCGGACCCGGACTTCCACGGCGGCAACTACTACGCGCACAACGTCAAGCCCAAGCGCGGCCTGCGCGTGGCGCGCATGATCGGCCATATCACCTACCTGTCCGACGAGGACATGGCCGAGAAATTTGGCCGCGAGCTCAAGACCGACGACATCCGCTTCTCGTTCGACGTCGAGTTCCAGGTGGAGAGCTACCTGCGCTACCAGGGCGACAAGTTCGCCGAGTATTTCGACGCCAACACCTACCTGCTGATCACGCGCGCGCTGGACTACTTCGATCCCGCGCTGGCCTTCGGCGGCGACCTCACGCGCGCGGTGGCGCAGACCCGCGCCAGCTTCCTGGTGGCCAGCTTCACCACCGACTGGCGCTTCGCGCCGAACCGCAGCCGCGAGCTGGTCAAGGCGCTGCTCGACAACAAGCGCCCGGTCAGCTACGCCGAGATCGACGCGCCGCACGGCCACGACGCCTTCCTGCTGGACGACGCGCGCTACCACAACCTGATGCGCGCCTACTACCAGCGCATCGCCGAGGAGATTGGCGCATGAACGCCGCTGCCAACCCCAACATCCTGGCGCTGCGCCCCGACTTCCGCGCCATCGCGCGCTGGATCGAGCCCGATTCCACCGTGCTGGACCTCGGCTGCGGCGACGGCAGCCTGCTGCGCGTGCTGCAGGACGAGCTCGACGTGCAGGCCTACGGCATCGAGATCCAGGACGAAGGCGTGCTGGCGTGCGCGCAGAAGGGCGTGCACGTGATCCAGCAGAACCTGGAAGGCGGACTGGCGCTGTTCGAGGACAAGAGCTTCGATACGGTGATCCTGTCGCAGACGCTGCAGACCATCCACAACACCGCGCAGGTCCTGCGCGAGACGCTGCGCGTGGGGCGCGAATGCATCGTGTCGTTTCCCAACTTCGGCTACTGGCCGCACCGGCTGTCGGTGTTCCGCGGCCGCATGCCGGTGTCGGAGGCGCTGCCCTACCAGTGGTACAACACGCCCAACGTGCGCGTGCTGACCATCAGCGACTTCGAGGCGCTCGCGCCCAAGGTCGGGCTGCGCGTGCTGGACCGCGTGGTGATGCACGAAGGCGTGACGGTCAACTGGGGGCGGAACTGGCGCGGCAGCCTGGCGGTGTACCGGGTGTGTGCCGCCTGAGGGCGGCGCGACGGTAGCGCGAAGGTAGTGTGACGGCAGCCTGAGCGGGCGCGTCCGGCCCTGGCGGCGCGCGCCGGCAGCGCGCGGCGCTTTGGCGTATTATCGAACGACCGTACTTTTTTCGGCATCGATTCAAACATAATACGCAGAGACATCATGACCGCCACCCAAGCCGCCAGCCAGCCCGTCCACTCGTTCGACCACGCGATCGCGCTGGAGCACGCGGGCGGCAATCTCTTCCACGGCCGCACCACGCCGGAGTACTGGAACATGATCGGGCCGTTCGGCGGCATCACCGCGGCCACGCTGCTGCAGGCCGCGCTCCGGCATCCGGCCCGGCTCGGCGACCCGTCCGCGCTGACCGTCAACTTCGCCGGCCCGATCGTGGCAGGGCCGTTCGTGATCGAGGCGCGCCCGGTGCGTACCAACCGCAACACCCAGCACTGGTCGATCGAGCTGCGCCAGGGCGACGAGGTGGCCACCACCGCCACCGCCTTCTTCGCCGTGCGCCGCGAGACGTGGAACTGCGCCGAGGCGGCATTCCCGCAGGTGCCGCCCGCGCAGGCCGTGCCGCCGATGGCGGGCTTCGCGCCGGTGCGCTGGCTCGACGCCTACGAGCTGCGCCCGGTGCGCGGCGCCAAGCCGAGCGCCGAGCCCGGCACCGAGCATCCCGACAGCCTCACGCAGTTCTGGCTGCGCGACGCGCCGGCGCGCACGCCGGACTTCGCCGCGATGGCGGCGTGGTGCGACACCTTCTACCCGCGCATCTTCCTCAAGCGCGCCGGCTTCGTGCCGGCCGGCACGGTGTCGCTGACCACGTATTTCCATGCCGACGCCGCCACGCTGGCCGCGCTCGGCGACAGCCACGTGCTGGGCAGCGCCCAGGCGCAGGTGTTCCGCCAGGGCTTCTTCGACCAGGGCGCGCAGATCTGGAGCCCGCAGGGCGAATTGCTCGCCACCTCGCACCAGATCGTCTACTACAAGCAGTAAGGCCGGCGGCCCCGCCGTGTCAGGCGGCGGCGCGCGCGCTGGCCTCGTAGCGGTGCACGGTGTTGCGCATCGCCCAGAGCAGCGCCACGCCCGGCAGCGCCACCACCACCGTGCTGAGGTAGAACGCCGGCCAGCCGAATGCCTCCACCAGGTAGCCCGAGCTGGGCCCCACGTAGACGCGCCCGACCGAGGCCAGCGCCGACAGCAGCGCGTACTGCGTGGCCGAGAACGAGCGGTTGCACAGCGTCATCAGCAGCGCCACGAAGGCGGCCGTGCCCATGCCGCCGCACAGGTTCTCCACGAAGATGGTGGCGCCCATGCTCCACAGGTGCGGCGGCGTCACCGCCAGCAGCCAGTAGCCGAGGTTGGACACCGCCTGCAGCATGCCGAACAGCATCAGCGAGCGGTACAGCCCCAGGCGCACCATCAGCGTGCCGCCGAACAGCGCGCCCACGATGGTGGCGGCCAGCCCGAGCGTCTTGTTGACCAGCCCGACCTCGCCGGCGGAAAAACCCACGCCGCGGATCAGGAAGGTGGTCGACAGGCTGCCGGCGAAGGCGTCGCCGAGCTTGTACAGCACGATCAGCAGCAGCAGCCACCACGCGCCCGGGCGCGAGAAGAAGTCGCGCAGCGGGCCGAGGATCGCCTCCTCGATGGAGCGCGGCATGCGCGCCGGCGATTCCGCCTCGGGCGCCCACGACAGCGAGAAGATGCCGATGCCCATCAGGCCGGCCATCAGGATGTACATCTGCTGCCAGCCCATCACGCGGTCGGCCAGCCACAGCGCCAGCCCGCCCGAGACCAGCATCGCCAGCCGGTAGCCCAGCACCTTGACCGCCGCGCCCACGCCGCGCTCGGGCGCGCGCAGCACGTCGGTGCTGTAGGCGTCGAACACGATGTCCTGCGAGGCCGACAGGAAGGCCACCAGCGTGGCCAGCGCCGCCAGCGCCCACAATGCCTCGCGCGGCGGGCAGAAGGCCATGCCGGCGATGCCCAGCACCAGCCCGAGCTGCGTGACCAGCAGCCAGCCGCGGCGCCGGCCCAGCAGCGGCGGCGTGTAGCGGTCCATCAGCGGCGCCCACAGGAACTTGAAGATGTAGGCCTGGCCCACCAGCGAGAAGAAGCCGATGGTCTTGATGTCGAGGCCCTCCACCGTCATCCAGGCCTGCAGGGTCCCGGAGGTGAGCGCCAGCGGCAGCCCGGAGGCGAAGCCCAGCGTCAGCATGGCGCCGATGCGGCGGTTGCGGAAAATGTCGAGATAGTCTTGGAAGGTCATGAATCGGCGGCGATGGGCCAGGCGGGGCGCCGTGTATTATTGCATTACGCTGCGGCCGGGCCGGCAGGTGCCGGGCGCTTTCGCGGCGCGACCGCGCCGCCTGTTGCAAACCAGCCTGCAAACCACGTCCGGCAAACCGCTTCCGGGGAATCCTCCATGTCCGATTGCCAGCATTGTCAGAACCGCCCCCGCCAGGCCGGGCTGGCGATGCCGCGGCAGTTCGCCGCGCTGGCGCTGGCGGCTTCGGCCGCGTTCGGCGCGCCGGCGGCCCTGGCCCAGGACGCCGAGCCGGACGACGGCATCCGCGTGCAGCGCGGCGGCGCGCCGGTGCGGCTGATCGTGCCGGTCGAGGTGATCGAGCAGCAGGCCGCGCAGGAATACGAGCAGATCAAGACCGAGGCGCAGTCCAAGCGCACGCTGGCGCCGGACGGCAACCCGCAGCTGATCCGCCTGCGCGCCATCGCCAGGCGCCTGCTGCCGCAGACCACGCGCTGGAACGAACGCGCGCGGCAGTGGAAGTGGGAGGTCAACCTGATCAACTCCAGGCAGGTCAATGCCTTCTGCATGCCGGGCGGCAAGATCGCCTTCTACTCCGGCCTGCTCGACCAGCTCAAGCTCACCGACGACGAAGTCGCCGAGGTGATGGGGCACGAGATCGCCCACGCGCTGCAGGAGCACGCGCGCGAGCGCGCCGCCAAGTCCGAGATCACCAACCTCGGCGCCAACGTGATCTCGCAACTGTTCGGCTTCGGCAACCTCGGCAACATGGCGATCGGCACCAGCGCGCAACTGCTCACGCTGCGTTTCTCGCGCGCCGACGAGACCGAGGCCGACCTGGTCGGCATGGACATCGCCGCGCGCGCCGGCTTCGACCCGCGCGCCGCGATCTCGCTGTGGCAGAAGATGGGCATGGTGTCGAAGGCGCCGGCGCAGCAGGGCTCCGAGTTCCTGTCCACCCATCCCTCCGGCCGCACCCGCATCGCCGAGCTGGAAAAGCATCTGCCCGAGGTGCTGCCGCTGTACGCGCGCGCGATCGAGTCGAGCATGGCGAAGCTGCCCGAGTACCGAGCCAACATGGCCAACCTGGGCGGCGCCCCCGAGGACAGCGGCGACGACGATCGCCAGAAGCCGCTGAAAAAGTAGGGCGGCAAGGGCCTCCGCCGCGCGGCGCATCGCATAGGATGAAGATGTGCGCGGCCCGCGGCGCGGCGCCGTGCCGCCTTTTCTCGTGATGTCACGGAGCAAGGAGCGGGATATGAAACGATGGATGCGGATCAGCCTGATGGCCGGCGCGCTGCTGGCCGGCGCCAGCGCGCAGGCGGCCGACCAGTTGCTCAACCAGCCGATCGACAAGGCGCTGGCCTCGGCCGAGGCCAAGTCGCGCGTGGATCCGTCGATCAGGCTGCTGTTCGGTTTCAACCGGCTGCCCGACGCGCAGGGCGGCCAGACCTACAAGACCGTCAAGCGCATCCGCCGGCCGGTGGACAACAGCGGCGCCACCGGCGCCGCGCCGCCGCCCGGAGACGAGGAACTGTGCGCCACCACCTTCGTGCAGGCCGTGCAGGAGCTGCAGCAGCGCGCCATGAAGGAAGGCGGCAACGCGGTGGTCGACATCCGCAGCAACTGGAAGAACGACGAGACCGCCAGCGACAGCACCTATGTCTGCGCCAAGGGTGCCGCGTATATCGGCGTGGCGCTCAAGGGCGTGGTGGTCCGCACGGGCAGTTGAGTCCGAGCCATGAAAAAGCCGGCTGAGGCCGGCTTTTTTCATCTACCCCGGACAACCGGACGGCGCCACTCAGGCGCGCAGCCCGGTCGCCTCGTCCGCGCCCACATGCACGTTCATGCATTGCACGGCGGCGCCGGCGGCGCCCTTGCCCAGGTTGTCCAGGCGCGCCATCAGCACGATGCGTTCGGCCGAGCCGAACACGAACAGGTCGACGCGGTTGGTATCGTTGCTGGCCTGCACGTCGAAGAAGCCGCCGTCGAGGTTGGCTTCGTCGCCCACCGGCATCACGCGCACGAACTGCTCGCCTTCGTAGTGCTTGCGGTAGATGTCGGCGATCTGCTCCGGCGTGACCTTGCGCGCGAGGCGGTCCGGGTACACCGGCACCGTCACGGCCAGGCCCTTGAGGAAGTTGCCGACGATCGGGCTGAAGATCGGCGCGTGCGCCAGGCCGGTCTGCACGCGCATCTCCGGCAGGTGCTTGTGCGCCAGGCCCAGCGAATAGGGACGCGGGCTGTTCAGCTTCGGATTACCGCCGGCTTCGAACTCCGCGATCATCTGCTTGCCGCCGCCGCTGTAGCCGGTCAGCGAGAACGCCGAGACCGGGTAGTCGGCCTGCATCACGCCGGCTTCCACCAGCGGGCGCACCGCCAGCACGAAGGCGCTGGCGTGGCAGCCCGGCACCGCGATGCGCTTGCTCGCGCGGACCTTCTCGCGCTGGCCGCGCGTGAGTTCCGGCAGGCCGTAGGCCCAGTTGTCTGCGGTGCGGAACGCCGTGCTGGCGTCGATCACGCAGGTATCCGGATTGGTCACGAGCGACACGGCTTCGCGCGAGGCCACGTCGGGCAGGCACAGGAAAGCGACGTCCGCGGCATTCAGGAATCGTGCTCGCTCGGCCGGGTCCTTGCGCTTGTCATCGGCGATACGCAGCAGTTCCACATCGGAACGGCCGGACAGATAGTCGAGCAACCGGAGGCCGGTAGTGCCTTCCTGACCATCTACGAACACTTTGAAAACCATGGCGGACTCACTCGGAAATACGAAGGTTCCCATGCCGGAATCGGACGGGAACCAGCATTGTAACTAGGTTGGGATGACGCTGCGGTGTCGATGCGGGCCTTGATGGGCTTTGATGGGCCTTGATGCGGCGGCGCAGCGCGAATCCCTTGATCCCGATAACCTAGTAGGTTAAATTCGCATGGAGAAACATAGGCCGCATTGCCGGCTGTCCGTGGTCAGGACGCTGATCGAGGCGGACCAGGTGCGCCTGACGGCCTCTGCCGCGCGTCATGGCCGCCTGCTCGGGTTCGACCGGGACGGAATCGTTGCCGTGGTTGCTGCGCTGACGCCGGCGGACTTCTACAAGAGCATGACGACCTACGCGAATCACACGGTATGGCAGGACGTCTACCGGCCAGTCACCGCGGCGGGCGCGCTCTATCTGAAACTGACCGTGACCGATGCGGTGCTGGTCGTGTCATTCAAGGAGTGGGAATCATGATCTGTCCGGAATGCGGCGCCGCGGAACTGGTGCACGACACGCGCGACGTGCCCTACACGTACAAGGGCGAAACCACGCTCATCCCGGCCGTCTCCGGCGATTTCTGCCCGGCATGCGGCGAAATCGTGCTCGACCGGGGGCAGGAGGACCGCTACGGCGAAGCGGTGGTGGCATTCAACAAGCAGGTCAACGCCGCCATCGTCGATCCCGAATTCATCGCCGGCGTGCGCAAGCGCCTCGCGCTGGACCAGCGCGAGGCCGCCGAGATCTTCGGCGGCGGCGTCAACGCGTTCTCGCGCTACGAGACCGGCCGGACCCGGCCGCCGCTGGCGCTGGTGAAGCTGCTCAAGCTGCTCGAGCGCCATCCGGAACTGCTGGAAGAAGTGCGCGCCGCGTAGGCGCCGCGCGGAGCCGCCTGTTTCTTACAGCGGGAAATCGTAGTCGATCGACAGCGGCGCGTGATCGCTGAACTTCTCGTCCTTGTAGATCGAGGTGGCGCTGGCCGTGTCGGCGATCTTCGGCGTGGCGAGGTGGTAGTCGATGCGCCAGCCCACGTTCTTCGCGTAGGCCTGGCCGCGGTTGCTCCACCACGTGTACTGCTCGGGCCGCGGGTCGAGCTTGCGGAACACGTCCACGTAGCCGTGCACGTCGAACAGTTCCCCGATCCAGCTGCGCTCCTCCGGCAGGAAGCCCGAGTTCTTCAGGTTGCCCTTCCAGTTCTTGATGTCGATTTCCTTGTGGGCGATGTTGACGTCGCCGCACAGCACGATCTCGCGCCCGCTGGCCTTGAGCTGCAGCAGGTGGGGCAGGAAGGCTGCCATGAAGCGGAACTTGGCGAGCTGGCGTTCCTCGCCGCTGGAGCCGGACGGCACGTAGACCGAGATCACGGCCAGGTGCGGATACTGCACCTCCACGTAGCGCCCTTCACTGTCGAACTCGGCGCAGCCGAAGCCCGTGACCACGCGCTCCGGCTTGTGGCGGGTATAGAGGCCGACGCCGCTGTAGCCTTTTTTCTCCGCGTAGTGGAAGTAGCCGTGGTAGCCGTGCGGCGCGAGGAACGCTTCGGTCATGTCGGCGGACTGGGCCTTGAGCTCCTGGACGCAGACCATGTCGGCGTCCTGCTTGCCCATCCATTCGAAAAAGCCTTTCTTGGCCGCGGAGCGGATGCCGTTGAGGTTGGCGCTGATAATCCGTAACATCTCGGGAAATTTGAAATCAGAGAGAAAAGATGACGCAGCAGACGACGCCGCAGCCCGGCGCTGGCGACCTCAGCCAGACTTTCATCCGTTTTGCGCTGGACGCCGGCGTGCTGTCCTTCGGCGAATTCGTGACCAAGGCAGGGCGCAAGTCGCCGTACTTCTTCAACGCGGGCCTGTTCAACCAGGGTGCGATGCTGGGCCAGGTGGCGCAATTCTATGCGAAAACCCTGCTGGCCTCGGGCGTGGACTTCGACGTGCTGTTCGGGCCGGCCTACAAGGGCATCACGCTGGCCTCGGCCACCGCGGTGGCGCTGTCCGGCCTCGGGCGTGACGTGGGCTTCGCCTACAACCGCAAGGAAGCCAAGGACCACGGCGAGGGCGGCACGCTGGTCGGCGCCAAGCTCAAGGGCAAGGTGGTGATCGTCGACGACGTGATCTCGGCCGGCACCTCGGTGCGCGAATCGATGCAGATGATCCGCGCGGCCGGCGCCGAGCCCGCCGCGGTGCTGATCGCGCTCGACCGCATGGAGAAAAGCGGCACCGCCGAGCAGGTCGGCACCCATTCCGCAGTGCAGGATGTACAGCGCGAATATGGCGTGCCCGTCATCTCGATCGCCAGCCTCAAGGACCTGCTCGCCTACCTGGACGCCTCCCGCGATCCCGCGCTGAGCGCCTCGCGCGAGGCCGTGGCTGCCTATCGCCAGCGCTACGGCGTATAGTCTGGGATCTGTTGCCCGCTGCATTGCAAAGCTTTGTCGCAATGCAGCAGATGACGGGAACCGCGCGGAAAATTCGCCGGTCTGACTGATCTCGCCGGCCGGCCGGGACCGCCCGCCGCCAGCGATTCGCCTTGCCGCCCGGCAAGGCGGCGCAGCATCTCTTCAGGAGGTTAGCTGGCATGGACATCAAGACGATCCGCGAGCAGGCATTCGCCATGCCGCTTACCAGTCCGGCCTATCCGATGGGCCCGTACCGCTTCATCCATCGGGAATTCTTCATCATCACCTACCGCACCGATCCCGCGCTGCTGCGCGCGGTGGTGCCGGAACCGCTGGAGATCGCCGACGCGGTGGTCAACTACGAGTTCATCCGCATGCCGGACTCCACCGGCTTCGGCGACTACACCGAATCGGGCCAGGTGATTCCCGTCACCTACCAGGGCAAGCCCGCCACCTACACCCACGCCATGTACCTCGACGACCATCCGCCGCTGGCGGGCGGGCGCGAGCTGTGGGGCTTCCCGAAGAAACTCGCCAGCCCCAGGCTGGAGGTCCACACCGACACCCTGGTCGGCACGCTCGACTACGGCCCGGTGCGCGTGGCCACCGGCACGATGGGCTACAAGCACCGCGAGCTCGACAAGGACGCGCTCGGCCTGTCGCTCTCCACCACGCCGAACTACCTGCTCAAGGTCATTCCGCACGTGGACGGCAGGCCGCGCATCTGCGAGCTGGTGTGCTACTTCCTCAAGGACGTGGAGATGAAGGGCGCCTGGACCGGCCCGGCCGCGCTGTCGCTGTCGCCGCACGCGCTGGCGCCGGTGTCCGCGCTGCCGGTGCTGGAGGTGCTCGGCGCGAAGCATTTCGTGGCCGACCTCACGCTCGGCCTGGGCGAGGTGGTGTTCGATTACCTGGCCTGAGCGGCCCGCCCGCCGGCCTTTCGTCTTTCGTTCCTTTCATTTTCTTTCGCTCTTTCCGATCTTCCGCGCACCGCGGGCCTCGCCCGCCGCGCCCAACCCGCATCAATCACACGAGGTGTCTTCATGAAGCTCCAGGGAAAAACCGCCATCGTCACCGGCGCCGCCAGCGGCATCGGCAAAGCCATCGCCGACCTGCTGGCCAAGGAGGGCGCGGCGGTCGCCATCGCCGACCTGAATCTCGAGGCCGCGCAGAAAGCCGCCGCCGACATCGAGGCCGCCGGCGGGCGCGCCATCGCCGTGGCGATGGACGTGACCAACGAGGATGCCGTCAACAACGCCACCGACGAGGTCGCCAGGGTCTTCGGCCATATCGACATCCTGGTCTCGAACGCCGGCATCCAGATCGTCAACCCGATCCAGAACTACGCGTTCTCCGACTGGAAGAAGATGCAGGCCATCCACGTGGACGGCGCCTTCCTGACCACCAAGGCCGCGCTCAAGTACATGTACCAGGACAAGCGCGGCGGCACCGTGATCTACATGGGCTCGGTCCATTCGCACGAAGCCTCGCCGCTGAAATCCGCCTACGTCGCCGCCAAGCACGCGCTGCTTGGGCTGGCGCGCGTGCTGGCCAAGGAAGGCGCGGAATACAACGTGCGCTCGCACGTGATCTGCCCGGGCTTCGTGCGCACGCCGCTGGTGGACAAGCAGATCCCCGAGCAGGCCAAGGAACTGGGCATCAGCGAGGAAGAAGTGATCCGCCGCGTGATGCTGGGCGGCACCGTCGACGGCGTCTTCACCACCGTGGACGACGTGGCCCAGACCGCGCTGTTCCTGTGCGCGTTCCCGTCGGCGGCGCTGACCGGGCAATCGTTCATCGTCAGCCACGGCTGGTACATGCAGTAGGAAGTCGTCTCAAGAAGATCCTGGCGTCGTTGCGGGGCACGGCAAGTACCAGTCGTACTGTCTGCGGCCCCGCGCCTAGCCAGGACCGCTTCGCTTCATTTTGAAACAACTTCCAGGGGCAGCCGGGCGACGCGGTGCCGCGCCGCCGGCAGCCTGAAGGACGAACCAGAGCAAGGAGAGGCCGTGGCAGTAGGACGTCGGCAGAAAGCGGATCAGATGGCAGCGAAGGTCGGGAAAAACGGCGCGCCCGGAGAATCCGGCGCGCCCGGCGCGGCGGCGGCCGTGGTGGCCGATCCCGCGGCGCCCGCGGTGAAGCGCGCGGCAAAGGCGAAGGCGCCCAAGGCGCCGGAGCCCAACTACCTGCCGCCCGGCGGCTGCGCGCCGCCCGATCTCGCGCCCCAGGGCGCCGGGCAGAAACGCCCGGTGCACCACGAATACACGGTGCGCGCGCTGGTGCTGCAAGGCGGCGGCGCGCTCGGCTCCTACCAGGCCGGCGTGTACCAGGGCCTGGCCGAGGCCGGCGTGCAGCCCAACTGGGTGGCGGGCATCTCGATCGGCGCGCTCAACGCTGCGGTCATTGCCGGCAACGCGCCCGAGCGCCGCGTCGAGCAGTTGCGCGCGTTCTGGGAATACATCTGCCGCCAGCCCTGGCTGCCCAGCCTGCTGCCCTACGAGGCGATCGCCGAGAGCGCCGTGCACTGGCCCGATCCGGTGCGCGTCTTCTTCGACGGCATCGAAGCCGCCCGCGCCGTGCTCGAAGGCCAGCGCGGCTTCTTCCAGCCGCGCCTGTGGCCCACGCTGTTCGAGCACCAGGGCGGACCGGGCACCGCCAGCTACTACGACACCTCGCCGCTGAAGTCCACGCTCGAGCGCTTCGCCGATTTCGACCGCATCAACCACCAACACAACGAGATGCGCGTCTCGGTGGGCGCGGTCAACGTGCGCACCGGCAACTTCGCCTATTTCGACAACACCCGCCGCAAGCTGTCCGCCGAGCATTTCATGGCCTCGGGCGCCCTGCCGCCGGGCTTTCCCGCGGTGGAGATCGACGGCGAGTTCTACTGGGACGGCGGCCTCGTGTCCAACACGCCGCTGTCCGAGGTGCTGACCGCCCAGCCCCGCCGCGACGCGCTGATCTTCCAGGTCGACCTGTGGAGCGCGCGCGGCAAGCTGCCGCACAACCTGCTGGACGTGGCCGAGCGCCAGAAGGACATCCAGTACTCCAGCCGCACCCGCACCATCACCGACTACATGGGCGAGCAGCAGAACTACCGCCGCATGCTCAGCGAAGTGATGGCACTGGTGCCGCAGGCGCAGCGCGACAGCGACTGGTACCGCAAGGCAGCCGAATACGCTTGCGACGCGCGGCGCAACGTGATCCAGCTCATCTACCGCGACAAGACCTTCGAAGGCAATGCCAAGGATTACCAGTTCGGTCTGCTGACCATGAACGAGCACTGGACCAGCGGGCTGGACGACATCCGCGAGACGCTCAAGCATCCGGAATGGCTGGCGATGCCGACGCACGAGCGGCCGTTCGTCACGCATGATATTCATCGGGGGAATGGGGGGGCGTGATTGGTTTTTTGGTTTCCTTGTTCTGGCTGTTGTGGGCTTTGAGGCTCGGGCGGTTGTTGGTGCTTGAACCCAAAGGCCGTATGACATCCCCGCTGCGCGGGGCTGCCAGTCACTTTCTTTTGTCTGAAAAGAAAGTAACCAAAGAAAGCAGACCCCTTGCAGGGGGGCTGGGCGCTCAGACTTTATGGCTGGTGCGGGATTCGTGGTGCGGTCTGTGGCTTCGATGAGGCTGCTGACGCTACCGGTTTGCTCGCCTGCGGCGTCGCAAACGAAATTGGATTCGTGGTGGCGCTGCATGATGGCGTCGGCCCAGGCCTTTCAGGCTGCTGCCGCGACCGGGGCGGATGCCCACGGCATAGGGACGGTGCTGGTTTCGTGGTGGGCACGGTGGCCCCAATGCAAGGGTACCCATTGACACCCGCGCCCCGGTCCACCACGCCCACCACGAAACCATGAGGGTGCTATGTCGGGGTGGCCAAAACCGGTAACGGCAGATGGCCGAACAAGCAGTGCACTCGCCATCATAGGTCTGACCACGAAACCAACACCGCCAGCAAAGTCGTGGCCGCCCGCACCGGTAACGGCAGGATACAAACAGAACCACCGCCCCCACCACGAAACCACCAACAACCAGAAACCCCAACGTTTCTGCCCCTGCCGGCCAGGCAGTCCGCTTTCTTGGCCTACTTTCTTTTCGGACAAAAGAAAGTAGGTCGCTCCGGAGGAGCGAAAGCCTTTGACTTTGAAGTTGACGTTCAGTAGTTGACTTTAAGCCTTTGATTTTAAGCCTTTGACTTTGAAGCTAAAGCCTCTGACTTTAAAGTTAAGCCTTTAGACTTTTAAAGACCTTCAAAAAATCAAACCACCTTCAATTTCCCTAACCCCGGATCCCCTGCCGGATAAGCCGGCTTCAACCTCGAAAAAACATCAAACACAATCTCCGCGACCATCAGGTTCCGATGCGTCTTGGAATTCGCCGGCACGATGTACCAGGGCGCTTCCGGCGTGCTGGTCGCGGCGATCGCCGCCTCGTAGGCGGTCATGTAGCTCTTCCAGTACTGCCGTTCCTCCAGGTCCCGCGGATCGAACTTCCAGTGTTTCTGCGGATCGGCCAGCCGTGACTCCAGGCGGGCTTTCTGCTCGTCCTTGGTAATGTGCAGGAAGCACTTGACGATGGTCGTGCCGGTTTCCATCAGCAGCGTCTCGAACGCGCGCAATTGCTTGTAGCGCCGCTCGCATTCGTCTTCGTCAATCCACTCGTGCACGCGCGTGATCAGCACGTCTTCGTAGTGGCTGCGGTTGAACACCACGATCTCGCCGGCGCGCGGGACCTGCGCGTGGATGCGCCACAGGTAGTCGTGCGCGAGCTCTTCGGCGGTGGGGGACTTGAAGCTGACCACGCGGATGCCCAGCGGGTCGAAGCTGCGGAACACGCCGCGCACGGTGCCGTCCTTGCCGGCGGTGTCCATGCCCTGCAGCACGATCAGCAGCTTGCGCCGGTGCTCGGCGTAGAAGACGTCCTGCTGCAGGTCGAGCTCGGTGCTCAGCTCGGAGATGCGCGCCAGGTCGGCGGCCTTGTCGCCGCTGGACAGCGGCTTGGCGCCTGGGTCGAAGTCGGCCAGGCGGAAGTTCTTGCCGGAGGTGATGCGGAAGTCGGCGAGGGGCATTGGCACTCCATCGGGGGCGCGGCCCGGGCGGGCCGCAATCCCCTATGGTCAGGCAGGCAGCCGCTCCAGGTCAATGCTGCCCTCGAACACGGTGGTGGCCGGGCCGGTCATGCGCACCGGCTCGCCTTCGCCGTCCCAGGCGATGGTGAGGTCGCCGCCGTGGGTGTGGACCACCACCGGCGAGTCCAGCAGGCCGCGGCGGATGCCGGCCACCACCGCCGCGCAGGCGCCCGTGCCGCAGGCCAGCGTCTCGCCGGCGCCGCGCTCGAACACGCGCAGGCGCACGGTGTGGCGCGCCAGCACCTGCATGAAACCGGCGTTGACGCGGTTGGGGAAGCTCGGGTGATGCTCGATGACGGGGCCGTCCTGCAGCACCGGGAAGGCCTCGGTGTCGTCCACCACCTGCACCGCGTGCGGGTTGCCCATCGACACGGCGGAGATCCACGCCGTGCGGCCGTTGACCTCGAGGCCGTACAGCGTGTCGCGGCCTTCGCCGCGCGTGGGCAGGCCCTCGGCGCGGAACGGCACGCGCGCCGGCTCGAGCTCGGGCGCGCCCATGTCGACCGTGACCTGGCCGTCGTCCTGCAGCGTCAGCGTGATCACGCCGTTCATGACCTGCACGCGCACCGAGCGCTTGTCGGTCAGGCCGCGCTCGGTGACGAAGCGCACGAAGCAGCGCGCGCCGTTGCCGCAGTGCTCCACCTCGCCGCCGTCGGCGTTGAAGATGCGGTAGCGGAAATCGACGTCGTCGCGGGTGGGCTTCTCGACCACCAGGATCTGGTCGGCGCCCACGCCGAAATGCCGGCTGGCGAGCGCGCGCCACTGCGCGGGCGTCAGGTTCAGGGTCTGGTGGATGCCGTCGAGCACGACGAAGTCGTTGCCGGCGCCGTGCATCTTGGTGAACTGGAGTCTCATGGTGCGATTGTATGCCTGGCCGGGCGCGCGTGCATGGCGCGCCGCGGGCCGTGTCGGTAGTGTCAGTAGATCTCGGGCTCGCCCGGCGGGCGGTGCTTGAAGCGCTTGTGCACCCAGTAATACTCGGCGATGCGCGGGCGGATGCAGTCCTCGAAGAAGGCGTTCATGCGCCGCGTGTCGTCGGTCACGCTGTCGCCAGGATAGTCTTCCCAGGCCGGCAGGATGTGCAGCACGTAGCCCTGGTAGCCGGGCAGCATCTCGGTGTAGATCGGCACCACCCTGGCGCCGGTCAGCCGCGCCAGGCGCGACACCGAGGTCAGCGTCAGCGCCTGCACGCCGAAGAACGGCACGAACTCGGAGTCGCGCTCGCCGAAGTCCATGTCGGCGATCAGCTGCAGCGCCTCGCCCTTGCGCAGGCAGCGGATGATGTCGCGCGCGCTGTCGTTGCGGGCGATCATGTTGGCGCCGAAGCGCCCGCGCGCGTGCTTGAGGAAGCCGTCGAACAGGTCGTTCTTCTGCTTGGTGTAGAGCGAGGCGCCCGAGCGCCCCACGTGGTCGCGCAGGTGGATGGTCAGGCGGATCGCGCCGGCCTCCACGCCCGACAGGTGCAGCGTGACCAGGATGTGCGGCTTGCCGTCGAGCGCCACCAGGTCGGCGTGGTCCTCGATGCGGACCCAGCGGCGCATCTGCTTCTCGCTGCCGGTCCAGAAGATGCCGCGCTCGGCGAAGCTGCGGAACACGGTGCGGAAGGTCTGGCGCGACAGCGCCTCGATCTCGGCCTCGCTGCGCTCGGGGAAGCTCAGGCGCAGGTTGGTCTGCACCACGCCGCGGCGGCTGCTCGGAAACAGGTAGAGCAGGCTGCCCAGCGCTTCGCCGAAGCGCGCCACCAGCGGATAGGGCAGCTTGCCCAGCACGGTCAGCAGGGCAATGCCCAGCCAGGTAAAGATACGGCTCATCTGTTCTAGTTGGGAAGCGGCGCCGGTGCGGGAGGAGCCTCGGCGCCGCGCGGTTGCTTGTATCGGTTGTAGCCCCACAGGTACTGCGTGGGCGCCGCCTCGACCAGGGCCTCGATGGCCTGGTTGAGCACGGCGGCGGCGGCGGCCGGGTCGGCCGGCAGCGGTTCCTCGATCACCTGCATGTGACCGCGGAAGCCGGCGCCGCGCGGCAGGCGCTCGGCGAAGATCGCCGCGATCGGCGAGCCGGTGTGCTGCTGCAGGCGCTGCACCAGCGTCATGGTGTAGGCCGGCTTGCCGAAGAACGGCGCCCACGCGCCTTCGCCGCCGGGCGGCACCTGGTCGGGCAGGATGCCGACCGCCTCGCCGCGCTTGAGCGCCTTGAGCAGCATGCGCACGCCGCGCGGCTCGGCCGGCGCCATCGCCAGGTTATGGCGCGTGCGCATCTTGAGGATCCAGGCGCGCAGCCACGGCTGGTGCGGCGGCTTGTAGAGCGCGGTGACCGGATGCCGCAGCGCGAACGCCTGCGGCAGCACCTCGAAGCAGCCCAGGTGCGGCACCAGGATGATGAGCCCGCGTTCCTGCGCCATCAGCCGGTCCAGCTCCGGCCACAGCGGGCCGGCAAAGCCGTACATGCGCCCGGGCGGGTTGCGGCGGCACCAGAAATACGGCATTTCCAGGATCATGCGGCCGGTCGCGCGCGCGGCCTCGGCCAGCGTGGCGGCGTCCGCGCGCGGATAGGCCTGGCGCAGGTGGGCGGTCAGCCGGGTGCCGTAGCGTCCCGGCAGGCGCGCCGCCAGCAGGCCCAGCGCACCGCCGGCGGCGTGCAGCCACGACAGCGGCAGGCGGGAAATCAGCCAGAACAAAAAGGTCATCGGATCGCGCTCAGCGGCATCGTGGCCGGGTAAGGGATTAAGGTTTTTGCCCGGTGGCGCCGATATTGGGGCAATCGAAACGAGGCGGGCGGCGTGTTCCGGGCCCGTCTTCGCACCTGCACGGTCCGCGCGGCCGGCGTGGCCGGGGACCCGGCCGCATCCGCCGGCAATGGCCGCGACGGCGCCGCGCGCAGGCAACCCCGATGGCTGTGGGGCCTGCTGCACAGCGGCCGGCAGGCGCGTATAATAGCGCGTATCGCCGAGTTAACTGACAACTTGCGGGGCGATACCGTTCTACCGGAACGGCTTGAAAATACCGCTAAAGCGTCGCCGCCCGGGCTGAACAGGTTGGCGCGCAATAGCCAACCTGGAGAAAAAGTTCGTGGCAAACGACTTCCTGTTCACTTCGGAATCCGTCTCCGAAGGCCATCCCGATAAGGTCGCTGACCAGATTTCCGACGCAGTCCTGGACGCCATCCTGTCCCAGGACAAGTACGCGCGCGTGGCGGCCGAGACGCTTTGCAACACCGGGCTGGTGGTCCTCGCCGGGGAAATCACCACGACCGCCAACGTCGACTACATTCAGGTCGCACGCGACACCATCAAGCGCATCGGCTACGACAACACCGACTACGGCATCGACTACAAGGGCTGCGCCGTGCTGGTGGCCTACGACAAGCAGTCGCCCGACATCGCCCAGGGCGTGGACCGCGCCTCCGACGACTACCTGAACCAGGGCGCCGGCGACCAGGGCCTGATGTTCGGCTACGCCTGCGACGAGACGCCGGAACTGATGCCGTTCCCGATCTACTATTCGCACCGCCTGGTCGAGCGCCAGTCGCAACTGCGCCGCGACGGCCGCCTGCCCTGGCTGCGCCCGGACGCCAAGTCGCAGGTGACCGTGCGCTACGTCGACGGCCGCCCGCACAGCGTGGACACCGTGGTGCTGTCGACCCAGCACGCGCCGGACATCAGCCAGGCGCAGATCCGCGAAGCCGTGATCGAGGAAATCATCAAGCCGGTGCTGCCGGCCGCGATGCTCAAGGACACCAAGTACCTGGTCAACCCGACCGGCCGCTTCGTCATCGGCGGCCCGCAGGGCGACTGCGGCCTGACCGGCCGCAAGATCATCGTCGACACCTACGGCGGCGCCTCGCCGCACGGCGGCGGCGCGTTCTCGGGCAAGGACCCGTCCAAGGTCGACCGCTCGGCCGCCTACGCCGCGCGCTACGTCGCCAAGAACGTGGTCGCCGCCGGCCTGGCGCGCCAGTGCCAGGTGCAGGTCAGCTACGCCATCGGCGTGGCCCGCCCGATCAACGTGACCGTGTACACGGAAGGCACCGGCAAGATCTCCGACGAGGCCATCGCCGCGCTGGTGCAGGAGCATTTCGACCTGCGCCCGAAGGGTATCGTGCAGATGCTGGACCTGCTGCGCCCGATCTACGAGAAGACCGCCGCCTACGGCCACTTCGGCCGCGAAGAGCCGGAATTCTCGTGGGAAGCCACCGACAAGGCCGCCGCGCTGCGCGCCGCCGCCGGCCTGTAAGGCTCGCCCCCGCCGCGCAGAACGCCGCCTCCGGGCGGCGTTTTTCATGGGCGGAGCCTTTGTCGAAGATCAAGCCCGGCCTGGGCCCCGCTGGCGCGCCGGGCGCGCGAGGGTAGAATCGCGGGATCGCGTGGCGGCCCGGCAAGTGGCTGCCGCGCCATCTCGCACAAGCCTGCCGAACGCCGCTGAACACCGCCGAGAGCCGCCGGAATCCGCTGGATTTCCGCCGGACGGGGCTGCGGCCCGCATACCGAGGACGCCCATGTCACAAGACACGACCCATTCGACGCCGGCGCCGGCCGCAGCCGGCCAGGCCGCCATGCCCGGCGCGGATGGCCCCGCCTTCAACCTGATCCGTCCCCAGCCCTACGCCGACTGGGCGCCGCAGGTCGACGCCGCCACCGCGGCCGGGCTGCGCCAGCAGCTCGAGCAGGGCGCGGTGCTGTATTTCCCGAACCTGCATTTCCGCTTCGAGCCGGGCGAGGAACGCTTTCTCGACAGCCGCTGGTCGGACGGCAAGTCCAAGAACATCAACCTGCGCGCCAGCGACCACGCCGTGCGTGGCGCCCAGGGCGGCGAGCAGGACCTCAAGGACCTCTACCGCCTGATCCGCCGCTATGCCGAGTCCAGCGAAAAGCTGGTGCTGAGCCTGTTCCCCGAGTACGGCCCGCACCTCGTGCGCGCCGGCACCTCGCTGCGCCCGAGCGAGATCGCCGGCCGCCCGGTGAGCTGGCGCAAGGACGACACCCGCCTGCACGTGGATGCCTTCCCGTCCAACCCGCTGCTGGGCCAGCGCCTGCTGCGCGTGTTCCACAACATCGACCCGCAGGCGCCGCGCGTGTGGCGCGTGGGCGAGCCGTTCGGCGACTTCGCCCGCCGCTTCGTGCCGCAGACCAAGGGCATGTGGCCGGGCCAGGCGCGCCTGATGGAATTGCTGCACATCACCAAGCGCCGCCGCTCGGAATACGACCACCGCATGCTGCAACTGCACGACCTGGCCAAGGCCGACCTGGCCTACCAGGCCAATGTGCCGCAGCAGGAATTCCAGTTCCCGCCGGGCGCCACCTGGATGGTGTTCAGCGACCAGGTGCTGCACGCCGCCATGCGCGGGCGCGCCATGATGGAGCAGACCTATTACCTGTCGCCCAAGGCCATCGGCGACCACACGCACTCGCCGGAGGCGGTGCTGTCGCGCATGCTCGGCCGGCCGATGCTGGCTTCGTAAGGCGGCCCCGGCCGCTTCAGCGCAGCAGCATGCGGATCATCGTCTCGAAGCGCTTGCCGTAGGGCGGCTTGAGCAGCCCCGCGCCGTTGAGCGCCGACTGCCGGAAGATCGGCTTGAACTTGGAGAAGGTCGCGAAGCCCGCCTCGCCGTGGTACGCGCCCATGCCGCTGGGCCCGACGCCGCCGAACGGCAGGTCTTCCTGGGCGATGTGCAGCAGCGTCTCGTTGATGCTGACGCCGCCGGCCACGGTCTGCGCCATCACGCGGTCGATCGCGCCGCGCTCCCGCTCGAACAGGTACAGCGCCAGCGGACGCGGGCGCGCGTTGACGTAGGCGATCGCGTCTTCCAGCGAGCGGTACGTCACCAGTGGCAGCACCGGGCCGAAGATTTCCTCCCGCATCACGGTGGCGTCCCCGGGCACGTCGAGCAGCAGCACCGGCGCCAGCCGGCGGCGCGCGGCGTCCGACGCGGCCTGCGTCAGCGGCACCACGCGCGCGCCCGCGCGCGCGGCGTCGTCCACCAGGCCGCCCAGCCGCGCGAAGTGGCGCGGGCTGATGATGGTGGTGTAGTCCGGGTTGGTGTCCAGGTCAGGGTAGAGCCGGCCGGCGCAGGCGCGCGCCGACTCGACGAAGCGCTCGCGCATCGTTTCGGGCAGCAGCACGTAGTCGGGCGCGATGCAGGTCTGGCCGGCGTTGAGCAGCTTGCCGACCAGGATGCGCTCCACCGCGCGCTCCAGGTCGGCGCCGGGGCCGAGGATGGCGGGCGACTTGCCGCCCAGCTCCAGCGTCACCGGCGTCAGGTTGGCGGCGGCCGCGCGCATGACGTGGTGGCCGACCTGGGTCGAGCCGGTAAACAACAGGTGGTCGAAGGGCAGGGCGGAGAAGTTGCTTGCCACCAGGGCGTCGCCGTTGATCACGGCGACTTCGTCGGCGGCGAAGGTCTGCTGCGCCAGCGTGGCGAACAGCGAGGCAAAGCGCGGCGTGTATTCGGAAAGCTTGATCATGGCGCGGTTGCCCGCGGCCAGCGCGCCGGCGAGCGGGCCGACGGTCAGGTAGAGCGGGTAGTTCCACGGCACCACGATGCCGACCACGCCGAGCGGCTGCGGCATCAGGCGCGAGCTGGCGGGCCGGAACCAGATGCCGGTGCGCGCGCGCCGCACGCGCATCCAGCGCTTGCCGTGGCGCAGCGCGTCGTCGATGCCGGACACGCTCGGGAAGATCTCCAGCAGGGCGGTTTCCTGGCGCGAGCGGTTGCCGAAATCCGCGCTGATGGCTGCGGCGATCTCGTCCCGGTGGTCCGTGACCAGGCGGCGCAGGCGCCGCAGGCGGTCGGCGCGCACGGCCCAGGCGGGCGCCTGGTCGCTGCGCGAGGCGGCGTGCATGGCGCCGAACACGGATGACATCTCGGGCACTTCTCTCATCTCTCGGTCTCCGGGGCCATGCGCTGCCCCTGGCGCGCATGGCGTTATCGATCCCCGCACCATATGCCATGCCGCTTCCTCGCACAATCGCGGCGCTCCTCTAGCGCGCGGCGCTTCAAACAGGCGTTCAGGCGGACATTCGGGCAGGCATTCGGGCTGGCATTCGGGCGGACCCACCGCAAGGCGCGCCGCGGCCCGCCGGGCGGCCGTCCGCATGCCTTTTCCTGGTGCGCCGGCCGGCGCCTCCGCGCGGGCGCGCCCGCGCGCGGCGGCGGCCGCGGCGGTCTGCGCTTCGTCCTTTTCCCCCTCCCCGCAAAGCGCCTACACTGGTTTTCAGACCGGCTCGGGGATCGCCGTGGCGGGCGCGGCAACGCCGGCGCGCCGGCCACCCGGCCACGCGGGGAGACAGATGGAAACCACCTTTGACTATCTCGTCGTCGGCGGCGGTTCGGCCGGCTGCGCCCTGGCCGGACGGCTGGCCGACAGCGGCAGCGACAGCGTGGCGGTGCTCGAGGCCGGCGGCCACGATCACCACGTGCTGGTCTCCACGCCGGCCGGCGTCGCCGCCATGCTGCCGCGCGCCGGCAGCCACAACTACGGCTACCGCACCGTGCCGCAGCCCGGCCTGGACGGGCGCCGCGGCTACCAGCCGCGCGGGCGCGGGCTGGGCGGCAGCTCGTCGCTCAACGCCATGATCTACACGCGCGGCCGCCCGTCCGACTACGACGGCTGGGCCGCGGCCGGCTGCGACGGCTGGGCCTGGGACGACGTGCTGCCGTATTTCCGCCGCGCCGAATGCAACGAGCGCCTGGCCGGGCGCGACGACGACCCGCTGCACGGCGGCAGCGGCCCGCTCCACGTCGCCGACCTGCGCACGCCCAATCCGTTCGGCCAGCGCTTCATCGAGGCGGCGCAGCAGGCCGGCTACCGCCGCAACGACGATTTCAACGGCATGGAGCAGGAAGGCGCCGGCTGGTACCAGGTGACGCAGCACGGCGGCGAGCGCTGGAACGCCGCGCGCGCCTACCTGCACCGCGGCGATGCCGCCGACCCGGCCGGCAACGGCGGCCGCGCCAACCTGCACGTGCTGACCGGCATGCAGGTGCTGCGCATCGCCTTCGAAGGCCGCCACGCGGCCGGCGTGATGGTGCGGCTCGACGGCCGCGAGACGCTGCTGCGCGCGCGCCGCGAGGTGATCGTCGCGGCTGGCGCGTTCGGCTCGCCGCAACTGCTGATGGCGTCGGGCGTGGGCCCGGGCGCGCACCTGCGCGAGCTCGGCATTCCGCTGGTGCACCACCTGCCCGGCGTGGGCACGAACCTGCAGGACCATATCGACGTCGTCGTGCACAAGCGCGTGGCGGCGTCCGAACTGTTCGGCGTGTCGCCGGGCGGCGCGCTGCGCCTGCTGGCCGAGATGCTGCGCTACCGGCGCGAGCGCACCGGCATGCTGACCTCCAACTTCGCCGAGGCCGGCGCGTTTCTCAAGAGCCGGCCCGAACTGGAAGAGCCCGACCTGCAGCTGCATTTCGTGGTCGGCATGGCCGACGACCACATGCGCCGCCTTCGCTTCGGCCACGGCTACTCGTGCCATGTCTGCGTGCTGCGCCCGCGCAGCCGCGGCGAGGTCCGGCTGGCCTCGCCCGACATCCGCGAGGCCCCGCTGATCGACCCGCGCTTCCTGTCCGACCCGCGCGACCTCGACGACCTCGTGGCCGGCGTGCGCATCGTGCGCCGCATCCTGGCCCAGCCGCAACTGGCGGCGTTCGGCGGCAAGGAACTCTATTCCGCGCACCTGCAGGCCGACGGCAGCGACGACGCCGCCATCCGCGCCATGATCCGCGAGCATGCCGACACCATCTACCACCCGGTCGGCACCTGCCGCATGGGCATGGACCAGGGCGCGGTGGTCGACCCGCAACTGCGCGTGCGCGGCGTGGAGGGTTTGCGCGTGGTGGATGCGTCGATCATGCCGACGCTGATCGGCGGCAACACCAACGCGCCGGCCGTCATGATCGGCGAGCGCGCGCACGACCTGATCCGCCACGGCCCGCGCGTGGTGCTGCGCCTGGCCGAGATACTGGCGGTGTAGCCGGCGCGACCGATGCCGGTTGTTCAGGCCCCGGCCAGCCGGAACGTCGACACCGTGTCGCGCAGCTTGCCGGCCTGGTCGTCGAGCGACTGCGCCGCCGCGGCGGCCTGTTCCACCAGCGCGGCGTTCTGCTGCGTGACCTGGTCCATCTGGCCGACCGCCTGGTTGACCTGCTCGATCCCCGCGCTCTGCTCGGCCGAGGCCGCGCTGATCTCGCTGATGATGTCGGACACGCGCTTCACGGCCTGGCGCACGTCGTCCATCGTCTTGCCGGCGTCCTGCGCCTGCGTGGAGCCGGCGCGCACGGTGCCGGCCGATTCGTCGATCAGGTCCTTGATCTCCTTGGCGGCGCTCGACGAGCGCTGCGCCAGCGTGCGCACCTCGCCGGCCACCACGGCGAAGCCGCGGCCCTGCTCGCCGGCGCGCGCGGCTTCCACCGCGGCGTTGAGCGCCAGGATGTTGGTCTGGAACGCGATGCCCTCGATCAGGCTGGTGATCTCGGCGATACGGCCCGAGCTGGCCGCGATCGCGCCCATGGTCTGCACCACCTGCTGCACCGCGTGGCTGCCCTGCTCGGCCACGCTGGCCGCGTCGCCGGCCAGTCCGCTGGCCTGGCGCGCGTTGTCGGCGTTCTGCCGCACGGTGGTGGTCAGCTCCTCCATGCTCGACGCGGTTTCCTCCAGCGAGGCGGCCTGCTGCTCGGTGCGCGCCGACAGGTCGGTATTGCCCGCCGCGATCTGGCGCGCGGCCACGCCCACCGACTCGGTCGATTCGCGCACCTCGCGCATGGCGCCGCCGACGCGTTCGAGCAGCCGGTTGAAGGCGCTCGCGGTACGGCCGACCTCGTCCATGCGGCCCACCGGCGCGCGGCGCTCCAGGTCGAGGCTGCCGCTGACGTACTCGAGGGTCTGCTCGATCTCGGCCAGGCTGCCGTGGATGCGGCGGTACAGCGCCACGGCCAGCGCGCCCGTGCCCAGCACCGCAGCGGCGATCAGGATGGAAAACACCAGCACCGCGGTGTGGTAGCGCTCGCGGTTGTCCGCGACGGCGTGCTCGCCGAGCTCGGCGTTGTAGGCGATATGTTCGTCGAGCGCCTTGCGCAGCGCGGAGGCCGCCTCGCTCAACTCGCCGCCCAGCAGCATCTGCTGGGCGCCTTGGTAATCGTTGGCATGCGATTTTTCCAGCAGCGCGGGCCGCGCGCTGCGAAAGCGCTTGAAGGCGGCGAGGTCGGCATCGAGCAGCTTGCGGTCGGTGTCGTCGCTGATGTCGTCGCGCGCATACTTGGCCGCGGTGGCCTCGAACTTGTCCTCGGCGCGGGCCAGCGCCGCCTCGTCCTCGGCCTTGGCCTTGAGGTCGTCGCTCATGGTGTGCCGGTACAGCGCGATGCGCATGGCGTTCACGTTGTCCTTCATGTCGCCGAGCGTGCGCACGCTGCCCAGCGTGTTGTCGTTGAAGTATTCGAAGCGCGCTTCGGACTGGCTGAGCTGCCAGATGCCGCCAAGGCCCACGACCAGCAGGGCGAGCAAGGCAAGCGAAAGCGAAAGCAACAGGCGTTGACTGATGTTCATGTTTGATAGGCCCCCGTCGGGAGGCGCGCCACTAGGTCAGGAAAGAGGACCGGCCGGCACTTATGTATGGAATGTATGCCATTTGGGTCAAGGCCTGTTTACGGCAGGTCTCCCGGCACCTGTAGCGGCGCCGGGAGAATATTTCCGGAAGTGACGGATAGGGCGGGCGCGGTGCTGCGCGCGGCGAGCTCAGGCCGGCCACGCGCGCGCCGCCACGCGCGCGAGCGCCGCCGCGTCGCCCTCCAGCGTGCCGAACACGCGGCCGTGCTGGCGGCCCAGGCGGCTCGCCACGAAGCGCTCGGCGTCCTCGGCGTCGGCATGGCCGAGCATCAGCGCTGCCTGCGCGGTCAGCACCAGGCCCTGGGCGAAGCGGCGCGCGCCGGCCTCGAGGTGCTCGGGGGCGTCGCGCAGCATCGCCTGCAGCGAGGCCAGCTCGGCGCGCACGGCCGGATGCCCGCCGGCGCGCTGCGCGAGGTCCTGCAGCAGCCGCGCGCCGTCCTCGGGATTGCGCTGCAGCGCGCGCAGCACGTCCAGGCACATGATGTTGCCCGAGCCTTCCCAGATCGAGTTGACCGGCGCCTCGCGGTACAGCCGCGCCATCGGCCCCTCTTCCACGTAGCCGTTGCCGCCCCACACCTCCATCGCCTCGCCGGTGGCCTCGATCGCGCGCTTGCAGATCCAGAACTTGGCCGCCGGCGTGACGATGCGCTTCCACGCGGCCGCCAGCGGGTCGGCGTCGGCGCGCTCGAAGGCGTGCGCCAGTTCCATCATCAGCAGCGTCGCGCCCTGGCTTTCCAGCGCCAGGTCGGCCAGCACGTTGCGCATCAGCGGCTGCTCGGCCAGCAGGTTGCCGAAGGCCATGCGGTGGCGCGCGTGGTGGAGCGCCTGCACCAGCGCGGCGCGGAGGATGGCGGCGCTGCCGATCACGCAGTCCAGCCGGGTATAGGTCGCCATCTCGATGATGGTCGGGATGCCGCGGCCCTCCTCGCCGATCAGGATGCCGGTGGCGCCGCGGAACTCCACCTCGCTGCTGGCGTTGGAGCGGTTGCCGAGCTTGTCCTTGAGGCGCTGGATCTGCACCGGGTTCTTGCTGCCGTCGTCGCGAAAGCGCGGCACGAAGAAGCACGACAGCGGTCCGTCCTCGGCGCCCATGCGCGCCACCACCAGGTGCGCGTCGCACATCGGCGCGGAGAAGAACCACTTGTGCCCGGTCAGCTCGTACTCGGCGCCGCGCCCCTCGCCGCACACGGCGCGCGCCACCGTGGTGTTGCTGCGCACGTCCGAGCCGCCCTGCTTCTCCGTCATGCCCATGCCGATCATGACGGCGCGCTTGTCGCGCCACGGCAGGTCGCGCGCGTCGTGCTCGGTGGCGAACAGCTTCGGCCCCAGCCCGGCGAACAGCGCGGTCTCCTTTTGCAGCACGGGAATGCTGGCGAAGGTCATGGTCGGCGGGCACAGCGAGCCCGATTCGACCTGCGCCTGCAGGTAATAACCCGCCGCGCGCGCCACCCAGGCGCCGTCGCGCGGCTGCGCGAACGGCAGCGCATGCAGCTGCTGGCTGCGCAGCAGGGCCAGCAGTTCGTGCCACGCGGCGGGGAATTCCACCTCGTCGATGCGCTCGCCGGTGCGGCCATGCGTATGCAGCTCGGGCGTGTGGCGGTTCGCCTCGGCCGCCCAGCGCTGCACGTCGGCCTGCCCCAGGCGCGCGCCGAACACGTCGAGCGCGCCGGCATGCCATCCGCCGCCGAGGCGCTCGAGCGCCGCGCGCAGGGCCGGATCGCCGGCGAACAGGTTGTAGCCGGCAAGGTCCGGCACCTGGTTGAACACGCGATGGGTGGCGGCGTCGGTCATGCGGTCTCCTGGAATGGGCGGCGCGTGGCCGCGTTGTCCTGTTTTCTGCTGTTTTCTGCATGGTAGAGCAAGCCGCGCGCTATGTGACGGCCGGCAAGGTCTGCCGGGTGTGGTGCCCGGGTCCCACCGCGCTCCATCGCGCCCCACGGCTTTTTTGCCGCGCCGCAGCAAGCGCCAGTCCTGACTTGCGCGCACGGCTGTCCAGATTGAAACAAGGGTGGTCAAGCCCCGGCCCTTGTGCTTAAATTCACCCCGTTGGATGAAACAGGGGTGCCACACGGATGGGCCGTGCGGCTGAGAGAGTCCCTTCGAACCCGATCCGGCTAGTACCGGCGTGGGAAGTTTCATGACTACCGAACAGCTCCTGCCTCCCGCGAGGCACATGACCCGGCCATCGCGCCCGGCCCATGCTCAGGGCTCCTGGTTTCGTCCATCCCCGCAAGAGAGAGGACGATACCTATGGCCCGCACAAATTCCGCCCCTGCCGCTTCCTTCGAATCGCTCGAGACCGATCTCGACAAGAAGTTTGCCTATCCGGCTTCCAGCAAGACCTACCTGACCGGCAGCCGGCCCGACATCCGGGTGCCGCTGCGCACGATCCTGCAGACCTCCACGCGCACGGACAAGGGCGAGATGTCCAATCCGCCGATTCCCGTGTACGACACCTCGGGCCCGTACAGCGACCCGGACGTGCACATCGACCTCAAGGCCGGCCTGCCGTCGGTGCGCGGCAGGTGGATCGAGGAGCGCGGCGACACCGAGGTGCTGTCCGGCCTGTCGTCCGAATACGGCCTGGCGCGCGCCGCCGACCCGGCCACCGCGCACCTGCGCTTCGCACAGCTGACCAACCCGCGCCGCGCCAAGACCGGCGCCAACGTGTCGCAGATGCACTATGCGCGCCAGGGCATCATCACGCCCGAGATGGAATACGTGGCGCTGCGCGAGTCGCTCAACCTGCAGGCGCTCTACGACAAGCCCGAGTACAAGGCGCTGCTGCGCCAGCACCCGGGCAACGCGCTCGGCGCCGCGCTGCCGCTGCGCCCCGAGGACATGACGCCGGAATTCGTGCGCCGCGAGATCGCCTCCGGCCGCGCCATCATCCCCGCCAACATCAACCACACCGAGCTGGAGCCGATGGCGATCGGGCGCAATTTCCGCGTCAAGATCAACGGCAACCTCGGCAACTCGGCGGTGACGTCGTCGCTGGCCGAGGAAGTCGAGAAGATGGTGTGGTCGATCCGCTGGGGCGCCGACACCATCATGGACCTGTCCACCGGCAAGCACATCCACGAGACCCGTGAATGGATCCTGCGCAATTCGCCGGTGCCGATCGGCACGGTGCCGATCTACCAGGCGCTCGACAAGACCGGCGGCATCGCCGAGGACCTGACCTGGGAGATGTTCCGCGACACGCTGATCGAGCAGGCCGAGCAGGGCGTGGACTACTTCACCATCCACGCCGGCGTGCTGCTGCGCTACGTGCCGATGACCGCCGACCGCGTCACCGGCATCGTCTCGCGCGGCGGCTCGATCATGGCCAAGTGGTGCCTCGCGCACCACAAGGAAAACTTCCTGTACACGCACTTCGACGAGATCTGCGAAATCATGAAGGCCTACGACGTCTCGTTCAGCCTCGGCGACGGCCTGCGCCCGGGCTGCATCGCCGACTCCAACGACGACGCCCAGTTCGGCGAGCTGCGCACGCTCGGCGAGCTGACCGCCAAGGCCTGGAAGCACGACGTGCAGGTCATGATCGAAGGCCCGGGCCACGTGCCGCTGCAGCGCATCCAGGCCAACATGGACGAGGAGCTCAAGCACTGCTACGAAGCCCCGTTTTACACGCTCGGACCGCTGGTGACGGACATCGCTCCCGGCTACGATCACATCACCAGCGGCATCGGCGCGGCCAACATCGGCTGGATGGGCACGGCCATGCTGTGCTACGTCACGCCCAAGGAACATTTGGGCCTGCCCGACAAGGAAGACGTGCGCGAAGGCATCATCACCTACAAGATCGCCGCGCACGCGGCTGACCTTGCCAAGGGCTGGCCGGGCGCGCAGCTGCGCGACAACGCGCTGTCCAAGGCGCGCTTCGAGTTCCGCTGGGAAGACCAGTTCAACCTCGGCCTGGACCCGGAGCGCGCGCGCTCGTTCCACGACGCCACGCTGCCGGCCGAGGGCGCCAAGATCGCCCACTTCTGCTCGATGTGCGGTCCCAAGTTCTGCTCGATGAAGATCACGCAGGAAGTGCGCGACTACGCCGCCTCGCTCAAGCCGGAGGCCGAGAAGGGCATGCAGGAAAAGTCGATCGAGTTCGTCAAGAGCGGCAGCAAGATCTACTCGTGAGGCAGGGTGCGGCGCGCGCCTGCGTGCGCGCCGCGTGAAGTACCGCGCCCCGCCCGCGGGGCGCGCCATGAATGAAAGGAGGCCGGAGCCCGCCGCGCAGTCGCGGCAGGCACTGGCGCAAACATCCCCATGACAGTGCAGTCGTTTGATGTGGCCGTGCTCGGCGCCGGCCTGGCCGGGCGGCTTTCCGCCTGGCAACTGGTGCGGGCCGGCCTGCGTGTGGCGCTGGTCGAGCGCGCCGGTCCCGATGGCGCCGGCTCGGCCGCGCACGTGGCCGCCGCCATGCTGGCGCCGCTGGCCGAATCCGCGATCGCCGAGCGTCGCATCGTCGAGCTCGGCATCGCCAGCGTCGACCTGTGGCGCGGCTGGCTGGCCGAGCTGCCCGAGCCGGTGTTCTTCCAGGAAGGCGGCACGCTGGTGGTCTGGCATGCGCGCGACCGCGGCGAGATGTCGCTGTTCGCCAGCCGCGTGCGCGCGGTGGCGCCGCCGGCGCTGGTGGCCGAGCGCATGCGCGCGCTCGACGGCGACGGCGTGGCCGCGCTGGAGCCCGCGCTCGCGGGCCGCTTCCCGCAGGGCCTGCTGCTGGCCGGCGAAGGCCAGCTCGACAACCGCGGCACGCTGCGCGCGCTGCTGTCCTGCGCCGTGGCCAGCGGCGTGCACTGCGTGTGGGAAGCCGGCGAAGTCGAGGCGCAGGACCTGCCGGCGCTGGGCATCCGCGCCCGCGTGGTGCTGGACTGCCGCGGCCTCGGCGCGCGCGCCGCGTGGCCCGCGCAGGCGGCCGCGCGCGGCACCATCCCCGGGCTGCGCGGCCTGCGCGGCGAGGTGGTGCGCGTGCATGCGCCCGAGGTCAAGCTGCAGCGCCCGGTGCGCCTGCTGCATCCGCGCTACCCGATCTACATCGCGCCCAAGCCGGGCGACCTCTACGTGATCGGCGCCACCGAAATCGAAAGCGACGACGATTCGCCGATGAGCGTGCGCTCCGCGCTGGAACTGCTGTCGGCGGCCTACTCGCTGCATCCGGCCTTCGGCGAGGCGCGCGTGCTCGAACTCAACGTGCAGCGCCGCCCCACGCGGCCGGACCACCTGCCCGCCATCCGGGTCGACCAGCATGCGCGCATCGTGCGTCTCAACGGCCTGTACCGGCACGGCTTCCTGATCGCGCCGGCCGTCACCGAGGCCGCCTGCGAGGTGGTGCGCGCGCTGCTCGACGGCGACCCGGCCGCGCATGCCGTGCCCGCCGCGCTGCGCTGGCCCGGCATGATCGGCCCGGCGCTCGACACCGTCGCCGGCGGCTCGCCGGTGCTGCACTGAACAGACGCAGACAGACCATGGAAATCCTGCTCAACGGCCGCCCGCTGGCCCTTGCCGACCACGCCACGCTGGCCGACGCGGTGGCCGGCGCCGGCATCGCGCCGCCGTTCGCCGCCGCGCTCAACGGCCAGTTCGTGCCGCGCGCCGCGCATGGCGCAACAGCGCTCGCCGCCGGCGACCGCATCGACCTCGTGCAACCCGTCACGGGAGGCTGAACCGACATGACCCTCGATACCCTCGATCCTCTCGACCAACGCGGCGGCCTGCTCGGCGACCCCTTCGTGCTGTACGGCGAGCGGTTCGCCTCGCGCCTGCTGCTCGGCACCGCGCGCTATCCGTCCCCCGCCACCCTGCAGGCCGCCGTGGAAGCGTCCCGCCCCGCCATGCTGACGGTGGCGCTGCGCCGCCAGGGCGCGGTCGGCGACGGCGAAGGCGGCCAGCCGTTCTGGCAGATGCTCAAGGCGCTCGGCGTGCCGGTGCTGCCCAACACCGCCGGCTGCATGGCGCCACAGGAAGCGATCACCACCGCCATGATGGCGCGCGAGGTGTTCGAGACCGACTGGATCAAGCTCGAAGTGGTGGGCGACGACTACACGCTGCAGCCCGACACGCTCAACCTGCCCGCGGTGGCCGAGACCCTCGTCAAGGAAGGCTTCAAGGTGCTGCCGTACTGCACCGAGGACCTCGTGCTGTGCCGCCGCCTGCTCGACGTGGGCTGCCAGGCGCTGATGCCGTGGGCCGCGCCGATCGGCACCGGCAAGGGCGTGGTCAACCCGCACGCCATGCGCCTGCTGCGCGAGCGCCTGCCCGACACCCCGCTGATCGTCGACGCCGGCCTCGGCCTGCCGTCGCACGCGGCGCAGGTGCTGGAGTGGGGCTACGACGGCGTGCTGCTCAACACCGCGGTGGCGCAGGCCGCCTACCCGGTCGACATGGCGCGCGCGTTCGCGCAGGCCGTCGACGCCGGCCGCACCGCCTACCTGGCCGGCCCGATGCCCGAGCGCGACATCGCCCAGGCCAGCACCCCCGTGGTCGGCATGCCGTTCTGGCACGCCGCGGGCGCGGAGGACCGCGCATGAGCCGCGCCGCCGTGAAAGCGCCCGTCGACGCCGCGCTGCGCGACACGCTGCTGGCGCGCTACGGCGCCACCTTCGGCACCAGCGACCAGCCCTGGCGCGCGCTGGCGCAGGCCGGCGCCGAGGCGCCCGGCAGTGCCGACGTGGTGCTGTGCGACGGCGAGGCCGACGCCGCCACGCTCGCGCGCCTCGCCGCCGCCGGCGTGACCGCCATCGAGAGCGAGCGCGAGGGCGGCCGCTGGATCGACACCGTGCGCTCGCCGATGGGCACCTGGGTGTTCAGCGCCCACGCCGACGGCGACAGCGCGCACTCGCCCGCGTTCACCGCCGTGCTGCTGGCCTGCCTGGCGCTGCATTTCCCCGCGCACGACGCGCTCTGCCTAGCGCGCGCGTGGCGGCCCGGCTCGCTCGACTGGCCGGCCGATTTCGCGCGCTTCCCGCAGGTGCGCCACGCCGCGCTGGTCGCGCCCGAGCAGCCCGCCGCGCCGTTCGCGCCGTGCCCGCCGCTGGGCCTGTACGCCGTGGTGCCGAGCGCCGCATGGATCGCGCGGCTGGTGCCGCTCGGCGTGCCCACGGTGCAGCTGCGCTTCAAGTCCGACGACGCGCAGGCCGTGCGCGACGAGATCGCGCGTGCCGCCGATGCCGCGCGCGGCAGCCGCGCGCGCCTGTTCATCAACGACCACTGGCGCGAGGCCATCGCGCTGCACGCCGGCTTCGGCAACGACAGCGCGCGCAGCGGCATCTACGGCATCCACCTCGGCCAGGAAGACCTCGACGAAGCCGACCTCGGCGCGCTGCGCGCCTCGGGCCTGCGCCTCGGCGTGTCCACCCACGGCTACGCCGAGATGCTGCGCGTGGCCACCATCGGCCCGAGCTACCTCGCGCTTGGCGCGATCTTCCCGACCACCACCAAGGTCATGCCGACCGCGCCGCAGGGCATGGGCCGCTTCCAGTCCTATGCGAAGCTGATGCAGCCGGTGATCCCGTCGCTGGTCGGCATCGGCGGCGTCGACGCCGCGCGGCTGCCGGAGGTGCTGGCGGTCGGCGTCGGCAGCGCGGCGGTGGTGCGCGCGATCACCGAGGCTGCCGACGTGCCGGCGGCGGTGGCGAACCTGCTGGGGATGTTTCCGGCGGGTTGATGCGCGTCTGACCAGCCGGCGCCATGCGGTACGATGGACGCCACTTCCGTCCCCCGCCGCCGCGCCATGATCTCGTCCCAGTTCCTCAGCCGCGTCACCCTGCGCCGCGACATCGTCGAGAGCTTCGCGCGCTACCCGTTCAGCCTGCCCGCGGTGCGCGCGCTCGACGTGCTGGAGCTCCATCCCAAGGTGACGTTCCTGGTCGGCGAGAATGGCTCGGGCAAGTCCACGCTGATGGAGGCGATCGCGGTGGCGGCCGGCTACAACGCCGAGGGCGGCTCGCGCAACTTCAGCTTCGGCACGCGCCGCTCGCACTCGGTGCTCAACGAATACCTGCGCCTGGCGCGCGGCTTCCGGCGCCCGCGCGACGGCTACTTCCTGCGCGCGGAGAGCTTCTTCAACGTCGCCACCGAGATCGAGCGCCTCGATGCCGAGCCCGGCCCGGGCGCGCCGGTGATGCCGGCCTACGGCGCTCGCTCGCTGCACGAGCAGTCGCACGGCGAATCGTTCCTCGCGCTGCTGACCGAGCGCTTCCGCGGCAACGGCCTCTACCTGCTCGACGAGCCCGAGGCCGCGCTCTCGCCGCAGCGCCAGCTTGCCGTGCTGTCGCGCATCCACGATCTGGTGCGCGCCGATTCGCAGTTCCTCATCGCCACGCACTCGCCGATCCTGATGGCCTACCCCGATGCGTGGATCTACCGCCTCGGCGCCGACGGCGTGCAGCGCATCGCCTACGAGGACACCGAGCACTTCCGCGTGACGCGCGATTTCCTGGCCGATCCGCAGCGCATGCTGCGCGTGCTGCTGGAGCCGTGAGCCGCCTGCCGGCGCCATTCGCGCCGGGGTTGGCGCTACCATTGCGGTCGGCGGGCGCGATGACGGCAGCCCAGGCAGCAATCAGACTCGGATAAAGGAAGACAAGCTTTGGAATTTCCCTCGCAGATCGTCCCGGTGGCGCCCGGCACCCCGGAGCAGCCCTATTTCGGCATCGACGTGCCGCTGATGCGCCACCTTGGCCTGCAGCCGGTGCAGATCGAGGAGGGCCTGTGCCGCACGCGGCTGCCGGCCAGCCCGTTCCTGGTCAACAGCCGCGGCGACGTGCACGGCGGCACGCTGATGGCGGCGCTGGACTTCACGCTCAGCGGCGCGGCGCGCTCGCACGCGCCGATGCAGGCCGGCGTGATCACCATCGACATGTCCACGCATTTCCTCGCCGCCGCGCGCGGCGAGCTGCACCTGGAGGCGCGCTGCATGCGGCGCGGCGCGCGCATCGCGTTCTGCGAGGGCGAGGTGAAGAACGCCGGCGGCGAGGTGGTGTGCGTGGCGCGCGCGGCGTTCAAGCTGGTGCCGCTGAGCAGCGGCGGCAACTAGCCGCCCCGGGCGCCGCCGCGGCCGGCCGTCAGGCGGGCCGGTAGACCTGGGCGAAGCGCGCCTGCTGCACGATGCCGTAGTCGCCCGGCGCGTACTGCATCAGCCAGTCGCCGGCCTCGCCACGGAGTATGTCGCCGCCGGCCGAGCGGGCGATGCCGAAGGCGGCTGCCATGCGCTTTGCCAGCACCGTCGCGGGCTTATTGCGGTAGGCGCCGTCGCGCCCGTGCGCGCCGGCTTCCAGCGGCTCGTAGCGCGCGTCGAAGCGGTCGCGCGACACCACCCAGCGGTCGCTGGTGGAGCCGGTGACGAGGGCGTCGCCGGGCTGGTAGCGGTTGGGGCCTTCGAGGCTGGCGAGCTCGCCGGGCACGGCGGCGAACGCCACCTGCACCACTTCGTGTTTCCGGTAGGGCGCGGCGGCGGGGTCGGTGCGCAGGTCGATCTGGGACAGCAGGGTCATGGCGTGGCAAGGATGGCGCTGGCGGCCGGACGCTGGAGAGCCCGATCATACCGCCGCCCGCGGGCCGGTGTGCCGGCCCGCGCGTCATCCCATCGCGCGCGGCGCGAAGGCGTGGTTGAGCGGGCCGTTGCCGGCGCCGAGCTCGAGGTCGGCGCCGGCGACGATGGCCTCGGCCACGTAGTCGAGCGCCGCGTCCACCGCGTCCGCCAGCGCGTTGCCGCGCGCGAGCTGCGCGGCGACGGCGGCGGCCAGCGTGCAGCCGGTGCCGTGCAGGTTGCGGGTCTCCACGCGCGGGTGCGAGAACACGCGCACGGTGCCGTCGGCGGTCATCAGCAGGTCGTCGAGGCCGCCGTCGGCCGGGTCGAGGTGGCCGCCCTTGAGCAGCACGGCGCGGCAGCCCAGCGCCAGCAGGTCGCGCGCGGCCTGTTCCATCTCGCCGCGGCGGCTGATCCTGCGGCCCAGCAGCCACGAGGCTTCCGGCAGGTTGGGCGTGACCAGCACGGCGCGCGGGAACAGCAGGCGCGTCATGGCCTGGCTGGTGGCGTCGTCGGCCAGAGTGGCGCCGGAGGTGGAGATCATGACCGGGTCCACCACCAGCTGGCGGATGGCGTGGCGGTCCACCGCGGCGGCCACCGCCTCGACGATGCCGGCGGTGCCCAGCATGCCGGTCTTGGCGGCGTCCACGCCGATGTCGCTGGCCACCGCGTCGATCTGCGCGGCCACCATCTCCGCCGGGATCGCGTGCACGCCGCTCACGCCGAGCGTGTTCTGCGCGGTGATGGCGGTGATCGCGCTCATGCCGAAGCAGCCCAGCGCGGCGAAGGTCTTGAGGTCGGCCTGGATGCCGGCGCCGCCGCCGGAGTCGGAGCCGGCGATGGTCAGGGTGCGCGGAGGACGGTGTGTGGTCGGGGTCATGTGCGGTGCGAGGCAGGCCGCCGCGGGGCGGCGAGAAACGGCAAAGGAAGCAACAAAACAAGCAGCAAGAAAGAGCAAGAAAGGCGCCAGGGAAAGCACTAAAGACAGCGCCAAAGACAGTACCAACGGAAGCGCCAGGCAAAAAATCACGCGGCGCCGGTGCGCGGCGCCGGCGGTCAGGCTACAATACCGCCACTCCGAGGAGCGTTGCAACGGATGCGACCATTGTGCCCCAGTGCGCGATTGGCCATTCGCCAGGCTCGGACTGTCTCAACGGCGCTCGCTGATCCGTGGCCCCCACGGTGGCGAGTCGACCTATCCGCCCGCTTTGCATGCCCGCGTTGCCCGGCATGCCCGCGCGCCGCGTATCCCCCCGCACTCGCCGCCATCGCGCCACTCTTCACCGGAGTGAAACATGAACGCAGTGACTGACCTGAAGAACGACTACCTGGTCGCCGACATCAACCTGGCCGGCTGGGGCCGCAAGGAAATCGCCATCGCCGAGACCGAGATGCCCGGCCTGATGGCGATCCGCGACGAATTCGCCGCCGCCCAGCCGCTCAAGGGCGCGCGCATCGCCGGCTCCCTGCACATGACCATCCAGACCGCCGTGCTGATCGAGACGCTGGTCGCGCTCGGCGCCGACGTGCGCTGGGCCTCGTGCAACATCTTCTCGACCCAGGACCACGCCGCTGCGGCCATCGCCGCCTCGGGCACGCCGGTGTTCGCCTTCAAGGGCGAGTCGCTGAAGGAATACTGGGACTTCACCCACCGCATCTTCGACTGGAAGGACGGCGGCACCCCCAACATGATCCTCGACGACGGCGGCGACGCCACGCTGCTGCTGCACCTGGGCGCGCGCGCCGAGAAGGACGCCACGCTGATCTCCAAGCCGGGCAGCGAGGAAGAAACCTACCTGTTCGCCGCCATCAAGGACAAGCTGGCCAAGGACCCGACCTGGTACAGCCGCAACCTGGACGCCATCAAGGGCGTGACCGAGGAAACCACCACCGGCGTGCACCGCCTGTACCAGATGGCGCAAAAGGGTGAACTCCGTTTCCCGGCCATCAACGTCAACGACTCCGTCACCAAGAGCAAGTTCGACAACCTGTACGGCTGCCGCGAGTCGCTGGTGGACGGCATCAAGCGCGCCACCGACGTGATGATCGCCGGCAAGGTCGCCGTGGTGGCCGGCTACGGCGACGTGGGCAAGGGCAGCGCGCAGGCGCTGCGCGCGCTGTCGGCGCAGGTGTGGGTGACGGAGATCGACCCGATCTGCGCGCTGCAGGCCGCGATGGAAGGCTACCGCGTGGTGACGATGGACTACGCCGCCGAGCATGGCGACATCTTCGTCACCTGCACCGGCAACTACCACGTCATCACCCATGACCACATGGCGAAGATGAAGGACCAGGCCATCGTCTGCAACATCGGCCACTTCGACAACGAGATCGACATCGCCTCGATCGAGAAGTACGAATGGGACGAGATCAAGCCGCAGGTCGACCACGTGATCTTCCCCGACGGCAAGAAGCTGATCATCCTGGCCAAGGGCCGCCTGGTGAACCTGGGCTGCGGCACGGGCCACCCGTCCTACGTGATGAGCAGCTCGTTCGCCAACCAGACCATCGCCCAGATCGAGCTGTGGCTGGAACGCGATAGCGGCAAGTACCCGGTCGGCGTCTACACGCTGCCCAAGCACCTGGACGAGAAGGTCGCGCGCCTGCAGCTCAAGAAGCTCAATGCGCAGCTGTCCGAGCTGACCGACCAGCAGGCCGCCTACATCGGCGTGAAGAAGGAAGGCCCGTACAAGGCCGACCACTACCGCTACTGATCGCGGCGGGCCGGCGCGCGCGCGCTGCGCGCCGGTTGACCGCGCGCATTGATCGCAGCCGTGGATCGCGGGTACGATCGCACGGCCGGGCTGTCCCGGCCGCGGTGTTCCGCATCCTGTTTCGTCTGACCCGAGCTAAGGAGTCGTCATGAGATTGCTGGCCGTCTGGATCATCAACGCCGCCGCGCTGTTCCTGGTGGGCAACCTGATCAGCGGGATTCACCTGGGCGGCTTCGGCTCGGCCATGATCGCCGCGCTGGTGCTGGGCCTGGTCAACACCCTGATCCGCCCGATCCTGGTCATCCTCACGCTGCCGGTGACGCTGCTCACGCTCGGCCTGTTCATCTTCGTGATCAACGCGCTGCTGTTCCTGTTCGTGGGCAAGCTGTTGTCCGGCTTCGTGGTCAGCGGCTTCGGCGCGGCGCTGCTCGGATCGATCCTGTACAGCGTGATTTCCTGGGCGCTGTCGAGCCTGCTGCTCGGCGAACGCCGCAGCGCCTGACGCACGCCAAACCTTCCAGCGCGCCGCGCCACACGCGGCGCGCCACCATCATGCAAGACCGCTACTTCAGCTTCGAATTCTTCCCGCCCAAGACGGCCGAGGGCGCCGAGAAGCTGCGCAATACGCGCGCGCAGCTCGCTCCGCTGCATCCCAAGTACATCTCGGTGACGTTCGGCGCCGGCGGCACCACCCAGCAGGGCACGCTGGACGCCGTGCTGGAGATCCAGCGCGACGGCATCGAGGCCGCGCCGCACCTGTCGTGCGTGGGCTCCACGCGCGCGAGCATCCGCCAGATCCTGCAGACCTACCGCGACGGCGGCATCCGCCACATCGTGGCGCTGCGCGGCGACATGCCCTCGGGCATGGGCGAGATCGGCGAGTTCCGCTACGCCAACGAACTGGTGGAATTCATCCGCGCCGAGACCGGCGACTGGTTCCACATCGAGGTGGCGGCCTATCCCGAGTACCATCCGCAGGCCAAGTCGCCGCGCGTGGACCTGGAGAACTTCGTGCGCAAGGTCAAGGCCGGCGCCGACTCCGCCATTACCCAGTATTTCTTCAACGCCGACGCCTATTTCCGCTTCGTCGACGACGCGCGCGCGATGGGCGTGGACGTGCCGGTGGTGCCCGGCATCATGCCGATCACCAACTCCTCGCAACTGATGCGCTTCTCCGAGATGTGCGGCGCCGAAGTGCCGCGCTGGATCGCCCGGCGCCTGGAAGGCTTCGGCGACGACCGCGAATCGATCCGCGCGTTCGGCCTCGACGTGGTCACTGCGCTGTGCGAGCGCCTGCTCGCGGCCGGCGTGCCGGGGCTGCATTTCTACACGCTCAACACCGCCGGCGCCACCAAGGCGATCTGGCAGCGTCTCAAGCTCTGAGCGCCGGGCGCTTCACGCATGGCCACCGCGCGCCGCCCCGATCCCTTCGTCGACCATCTGCTCGAGCTGATGGGCCCGCTGGCCGCGCGCATCGGCCCCATCACCGCGCGCCGCATGTTCGGCGGCCACGGGCTGTATTACGACGGGCTGATGTTCGCGCTGGTGTCGGACGGGCGCTGCTGGCTCAAGACCGACGAGCAGACCCGCGCGCGGTTCGAGGCCGAGGGCGGCGAGCCGTTCCGGTATAGCAGCCGCGGGCGTGAAGTCACCATGCGGCATTATCTGAGTCTGCCCGCGGTTTGTCTGGAGTCGGCGGAGGAGATGACGAAGTGGGCGCGGTGGTCGGTGGAGGCTACGTTGAGGTTGGCTAATCAGGTGGGGTGAGTTTTTTGGGGTTTGGGTTTGGGTGGGGGCCTTGTTCTGGCTGTTGTGGGCCTTGAGGCTCGGGCGGTTGTTGGTGCTTGAATCCAACGGCCATATGACATCCCCGCTGCGCGGGGCTGCCAGTCACTTTCTTTTGTCTGAAAAGAAAGTAACCAAAGAAAGCAG
>NZ_JBYTEL010000027.1:0-80054 GCF_058789195.1 Cupriavidus sp. FW216-B1 | reverse complement strand
CCCCCCCCCCCCCCCCCCCCCCCCCCCCCCCCCCGCGCGCATGCTGGCGAGAGGCGTAGCTTAGCCCAGCGCCTCGAGGAGGTGTTCCGCGAAGGCGATCAGGCTGCGGTCGCTGCCGGCCGGGCCCATCAGCGAGAGGCCGAGCGGCGCGCCGTCGCGGCCGGACAGCGGCAGGCTCATCTGCGGGAAGCCGGTGAGCGGCGCCAGGCAGAGGATCTGGGACGAGCGGTTGCGGTAGTCCTCGAGCGTGTTGTCGTCGGCGCCGGACAGCGGGGCGATGTCGGGCATGGTCGGCATCAGCAGCACGCCGTCCTCGCCGAGCAGCGCGCCGACGTGCGCGGTGACGGCGCGGCGGATCGCCGTGGAGGCTTCGAACTGCCCGGCGGTGACGCTCTTGGAGAAGGCGAAGCGGCCGGCCACGTCGGGGCCGAGATGCAGGCCGTATTGCTCGATCAGTTCGCCGTCGGCCTGCCAGGCTTCCCAGCCCTGCACGTAGCGGAAGGCCCACCAGATGTCGAGCAGCGGCTGGTTCATCACCGTGACCGGCGCGGCCTTGCCGAGCGCGGACTCGATGCGGCCGACCACCGGCAGCAGCGCGTCCAGCGCGGGCGCGGTGGGCAGGCGGAACAGGTCTTCGGCCAGCAGCAGGCGCGGCGCGGCCGGCAGCGCGCGCGCATCGGCGCCGAGCAGCACGTCGGCCACGCGCGAGAAGGTGGCGATGTCGCGCGCGAAGAAGCCGCAGGTGTCGAGGCTCTCGGCCAGCGGCAGGGTGCGCTCGAGCGAGACGCGGCCGTGCGAGGGGCGGATGCCGAACAGGCCGCAATGGCTGGCCGGCGCGCGCACCGAGCCGCCGGTGTCGCTGCCGAGCGCGAAGTCGCACAGCTTGTTGGACACCGCCGAGGCGGAGCCGGACGACGAGCCGCCGGTGATGCGCCCGGGCGCGGCGCCGTTGACCGGCGAGCCGTAGTGGGCGTTCTTGCCGTTCATCGAGAAGGCGAGCTCGTCGGTGTGGGTCTTGCCGACGAAGGTGGCGCCGGCGTCGAGCAGGCACTGCACCGCGGGCGCGGTGGCGGTCTTGATGCCGGACCGCGCCAGCACGTGCGGATTGCCGCCGCCGGTGGGATAGCCCGCCACGTCGAACAGGTCCTTGGCGGCGAAGGTCAGGCCGTGGAGCGGGCCGGACGACGCGCTGGAGACGGCGGCGACGGGGTAGGGCATGAAGGCGCGGGCGGGGTGGGTAGCCAGGGACATGGGGTTGGGCTTCCTAACGTTGGGGTGTTCAGGCGGCGGCTTCGGCAACGGCCGGTTCGGATGCGAGGATACAGCTCACGCGGTGTCCCTGCCCGAGATCGGTGGTGGCGGGCACCTGCGCCAGGCAGGCCGGGCGCGCGTGTGGGCAGCGCGGCGCGAAGGTGCAGCCGGGCGGCAGCGCGGCGAGGTCGGGCGGCGAGCCGGCGATGGTCTGCAGCCGCTGGCCGCGGTCCATGCCGTGCTGGCGGCTTTGCAGCAGCGCGATGGTGTACGGATGGCGCGCGGCGCGCAGCAGCGTGCGGATCGGGCCTTCCTCGACGATGCGCCCGCCGTACATCACCGCCACGCGGTCGGCGATCTCCACCGCCGCGCCGATGTCGTGCGTGACGAACACGATCGACAGGCCGAGCTCGCGCTGCAGTTCGCGCAGCAGGATCAGCACCTGGATCTGCACGGTGGCGTCGAGCGCGGTGGTGGGCTCGTCGGCCAGCAGCACCTTGGGGCTGGCCGACAGCGCCAGCGCGATCATGGCGCGCTGGCGCATGCCGCCCGACATTTCGTGCGGGTAGGCCGCCAGGCGCCGCTCGGGGCTGGGAATGCGCACCGACTCCAGCGCGCGCAGCGCGCGCTGGCGCGCCTCGCTGGCGGACACGCTGGCATGGGTACGGATGCACTCGATGATCTGCTGGCCGACAGTGTAGACCGGGTCCAGCGCCAGCAGCGGCTCCTGGAACACCATCGCCACGGTGCCGCCGCGCAGGCGCTGCAGCGCGCGCGCGTCGAGCGCCATGACGTCGGCGCCGTCGATGCGGATGGCGCCTTCCATGCGGGCGCGGCGCGGCGGGTGCAGGCGCATGAGCGCGCGCAGTGTCACGCTCTTGCCCGAGCCGGATTCGCCGATCAGGGCCAGCGCCTCGCCGGGCGCCACGTCGAGCGAGACGCCGTTGACGGCGCGGATGGTCTTGCCGCCGCCGGAGAAGGTCACGCGCAGGTCGCGCACCGATACCATCGGGGCGGCGGCTTGCGCTTCGGCGTGGTTGTCTTGTGGGGTGGTCACGGTAAGCCTCGCTCAGGTCGTTGCGGCCAGCTGGCGGCTGTGGCCGCCGTCCGCATGGGCCATCAGGCAAGCCACGGGATGCCCGGCCAGCGCGTCCGACAGCGCCGGCGCGCGGCGCGCGCAGACCGCCTCGGCCATCGCGCAGCGCGGGTGGAAGCTGCAGCCGGACGGCGGGTTGATCGGGTTGGGCGGGTCGCCCGCCAGCGGCGCGACCAGGGTGCGGTGGTCCGGGTCGGTGGCCGGCATCGAGGCCAGCAGCGCGCGCGTGTACGGATGGGCGGGATTGGCGTAGAGCGTCTCGGTGTCGCCCACCTCCACCACCTTGCCCAGGTACATCACCATCACGCGGTCGCACAGGTAGCGGATCACGTTGAGGTCGTGGCTGATGAAGACGTAGGTGAGGTCGAACTCGGCCTTGAGCTCCAGCAGCAGGTTCAGCACCTGGGCCTCGACCGACTTGTCGAGCGCGGACACGGCTTCGTCCAGGATCACCAGGCGCGGGCGCAGCACCAGCGCGCGCGCGATGTTCACGCGCTGGCGCTGCCCGCCCGACAGTTCATGCGGATAGCGCCCGGCGAAGCGCGCCGGCTCCAGGCCCACGCGGTCGAGCAGCGCGCGCGCCCGCGCGCTGGCCTCGGCCGCGCCGATGCCGTGCACGCGCGCGGTGAAGGCGATCGATTCCTCGATGGTCAGGCGCGGGTTGAGCGAGGAATAGCTGTCCTGGAACACCATCTGCACCTGGCTGCGGAAGCGCTTCATCGGCAACTGCGCCGAGCCCACGCCCTGGGCGTCGAAGATCAGCTCGCCGCTGTCCTGCTCGATCAGCTGCATCAGCAGGCGCGCGGTGGTGGACTTGCCGCAGCCCGACTCGCCCACCACGCCGAGCGTCTCGCCCTTGCGCACCTCGAAGCCGACGCCGTCGACGGCGCGCACCACGCCGGCGCGGCGCCCGGGGATCTTCGACTTGAGCGGGAAGTGCTTGACCAGATCGCGGGCGATCACCAGCGGCTGGGCCGGGCCGCCCACGTCGGGGTTGCGCAGGGCTTCGGGCAATGTGGTATCGGTCATGGCGTCAGTCCTTGATTTCCATCGCCGAGCGGATGCCGTCGGCGAGCAGGTTGAAGGAGATCGAGGTCATGAAGATCATGGCGCCGGGCAGCGCGGCCACCCACGGCTGCGTGTAGATGGCGGTGCGCAGCGTGTTGAGCATCAGGCCCCATTCCGGCTCGGGCGGCTTGACGCCGAGGCCGAGGAAGGACAGCCCCGAGGCCAGGATCATCGACACCGAGATCAGGCTGGTGGCGTAGACGAAGATCGGGCCCAGCACGTTGTTGAGCACGTGCGCGCGCACGATGGTCAGCGACGAGGCGCCCGAGGCGCGCGCCGCGTCGACGAACTCGCGGTTGCGCACCTGGGTGGTCACGCTCTCGGCCACGCGCACGATCTGCGGCACGAACACGATGGTCAGCGACAGCAGCGCGTTGCCCACGCCGGCGCCCAGCGTGCCCGACAGCGCGATCGCCAGCAGCACGGATGGGAACGCGTAGAGGATGTCCACCAGGCGCATGATGATGGTGTTGGTCCAGCCGCCCGCGTAGCCGGCCACGATGCCCAGCGCGCTGCCGATCACGAAGGCGATCAGCACCGGCGTGATGCCCATGAACAGCGACAGGCGCGCGCCCAGCATCAGGCGCGAGAGCATGTCGCGGCCGAGCTCGTCGGTGCCGAGCGGATAGTGCTCGGTGCCGACCGGCTTGAGGCGCTTGAGGATGGAGGCGGCGTAGGGGTCGGACGGCATCAGCGCCGGCGCGAACAGCGCCATCAGCACCAGCGCGAGCAGGATCAGCGCGGCCAGCATGGCCAGCTTGTTGCGCAGCAGGCGCCGGCCGACCGTGGTCCAGTAGCCGGGCGAGCGCTGCACCAGCGGCGCGGCGGCGGGCTTCTTCAGGGTCATTTCCATGTGAGGCTCCCGGTCAGTTGCGCTGGATGCGGGGATCGAACAGCGTCTGCAGCGCGTCCACCAGCAGGTTAAGCAGCACGAAGAACACGGCCAGCACGAGGATGGTCCCCTGCAGCAGCGGGAAGTCGCGCTGGAAGATGGCCGAGTTGAGCAGGAAGCCGGTGCCGGGCCACGAGAACACGGTCTCGATCAGGATCGAGCCGCCCAGCAGGTAGCCGAGCTGCAGGCCCATCACCGACAGCGCGGTCGGCGCCACGTTCTTGAGCACGTGGCGGAACACCGCGAACTCGGACAGCCCGCGCGCCTTGAGGCCGACGATGAATTCGTTGGAGAGGATCTCCGCGACCAGCGCGCGGATGGTGCGCGCGACGATGCCCATCGGAATCACCGACATTGTGACCGCCGGCAGCACCATGTACTGGATATGCTCCCAGTCCCACTGCCAGTCGCCCGAGCCGCCGGGGCCGGCGCCGGTGGCCGGCAGCCAGCCGAGGAACACGGAGAACACGATCACCAGCACCATGCCCAGCCAGTAGTGCGGCATGCTGACGCCGAACACCGACAGGAACGAGGCGGTGCGGTCGGCGGCGGAATCGCGGAAGTAGCCGGCCACGAAGCCGAACAGGCAGCCGAAGGTGAAGCCGATCAGCGTCGCCACCGCGGCCAGGCGCACCGAGTTGATCACCGCCGTCATCACTTCGCTCATGACCGGCCGGTTGGTGGCGATGGAGGTGCCCAGGTCGCCGTGCAGCGCGCGCGTGAGCCAGTGCACGAATTGTTCGAGGAAGGGCTTGTCGAAGCCGTACAGCGCGGTGAGCTGGCGGCGCAGTTCTTCCGAGGCGTCGGGCGGCAGCACCGACACCAGCGGGTCGCCCGGCGCGATATGGACCAGCGAGAAGCACAGCAGGGCGACCCCGAGCAGGATGGGGATCGCGTAGACGATGCGGCGGAGCAGGTAAGTCATGGGCTTGGCCGGCTAGAGAAAACGAATGGGTGGGGCAAGGCAATGCAATCGCGGCAACGCGCCGGCTGTCTCCCTTCTCCCGCGGGCGGGAAAGGGGAGACAGCCAGGGCGGCCTGACCGGCGCGGCGCATCTGTCCGTGCGCCTGCGCCGTCAATGCCGCTCAGTCCATCGACATGGTGGCCATGTCGATGAACCAGCTTTGCGGCTGCACCACGCCCTTGACCTTCTTCGAGATGGCGCGCGGGCCCACGTCGTGCGCGATCAGCACGAACGGCGCCTCTTCCACGATGCGCGCGTGCAGCTTGGCCAGCGCGGCGTCGCGCGCCTTGTCGTCGAAGGAGGTGCGCGCGGTCTCGATCAGCTTGTCGAACTCGGCGTTGCCGAAGTAGCCCCAGTTGTTGGAGACCGGCGGCTGCGTCTTGGTGCTGACGAAGCGGACCATCGCGAAGAACGGGTCCATCGCCGCGAAGCTCACGTTGATGGCGTTGGCGCCGTGCGCGCTCGGGTCCTTGGCGCCGATGCGCCAGTTGGTAAACAGCGTGTTCCACTCGACCACGTCGAAGTCCACGTCGAAGAAGCACTCCTTCAGGTTCTGCTGCACGTACTCGTTCATCGGCAGCGGCTGCATCTGGCCCGAGCCCGAGGCCGACACCTGCACCTTGACCTTGACCGGCTTGGCGGCCGAGTAGCCGGCCTCGGTCATCAGCTTGCGCGCGGCGCTGGGGTCGTACTTGATGTCGAACTTGGGATTGCCCCACCACGGGTTGCCGGGCTCGACGATGCCCTTGGCCTCGGCCATGTAGCCGCCCAGCAGCGTCTTCAGGCCGGAGCGGTTGACGCACAGGTTGGCGGCCTCGCGCACGCGCTTGTCGAGCCAGGGCGAGCCGGGCGCGAACGACACCTGCCACGGCCACATGTGCGGCTGCGCGTTGGCGTAGACCTCGAAGCCGCGGCTCTTGATCTGCGCCACGGCGTCGGGCGCCGGCGCCTCGATCCAGTCCACCTGGCCGGACAGCAGCGCGGCGGTGCGCGCGTTGGCTTCCGGCATCGGCAGCATCACCACCTTGTCGATCTTGGGCACGCGCTTGGCGTCCCAGTAGCTCGCGTTCTTCACCACTTCCAGCCGCTCGCGCGGCACGAAGCGGCTCATCTTGAACGGGCCGGTGCCGGAGGCGTCGGCGGCGAACGCCACCCAGGCCTGCTTGCTGCGCTCGGCCGCGTCGGTCACGGAGGCCGGCACCGCGGCCAGCTTCTTCTCCCACTGCGTGGGCGAGGCCATGAACAGGTTGCTGAGGTTGTAGGGCAGGAACGAGTCGGGTTCCGACGTGACCAGCTCGACGGTCAGGTCGTCGATCTTCTTCGCCGAGCGCAGCGTGGGCATGCGCGAGGCGGTCACGCCGACCTGGCTGGGGTCGAACTGCTTGGCGGTCTTGTCGAGCACCTTGTTGACGTTCCACACCACGGCGTCGGCGTTGAACGCGGAGCCGTCATGGAACTTGACGCCGGGGCGCAGCTTGAAGACCCACTTGGTCTTGTCCTTGGCGTCCACCTTCCATTCCGTGGCCAGGTCGGGGATCAGCAGGCTCGGGCCGTTGGCCTTGGACAGGTCCCACTGGGTCAGACCGTCGTACATCGGGATGCCGGTGAAGCGGTTGCCTTCGAAGCCCTGGTCGGGCTGGCCCAGCGTGCGCGGGATGTCGGCGGCGGTCATGCCGATGCGCAGCACCTTCTCGGCGTGGGCCGCGCCGGGCAGCGCGAGCAGGGACAGCGAGGCGAGCGCGGCGAGCGCGGTGGTCGTGGCGACGGTTTTCAGGCTGGGTTTCGTGCTTCCGGTGGCGGAGGAAGAAAAAACGGTCACGGGCAGGACTCCTGGGTGGGGGAAGGGGAGACGGACGAATTCCTCCAAGCAAGTCATGTGCCAGTTGCCGTCCGGGCGGGGCGCCGGGCGCGTCCCGGCCGCGCTTTTCTCATGGCCTGCTTTTTGCTGACCTGTCCTTTCGTTTCCCAACCAACCGGTTTTCCGACATGGACCAGCAACACCTCCCCCGCATCAATGCAGACCGCCTCTGGCAATCGCTGATGGAACTCGCCAGGATAGGCGCGACGCCCAAGGGCGGCGTGTGCCGCATCGCCCTGACCGAGCTCGACAAGCAGGGCCGCGACCTCGTGACGGGCTGGTGCCGCGAGGCCGGGCTCGCGGTGCGGACCGACGAAGTGGGCAACGTGTTCGCGCGCCGCGCCGGCAGCGACCCGGACGCGCCCGCCGTGGCCACCGGCAGCCATATCGACACCCAGCCCTCGGGCGGCAAGTTCGACGGCAATTTCGGCGTGCTGGCGGGCCTGGAGGTCATGCGCACGCTCAACGACCACGGCGTCGTCACGCGCGCGCCGCTGGAGCTGGCGTTCTGGACCAACGAGGAAGGCACGCGCTTCACGCCCGTGATGATGGGCTCGGGCACCTTCGCCGGCGTGTTCGAGGCCGAATTCGTGCGCGCCCAGCGCGACCTCGACGGCATCAGCGTGGGCGAGGCGCTCGAGCAGATCGGCTACCGCGGCGAGCACGCGGCGGGCGAGGTGCCGGGCGGCATGTTCGCGGCCTATTTCGAGGCCCATATCGAGCAGGGGCCGGTGCTGGAAGCCGCCGGGCTGCCGATCGGCGTGGTCTCGGGCGCGCTCGGCCAGCAATGGTACGACGTGACCGTGACCGGGCAGGACGCCCACGCCGGCCCCACGCCGCTGGCGCTGCGCCACGACGCCATGCTGGCGGCCGCGCGCATGATCGAAGAGGTCAACCGCATCGCCGTGGCGGAGGCCCCGCACGGCCGCGGCACGGTCGGCTACGTGAACGTGGCGCCCAACTCGCGCAACGTGATCCCGGGCCGCGTCGATTTCTCGGTGGACTTCCGCAACCTGTCGCAGCCGGGGCTGGACCGCATGGACGCGGCCATGCGCGCGGCGTTCGGGCAGATCGCGCAGCAGGGCGGAGTCGCGGTGGAGATCCGCCAGGTGGTGAAGTTCGAGCCGTGCGCATTCGCGCCCGCCTGCGTGGACAGCGTGCGGCGCGCGGCCGCGGCGCTGGGGCTGCCGCACATGGACGTGGTCAGCGGCGCCGGCCACGACGCGGTCTACGTGGCGCAGCGCGCGCCGACCGGCATGATCTTCGTGCCATGCAAGGACGGCATCAGCCACAATGAGCTGGAAGACGCGCTGCCCGAGCACATCGAGGCCGGCGCCAACGTGCTGCTGCAGGCCATGCTGGAGCACGCGCGGTAATCTGGCCGCGCTCTCAGTGCGCGATGGAGCGGGAAATCGCCCACGCGCACTCGATCACCATCGGCGCCAGCTTCTTCTGCGCCTCGGCCATGCTCCAGCGGCTGGCCGGCGGCGACACGTGCACGGCGCCCACCGGCTGGCCCTGGCTGTTGACGATGGCCGCGCCGATGCCCATGTCGCCGAGGAACAGTTCCTCGTTGTTGCACGCATAACCCACCTTGCGGCAGGCCGCCACGGTCTCGAAGATCGCGCGCACGTCGGTCAGCGTGGCCGGCGTGCGCGCCACGCGCGCCGAGCTTTCCAGCATGGCCATGACCTGTTCGTCCGGCAGCGTGCTCAGGTAGGCGCGGCCGCTGCTGGTGCAGTACATCGGAATGCGCATGCCTACCGGGGTCAGGACCGGGATGTATTTCGACGTCATCAGTTGCGCCACGTAGACCATGTCCAGCCCGACCGGCTCGGTCAGGTTGGCGGTCTCGCCGCTGGCATTGGCAAGCTGCGACAGGTAAGGGCTGGCGGCCTGGATCAGGGCGTCGGCGGACAGGTAGTTGTAGCCGATCTCCATCACCTTGGGCGTCAGGCGGAAGCGCCGCGTCTGCGGGTGCTTGGCCACGTAGCCGAGCTTTTCCAGCGTATGCACGGTGCGCTGCGCCGAACTCTTGGTCATGCCGGTAAGCGCGGCCAGCTCCGCCAGCGTGAGCGTGCGGTGGACGACGCTGAAGGCGCGCAGGACATCCAGGCCCTTCTCCAGCGACTGGTTGAACAAAGGGTCGGGCCGGGTGGTGTCTTCGCCGCTTTCCGCGGCTTGCGGCGGCACGCCGCCGCCCTGGTATTCGATGTCCTGCACGGTCATTTCCGCTGTTCCGTCGAGTCCGCGGCGCCGGCTCCCGGCACCAACGCTGGGATGCCCTGCACCACGATGAATGCATATTGCACCAATATACGACTAAATCGATTATCGATTCGTCGCCAATGCGTCCATCATAAAAGGATGGCGTTGTTTTGGGAATAGCGGGCGAGGGCGCGCTGTGGCGCGGCGATGGGCGGGAGGCCGGCAAGCAGGCCGAAAAGCCTTGTCCGCAAAGGCTTTGCGAGGCGTGAACTGGTGTTTCGGGGCCGTTCGCTATTGAGCCTGTTCCAGATGCCTGCCGGGAAACCAGTCATCTCGCTCTAGCGTTTACCCCAATCCTGAGCGTGTTGACGATCAGTGAAATATCAGATTAGCATCACAACAACTTCAACACCCGAGGGACGCATCATGGCCCATCCGATCAGGCTGGTCGGCACCGCCGGCACCGGCGCCGCGGCGGACGGCGGCACGAGCCGCGCCGCCACCGGCGCCGCCATGCGCGAGCAGGCCTACGCCGAGATCAAGCGCCGCATCATCGCCTGCGAGTTCCGCCCCGGCGAGCCGCTCAACGAAGCCCAGGTCGCCGGCCTGCTCGGGCTGGGCCGCACGCCGGTCCACCAGGCGCTGCACCGGCTGGAAGTGGAAGGGCTGGTGTCGATCCTGCCGCGCAAGGGCGTGCTGGTGACGCCGCTGTCGCTCAACGAAGTGCTCGACATGATCGAGGTGCGCGCGACCAACGAGGTCCTGTGCGCCACGCTCGCCGCCGAACGCGGCCATGAGAGCGATTTCATGGCCATGCGCGAGATCGTGGACCGCACGCCCGACCTGCTGGCGCGGCGCGACATCGCCGGGCTGGCCTCGCTCGACCTCAAGTTCCATACCGCCATGTCTGCCGCCTCGCGCAACCGCGTGCTGGCCGACCTGCTGCGCAACCTGCACGAGAAGCAGGCGCGCTTCTGGTTCCTCTCGCTGTCCGACCCGCGGCACCTCGAGAAGGTCTACCAGGAACATCTGGAGATCGTCGACGCGCTCGAGCGCCGCGACATCCCGGCCGTGCGCGAGGCCATCCGCGAACACATCGACGAATTCCGGAAGAACATCATCCGGACCATCTGAACCACCGACAGTTTTCTTCCGCCACAGGTAACAGGTAGTACGAACATGCCGACACTGCAATTCCAGGTCGCCGGCGAGGGCGCGCTCGCCCTCGACATCCAGCGCCTCATCATCGCCGGCTGGACCGGCCGCGACGCCGACGCCGTCAACCATCACATCCGCGAGCTCGAGGCGATCGGCGTCAGGCCGCCCTCGACCGTGCCGTGCTTCTACCCGCTGGCGGCCTCGCTGCTGACCACCGGCACGCTGCTCGAGGTGCCGCGCGAGGATTCCTCGGGCGAGATCGAATTCGTGCTGCTGGCCGGTCCGGACGATCTCTACATCGGCGTCGGCTCGGACCATACCGACCGCAAGGTCGAGGCCTACGACGTCACCGTCTCCAAGCAGATGTGCGCCAAGCCGCTCGGCACCGAACTGTGGCGCTTCGCCGAGGTGGCGGACCACTGGGACCAGTTGCAGATGCGCTGCTGGCGCACCCGCGGCGGCCGGCGCGAGCTGTACCAGGAAGGGCTGGTGACGCGCCTGCTCGACCCGCGCGACCTGATCCGGCGCCTGACCGGCGAAGACGCGCTGCCGCCCGGCACCGCCATGTTCTGCGGCACCCAGGCGGTGATCGGCGAACTCGGCAGCGGCGAAGCGTTCGAAGTGGAGTTGCACGACCCGGTGCGCCAGCGCACCTTGCGCCATGCCTATCGCGTGGCCTGCCTGGCGGTGGCGCCATGAGCGGCGCGTACCCGACCATCGCCGCGCTCGCCGCCGATCTCGCCGCGGGGCGCGCCACCAGCGTGGCGTTGACCGAACAGGCGCTGGCGCGCATCGCAGACCATCGCCGCCAGGGCGGCACGGCCTTCCTGGAAGTGGACGCGGCCGGCGCGCTGGCCGCCGCGCGCGCGGCCGACCAGGCGCGCGCCGCCGGGCTGGTGGCCTCGCCGCTGGCGGGGCTGCCGGTCTCCGTCAAGGACCTGTTCGACGTCAAAGGGCAGGTGACGCGGGCCGGATCGAAGGCGCTGGCCGGCGCGCCCGCCAGCGCCGATGCTGTCGCCGTGGCGCGCTTGCGCGCGGCCGGCGCCGTGCTGATCGGCCGCACCAACATGAGCGAGTTCGCGTTCTCCGGGCTTGGCCTGAACCCGCACTACGGCACGCCGCGCACCCCGTTCGACCCGGCGCGCATCGCCGGCGGCTCGACCTCGGGCGGCGCGGTCAGCGTGGCGCAGGGCATGGCGGTGGCCGCGCTCGGCACCGACACCGGCGGCTCCATCCGCATTCCCAGCGCGTTCTGCGGCCTGACCGGCTTCAAGCCCAGCGCGCGCCGCGTGCCGCTCGACGGCGGCGTGCCGCTGTCCACCTCGCTCGATTCCGCCGGCCCGCTGGCGCGCTCGGTGGCCTGCTGCGCCGCGCTCGACGCCATCCTCAGCGGCGAGACGCTCGACAGCCATCCCGCGCCGCTGGCCGGGCTGCGCCTGCTGGTCACGCGCGACTTCGTCTGCGACAGCCTGGAGGCGGCGGTCGCGCAGGCGTTCGAGGCCACGCTGGAAACGCTGTCGCGCCTCGGCGCGCGCATCGTGCCGTTCGACTTTCCCGAACTCAGGCGCCTGCCGGACATCAACGCCGGCGGCGGCCTGACCGCGGCCGAGTCGTGGCACTGGCACAAACAGCTGTTGGCCGAACGCGGCGACGCCTACGACCCGCGCGTGGCCATGCGCATCCGCCGCGGCGAGAAGCTCGGCGCCGCCGACTACCTCGACCTGCTGGCCGCGCGCCGCGCCATGCAGGCGCGCGCCGCCGGCCTGCTGCGCGAAGCCGACGCCTGGCTGATGCCCACGGTGGCGGTGCGCCCGCCGCGGCTCGACGCGCTGGACAGCGACGAAGCCTTCTTCGCCACCAACGGCCTGGTGCTGCGCAACCCGAGCGTGATCAATTTCCTCGACGGTTGCGCGGTTTCGCTGCCGCTGCCGGCGGCGGACCAGGGCATCGGCCTCGGCGTGTGCGGGCTCGGCGGCCAGGATGCGCGCGTGCTGCAGGTGGCCGGCGCCATCGAGGCCGTGCTCCGGTAGTTCGGCAACCTCACCAGCAACCCGCCAGCAATCCAGCCAGCCACGACGAACCGAGAGGGCCGCGCCGACGCAGCGCGGCCCCGCCATCCCTATCCAAGGAGTTGTACCGATGACTACCGTGATGACCGGCGCCCCCGACACCCCCGACACCGCAGGGCACGCCGCGCCCAGCGCCGCCGAGCGCGACCATGCCTACCGCAAGATCGCGGCGCGGCTGGTTCCCTTCCTGGTCTTCCTGTTCGTGCTGGCCTGGATCGACCGCGTCAACGTCGGCTTCGCCAAGCTGCAGATGCTGCAGGACCTGCAATTCAGCGAAGCCGTGTACGGCTTCGGCGCCGGCATCTTCTTCATCGGCTACTTCCTGTTCGAAGTGCCCAGCAACCTGCTGCTGGAAAAAATCGGCGCGCGCCGCACGCTCGCGCGCATCACCATCCTGTGGGGCCTGGCGTCGATGGCGATGATCTTCGTCAAGACCCCCATGCAGTTCTACGCGCTGCGCTTCCTGCTCGGCATCTTCGAGGCCGGCTTCTTCCCGGGCGTGGTGCTTTACCTCACCTACTGGTTCCCCGCCCATCGCCGCGCCCGCATCAACGGCCTGTTCATGACCTCGTTCGCCATCGCCGGGGTGATCGGTGGCCCGCTGGCCGGCTTCATCATGAGCCGCATGGAAGGCGTCGAGGGCCTCGCCAACTGGCAATGGCTGTTCGTCATCGAAGGCATTCCGTCGGTGCTCGCCGGCATCGCCGTGCTCATGTTCCTGCCCGAGAAGCCGGCCGGCGCCGGCTGGCTCACGGCGGGCGAGCGCGACCTCGTCACGCGCGAGATCGATGCCGAGAACCGCGACCCCGCCAAGCACTCGTCGCTGCGCGACGCCTTCGCCAACGCCCGCGTCTGGATCTGCGCCGCCATCTACTTCTGCGTGGTCAGCGGCAACGCCACCATCGCGTTCTGGTCGCCGTCGATCATCAAGGAGCTCGGCGTGCAAGGCAACCTCCAGATCGGCCTGGTCTCCGCGCTGCCCTTCATCGCCGGCACCCTAGCCATGATCTGGAACGGCATCCACTCCGACCGCACCGGCGAACGCCGCCTGCACTGCGCCCTGGCCACCCTGATGGCCGCCGCCGGCCTCGTGCTCACCGGCATGTGGCTGCACAGCGCGGTGCTGGCGCTGATCGCGCTGACCATCGCCTCGATCGGCATCCTCGCCGCCTTCCCGGTGTTCTGGTCGCTGCCGTCCGCCTTCCTGGCCGGCACCGCGGCCGCCGGTGGCATCGCCCTGATCAACTCCATCGGCAACCTCGCCGGTTTCGTCGCCCCGTACATGATCGGCTGGTTCAAGACCAGCACCGGCCAGCTTTCCTCCGGCCTGTACTTCGTCGCCGCGCTGGAAGCCTGCGCCACCGTGCTGGTGCTGGCCTGCATCAAGGTCAAGCGCTGAAACCGGCGCCCGGCGCGCCCGCGCGGGGAAGACCCCGGCGAGGACCGCGGGGAGGGCTGGATTCCCCGCGCGCTTTGCGCTAGAATCCGCTGCCTCGTTGCGCTGCATGCGCAAAGTGCGCCGGCAGCACAGGAACACAAGCCAGGCGGGCAGTCCAAGCCGCCTGTTTTGCTTTGGGCTTCTCCTTGCTCATGTGGCTTCACATGCCGCCCGGCACGCTAGCGAGCAAAGCGGCCTCCCGCCAGGGATGCGCCCGCAGGGACTGCGAGGGTGGCGAAATTGGTAGACGCACCAGGTTTAGGTCCTGACGCCAGCAATGGTGTAGGGGTTCGAGTCCCCTCCCTCGCACCACCATCCATTCCGATGTAAACCACACGAAATCGCAAGACACCCAATCTGGCGACCTGCTTCGGTTCGTCGGCCGTGCAGGGCGATCCGATGCGTCAGGCTTCGTGGGCCAGCGCCGCCAGTGCCGCCCGGGCGATGAAGCCGCTGCGGGTTTCATGGCGCTTCTCGACGTAGGTGTCGATCTTGTGCAGCACGAAGCGCGGCAGACTGATGTTGATGCGTTCCGGCTTGGCGTCCAGCTTGGTCACGTCAACATCGGCCAGCGCCCATACCGCGCCCGCGAACTCTTCTCTGGCCGCGAGTTCTTCGATGGACGAGCAAACGAAGTTCACCTCCTCGCCCAGCTCGACCATCGTCTCGATGTGGCTGCCGATGGCCTCTCTTGCGTTTCTGATGGCGTCCTCGATGGTGTCGCCGTGGGAGTAGCAGCCCGGCACGTCCGGAACGGTCACTCCATAGACGCTCCCATCGTCCTTATGGATTGCGATGGGAAATTCCATGTCGATACTCCTTTCTGTTGCGTTCCGACTGACCCGCGAGCCGTATTTCCGGGGGAAGAATCACTGGCCTACAGGCCGGCGGTCTTCAGGATGTTGCGCACCGTCCCGAGTGGCAGATCTTTTTTCGGGTGCGGCACCGTGACCAGGAGTGGCTTCGTGGGGTGTTTGAAGTGGTGATGGCTGTCTTTGGTGCGAACCATTTTCCACCCGTCTTGCTCGAGCATCCGGATAAGGTCAGATGAGTTCATCTGTTTGTCTTTCGGCTGCTTTTGTGTAATTTTACACACGAAATATCAGGGGGCAAGGGCAGTATTTGCGTGCTCATGTGTATTACGCGGCGCACACGTTGAGGCGCGGGAGGCGTGCTCTCCCTCGCACCAAAGTCTTTCCCCCGCACCCCTTCCACGGCCCCGGCTACCCAATTGCCGGCGCCAGGGCAGCATCCTTCCCATTCGCCCGCCTGACAAAATCCAGCCCGAACAGCACCATCGCGACGATCACGCATCCACCGAGCAGCGAAAGCACCGCCATCGCCGGCATCCCCGGGCCGGCGCGCCGGTCGGGCAGGGTTGGTCCGGAGGCGAAATGCGCGTTGACGAGGTGCCGGGTGCGAAGCTCTTCGGCAATCAGGCCGACGTCGTTGAAGACTTCGCGGATGTCGTCGTCTTTCAGGTCGGTGCCGTCGAACACGTCTTTTTGCAGCGCCAGGTAGCCGGCCAGCATCGCCTTGCCTGACCTGGGCGGGGTGGCCAGGGCTTCCGCGCGCGCGAAGAAGGTTTCGCGCAGTGCGTTCTGGGCGGCGTCCCGCTCGAGCGAGACGAGCTGCATGCGCAGGTCGGCGATGGCGGATTCCGCGCCGACGAGTTGCGCCACGGGCGACAGGTATTTCGAGCTGGCGGCATCGGACGAGAGCAGTTGCCGGGACGCCAGCCGGTCGGCGCCGGGGTATCGGCCGGCGATGACCTTGAGGGACTTCAGCCGCTCGGTTTCCTGTCGGAGCTCGATTCGCTTGGCAATGATCTGGTTGTCGATCTGCTGCTTCCGGGACTTGAATTCGGCGGCCTTGGTGTGGACGATTTCGGTCAGTTCCTGGCGCAGCATCGTGTCCTTGAGGAAGTCGCCGAGGATTTCCACCCTGGCCGCCGCGTCGGCGGGCGAGGTGGCGGCAATGGAGATGTGGAAGCCGAGGATGTCGGGGTCGAGCGGGGTTTTGGTGTTGTTGAGGTAGCCGAGCTCCGCCTTGGAGTAGGGCAGCACGGGCGTGACGTGCTTGCGGAGAAAATTTTCCTGCAGGGAGTGGGTCAGGTAGCTGCCGTTGGCATCGGTTTCCAGTTTCTCGCTGAGGAGAAAGCGCTGCAGGGCGCTCTTGTCGGCGAACGCGGCGCGCTGGGCGTTGTATTCCGCCAGCTTCCGGCTGGCCCGCAGAAAGCCGTCGCTCTTGTAGCTTGCGCTGGCCAGGTAGAGGACCGAGAACAGGAGGAACGCCACGGCCGGGGCGAAGATCGCCATCCGCCTCCAGTGCCGGCGCAGCCATTGCCACAGGGCGATGGCGGAGGGTGGCAGGGCACGCGTGCTTTCCGGCGATCTGGCTTCCGACATGGTGTCTCTTTGAATCGATGGATGGAAATGCGCCGGTTGCGCGCCGGCTTACTAGAATCCATCAACACAGTGAGGCAATGGCTGGCGAATTTTCCTAAGTGCAATACGGAATCATCTCGATATTGCGTACTTGTCCGTAATTTGCGCGCCGCGCACCCGCTCAGCCGGCTTCATCGAACGGCAATTCGCCTTGCACCGGCAACGGCGCGAGGTCGTCTTCTCCGGCCACCGTCAACGCGCTGACCCTGACGCCCAGCAACCGTATCCTGCGGTCGAGCGTGACCCGTTTCACGCATTCGGTGGCGGCGCGCCGCAGTTGCACGGCGTCGGCGGTGGGCTCGGGCAGGCTCTGGTCGCGCGTGACGGTCTGGAAGTCGTCGTAGCGCAGCTTGACGCCGACGGTGCGGCCGACATAGCCCTTGCGGTGCAGGTCTTCGGCCAGACGCTGGCACAGGCCGGTGAAGATTTCGGAGAGGGCCTGGCGGTCCTGGCGCGGGTGGAGGTCGCGCTCGAAGGTGGTTTCGCGGCTCATGGACTTGGGTTCGGCGCTGACCACCACGCTGCGGTCGTCGCGGCCCTGGGCGGTTTCCGCCAGCCACGCGGAGTAGCTGCGGCCGAAGTGGCTTTGCAGCAGGCCGAGGTCGGCATGGGCGAGGTCGCCGACGGTGGCGATGCCGAGGCCGGCGAGCTTCTCGGTGGCCTTGGGGCCGATGCCGTTGACCTTGCGCACGGGCAGGGGCCAGATGCGCGCGGGGATGTCCGCGGCGGTGAGCAGGGTAAGCCCGTCGGGCTTGTCGAGTTCGGAGCCGATCTTGGCGAGCAGCTTGTTGGGGGCGATGCAGATGGAGCAGCTCAGTTGCGTGGCTTCGCGCACGGCCTGCTTGATGCGCGTGCCGAGTTCGGCCGGCTCGCCTTGCACGTCGCTGAGGTCGATGTAGATTTCATCGATGCCGCGGTCTTCGATCTGGTCGGTGAAGGCGTGGACGGCGGCCTTGAACAGGCGGGAGTAGTGCCGGTAGGAATCGAAGTCGGTCGGCAGCAGGATGGCGTCCGGCGCGAGCTGGGCGGCTTTCATCATGCCCATCGCGGAGAAGACGCCGAGCGCGCGCGCCTCGTAGGTGGAGGTGGTGACGACGCCGCGGCCGGCGTAGTCGCGCAGGCGGGCGAAGCGCCGGCTGCCGTCGGGCAGCGTCTCGGGCGTGGCGTTGCGCCCGCCGCCGATCACCACGGGCTTGCCGCGCAGTTCCGGGTACCGCAGGAGTTCGACGGAGGCGTAGAACGCGTCCATGTCCAGGTGGGCGATGCGGCGGGTTGCGGATGGCATTGGCGGCGGCTGGGATCGGGCGACGCCTGCGTCCTGCCGTGGCCGGGCGCAGCGTCTCCATGACTGTATGCATATACAGTATATCGAAGTCCGCGCCGGATACGGAATTGTCCGAGTGTGTGCCTAGCGCAGCAGGAAGGCGATGTCGTCGACGCTGATCCGCGCCGGCGGCACGCCGCGGCGCTGCTGGAACAGGATGTGCTGGAGCACCTGGCGGCGCTGGGCGGCGAAGACGGCGAGGTTGATCGGCGAGCCGGTGCGGGCGTAGTGCTCGATCAGCAGCTTGTAGGCGCGGTGGCGCAGGCGCAGCGCTTCGCCGTCGGCGCGGAGCTTGCCGGCGTCCTCCGCCGCGGGCGGCTCGGCCGCGCGCAGGGCTTCGAGTGCGAGGGCGTGCAGGTCGCGGTAGCGGTCGAGTTCGGCCTGCGTGGTGCGCAGGCGCTCGCGCAGTTCGCGGACCTTGCGCTGCAGCCGCAGCGTCATGCCGACGCCGTGCTCGATCAGCGCGACGGTTTCCAGCGCATGGCTGGCCGCGGCGATGGTGTTCTTCCAGATTCCCCGGTCGGCCGCGTCGGCGTCCGTTGTCCAGCCGTTGCCGGCTCCGCTGAGTGTTTTCATATGACCCTTGTACCCGATGTCCGGCGGCCGGTCCTGTGGTGTCCGGTCCTGTCCGTGCGCACGGTGGCCGCGCTGGCGGCGGCCTGCCATGCCGATGGTGCCTCGTGCGTTCGGGTACGTGCCGGCATATTCCGTGTGTGTCAGGCGTGTTTCAGGCCTGTGTCACGCACGTGCCATGCCGCAGCCTCGCGCCGAGGTTTTGGGGATCGATGCTACGGTCTTAGCGGGCGCGGGCCAAGTAGAAGATGCTTAGATCTGGTTTTCCCGGCGCCTATGTCGCGCCGTTGTCGGTGCCGTCGGTGCCATCGGCAGTGCCATCATCGGCACCATCGCGACTTCAGTCTTCCCGCGCTTCGAGCGTGAAGCCGGCGCCGGCATCCTGGCCCAGCAGCGAGACCAGCGTGGGCATGGCCGCTTCCAGGTTTTCCTTGAGGCGCCACGGCGGGTTGACGATGAACATGCCGCTGCCGTGCAGGCCCAGCCCGCCGGCCACCGGCTGCTTGACCGTGAGCGTGACGTGCAGCCAGCTCTTGAGCGGCAGCTTCTTGAGCTGCACCGGCAACTGCACCGATTCGCGGCGCTGCACCTCGGGATACCAGATGGCATAGATGCCGGTGGCGAAGCGCTGCAGGCCGTCCTGCAGCGTGCGCACCACGCGGGCGTAGTCCTGCTTGTCCTCGTAGGACGGGTCGACCAGCACCAGCGCGCGGCGCGGCGGGGGCGGCAGGATGGCGTTGATGCCGGTGAAGCCGTCGCCGTCGTACAGCATGACGCGGCGGCCGGCGCCGCGGAAGTTGTCGCGCAGCACCTGGATTTCCGTGGGGTGCATCTCGAACAGGCGCAGGCGGTCGGCGTCGCGCAGCATCTGCCAGGCCAGCCACGGCGAGCCCGGATAGTGCCGCAGGCTGCCATCCGGGTTGAGCGTGCGCACCTGTTCCAGGTAGTCCTCCAGCACGGTGGGCATGGGCCGCTTGGCGGCGGCGGCCTGCCACAGCCGGGCGATGCCGGTCTCGAACTCGCCCTTCTTCTGCGCGTAGGCATGGTCCAGCGCGTACAGCCCGGCGCCGGCATGCGTGTCGATATACCAGAACGGCTTGTCTTTCTGGGTCAACTGCTCCAGCAACTGGACCACGATGGCGTGTTTGAGGACATCGGCGTGGTTGCCGGCGTGGAAGGCGTGACGGTAGCTGAACATGGCAAGGCGGGCGAAAGACGGCAAAAAGAGCGGCCGAGGGGCGGCAAAAGCGCAGCAAAAAGAGCGGCAGGAGCGCGCGGATGCCGGGCGGTGGATGCCGGGCAGGGCGGCGGCGCAGGGCGCTATGCTACCATCGCCGCCACCCGGGGCCGTCCGCCCTGTCCGCCCCCGCTGGCTGGATTCCCGGTGGATTTCTCCGGTGCGTTTGCCCGGAATTTCTCCCGATTCCCCTCATGCCAGACGTTCCTGCCCGCTTCATGTCCCGCTCACTGGATCCCGCCGAACCCGTCTTCTCCGATGCCGGGCCGCCTTATTCGACGCGCTATGGCGACGTCTACCACAGCGACGAGGGTGGCCTCGCGCAGGCCCGCCACGTGTTCCTCGGCGGCAACGGCCTGCCGCAGGCGTGGGGCGGGCGCGACCAGTTCGTGATCCTGGAGACGGGCTTCGGCCTGGGCCTGAATTTCCTGGCGACGTGGCAGGCGTGGCGGGCCGATCCGCGGCGCTGCCGGCGCCTGCATTTCGTTTCCATCGAGAAGCATCCGTTTACGCGCGACGGCCTGGCCGCCGTCCATGTCAGGATGTCCGGCGCGGCCGAACTGGCTCCGCTGGCCGAGCAGCTGCAGCAGGCGTGGCCGCTGGCGCTGCCGGGCATGCACCGGCTGGCGTTCGAGGGCGGGGCGGTGGTGCTGACGCTGGCCTTCGGCGACATCGACACCATGCTGCCGCGGCTGGTGCTGGGCGCCGATGCGTTCTACCTCGATGGCTTCGCGCCCGAGCGCAATCCCGAGATGTGGCAGCCGCCGCTGATGAAGCGGCTGGCCCGGCTGGCGCGGCCCGAGGCCACGCTGGCGACCTACGCCGCGGCCGGCTTCGTGCGCCGCGGCCTGCGGGCCGCCGGCTTCGAGGCCCGGCGCGCGACCGGCTACGGCAGCAAATGGCACATGACGGTGGGGCATTTCCCCGCCGAGCGCGCCCGGCGCCGGCATCCGCCGCCGGCGCCCGCGGCCTGGCCCGAGCGCCATGCGATCGTGGTCGGCGCCGGGCTGGCCGGCTGCGCGGTGACGGAGCGCCTCGCCGCGCGCGGCTGGCGCGTCACGCTGTTCGATGCGCATGACGGTCCGGCGCGGCTGACCTCGGCCCATCGCGCGGCGGCCATGCATCCGCACCTGTCGTCGGACGACAGCATCCTGTCGCGGCTGTCGCGCGCCGGCAATCTCGCCTCGCTGCGCCACTGGGCCGCGCTGGCCGCGGCCGGCCACGCGCCGGGCTGGCACGAGTGCGGCGTGCTGCAGACCGGCGCCGGCGAGGAAGACGCGCGCATCCAGCAGGCCGCGCTGGCCGCGCTCGGGTTTCCCGCGGCCTTCGCGCGCTGGATGCCGGCCGAGGAAGCCGCGCGCCGGCACGCCGCGGCGGTGCCGCTGGGCGGGCTGTGGTTCGAGCAGGGCGGCTGGGCCGCGCCGCCCGACATCTGCGGCGCGCAACTGGCGCAGGCCGGGGCGGCGCTGACGGCGCGCTTCGGCTGCCGCGTCGCGCGGCTGGCGCGCGACGGCGACGGCTGGCTGGCGCTCGACGCGGCCGGCGCGGTGCTGGCGCGGGCGCCGGTGGTGGTGCTGGCCAATGCGCATGAAGCGCTGCGGCTGCTGCCGCTGCGCCACGTGACCATCGACCGGGTGCGCGGGCAGTTGACCACGCTGGCGGCGGCGCAGGTCGAGCAGCTTGGCGCCTGGCCCGACTGCGTGGTCACGGGCACCGGCTACCTGCTGCCGCGCGCCGCCGACGGCAGCGCGGGGGTCGGCTCCAGCTACGAGCCGGCCGACGCCGAGGACGGCGCGGAGGGCGCGCGCGCCGGCGTGCATGCCGAGAACCTCGCCAAGCTCGGCGCCTTGCTGCCCGGGCTGGCCGGCGCCGCGGGCCGGCTCGATGCGGCCGCGCTGGACGGCTACGTCGGCGTGCGCAGCGTGTCGCACAACCGCCTGCCGCTGATCGGCCGCATCGCCGACGAGGCGCGCGCCGCGCAGGACGCCGCGGCGCTGCGCGGCGCGCGCCTGCGCGACGTGCCGCGCCTGCCCGGCCTGTACGCGGCCCTTGCATATGGCTCGCGCGGCCTCACATGGGCCGCACTGGGCGCCGAACTGCTGGCCAGCCAGATCGACGGGGAGCCGTTGCCGCTGGAGCTGGAGTTGGCCGAGGCCGTCGATCCGGCGCGGCTGCTGGTGCGCGCCCTGCGGCAGGGGCTGGCGGGGGACGCGGGCGGGTCCGCGCCAGCCGCCGCTGGGCCCGGTTCCGAGTCCGTTCCCGGCTAAAAACTGCCGGAAGCGAACGAAAACCGTGCGATAATCCCCGTTTTCCGTTTGCGCGGGGCCTGTGCCCGGAAGCTCCGGGGCGTGGTTTCCAGCGCATGCCGGCAAGCTTGCGGACAGGACTTCGCACTGGCACCGGCGCTCGCCGCCGCGCATTGCCCCGCTTCATGCCGGGCGCGCGGGCGGGGTGCGCTTACGAACACAACAACATCTCTGGATTGGATCAACGACCATGTCGAATGTCATTGAAAACCTTGGCAAACTGGACCGCAAGGTGACCCTGGCCATTCCCAAGGCCGAAGTCGAAAAGGAAAAGCAGGATCGTCTGGTTCGCTTGTCGAAGACGGTGAAGATGTCCGGTTTCCGTCCCGGCAAGGTGCCGATGAAGATGGTCGAGAAGCAGTACGGCCAGCAAGTCGAGTTCGAAGTGCGCTACGACAAGGCTGCCCGCAAGTTCTTCGACATCACCAAGGAACAGGACGTCAAGGTCGCCGGCCAGCCGCGCTTCGAAGTCAAGACCGAAGGCGTGGGCGAGGACGAAGTGGCGTTCGACGCCACCTTCGAGGTGTACCCGGAAGTCAAGCTGGGTGACCTGGCCACGGCCGAAGTGACCCGCACCAAGACCGAAATCACCGATGCCGAAGTCGACAAGACCATCGACATCCTGCGCAAGCAGCGCGTGCACTACCACACCCGCGGCGAAGCCGGCGAGCACGGCGACGGCGGCGGCGAAGCGGCTGCCCAGAACGGCGACCGCGTCACGCTGGACTTCGTCGGCAAGATCGACGACGTCGAATTCCCCGGCGGCAAGGCGGACGACTTCGCCTTCGTGCTGGGCGAAGGCCGCATGCTGCCCGAGTTCGAGCAGGCCGCCCTGGGCCTGAAGGTCGGCGAAAGCAAGAGCTTCCCGCTGACCTTCCCCGCCGACTACCACGGCAAGGAAGTGGCCGGCAAGACCGCCGAGTTCACCGTCACGCTCAAGAAGATCGAGTGGGCGCACCTGCCGGAAGTCAACGACGAGTTCGCCAAGTCGCTCGGCATCGCCGACGGCAGCGTCGAGAAGATGCGCGCCGACATCCGCGAGAACCTCGAGCGCGAAGTCAAGCGCCGCACCCACGCCATGCTGAAGGACCAGGTGATGGACGCGCTGCTCAAGGCCAGCGAGCTGGACGTGCCCAAGGCACTGGTCGAGCAGGACCAGGAGCGCCTGGTCGAGATGGCCCGCCGCGACCTGGAACAGCGCGGCATGCCGAACGCCAAGGACATGCCGATTCCGGCCGAGATGTTCACCCAGCAGGCCGAGCGCCGCGTCAAGCTGGGCCTGATCCTGGCCGAGATCGTCAAGGCCCACGGCCTGGACGCCAAGGCCGACCAGATCAAGGCCGAGATCGAGGACTTCGCCAAGAGCTACGAGGACCCGAAGGAAGTCATGCGCTGGTACTACGGCGACCAGCAGCGCCTGGCCGAGATGGAGGCCTACGTGCTCGAAAACAACGTGGTAAATTTCGTGTGCGACAAGGCCAAGGTCACCGACAAGACGGTGTCCTTCGAGGAACTGACTGCCGAAGGCAACCAGCCCCAGCAGGCCTGAGCCTGGCCAGTCCGGCGCGCCGTCTTCTGACGGCGGCGCCGGCCGCGGCCTCGCTTCTCGCCGCCTTGTCTCTCACCGAACTCCAGGAGAACTTGCATGACCCGCAATGATTTGCTTGACCGTCTGGCCACCACGCAGGCCTCCGCCCTGGAAACGCAGGGACTCGGGCTGGTGCCGATGGTGGTCGAGCAGTCCGGTCGGGGCGAGCGCGCCTATGACATCTACTCGCGCCTGCTGAAGGAGCGCGTGATCTTCATGGTGGGCGAAGTCAACGACCAGACCGCTAACCTGGTGGTGGCACAACTGCTGTTCCTGGAGAGCGAAAATCCCGACAAGGACGTCTCGCTCTACATCAACTCGCCGGGCGGCTCGGTGTCGGCGGGCCTCGCCATCTACGACACCATGCAGTTCGTCAAGCCGGACGTATCCACGCTGTGCATGGGCATGGCCGCCAGCATGGGCGCGTTCCTGCTGGCAGCCGGCGCCAAGGGCAAGCGTTCGGCGCTGCCGAACTCGCGCATCATGATCCACCAGCCGCTCGGCGGCGCGCGCGGCCAGGCCTCGGACATCGAGATCCAGGCCCGCGAGATCCTGTACCTGCGCGAGCGCCTGAACGGCATCCTGTCGGAAGTCACCGGCCAGCCGGTCGAGAAGATTGCCCGCGATACCGATCGCGACAACTTCATGAGCGGCGACCAGGCGGTGGACTATGGCCTGATCGACAAGGTCATCGCCCGCCGTAGCTGAAAACGCCACCCCGGGACCCGCGGGTTCCGGGGCCGGCGCGGATTGAAGAAGGCTATGCAGAAACGAGGCCTGGCGCCTCGTTTTTTGCTTTTGCCCCACAGCGTAGGGGTTCCACCGCCGCGCCAATTGTTTTGGCGTATGATGCGTTTGAAGCGTATCCCCGCAGCGCCTTGGCCCTGCGGCACGCACACTGCTAATGTGACTGATTCCTATGGCGGATAAAAAAGGTTCATCCAGCGAGAAGCTCCTTTACTGCTCGTTCTGCGGCAAGAGCCAGCACGAGGTAAAGAAGCTCATCGCCGGCCCGTCGGTGTTCATTTGCGACGAATGCATCGACCTGTGCAACGAGATCATCCGCGACGAGGCAGCGGCATCCGACAAGGATGCCGGCGCCACGGCCAAGTCCGATCTCCCCACGCCGCACGAGATCCGCGAAAGCCTCGATCAGTACGTGATCGGGCAGGAACAGGCCAAGAAGATCCTGGCCGTGGCGGTGTACAACCACTACAAGCGCCTCAAGCACCTCGGCAAGAAGGACGACGTCGAGTTGTCCAAGAGCAACATCCTGCTGATCGGGCCGACCGGCTCGGGCAAGACGCTGCTCGCGCAGACGCTGGCGCGCCTGCTCAACGTGCCGTTCGTGATCGCCGACGCCACCACGCTGACCGAAGCCGGCTACGTCGGCGAGGACGTGGAAAACATCATCCAGAAGTTGCTGCAGAACTGCAACTACGAGGTGGAGAAGGCGCAGCGCGGCATCGTCTACATCGATGAGATCGACAAGATCTCGCGCAAGTCGGACAACCCGTCCATCACCCGCGACGTGTCGGGCGAGGGCGTGCAGCAGGCCCTGCTCAAGCTGATCGAGGGCACGATGGCCTCGGTGCCGCCGCAGGGCGGGCGCAAGCATCCGAACCAGGACTTCCTGCAGGTCGACACGACCAACATCCTGTTCATCTGCGGCGGCGCGTTCGACGGCCTGGAAAAGGTCATCATGCAGCGCTCGGACAAGACCGGCATCGGTTTTGCCGCGCAGGTGCAGAGCAAGGAAGAGCGCGACGCCAGCGAAGTGCTGCCGCAGACCGAGCCGGAAGACCTGATCAAGTTCGGCCTGATCCCGGAACTGATCGGCCGCCTGCCGGTGGTCGCCACGCTGGCCAAGCTCGACGAGGCCGCGCTGATGCAGATCCTGGTCGAGCCCAAGAACGCGCTGGTCAAGCAATACCAGAAGCTGCTGGCGATGGAAGGCGTGGAGCTGGAAATCCGCCCGGCCGCGCTGTCCGCGATCGCGCGCAAGGCCATCCGCCGCAAGACCGGCGCGCGCGGCCTGCGTTCGATTCTCGAACAGTCGCTGATGGACGTGATGTACGACCTGCCGAACTACAAGGGTGTGCAGAAGGTGGTGATTGACGAGAACACCATCACCGGGGATGCCCCGCCGCTGCTGATGTACGAGGACCAGCCCAAGGTGGCCGGTTCGAACTGACGGCGAACGCCGGCGCTTTGTGTTTGATCGAGGCCGGCAGCGAGACCGAAAGGCCGCTCGCAAAAAGCGAGCGGCTTTTTTTCTTCATTTTCGTAAAACGAAGGGGAGGAAACGGGGGTATGCTGTTTGGACGGGTCCTGCAAGTGCGGAAACCGGCATTTGCATGGGGTCATGAATCGTTGGCGAAGCGTGTCTTGCAATCGATTCATGCGGCCCAATTTACGCCTAAATGACTGACTGGGGAAAATGATGTCCGGAACACAACTCCTCCCGGCTGAGCCGATTCGCCTGCCACTGTTGCCGCTGCGCGACGTGGTGGTGTTTCCGCACATGGTGATCCCACTGTTCGTGGGACGTCCGAAGTCCATCAAGGCGCTTGAAACTGCGATGGAGTCGGGCAAGAGCATCATGCTTGTAGCCCAGAAGACGGCGGCCAAGGATGAGCCGACCGCCGACGACCTCTACGAGGTGGGCTGCATCGCCAATATCCTGCAGATGCTCAAGCTGCCCGACGGCACCGTCAAGGTGCTGGTCGAAGGCACGCAGCGCGCGAATATCCGCGAAGTGAGCGAAGACGACTCGCACTTCATGTGCGAAGCCGTGCCCGTGCCGCCGGGCCCGGTCGAGACCGCCGAGACGGAGGCGCTGCGCCGCGCCATCGTGTCGCAGTTCGACCAGTACGTGAAGCTCAACAAGAAGATCCCGCCCGAGATCCTGACCTCGCTGTCGGGCATCGACGAGCCCGGCCGCCTGGCCGACACCATCGCCGCGCACCTGCCGATCAAGCTCGAGCAGAAGCAGAAGATCCTCGAGATGGTGAACGTCACCGAGCGCCTCGAGAGCCTGCTGTCGCAGCTCGAGGGCGAGATCGACATCCTGCAGGTCGAAAAGCGCATCCGCGGCCGCGTCAAGCGCCAGATGGAGAAGAGCCAGCGCGAGTACTACCTGAACGAGCAGGTCAAGGCCATCCAGAAGGAACTGGGCGAGGGCGAAGAGGGCGCCGACCTGGAAGAGCTCGACAAGCGCATCAAGGCCGCGCGCATGCCGAAGGAAGCCAAGAAGAAGGCCGACGCCGAATTCAAGAAGCTCAAGCTGATGTCGCCGATGTCGGCCGAAGCCACCGTCGTGCGCAACTACATCGACACGCTGGTCAACCTGCCGTGGCGCAAGAAGAGCAAGGTCAACAACGACCTCGCCAACGCCGAGCGCGTGCTCGACGAAGACCACTATGGCCTGGAGAAGGTCAAGGAACGCATTCTCGAGTACCTCGCGGTGCAACAGCGCGTGGACAAGGTGAAGGCGCCGATCCTGTGCCTGGTCGGGCCCCCCGGCGTGGGCAAGACCTCGCTCGGGCAGTCGGTGGCGCGCGCGACGAACCGCAAGTTCGTGCGCATGGCGCTGGGCGGCGTGCGCGACGAGGCCGAGATCCGCGGCCACCGCAGGACCTACATCGGCTCGATGCCGGGCAAGATCCTGCAGAGCCTGTCCAAGGTCGGCGTGCGCAATCCGCTCTTCCTGCTCGACGAAATCGACAAGATGGGCATGGACTTCCGCGGCGATCCTTCGTCGGCGCTGCTCGAGGTGCTGGACCCGGAACAGAACCACACGTTCCAGGACCACTATATCGAAGTGGACTTCGACCTGTCCGACGTGATGTTCGTGGCGACCTCGAACTCACTGAACATTCCGCCGCCGCTGCTGGACCGCATGGAAGTGATCCGCCTCTCCGGCTACACCGAAGAGGAAAAGGTCAACATCGCCCAGCGCTACCTGCTGCCCAAGCAGATCAAGAACAATGGTCTGAAGGCAGGCGAGATCGAAGTCAGCGAGGAAGCGCTGCGCGACATCATCCGCTACTACACGCGGGAAGCGGGCGTGCGCTCGCTCGAGCGTGAAGTGTCGAAGATCGCGCGCAAGGTGGTGAAGCTGCTGCTGCTCAAGAAGGAATCGGGCACGGTCAAGGTGGCCTCGGACAACCTGGACAAGTTCCTCGGCGTGCGCAAGTACGACTTCGGCCTGGCCGGCAAGGAAAACCAGGTCGGCCAGGTGACTGGCCTGGCGTGGACCGAGGTGGGCGGCGACCTGCTGACCATCGAAGCCGCGATCATGCCGGGCAAGGGCAACATCACGCGCACCGGCTCGCTCGGCGACGTGATGAAGGAGTCGGTCGAGGCGGCCCGCTCGGTGGTGCGCTCGCGCGCCCGCCGCCTGGGCATCCCGGACGAGATGTTCGAGAAGCGCGACATCCACATCCACGTGCCCGAAGGCGCCACGCCCAAGGACGGTCCTTCGGCCGGCGGCGCCATGACCACGGCGCTGGTGTCGGTGCTGACGGGCATCCCGGTGCGCGCCGACGTGGCCATGACCGGCGAGATCACGCTGCGCGGCGAAGTGCTGCCGATCGGCGGCCTCAAGGAGAAGCTGCTGGCGGCCCATCGCGGCGGCATCAAGCTGGTGCTGATCCCCGAGGAGAACGTGAAGGATCTGGCCGAGATCCCGGACAACGTCAAGAACGCCATCGAGATCATCCCGGTGCGCTGGATCGACAAGGTCCTGGAACTGGCGCTCGAGCGCAAGCCCGAGCCGCTGCCCGAGGAAGTGGCCAAGCCCGCCGACGTGGCGGACAAGGCCGCGGCCAAGGTCGAGATGATCCATCACTGACATCGCAGGGGCCCGCTGTCCGGGGCCCCGCCGCATGACGGCAGCACGAGACGCCGCGGGTTTTGCCCGCGGCGTTTTTCATTGCGCGCAGACATCGCGAAGGTCGGGGCGCACGACCATCGCGCAGGGTTGCGCGGGGTTGCGCAGGGTTGTTTACGGGGCTTTCACGCGGCCCGTACGCGGCTTTTGCGCCGCCCGATGCGGCCATGAAGAATGCTTGGCAAAACGGCGACGCCTGTATTACACTTGCGGCCTCGCAACGCAAACAGCAGTAAGTGCTCTGATATGTGCGCGGCGATACATGCAGATTCGCGGTACGAGCGGGTGCTTAGCTCAGTTGGTAGAGCGGCGCCCTTACAAGGCGTAGGTCGGGGGTTCGAGCCCCTCAGCACCCACCACGCTCGGTGCCTCGGACGCCTCGCCGTCTCTCGCCTCTTCGGTCTCGTCGCGACGAAGAACAGCGCGCAAGAGCACGGCCGCACCGAATCCAGGAGTGGTAGTTCAGTTGGTTAGAATACCGGCCTGTCACGCCGGGGGTCGCGGGTTCGAGCCCCGTCCACTCCGCCAAACAAGCAGTGAGCAGAACGTCAGCAGAACGGGCCCTTAGCGGCCCGTTCTGCTTTTCGGCGTTCGCCGGCTTTCCCCGTTCCCGGGCGGATCCGCGCGCAACCGCGCAATGGCGGGCCGTAAATCGCGTGAAGCGTGCCGCTCCTGATAGAATCCCGGAGTTTGCCGTTCGTACCAACCCTTCTCCTGAGTCCGCATGCTTGATTTCGTACGCAACAACCGCCGCTTGATGCTTCTGCTGCTGCTGGTGCTTGTCTTCCCGTCGTTCGTATTCTTCGGCGTGGAAAGCTACTCGCGCTTCATGGACAGCTCGCACGACGCAGCCAAGGTCGACGGCCGCGCGATCACCACGCAGGAAGTCGACAACGTCGTGCGCGACCAGAGCGAGCGCATGCGCCAGGTGCTCGGCCCCAACTATGACCCGCGCCAGTTCGAAGGCGCGCAGGCCCGCCAGCAGGTGCTCGACCAGCTCATCCTGCAGCGCGTGGTGGCCAACGACGTCGCCAACAAGCATCTGACGGTGTCCGACGTGGCGCTCCAGCAAGCTATCTACAGCATCCCGGCGATCGCCAGCCTGCCCAAGCAGGCCGACGGCCGCCTCGAGCCCAAGCCCTATCTCGAACTGCTGGCCCAGCAGGGCCTCACGCCCGAGCAGCTCGAGGCGCGCATGCGCTTCGACCTCGCCACGCAGCAGCTCGGCGGCTCGATCGGCGCCACGGCCTTCGTGCCCAAGTCGCTGCTCGACCGCCTGATCGCCATCCGCGACCAGCAGCGCGACGTGCAGGTGCTGCAGTTCAAGCCGGCCGATTTCGCCGCCAAGGTCACGCCCGACGAAGCCGCGCTGAAGGCGTACTACGAAAGCCACAAGACGCAGTTCGCCGTGCCCGAGCAGGCCAAGGTCGAATACCTGGTGCTGTCGGCCGACGCGCTGGCCGCCTCGACGCCGGTCACGCCCGAGGAACTCAAGTCCTACTACGACAGCAACATCGCGCGCTTTCGCACCGACGAGCAGCGCCGCGCCAGCCATATCCTGATCGCCTCGCCCAAGGACGCGCCGGCGGCGGACCGCAAGGCCGCCCAGGAAAAGGCGGCCAAGCTGCTGGAAGACCTGCGCAAGCATCCGGAAACCTTCGCCGACGTGGCGCGCAAGGAATCGAAGGATCCGGGCTCGGCGGAGAAGGGCGGCGACCTCGGCTTCATGGGCCGCGGCGCGCTGGTCAAGCCGTTCGAGGACGCCATGTTCTCGCTCAAGGACGGCCAGCTCAGCGATGTGGTGGAAACCGACTACGGCTACCACATCATCAAGCTCACCGGCATCAAGCCGGCCGAGACCAAGCCGCTCGACCAGGTCCGCACCGACCTCGAAGCCGAACTGCGCAAGCAGCTTGCCGCCAAGAAGTTCACCGAACTGGCCGACGCGTTCGGCAACACGGTCTATGAGCAGTCCGACAGCCTCAAGTCCGCCGCCGACAAGTTCAAGCTGACCATCCAGACCGCCGACGGCGTGACGCGCGAGCCGAACCCGGCGCTGGGCGCGCAGAACCCGCTCAACAACGACAAGCTGCTCAAGGCGCTGTTCAGCGAGGACTCGCTCAAGAACAAGCGCAACACCGAAGCCGTGCAGGTCGCGCCCAACATGCTGGTGGCGGCGCGCATCGTCGACTACCGCCCGGCCACCACGCGCAAGTTCGAAGACGTGCAGGCCAAGGTGCGCGAAGGCTACATCGCGCAGCAGGCCGCCGAGCTGGCCGACAAGGAAGGCGCGGCGCGCCTGGAAGCGCTCAAGAAGAGCGGCGCCGCCGAAGGCTTCGGCCCGGTGCTCACGGTGTCGCGCGCCAAGCCCGAGAACCTGCCGCCCAAGGCGCTGGAAGCCGTGATGCGCGCCGACGTCGCCAAGCTGCCCGCGCTGGTCGGCGTCGACCTCGGCGCGGACGGTTATGCCATCTATCGCATCGCCAAGGTCAGCCAGCCCGCGCAGGTGGACCCCGCGCAGCGCCAGGGCGAGGCCCAGCAGCTGGCGCAGATGGCCGGCCAGACCGAGCTCGAAGCGTTCTATGACAGCCTGAAGGCGGCAGCGAAGGTGAAGGTGCTCAAGCCCGTCGCCGCGGCCGCGAGCGAGGCCGCCGCGCAGTAAGGATTACCGGCAGCAAGACGACCCATCGGCACAAAGCCAGAGGCGCCCCAGCGGGCGCCTCTTTTTCATTCCGGCAGTCGTATGCCCTAGCGCTCGGCGGCGCGCGGCGCCGGCGCCTTCAGCAGCGGCCTGAGCTGCGGCCACACCGTATCGAGCAGCGTGCCCTGCGCCTGCGCCGTGGGATGCATGCGGTCCTGCTGGAACCAGTCCGGCCGGGCGATGACCCCTTCGAGCAGGAACGGCACCAGCCGCGTCTTGTATTCGCCGGCCAGCTTCGGGTAGAGCGCGAAAAAGCGTTCCGTGTAGTCCGGCCCGTAGTTGGGCGGGATGCGCATGCCGACCAGCAGTACGCCGGCCCGGGCCTGCTGCGCGGCGGTGACGATGCTGCGCAGGTTGGCCTCGGTGGTCTGCAGCGGCAGGCCGCGCAGCGCATCGTTGGCGCCGAGCTCCACGATTACCACGGCGGGGTGGTGGCGCGCCAGCAGGTCGGGCAGGCGGGTCTTGCCGCCCACGGTGGTCTCGCCGCTGATGCTGGCGTTCACGACGCTATAATCGAGGCGCTCGGCGCGCAGCCGGGCTTCCATCAGCTTGACCCAGCCCGCGTCGCGCGCGATGCCATACTCCGCGGACAGGCTGTCGCCCAGCACCAGGATGGCCGGCGCCGAGGCCGCCGCCGCCGTCAAGGGCAGCAGCGTGGCCGCACACAGCGCCAGCCCCAGCTTGCGCCAACCGCACCAGAACTTCTTGCTCATGTCTTCTTCCATTCTTGCTGTCGAGTCATTAGGAAAGACCGTAGCCGACACGACCGGTTCGCTGACGATTCTGCATGACGTCACGTTTTCCGTCACGCGCGGCGAAACGCTGGCCATCGTGGGAGCCTCCGGCTCGGGCAAGTCGACGCTGCTGGGCCTGCTGGCCGGCCTCGACCTGCCCACCACGGGCACGGTCCGGCTCAACGGCCAGGACCTGTTCCAGCTCGACGAGGACCAGCGCGCGGCGCAGCGCGGCCGCCACGTCGGCTTCGTGTTCCAGTCGTTCCAGCTGGTCGGCCACCTGACCGCGCTGGAGAACGTGATGCTGCCGCTGGAGCTGCGCGGCGAGACCGAAGGCGTGCGCGAACGCGCGGCCGACATGCTGGCGCGCGTCGGCCTGGGCGGGCGTCTTTCGCATTATCCGCGCACGCTGTCCGGCGGCGAGCAGCAGCGCGTGGCGCTGGCGCGCGCGTTCGTGGCGCGCCCGGACATCCTGTTCGCCGACGAGCCCACCGGCAGCCTCGACACCGCCACCGGCGAGGCCGTGATCGCGCTGATGTTCGAACTCAACCGCGATGCCGGCTCGACCCTGGTGCTGGTCACGCACGACCGCTCGGTGGCGGCGCGCTGCGGGCGCGTCCTGACCATCGAGGCCGGGCGCGTGGCCAGCGACGAGTTGATGGCGGCGCCGGTCTGAGCCGGCGGCGAACGAGACGCGCGGGAAGTCCGGGAAGTCCGGGAGGGGGCGGGAAAACTAGGCCGTGCCCAGCGCGGCGCGCGCGCGGGCGATCAGGCCGCTGGTGGAGGCGTCGTGCGGCGCCGGCGCGGCCACCGCGCCGGTCAGCTCGGCTTCGATCGGCTTGGCCAGGATCTTGCCCAGCTCCACGCCCCACTGGTCGAACGAATTGATGTTCCACACCACGCCCTGCACGAAGGTGCGGTGCTCGTACAGCGCGATCAGCGAGCCGAGCGCATGTGGCGTGATGTCTTCCATCAGCAGCGTGTTGCTGGGCCGGTTGCCTTCGAACACCATATGCGCGATGCGCACCTCGTCGGTCATGCCGGCGGCGCGCAGCTCGTCGGCGCTGCGCCCGCGCATCAGCGCCTCGCCCTGCGCGAAGCAGTTGGCCAGCAGCTTGGCATGGTGGCCGGGCAGCTCGCGCGGCGGCCGCAGCGGCGCCACGAAATCCACCGGCACGATCTGCGAGCCCTGGTGGATCAGCTGGAAATACGCATGCTGGCCGTTGGTGCCGGCCGAGCCCCACACCACCGGCGCGGTATGCGCGCGCACCGGGCGGCCGTCGAGCTGGACCGACTTGCCGTTGCTCTCCATCTCCAGTTGCTGGAGGAAGGCGGGAAACAGTTCCAGCGAGGTCGAGTAGGGCGCCATGCAGCTGGTCGGCATGCCGAAGAAATCGCGGTACCAGATGCCGATCATGGCCAGCACCACCGGCATGTTGCGCGCCAGCGGCGCGCCGGCGAAATGCTCGTCCATCGCGCGGCCGCCGGCCAGCAGGTCGGCGAAGGCATCGTAGCCGACCGCCAGCGCGATCGACAGGCCCACCGAGGACCACAGCGAGAAGCGTCCGCCGATCCAGTCCCAGAATTCGAACATGTGCGCCGGGTCGATGCCGAACGCGCGCACCGCCTCCACGTTGGTCGACACCGCGGCGAAGTGGCTGGCCAGTTGCGCCTGGCTCACGCCGCGCGACAGGAACCACGCGCGCGCGCTGTTGGCGTTGGCCATCGTCTCGAGCGTGGTGAAGGTCTTGGAGCAGACGATCACCAGGGTCTGCTCCGGGTCCAGCCGCGCCAGCGTCTCGGCCAGCTCGGTGCCGTCCACGTTGGAGACGAAATGCATGCGCGGCCCGCCGTCGGCCAGGTGCGACAGCGCCCGGCACACCATGCGCGGGCCCAGGTCCGAGCCGCCGATGCCGATGTTGATGACGTCGGTGATGCGCTTGCCGGTGGCGCCGGTCCACTCGCCGCCGCGCACCCGTTCGGAAAACACGCGCATGCGCTCGAGCACGGCATGGATCGCCGGCGTCACCGGCTTGCCGTCCACCTCGAAGGTGGTGCCGGGGCAGGCGCGCAGCGCGATGTGCAGCACCGCGCGGTCCTCGGTGGCGTTGATGTGGTCGCCGGCGAACATGGCGTCGCGGCGGCGGGCCACGCCGGCCTCGTCGGCCAGTTGCATCAGCAGCGCGAAGGTCTGCGGCGTGATGCGGTTCTTGGCGTAGTCGAGGTACAGGCCGGCGGCTTCCAGTGAGAATTGCGCGGCACGCTGGCTGGCATCGTCGGCATCGAACCAGTCGCGCATGGGGGTGTCGCGGATGGTCTCGTGGTGTTGCAGGAGGGAGCGCCAGGCGTGGAAATCAGTGGGCATGCGTGCGGAATTCTCTGGAGATTCTTTGATATGCAGTGCGGAAACCGGCCGGCGGCGCCGCGCATGAAGTATAGCGCCGCCACATGACGTGTTTTCGCCAAATAGCGGCAATAGACGGCATTGCTTCGTATTTCGAAACACTACCAAATAGGGGTATGGCGCGCTGTCGGTGCGTGGCTGACATTCAGCGCGCGCGGCCGAGCCTCCGCGCCAGCATGCGCAGCGCCGGTTCGCCGCCGGCCACGCACACGCCGCCGGCGCAGATCACGGCCACGCCCAGCGCCGTGATCCAGTCCGGCAGCTGGCCGAAGGCCAGGTAGCCGATGGCGGTGGCCGACAGGATCTGCAGGTAAAGGAAGGGGCTGAGGAACGATGCGTCCGCGTACTGGAACGCGCGGATCACGAAGTAGTGCCCGATCGAGCCGGTGATGCCGGTGCTCAGCAGCAGGCCCGCCTGCAGCGGCGTGGGCACCGACTCGAACCAGAAGAACGGCACCAGCGCGGTGGTCAGCGCCGCGCCGGTGACGCCGCTCTGGATCAGCGTGGTCATGGGCGCATCGTGCGCGGCGATGCGCCGCGTCAGCATCTGCATCAACGCGAACACCAGCGCCGACAGCAGGCCCAGCGCGATGCCCGGCCCGCTCAGTTCGCCGCCGGGGCGCACCACCACCAGCATGCCGGCGAAGCCGACCGCCACGCCGCTCCAGCGGCTGGCGCGCGCGTGGAAGCCGGGGCGCTCGCCGAGCAGCCACGGCGACAGCGCCACCACGAACAGCGGCGCGCAGAAATTGAGCGCGGTGGCCTCGGCCAGCGGCATCAGCCGGAGCACGCTGAAGAACACCAGCGTGGATACCAGCATCAGGCCGCCGCGCAGCCATTGCAGGGCCGGCTTCGCCGGGCGGCACTGCGCGCGGAAGCGCGCCGGCCCCAGCAGCAGGAAGATCGCCGCCACGTGGCCCACGTAGCGCACCCAGGCCACGCCCATCACCGGCAGGCCCTGCTGGGTCAGCATCTTGCTGCTGGCGTCGAGCAGGCTCAGGATCCACTGGCCCAGCACCAGCAGCGCCACGCCGGTCAGCAACTGGCGGCGGGCCGTGGCGGGCGCGGCGACGGATGCCGCGGTGGATGCCGTAGCGGAACCGGCCGGCGCCAGCGGCGCGGCGCGCTCGGCGGCGTCGCTCATGCGCGGCCCGGCTGCCGCAGCAGGTCGTTGAACAGCGCGCGCAGCGGCAGGTAGAGCTCGCTGGCGGTCAGCCCGGCCGGCCCGATGCCGTCGGCCACCAGGCGGTCGGCGGCGCGCCCGTGCAGCCATACCGCGGCCTGCGCGGCCTGCAGCGGCGGCATGCCCTGCGCCAGCAGCGCGCCGGCCATGCCGGCCAGCACGTCGCCGGTGCCGGCGGTGGCCAGGCCCGCGTTGCCGGTCGGGTTGACCGACAGCGCCACGCCGCCGGCCGCGTCGGGCGGTGCCGCGATCACCGTGCCGGAGCCCTTGAGCACCACCACCGCCTGCCACTGCGCCGCCAGCGCGCGCGCCGCGGCGAGGCGGTCGCGCTGGATCTCGGCCACGCTCAGGCCGGCCAGGCGCGCGGCTTCGAGCGGGTGCGGCGTCATCACGCGCACCGCCGCGCTGCCGGCCAGCAGCGCGGCCAGCGCGGGGTCGGCGGCCAGCAGGTTGAGCGCGTCGGCGTCCAATACCAGCGCCGGCGGTTCGGCCGCCGCCGCGCAGCCGTGCAGCAGTTGCGCGAGCTGCTTGCGCGCCGCCGTGCCGGTGCCCATGCCGGGGCCGATCACCAGCGCGTTCATGGCGGACAGGTCGACCTCCGCGATCGGGTGCAGCATCAGTTCCGGATGCACCGGATCGAGCAGCGGCGCCGGCTGCGCCAGGAAGGCGATGTGCACGCGCCCGGCGCCGAGGTGCTGCGCGGCGCGCGCGCCCAGCAGCGGCGCGCCGGTCATGCCCACGCCGCCGCCGATCACCGCCAGCGAGCCGAAGCTGCCCTTGTTGGTGGCATGCCGGCGCGCCGGCAGCGCCGCGGCGAACGAGGCCGGCACGTTGACCGTGGCGCACGCATGCTCGGCCGGCGGATAGATCAGGTCGAGCGGGGCGATGTCCACCTCGCCCGCGCAGTCGCGGCCGTCCAGCGTCAGCAGGCCCGGCTTGGCGCCGATGAAGGTCAGCGTGCGGCATGCGCATACCGCCGGCGCGCCGGCGCCGGTGTCGGCGAACAGGCCGCTGGGAATGTCGAGGGCGAACACCGGCAGCCCGGCGCCGTTGAGATGCGCGATCCACTGCGCGACGTAGCCGTCGGCGGGGCGGTTGAGGCCGATGCCGAGCAGGCCGTCGACCAGCGCGCGGGTCTCGGCCGGCAGCGGCGGCAGGCCGCCCTGGCAGGCGGACTGGGGCAGCACGCGCAGCGGCACGCCGGCGGCGCGAGCCTCCAGCCAGGCGCGCGCCGCGTCGGCGGGCAGGCGGTCCGGCTCGGCCGTGAGCCAGGCCTGCACCGCGCGCCCGGCCAGGTGCAGGCGGGTGGCGGCCACCAGCGCGTCGCCGCCGTTGTTGCCCGGGCCGGCCAGCATCAGCAGCGGGCCGTCCGGCGCATGCCGCGCCAGCCAGTCCGCGGCGGCGGCGCCGGCGCGCGACATCAGCTCGAAGGCGGGCAGCGTCGCCATCGCCGCGGCCTCGATGCGGCGGATGGCGGCCACGTCGTAGAGCGGGATGCCGGCGGCGCTGGCGGCGTCGAGCGGCAGCCAGGCCGCGGCGGAATGGGAAGCGGGCAGGGGTGTGTGCATGGTCAGCGCGGCCCGAGGCCGTAGCGGGCGGGCGTGAGGCCCTCCAGGTCGATGGCGGCGGCGTTGCCGGCGATCAGGTCGGCGGCGATGCGGCCCGAGCCGCAGGCCATCGCCCAGCCGGTCGAGCCGTGGCCGAGGTTGAGGAACAGGCCGGGCACGGCGGTGGCGCCGATCAGCGGCGGGCCGTCCGGCAGCATCGGGCGCGCGCCGGCCCACAGCGTGGCATTGCCGTAGTGGCCGGCCACCGGGAACCAGTCGCGCGCCACCTTGAGCAGGGTGTTGACGGCGGCCGGGCGCAGGTCGAGCCGGCGCGAGCCGAGCTCGGCCGTGCCGGCCACGCGCAGGCGGTTGCCCATGCGCGTGATGGCCACCTTGTACGACTCGTCCATCAGCGCGGCCAGCGGCGCCTGCAGCTCGTCGCTGACCTGCACGGTGGCGGAGTATCCCTTGACCGGGTAGAGCGGGATGCGCAGGCCGAGCGGGCGCAGCAGCGCGGCGCTGCCCACGCCCGCGCACACCAGCATGCGGTCCGCGGTGAGCGTCTCGGGCGCGCCGCCGGCGGCGTGGCCCGCATCGTGGCCCGTGCCATGGTCCACAGCGCGCAGGTCCAGCGCGAGCCCGCCGCCCGGCAGCGGGCGCGGCGCGCCGGCGTCGCGGTCCATGACGAAGCGCACGCCCGCGGCCTCGGCCAGCGTGCGCAGGCGCCGCACGAACATCGGGCAGTTGCCGGACTCGTCCTCGGGCAGGTGCAGGCCGCCGGCCAGCGGCGTGTCGGTGGTCAGGCCGGGCTCGATGCCGCGGCAGCCGTCGGCGTCGACCAGGCGGTGCGGCACCTTGTGCTCGCGCAGCAGCGCCAGCGCCGGCTCGGCCAGCGCCAGGTCGCGCCGCGTGCGGAACAGTTGCAGGTAGCCCTGCGACTGCTCGTAGTCGATCTCGAGCTTGCCGCGCAGCGCGTGCAGGCATTCGCGGCTGTAGAAGGCCAGCCGCTGCATGCGCAGCTTGTTCACGCGATAGCGCTCCAGCGTGCATTCGCCGAGCCAGCGCGCGATCCAGCGCCACATGGCCGGGTCGGCGCTGGGGCGGAACAGCACCGGCGAGGTGCTGGCGAACAGGTTGCGCAGCACCTTGCCGGGCATGCCCGGCGCGGCCCACGGCGTGACGTAGCCGGGCGCGATCACGCCGGCGTTGCCGAAGCTCGATTCCTGCGCGGGCGCCGCGCGCCGCTCGACCACGGTCACGTCGAAGCCGGCTTCGCGCAGATACCAGGCCGAGCACACGCCGATCACGCCGGCGCCGATCACGATCACATGCATGGCACTCCGTCGGGGCCGCGGCCCCCGCTGTTGCGCAATGCCGCCGGCGGCATGCGGCGGCCGGCAGCGCGGTCCTACTTCAGTTCCTTCTGCATCACCACGTCGGGCAGCCACGTGACCAGCGTCGGCCACACCGTGATGATGCCGATGGCGATCACCATCATCATGAAGAACGGCAGCGAGACCCGCGCGATGTAGTTGCTGTCCTTGCCTGTCATGCTCTGCAGCACGAACAGGTTGAAGCCGACCGGCGGCGTGACCTCGGCGATCTCCACCAGCAGCACGATGAATATCCCGAACCATACCAGATCGAAGCCCGCCGCCTGCACCATCGGCAGCACCGTGGCGGTGGTCAGCGCGATCATGGAAATGCCGTCCAGCGCGGTGCCCAGCAGGATGTAGATCACCGTCAGCACGGCGATCAGCGCCCACGGCGACAGGTGCATCGACGCTACCCACTCGGCCAGCGCGCGCGGAATGCCGGTGAAGCTCATCGTCACCGACAGGAACGAGGTGGCGCCCAGCACGAACATGATCATGGCGGTCAGCCGCGTGGCCGACATCAGGCTCTCCCAGAACGCCTTGCGCGTCAGCGAGCCGCCCGCCCAGGCCAGCGCCAGCGAGGCCACCACGCCGTAGGCGGCGGCCTCGGTGGCGGTGGAGTAGCCGGTGATCATGATCCAGGTGATGAAGGCGATCAGGATCATGCACGGCATCAACTGGCGGATCGAGGCCAGGCGCGCGCGCCAGCCGAAGTGCTCGGCCGGCGGCGTCTTGTCCGGGTTGGACAGCGCCCACGCCACGATGTAGCCCGAGAACAGCAGCATCAGCAGCAGGCCCGGCAGGAAGCCGGCCAGGAACACGCGGATGATCGACACGTCCGCCGACACCGCGTACACCACCATCGTGATCGACGGCGGGATCAGGATGCCGAGCGTGCCGGCGCACGACAGCGAGCCCAGCGTCACGCGCTCGTCGTAGCCGCGCCGCGTGAGTTCGGGCAGCGCCGACTTGGCGATGGTGGCGCAGGTGGCGGCCGACGAGCCCGACACCGAGCCGAAGATGCCGCAGCCCAGAATGTTGACGTGCATGAGCCGCCCGGGCAGCCAGTTCAGCCACGGCGACAGGCCGTTGAACATCTGCTCGGACAGCTTGGTGCGGAACAGGATCTCGCCCATCCACACGAACAGCGGCAGCGAGGCCAGCGTGTAGGACGCGCTCGAGGACCACCACGCATTGGCCAGGTTGACCAGCGCGTCGTGGTCGGCGAAGACCACCAGCCCCACCCACGAGGTGACGGCGATGGCCACCGGGATCCACGCTCCGATCACCAGGAACACGATCATCACCAGCAGCAGGATCAGGGAAACCAGGACGGTGCTCATCAGACGGTCTCCCCGAAGTCGCCGGCGGCCAGCTTGGCCTCCTGCGCGAGCTGGTAGCGCGGCTTCTGGCGGCGCGCCACGCGCAGCAGCTCGTCGAGCACGGCCAGCGCGAAGCCGGCGCAGCCCAGCACCGCGAAGCTCTGCGGAATCCACAGCGGCACCACGATCTGTCCCTGCGAGACGTCGCCGATCTCCCAGCTCTGCCAGGCGAAGCTCAGCAGCGCCCAGGTGGCATAGCCGGCGAACACCGCGCAGATGGCGAGCGACAGCAGCTCGAGCCACCAGCGCTGGCGCGGGCTCACCGCTTCGAGCAGCATTTCCACGCGCACGATGCCGCCGTGCTGGAAGGTCTGGCCGAGCACGAGGAAGGCGGAGGCCGCGCACAGCCAGGCGACGATGTCGTCGCCGCCCTTGAAGATGATGGTGGTCTCGCGCGAGAAGGACATCAGGATCATGATGATGCAGACCCCGAGGATGCACAGCGCGCCGAGCACGGCGAACAGGTCAAGCAGCCGGTCGAGCCAGCGCTTGTTGACGGCAGGAGCTTCCATGACGGCAGAGGAGGGAGGATGCGGTGAAAGGAGACGCATGCCGCGGCGGCAGCGGGCGCCGCCGCGGCTGCGCGCGGGAAATGCACGGGAAACGCGCGGTGGCGCCGCGTGCCGCGTGCATGGCGCCGGTCCGGCGCCGGCTGCCCGGCTTACTTCTTGTAGGCTTCGAGAATGGCCTTGCCGTCGTCGCCGGCGCTCCTGGCCCATTCGTCGACCATGACCTGGCCGACCTTCTGCATGTCCTGCCGCAACTGCGGCGAGGGCGGCTGCACGGTCATGCCGTTCTTGCCGAGCACGGCGAGGTAGTCGCGCGTCTTCTGCTCGGAGACCTGCCAGCCGCGCTTCTCGGCCTCGGCCACGGTCTTGAGCAGGGCGTCCTGGGTCGGCTTGTCCAGCGCGGCGAAGGCCTTCTTGCTGACCACCAGCATGTTCTTCGGCAGCCAGGCGTCCACGGTGTAGAAGTACTTCACGCTTTCCCACACCTTGGTGTCCACGCCGGTGGCGCCCGAGGACATGAAGGAATTGACGGTGCCGGTGGCCAGCGCCTGGGCGAGGTCGGCGGCCTGGATCGTGACCGGCTGCGCGCCGACCAGCTCGGCGATCTTGGAGGTGGCGGGATTGTAGGCGCGCCACTTGAGGCCCTTCATGTCGGCCGCGGCGTTGATCGGCTTGTTGGCGTAGATGCCCTGCGGCGGCCACGCCACCGCGTAGAGCAGCTTCATGCCCTGCTTGTCGAGCACCTTGTCGGTGACGGCGCGCGAGGCCTGCCACAGCTTGTAGGAATCCTGGTAGCTGGTGGCCAGGAAGGGCACCGCGTCCACGCCGAACACCGGGTTCTCGTTGGCCAGCAGCGACATCAGGATCTCGCCCATCTGCACCTGGCCGGTCTGCACGCCGCGCTTGATCTCGTTGGCCTTGAGCAGCGAGCCGTTGGGATGGATCAGGATCTTGAGCTTGCCGCCGGTGGCCTTCTCCACGTCGTTGGCCATCTGCTGCAGGTTCTCGGTGTGCAGGTTGTTGGTGGGGTAGCCGGTCGGCAGGTCCCACCTGGTCTGTGCCTGCGCCACGGGGGCCAGCGCCGACGCGGCGGCCAGCACCCCGCCCAGCAGCATGTACTTCAGTATTGCCTTCCCTTGCATCGATCTCTCCTGGTTGGTCGTTGCGGCTCGGTCTGTTCTGGTACGGTTTTTCTGTGCGGCTTGGGTCCTGCGTGTGTTTCGTGTGCTGCGTGGGTGCTGCATGGCGGTGCCCGTCCCGCGCGCGCGGCCTGGCTCAGGGGCCGCGCGGCGCGAAGGCCCGCCCGGGGGGCGAGCGTGTCAGGCGGCGGGCCTGACGATGGTTTCCAATGCAATTGCCGTGCCCAGCAACTGCGCGTCGCGCAGCGCACCGTGCGAGAGCATCAGCCCGACCGGCAGCTCGCCCGGCTGGTGGCAGGGCAGCGAGATCGAGCAGCCGTCGAGGAAGTTGAAGGCCGAGGTGTTGCGCAACAGCAGCGCGTTGGTGCGGAAGAAGAGGTCGTCGTCCGCCAGCAGCGGCGCGACCGGCGGCGCCACCATCGGCACCGTGGGGCAGGCCACCGCGTCGAAGCCTTCGATGCGCGCCAGCACGCGCGCGATCCAGGCGGCGCGCGCGCGCACCAGGTCCACGTAGTCGGGCGCGCTCATGGCGGCGCCGCGCTCGATGCGCATGGCCACGCGCGGGTCGTACTGGCCGCGCCGGGCCGCCAGCACGTGGCGGTGGATGGCGTAGGCCTCGGGCGCGGTGAAGCCGCCGGTGGCGTTGATGCCGGGCAGCTCGGCCAGTTCGGGCAGGTCGACCGGCTCGATGCGCACGCCGGCCGCGGACAGCAGGCCGAGGGTGCGGTCGAACGCGCGCGCCACGGTGGCGTCGAGGTCGTCCAGCAGGTACTGGCGCGGCACGGCCAGGCGGATGCCCGCCGCGGCCTTGCTGGCCGGCACCACGGCCTGGTCGGCGATCACGCTGTCGACCAGCGCGCAGTCGTGCACCGAGCGCGCCATCGCGCAGGCGGTGTCCAGCGTGTAGGACAGCGGAAACGCGCCGTCGAGCGGCACCCGGCGCTGGGTCGGCTTGAAGCCGGTCAGGCCGCACAGCGCGGCCGGGATGCGGATCGAGCCGCCGGTGTCGCTGCCCAGCCCGGCCACCGCCAGCCCCAGCGCCACGGACACCGCCGCGCCCGACGACGAGCCGCCCGGAATGCGCGCCACGCTGCGGTCGGCCGGGTTGACCGGCGTGCCGAAATGCGGGTTGATGCCGACGCCGGAGAACGCGAACTCGGTCATGTTGGTGCGCCCGATCAGCGCCGCGCCGGCCTCGCGCAGGCGGCGCACGACGGTGGCGTCCGCGGCGGCCGGCGCCGCATCGTCGCGCACCGGGGAGCCCGCGCGCGTGACCTCGCCGGCCACGTCGAACAGGTCCTTGACCGAGACCGGCAGGCCCGCGAGCGGATGCAGCGGCTGGCCCGCGCGGGCGGCGGCGTCGGCTGCGCGCGCGGTCTCGGCGGCGGCCTCGAAGGTGGCGTGGAGCAGCACGGACTGCGCCGCGGGCTGCCGCGCCAGTTCGGCCGCGGCGGCGATCACGCCGGCGCGCGTGGCGCTGCCGTCGTGAAGTTTTGTCTGCAATGTATGGATATCGGTGGGCATCTGGTTCGCGGTTCAGCCGCGCTCGGCAAGGTTCGGGTCGAGTCTAGCCAGTGCGCCGGTGCCGCGCAACCAGAGCGCCGGCGGGCGTCGCGCTAGCCCCGCGATAGTGCGTCCGCCGGTTTTCCTGCCCTGTCTTCGTGCAGAATCCACTGCTACGTCCCCGATGTTTTGCTTGGATTTATTTGGTGTTTATCCTCATAATTTGTTTATAAACTGTCAAGCCAAATCTGCGGGCCAAGCCCCCGGGGATATACCTAGCCGGGCCGCCGGCCGCGCCACGCCGGCGCATCGGACCAACAATGAGAGAGAGGAGTGTAGACATGGCGCGTAAGCCAGCCGCCGGCCAGGACCCGGCCGAGCACGACAACGGCGCGCAGGACGCGCCCGCGCGGTCCGCCGCCGCAGCCACCACGTTGCCGCGCGCGGTCGGGCCCAACATCGTGTCGTCCTCGCACCTGGTGTCCGAGCGCAGCCCCGAGCTGTCCGAGTTCGAGTTCGGCCTGAACACCGCCTACAACGCCTACAGCCGCTGGGTGGTGCGCTGCATGGGCGCCTCCGGCGTGCGCGACCTGACCTTCCTCGACGTGCTGGTGCTCCATCACGTCAACCACCGCGCGCGGCCCAAGCGGCTGGCCGACATCTGCTTCGTGCTGAACGTGGAAGACACCCACCTCGTCACCTACGCGCTGAAGAAGCTGCAAGGCATGGGGCTGGTGGAGGGCGAACGCGTCGGCAAGGAAGCCATCTACACCACCACGCCGGCCGGCACCCAGGCCTGCGCGCGCTACCGCGAGATCCGCGAGCAGTGCCTGACCAGCAATTTCACCGCCGGCAGCGCGGAGAACGCCGAGATCGGCGAGCTGGCGCGGCTGCTGCGCGTGCTCACCGGCCTGTACGAGCAGGCCGCGCGCTCGGCCACTTCGCTGTAGGCCGCGGCATGCGCGCGGCACCGGCGCGCATGCCATCGTTCCCGACATCCCATCACGCCAGACAAGGAAGCCCCCGCATGCCGTCGCCAATGCCGCAGTCATCCTCCGTTGCAGCCCCGGACCGCCGCCGCTGGCAATTCTGGATCGACCGCGGCGGCACCTTCACCGATGTGGTCGGGCTGCGGCCCGACGGCACGGTGGTCACGCACAAGCTGCTGTCCGAGAACCCGGAGCAATACCGCGACGCGGCCGTGGCCGGCATCCGCCACCTGCTGGGCCTGGCGCCCGATGAGCCGGTCACGCCGGCGCTGGTGGAGGTGGTGAAGATGGGCACCACGGTGGCCACCAACGCGCTGCTCGAGCGCAAGGGCGAGCCGCTGGCGCTGTTCATCACGCGCGGCTTCCGCGACGCGCTGCGCATCGCGTACCAGAACCGGCCGCGCCTGTTCGACCTGAACATCGTGCTGCCCGAGCTGCTCTACCGCGAGGTGGTGGAGGTCGGCGAGCGGCTCGACGCGCGGGGCGGCGTCGTCGCGCCGCTCGCCGAAGCCGCGCTGCGCGCCGACATGCAGCGCGTGTTCGCCGGCGGCATCCGCGCCATCGCCATCGTGTTCCTGCACGGCTACCGCGCGCCGGCGCACGAGCAGGCCGCGGCGCGCATCGCGCGCGAGACCGGCTTCACGCAGATCTCGGTGTCGCACCAGGTGTCGCCGCTGATGAAGCTGGTCTCGCGCGGCGACACCACCGTGGTGGACGCCTATCTCTCGCCGATCCTGCGCCGCTACGTGGAGCAGGTCGAGCAGCAGATGCCCGGCGTGCGGCTGCAGTTCATGCAGAGCAGCGGCGGCCTGACCGACGCGCACCGCTTCCAGGGCAAGGACGCGATCCTGTCCGGGCCGGCCGGCGGCATCGTCGGCATGGTGCGCTCGTCGCAGGGCGCCGGCTTCGGCCGCGTCATCGGCTTCGACATGGGCGGCACTTCCACCGACGTGTCGCATTTCAACGGCAGCCATCCCAACGATTTCGAGCGCGTGTTCGAGACCGCCGTGGCCGGCGTGCGCATGCGCGCGCCGATGATGAGCATCCACACGGTGGCCGCCGGCGGCGGCTCGATCCTGCATTTCGACGGCAGCCGCTTCCGCGTGGGGCCGGACTCGGCCGGCGCCAACCCGGGGCCGGCCAGCTACCGGCGCGGCGGCCCGCTGGCCGTGACCGACTGCAACGTCATGCTCGGCAAGATCCAGCCGCGCCATTTCCCCAGCGTGTTCGGCCCGGGCGCGGACGCGCCGCTGGACCGCGACGCCGTGGTGTCGCGCTTCGCCGAGCTGGCGCGGGCCGTGAGCGCCGCCACCGGCGACGCGCGCAGCCCCGAGCAGGTGGCCGAAGGCTTCATCGAGATCGCGGTCGGCAACATGGCCAACGCGATCAAGCAGATCTCGGTGCAACGCGGCCACGACGTGACCGGCTACACGCTCACCACCTTCGGCGGCGCTGGCGGCCAGCATGCCTGCCTGGTGGCGGACGCGCTCGGCATGCAGACCGTGTTCGTGCACCCGCTGGCGGGCGTGCTGTCGGCCTACGGCATGGGGCTGGCCGACCGCACCGCGATGCGCGAGCGCGCGGTGGAGGCGCGGCTCGATGCCGATGCGCTGCCGGCGCTGCAAGCCACGCTCGACGCGCTGGCGCGGGAAGCGCGCACCGAACTGCTGGAGCAGGAAGTGGCCGACGCGCAGATCGAGGTGGTGCGCCGCGCCCACCTGCGCTACGAAGGCACGGACTCCGCGCTGGTGGTGCCGTTCGGCACGCTGGCCGGCATGCAGGCCGCGTTCGACGCCGCCTACCGCCAGCGCTATGCGTTCCTGATGCAGGGCAAGCCGCTGATCGTGGAAGCGGTCTCGGTGGAAGCCATCGGCAGCAGCGAGCCGCCCGCGGAAAAGCTGCCCGAGCCGGCGCCGCGCGGCGGCGGCCCGGTGCCGGCCGAGCGCGTGCGCATGTTCAGCGGCGGCGCCTGGCACGACACCGGCCTGTTCCCGCGCGACACGCTGCGCCCCGGCGACGTGCTACCCGGCCCGGCCATCATCGCCGAGCGCAACGCCACCACCGTGGTGGAGCCCGGCTGGCAGGCCGAGCTGACCGCGCGCGACCACCTCGTGCTCACGCGCGCGGTGCCGCGCCCGCAGCGCCGCGCCGTGGGCACCGACGCCGACCCGGTCATGCTGGAGGTGTTCAACAACCTGTTCATGTCGATCGCCGAGCAGATGGGCCAGCGGCTGCAGAACACCGCCTACTCGGTCAACATCAAGGAGCGGCTCGACTTCTCCTGCGCCATCTTCGACGCCGCCGGCAACCTGATCGCCAACGCGCCGCACATGCCGGTGCACCTCGGCTCGATGGGCGAGAGCATCAAGACCGTGATCGCGCGCAACGCCGGCGGCATGGCCGACGGCGACGTCTACGTGCTCAACGATCCCTACAACGGCGGCACGCACCTGCCGGACGTGACCGTGATCACGCCGGTGTTCGACCAAGCCGGCCGCGAGATCCTGTTCTACGTGGGCTCGCGCGGCCACCATGCCGACATCGGTGGCATCACGCCGGGCTCGATGCCGCCGGACTCCACCGTGGTGGAAGAGGAGGGCGTGCTGATCGACAACTTCCCGCTGGTCAAGGCCGGCGTGCTCGACGACGCCGGCATGCGCGCGCTGCTGGCCGGCGGGCGCTACCCGGCGCGCAACGTCGACCAGAACATGGCCGACCTGCGCGCCCAGGTGGCGGCCAACGCCAAGGGCGTGGAAGAGCTGCGCAGGATGGTGGCGCAGTTCGGCCTGCCGGTGGTGCGCGCCTACATGGGCCACGTGCAGGACAACGCCGAGGAAGCGGTGCGCCGCGTCATCACCGCGCTCAGGGACGGCGCCTACGATTACCCGCTCGACAACGGCGCGTGCATCCGGGTGCGGGTGACGGTGGACCGGGAACGGCGCGAAGCCGTGGTGGACTTCACCGGCACCTCGGCGCAGCTGCCCAACAACTTCAACGCGCCGCGCGCGGTGTGCATGGCGGCGGTGCTGTACGTGTTCCGCACGCTGGTCGACGAGGACATCCCGCTCAACGCCGGCTGCCTCAAGCCGATCAAGGTGATCGTCCCGGAAGGCTCGATGCTCAACCCGCGCTATCCGGCCTCGGTGGTGTCGGGCAACGTGGAAACCTCGTCGTGCATCACCAATGCGCTGTATGGCGCGCTCGGCGTGGTGGCGGCCAGCCAGGGCACCATGAACAACTTCACGTTCGGCAACGAGCGCTACCAGTACTACGAGACCATCTCGGGCGGCAGCGGCGCCGGCAACGGCTTCGACGGCTGCGACGTGGTGCAGACCAATATGACCAACTCGCGGCTGACCGACCCGGAAGTGCTGGAATGGCGCTTCCCGGTGCGGCTGGAAAGCTACGAGATCCGCCCGGGCTCGGGCGGGGCGGGGCGCTGGCATGGCGGCAACGGCGGCATCCGCCGGGTGCGCTTCCTGGAGCCGATGACCGCCTCGATTCTCTCCAACAACCGCCTGCACGCGCCGTTCGGCATGGCCGGCGGGGCGCCCGGCGCCACCGGGCGCAACTACGTGGTGCGCGCCGACGGGCGGGAAGAGGCGCTCGGCCACGTGGGCCGCTGCGAGATGGCGGCCGGCGACGTGTTCGTGGTCGAAACGCCGGGCGGCGGGGGCTTCGGCGAGGCCTGAGCGGGGCGGGCGGCGGCGGCCCCGGCGGTACTCCGGCAGGCGCTTCGCGCGGCGAGTGGCGATAGCGCCGCTCGTTGGCCCTTGACCGGTCCGTGCCGGTCCGTGCCGGTCCGTGCCGGGGCGCGGCGGGCCGTGCTGCAACGCGGGAAAGGGCGGCCGACAAGGTATAATGCCGGTTTCCCGCCAGCACGGCGCCCCAACCAGCGGCGCCGGCCGGTAGCAGCCCCTACCTCCTGCCCTCCCGACCGCTCAGATCATGGCGCATTTTTCGTGCTTCCCCGGCGCATTGGCCCTTTCCGCCTTTCGCCAGCAACGCCTGCTCACCGCCCTCAAGCAGATCGACGCCGACATCGAGTCGGTTCACGGCCAGTTCTTGCATTTCGTCGATGCCAACGCGCCGCTGTCGCCGGCCGACAGCGAGCGCATCGCCGCGCTGCTGACCTACGGCGCGCCGTTCGAGCCGCAGGCCGAGGGCGACCGCTTCGTGGTGATCCCGCGCTTCGGCACGATCTCGCCGTGGGCCAGCAAGGCCACCGATATCGCGCACAACTGCGGCTTCGGGGAGGTGCACCGCATCGAGCGCGGCATCGAGATCACCGTGATCTGCAAGAAGGGCCTGCTGCGCGGGCGCAAGACGCTGGACGCCGGCACGCGCGCCGCCGTGGCCGCGCACCTGTTCGACCGCATGACCGAGACCGTGGTCGCCGCGCGCGAGGACGCCGCCGCGCTGTTCCAGGAACTGCCCGCCAAGCCGCTGCGCTTCATCGACATCGCTGGCGGCCGCGCCGCGCTGGCGCAGGCCAACGCCGAGATGGGCCTGGCGCTGTCGGAAGACGAGATCGACTACCTGGTCGAGGCCTACGCCAGGCTCGGGCGCAACCCGACCGACGTCGAGCTGATGATGTTCGCGCAGGCCAACAGCGAGCACTGCCGCCACAAGATCTTCAACGCCACCTGGACCATCGACGGCGTGCAGCAGGACAAGTCCCTGTTCGCCATGATCCGCAATACGCACCAGCTCAACCCGCAAGGCTCGATCGTGGCGTACTCGGACAACTCCGCCGTGATGGAAGGCGACGTGGCCGAGCGCTGGTTCCCGCGCGGCGCCGCGCAGAAGTACGGCCGCCACGAGGCGCTCACGCACACGCTGATGAAGGTGGAGACGCACAACCACCCGACCGCCATCTCGCCGTTCCCGGGCGCCTCCACCGGCGCCGGCGGCGAGATCCGCGACGAAGGCGCGACCGGCCGCGGCGCCAAGCCCAAGGCCGGCCTGACCGGCTTCACGGTGTCCAACCTGATGCTGCCGGACGCCGTGCAAAGCTGGGAAAACGCGCGCGACGCCGCCCAGCCGCTAGCGCACCGCAACCCCGACGACAAGGCCGGCCGGGCCGACAACATCACCGGCAAGCCCGACCGCATCGCCTCGCCGCTGCAGATCATGATCGACGGCCCGCTCGGCGGCGCCGCCTTCAACAACGAATTCGGCCGCGCCAACCTGGGCGGCTACTTCCGCGTCTACGAGCAGAACGTGGGCGGCACCGTGCGCGGCTACCACAAGCCGATCATGATCGCCGGCGGCATCGGCAACATCGACGCCGGCCACACCCACAAGAACCCGCTGCCGGCCGGCACGCTGCTGATCCAGCTCGGCGGCCCCGGCATGCGCATCGGCATGGGCGGCGGCGCCGCCAGCTCGATGGCTACCGGCACCAACACCGCCGACCTGGACTTCGACTCGGTCCAGCGCGGCAACCCGGAAATGGAGCGGCGCGCGCAGGAAGTCATCAATGCGTGCTGGCAGCTCGGCGACGACAACCCCATCCTGTCGATCCACGACGTGGGCGCGGGCGGCATCTCCAACGCCTTCCCCGAGCTGGTGGACGGCGCCGGCCGCGGCGCGCGCTTCGACCTGCGCCAGGTGCACCTGGAAGAGTCGGGCCTGAGCCCGGCCGAGATCTGGTGCAACGAATCGCAGGAGCGCTACGTGCTGGCCATCGCGCCGGACTCGTTCCCGCTGTTCCAGGCCATGTGCCAGCGCGAGCGCTCGCCGTTCGCGGTGGTCGGCGTGGCCACCGAGGAACAGCAGCTGCAACTGGTGGACGCGCACGTCGACGCCTCGCTCAAGGAGCACTACGCCGTCGACATGCCGATGGACGTGCTGCTCGGCAAGCCGCCGCGCATGCACCGCGACGTGCGCCATGTCGAGCAGGTGCTGCCGCCGGTGGACGTGACCGGCCTCGCGCTCGACCAGGCCGTGCGCGACGTGCTGCGCCACCCGACCGTGGCCAGCAAGTCCTTCCTCATCACCATCGGCGACCGCACCGTGGGCGGCATGAACGCGCGCGACCAGATGGTCGGCCCGTGGCAGGTGCCGGTGGCCGACGTGGCCGTGACCACGCTCGACTACAAGGGCCGCGCCGGCGAAGCCATGACGATGGGCGAGCGCACCCCGCTGGCCGTGATCGACGCGCCGGCCTCGGGCCGCATGGCCATCGGCGAGGCCCTGACCAACCTGGCCGCCGCGCCGGTCAAGGATCTGGGCAAGGTCAAGCTGTCCGCCAACTGGATGGCCGCCTGCGGCGTGGACGGCGAGGACGCGCGGCTGTACGACACCGTGCACGCGGTCGGCATGGAACTGTGCCCGGCGCTCGGCATCAGCATCCCGGTGGGCAAGGATTCGCTGTCCATGCGCACCAAGTGGGACGACAACGGCATCGCCAGGGAAGTGGTGGCGCCGGTCTCGCTGATCATCTCGGCCTTCGCCGCGGTGGACGACACCGACCGCACGCTGACCCCGCAGCTGCGCACCGACGCCGGCGACACCGTGCTGATCGCCATCGACCTGGGCCGCGGCAAGAACCGCCTCGGCGGCAGCATCCTGGCGCAGGTCACGCAGCAGGTCGGCGACGCCACGCCGGACGTGGACAGCGCCGACGACCTGAAGCACTTCTTCAACGTGATCCAGCGCCTGAACCGCGAAGGCAAGCTGCTGGCCTACCACGACCGCTCCGACGGCGGCTTCATGGCGGCGCTGGCGGAAATGGCCTTCGCCGGCCACTGCGGCGTGTCGCTCAACGTCGACATGCTGGCGCTGGACCCGCAGCAGGAGCAGGACTACGGCGACGCCAAGAACTGGGCCCAGCAGATCGGCGAGCGCCGCAACGACCAGACCCTGCGCGCGCTGTTCTCGGAAGAGCTCGGCGCGGTGATCCAGGTGCGCCTGTCCGAGCGCGACGCCGTGTTCGGCGTGCTGCGCGAAGTCGGCCTGTCGGCCTGCAGCCACGTGGTCGGCAAGCCCAACGCCACCGACCAGATCGAGATCTACCGCGACGCCAAGAAGGTCTTCGGCGCCGCGCGCGGCGAGCTCCAGCGCATCTGGAGCGAGGTGAGCTGGCGCATCGCGCGCCTGCGCGACAACCCGGCCTGCGCCGACAGCGAATACGACCGCCTGCTGGACGCGGCCGACCCCGGCATCTCGCCGGTGCTGACCTTCGACCCGGCCGAGGACATCGCCGCGCCGTTCGTGGCCACCGGCGCGCGTCCCAAGGTGGCGATCCTGCGCGAGCAGGGCGTCAACTCGCAGATCGAGATGGCCTACAGCATGGACCGCGCGGGCTTCGACACGCACGACGTGCACATGAGCGACCTGATCGCCGGGCGCGCCAGCCTGGCCGACTTCAGCGGCTTCGTCGCTTGCGGCGGCTTCAGCTACGGCGACGTGCTGGGCGCCGGCGAGGGCTGGGCCAAGACCATCCTGTTCAACGCGCGCATGGCCGAGCAGTTCGCCGCCTTCTTCAACCGCCAGGACACCTTCGCGCTGGGCGTGTGCAACGGCTGCCAGATGATGAGCAACCTCGCCCCGATCATCCCGGGCGCGGGCGCCTGGCCCAAGTTCACGCGCAACCAGTCCGAGCAGTACGAAGCGCGCTACGTCACCGTGGAAGTGCAGTCCTCGCCGTCGATCTTCTTCGCCGGCATGGAAGGCAGCCGCATCCCCATCGTGGTGGCGCACGGCGAAGGCTTCGCCGACTTCTCGCAGCAGGGCGACCAGAAGCAGGCCCGCGTGGCGCTGCGCTTCGTGGACAACCACGGCGCGCCGACGCAGACCTACCCGCTCAACCCGAACGGCTCGCCGGAAGGCATCACCTCCGTGACCACCACCGATGGCCGTTTCACCGTGCTGATGCCGCACCCGGAGCGCGTGTTCCGCACCGCCACCATGAGCTGGGCGCCCGACGCATGGAAGCAGGTCGCCGACGGCGGCAGCCCGTGGATGCGCATGTTCCGCAACGCCCGCAAGTGGGTGGGCTGAACCGGCGCAGGCTGGTTGCAGTGGAAACGGGCCCTTCGGGGCCCGTTTTTTCATGGAGACGTGGCAGCGCGCGAGACAGGCCATGTCGACATGGGCCGCGCCCGCATCACCCCGCCACCGTGCTCCACGCCTGATAAACGTAATACAGAGGCCGCTGCGGATCGCAGCGGCGCGCCGCGTCCGGCGCGGCGCCGCGCAACTGCATGGTGACGAGCACCATGCGCGCGGCCTTGACCGGCGAGTAGCGGTCGCGCAGCGGCAGCATGGGCAGCACCGCGCGCCATTCCGGCGGCAGGCCGTCGCAGGTGAAGGTGCCGAGCGCGCAGTAGCCCCAACCTTCGGAGGTCAGGTGCCAGAGTCGCCGGAACTGGTTGCGTGCGGGCATGATCTCCCTCGTTCGTCGCGGCGCCCGCCGCGGGAGAGGATGTGCGGGCATGGGCCAGGCCGGCCGCGCCTGGTCGGGCGGCGGCGGGCGAATGGGTTCGATCTTACCCACGGGCGGCCGCGCTGTGAATGCCCCGCGGCGTTGCCGGCCGGAAATGCGTGCGCCGGGCTGCATCCGGCGGCACGCCTGCAGCCATTTCCGGGGCCGGACCGCGCCGGCGTCACCCGCTGCCCGCCGCCGCTCGGCTCCGGACTGCCGGCCTAGATCCCGCTGAACCAGTTGTAGCCCTGGTCTTCCCAGTAGCCGCCGGGATTCTCGTTGGTGACGAACAGCGCGGCGATATGCTTGGGGTTCTTGAAGCCGAGCTTGGTCGGCACGCGCAGCTTGAGCGGATAGCCGTACCTGGGCGGCAGCGGCTCGCTGCCGAAGTCCAGCGCCAGCATGGTCTGCGGGTGCAGCGCGGTCGCCATGTCGAGGCTGGAGTAGTAGCGGTCCGCGCACTTGAAGCCGACATAGCGCGCCGTGGTGTCCGCGCCGATGCGCTGCAGGAACGTGCGCAGCGGCACGCCGCGCCATTCGCCGACGGCGCTCCAGCCTTCGATGCAGATATGGCGCGTGATCTGGCCCGCCTGCGGCAGCGCGCGCAACTGCGCCAGGCTCCAGCTGCGCTTGTCGGCGACGAGGCCGGAGACTTCCAGTCGGTAGTCGCCGCCGTCCACCTCGGGCACGTCGAATTCCTGGTAGAAGGCGTTGAACGGGAACGGCTGCGTGATCTGGCTGCGCGCGTAGGTCGGCGCCAGCCGCGCGCCGCTGAACAGCCACGCCTGCACGCGGTCGTTCCAGCGCGACATGGACCACAGCACCTTGTCCACGGTGTCGCCGTCCTGCAGCGTGCAGCCGGCCAGCATGGACACCGCGCCGAGCGACAGCGACGAGCGCAGGAACATGCGCCGCTGCAGGCGCGCCAGCTGCGGCCGGAAATCCGCCGCGCTGAGGGCCGGCCGCGCCGGCGTGGCGATGACGCCGGCCGCGCGCGGCGCGTCTTCCGTGCGGATGGAATCGGGACGCGCGGCTGGCGTCTTGCCGGACGGCTCGCTCATGCTTCGGCTTCTCCGTGATGGCCGCGCCGCGCGCGGCCGGTGAACATGGGCAACAAGGTGGACGGCACAGCCACGACCAGCGCCAGGTGCACGGCGACGAAACCGACGATGCCGGCCATCGCGAAGAAATGCACGCGGCGCGCGGTGTCGAAGCCGCCGAACAGGCCGGCCAGCCACCAGAGCTGGACCGGCTTCCAGATCGCCAGCCCGGACGCCACCACCAGCACGCCGAGCAGCAGCACCGCCACGTACATCAGCCGCTGCACCGCGTTGTAGGCGCCGGGCCGGTGCGGCAGGCGCAGGCGCAGCGCCAGGCCGGCGTCGCGCAGCGCGGCGCGCGCGCTCAGCGGCAGGAAATGCCGGCGGAAATGGCGCGTGGCCAGGCCGTAGCCGAGATAGAGCAGGGCATTCGCGCCCAGCAGCCACATCGCCGCGAAATGCCAGGCGATCGAGCCGCCCAGCCAGCCGCCGACCGTGGCCCACGCCGGGAAGCGGAAGCCGAACAGCGGCGAAGCGTTGTAGATGGCCCAGCCGCTCATCACCATGCAGGTCATGGCGAAAGCGTTGATCCAGTGCGTGGCGCGCACCGCCAGCGGGTGGACGATGGCGCGCCGCGCGGCGGCGGGAGTCGGCTTGCGCATGGCGCGTGCCTTACATCGGCGGCACGACGCCGTTCTTGCCGGCCGAGACGAAGCGCGCGGTCAGCGCGCCGTCGGCGGCCTTGCTGGCGAACAGCACCACGTGGGCGCCGGGCACCAGCAGCGAGCGGTCGCCCGGCTCCAGGTTGACGATGGGCACGTCGGCGGGGATCACGATGCGCTTTTCGCCTTCGGGGTACTTGACGGTGATGGTGCGGCCGTTGCTGACCACCACGCTGCCCACGGTGCCGTTGGTCATGCTGCTGTTCTTGCCCAGGTCCCAGGCGCGGTGGCCTTCGCCGCTGCCGCGCATGCTGGGCGGGAACACGTGCACTTCCAGCGCCTTGAGCGAGCCGTCGGCCTGCGGGATGGCGGCCGAGCCGATGTAGCTGCCGGCCTTGATCTCGTCGACCTTGGCCAGCGTCACGGCGCGCACGGCGGTGTCCTTGCCCAGGCCCACGTCGAGATCCTGGCCCGAGCGGGTATGCACCTTGAGCGTGTCGCCGGCGAGGGCGGTCACGGTGCCGCGCACGCCGATCGGCGCCGCGGCCGGCGCGGCGGTGGCCTGCGCCTGCGCCGCCGGGGCGCCTGCGAGGGCGGCGCCGGCCAGCAGGGCGGCGGCCAGCACGGTACGGCTCAACTTGCTCGAAACGATGTTCATCCTGCACCTCTGTAAGGGTGGAAACCGAGGTGCAGGTTAGGGCCGCCGGCGGGTCGCGCTGGTGACTTTTTGGTGACAAATTTGTCACTAATTCGCGCGTACCGCTCGCTAGAATGACAGCCATATCCGCACAACCGGGCAGTGCATCATGAGCATCCTCGTCATCGAAGACGATCCCAAGACCGGCGACTACCTGCGCAAGGGCCTGCGCGAAAGCGGCTATGCCGTCGACCTCGCGCGCACCGGCACGGACGGCCTGCACATGGCGCTCGAGCATCCCTACGACCTGGTCGTGCTCGACGTGATGCTGCCCGGCATCGACGGCTGGGAAATCATGCGCACGCTGCGCGCGCGGCGCGACCTGCCGGTCATCTTCCTGACCGCGCGCGACCACGTCAACGACCGCATCCACGGCCTCGAGCTGGGCGCCGACGACTACCTCGTCAAGCCGTTCTCGTTCGTCGAACTGGTGCTGCGCATCCGCACGCTGCTGCGCCGCGGCGTGGTGCGCGAGGCCGAGCTGTTCGAGTTCGCCGACCTCAAGCTCGACGTGCTGCGCCGCAAGGTCACGCGCCAGGGCATGGAGATCACGCTGACCAACAAGGAATTCCTGCTGCTGCACCTGCTGGTCAAGCGCCAGGGCGAGGCGCTGTCGCGCACGCTGATCGCCGCCGAGGTGTGGGACATGAACTTCGACAGCGACACCAACGTGGTGGACGTGGCCATCAAGCGCCTGCGCGCCAAGGTGGACCAGCCGTTCGACAAGAAGCTGATCCACACCGTGCGCAGCATCGGCTATACCTTCGGCGAGGGCGCATGAGCAGCGGCACGGGCACCGGCACGGGCACCGGCACGGGCACCGGCATGGTCACCTGGTACCGGCGGCCGTGGTCGCTCACGGTGCGCACCACGGTGTCGTTCGCGCTGATCGCCTGCGTGGTGATCGGCACGCTGGGCGCGTATTTCTACCAGTCGGTGAAGGCCTCGATGGAGGCGCACGCCGATCTCCAGCTGATCGGGCGCGTGACGCATTTCAGCCGGCTGGCCAGCGACGTCTACACCGTGGCCGAGCTCAAGCACCGCCCGCTGCTGTTCGAGACCATGCTCGGCGCCGAGCGCGACGTGCTGATCTTCCGCCGGCCGGGCGAGGCGCCGTTCATCCGCGTCAACCCGGACGACCTCGCGGTGCCGCCGCAGCTTGCCGCGCTGATGGCCGGCGACGGCAGCGCGCCCACGCGCGAAGCCATCCTGCGCACGCGCCTGCGCGACGGCGTGCCGATCTACTGGGCGGCGGCGCTGGCGCGCTCGAACGAGGACGGCAGCATGGTCGAGGTGATCGCCGCCCATCCGCTGGCCAACGAGATGCAGATGCTCGGCGCCTACCGCGACCGCGTGCTGCTGGCCACGCTGGTGGGCATGCTGGCGGCCACCGCGCTGGCCTTCTTCGCCATCCGGCGCGGGCTGCGGCCGGTGGGCAGCATCGCCGCGCGCGCGGCCGAGATCAGCCCGGCCAGCCTCGACGTGCGCCTCGACGAGCGCGGCGCGCCGGCCGAGCTGCGCGGCCTCGTGGGCGCGTTCAACGCCATGCTCGACCGCCTCGGCGAAGGCTACGAGCGGCTCTCGCAGTTCTCCGCCGACCTCGCGCACGAGATCCGCACGCCGGTCGGCGCGCTGATCGGCCAGACCCAGGTGGCGCTCAGCCAAGTGCGGCGGCCCGAGGAATACGAGGAGGTGCTCGAATCCAACCTGGAAGAACTCAACCGGCTCGGCAACATCGCCGAGAACATCCTGTTCCTGGCCCAGGCCGACCACGCGCGGCTGTCCATCGAGCATGCCGCGGTGGCGCTGCCGGCCGAGCTCAACAAGATCGCCGATTACTTCGAAGGGCTCGCCGACGAGAAGGGCATGCGCTTCGAGGTGGCGGCCGACGGCATGCTGTGGGCGAACCCGCTGCTGTGCCGCCGCGCCATCAACAACCTCGTGGTCAACGCCGTGCGCTACGGCGCGCCGGGCAGCGTGATACGGCTGTGCGGCGCGCGCGAGGCCGGCAGCACCGTGGTGTCGGTGGAGAACCAAGGCGAAGCCATCCCGCGCGAACAGCTGGACCGCCTGTTCGACCGCTTCTACCGCGGCGACGCCGCGCGCAGCCGCGTGGCCGAATCCAACGGGCTCGGCCTGGCCATCGTGCAGGCCATCATGGCGCTGCACGGCGGGCAAGCGGAAGCCACCTGCCCGGCGCCGGGGCGCGTGCGTTTCGCGCTGCGCTTTCCTTCGCATCTGCCTTCGCATCTGCCCCCGCATCTGCCCCCGCATTCTGCTTCGCAACTGTCGCCCGAATCCGCCGCGTAAGGACGCCGGCGCGCGGCGCGCAGGAAACGTCTTGCCACCTTGGCGGAAACGGCTGATGCGCACGCGCCGCATCAGATCGATCGCGCCCGCCGACAGAAACATGCCGCGCATGCTTGGGAAGTGTCTGGTGCGCAAGCCGCATTCGGTCACGTACTATTTCCACGCTGCTGCAACGCATTTTTCGCAGCGATATTCTGGAAGGTAGCGGCAACGAGGCCGGGCAGCCGATGGCACCGTGCCTCGCGGCCATCTTGTCTTAGCCGGTGAAGTCTGCCGGGTGCCGGGCTTGCCTGCCGGGCGCCCGCCGTTTCCCGCCGCGGCCCCCGTGCGGCGAAGGCTAGTGCGCTCGCGCGCCACTCTCCAGCACGCTCCCCCGGCCGCCTGGCGGCCACTGGTCATGGTTTGCCCGAGCATGCCTTCAAACGTCGTCCGCTCCCGTTTCTCCGTCGCCCTCTCGGTGTGGCGCGCCCTGTTCCTGCGCGAGGCCAATGCGCGCCTGGCCACCGAGCGCGGCGCCTGGCTGTGGCTGCTGCTCGAGCCGGCCATCCACATCGGCTTCCTGATGCTGCTGTTCGGCGTGGTGCGCCACGTGCTGATCCCGGGCATGGCGTCCAGCCTGTTCATCCTGGTCGGCATCCTCGGTTTCTTCCTCGTGCGCAACGTCGCCGGCCGCGGCGCCGAGGCGATCAAAGCCAACGCCGCGCTGTTCGCGTACCGGCAGGTGCGCCCGGTCGATGCGGTGCTGGTGCGCACCGCGCTCGAAGGCCTGCTCTACGGGCTGGTGTTCGTCGTGCTGCTGGCCGCCTGCGGCCTGGCCGGCGTGGACGTGTGGCCGCGCGACCCGCTGCAGGTGCTGCTGGCCGCCGCGCTGCTGTGGCTGCTGGGCGTGGGGCTGGCATTGAGCCTCGCCACGCTGGGCACGCTGGTGCCCGAACTGGGCCGCATCGTCAGCCTGTTCTTCGCGCCGCTGTATTTCATCTCCGCGGTGATGTACCCGATCGCCAGCGTGCCGCGCCCGGCGCGCGACTGGCTGCTGCTCAACCCGATCCTGCACGGGCTCGAAGCCATGCGCGGCGGCTTCTTCCCGGCCTATCGCGGGCAGGCCTACGCCAGCCTGTCCTACCTGCTGGCATGGTCGCTCGGCAGCGTCCTGTTCGGGCTGGCCCTGCAGCGGCGCTTCGCCACGCGGCTGGTGGCGCAATGATCAGGATCTCCGGCCTGCACAAGCGCTATCGCGGCGCGCCGACGGACGGCTGGGTGCTGCGCGACGTGTCGCTCGAAATTCCAGCATCGAGCCGGATCGCGCTGATCGGCCGCAACGGCGCGGGCAAGTCCACGCTGCTGCGCCTGATCGGCGGCACCGACACGCCCAACCGCGGCGAAGTGGTGCGGCGCTGCCGCGTGTCGTGGCCGCTCGGGCTCTCCGGCGGCTTCCAGGGCTCGCTGAGCGGGCGGCAGAACGCCAAGTTCGTCTGCCGCATCCACGGCGCGCAGGCGGGGCTGGACGACAAGCTCGCCTTCATCGAGGACTTCGCCGAACTGGGCGCGGCGTTCGACGCGCCGGTCAAGACCTACTCGTCCGGCATGCGCTCGCGGCTGGCCTTCGCGCTGTCGATCGCCTTCGAGTTCGACATGTACCTGGTCGACGAACTGACCGCGGTCGGCGACGCCGCCTTCAACGTCAAGTCCCGCCAGGCCTTCCAGGATCTCGCCGGGCGCGCCGGGCTGGTGATGGTGTCGCACAGCGAATCGACCCTGCGCAGCTATTGCGAATCCGCGGTCTGGCTGCACGAAGGCAGCGCCTACCGTTTCGACAGCGTGGATGACGCCATCCAGGCATACAAGAAGAGCATGACAAGGTGAGCAAGCTGTTCGGGCAACTCAAGCAATGCGGCTGGCTCTGGCGCATCGCCATCGGCGCGTGCCTGCTGGCCGCCGTCTACTGGGGCGTGGTCGCCTCCGACCGCTACGTGTCGGAAGCCAAGGTGGTGGTCGAGCGCAGCGACGCCGTGGGCACCACCGCCACCGACTTCTATGCCTCGCTGCTCGGCGCCAGCGCGGCGCCGCAGGACCTGCTGCTGCTGCGCGAATACCTGCTGTCCGCCGACATGCTCAGGAAGCTCGACACGCGGCTCGCGCTCAAGGCGCACTACAGCAGCGCGCAGCGCGATGCCCTGTCGCGCCTGTGGCCGGCCGACGCCTCGTTCGAGCGCTTCCATGCGTACTACCTCGGGCGCGTGAGCGTGGAATACGACGACTTCTCCCGCACGCTGGTGATCCGCGCGCAGGCCTACACGCCGGCGATGGCGCAGGCCATCGCGCGCCTGCTGGCCAGCGAAGGCGAGCGCTTCATCAACGAACTGGCGCACCGCGTCGCCGGCGAGCAGGTCGTCTACATCGAGAACCAGGTGCGCGTGCTGGGCGAACGCATGAAGGCCGACCGCCAGGCGCTGCTGGCCTACCAGAACGCCAACGGGCTGGTGTCGCCGCGCGGCGACGTCGAGAGCCTCTCCGGCGTGGTGGCCGGCGCCGAGGCGGAACTGGCCGACCTGCGCGTCAGGCGCGCCGCGCTCAAGGACGTCTACACCCCGCAGTCGCCCGCGATCCAGCAGATCGACGCGCAGATCGCCGCCGTGCAGGCGCAGATCGGCGCGCAGCGCGCGCGCATGACCTCGCCCAGGAACCGCGCGCTCAACCAGGTGGTGGAAGAGCACGAACGCCTGCAGGCCGCCGCCGGCTTCAGCCAGGACCTCTACAAGACCGCGCTCGGCGCGCTGGAGAAAGCGCGCATGGAAGCCACGCGCAAGCTCAAGAACGTGGCCGTGGTGCAAAGCCCCACGCTGCCCGAATATCCGCTGCAGCCGCGCCGCGTCTACAACATCGCCGTGTTCGTGCTGGCGGCGCTGGCGCTGGCCGGCGTGCTCCAGCTGCTCGGCGCCATCATCCGCGATCACCGGGACTAGCCATGCTTCGTTTTCTTCTCGTCCTCCTGTTCGCCATGAGCGCCGCAACGCAAGGCGCGCACGCGCAGGCCGGCGCGCGCGCCGGTGCCCGCATCGGTGCTCCCATCAACGGCGAGCCCGACTACGCCGCCCTCGCCGCGCAGGGCGGCCTGCCGCCGCCGGGCGCCACTGGCATGGCCGCCGAAGCCGCCATCCCCACGGTGCCGGCACGTCCCGCCCAGCCCGTGCCGGACAGCGCGCCGCAGAATGATGACTATGTCGCCAACCTCGCCAGCGACGCCTTCGGCGCGCAGCTCTTCACCGGCGCCTTCAGCCGCGAGAGCGCATCGGTCTTCAATCCCAGCCACGTCATCTCCGTGGGCGACCGCATCCAGTTGCGCATGTGGAACGGCTACAACCTCGACACCGTGCTCGCGGTGGACGCCGGCGGCAACATCCTGCTGCCCGAGGTCGGCCCGTTCCGCGTGCAGGGCATCGCCAACGCCGACCTGCAGGCCGCCGTCACCGCCGCGCTGCGCCGCGTGTTCGCCGGCCGCGTCTCCATCTACGCCAGCCTGCTCGCCGCGCAGCCCGTGCGCGTGTACGTCACCGGCGCCGTCTACCGCCCCGGCATGTACAACGGCACCTCCAGCGACAGCGTGCTGCGCTACCTCGACCAGGCCGGCGGCATCGACCCCGAGCGCGGCTCCTTCCTCGACGTGGCCATCAAGCGCGGCACCCAGACCCTCGCCGTGGTCAACCTCTACGACTTCCTGCTCAAGGGCGAGCTCGCCACGCGCCAGCTCAACAACGGCGACGTGATCTTCGTCCAGCCGCGCAAGCACACCGTCAAGGTCGGCGGCCTCGCCGAGAACGCCCGGCGCTTCGAATTCCAGGGCGAGCAGGCGCGGCTCGACCAGATCGCCCGGCTGGCCAAGCCGCTGCCGTCGGCCACCAACGTGCGCGTGGTGCGCAACACCGGCACCATTCGCAATGTCGAATACTTCCCGATCTCCCAGGACCGGGAAATCATCCTGCAAGACGGCGACGAGATCGAATTCACCGCCGACAAGCGCCCCGGCACCATCACCGTGCGCGTGGAAGGCGAACACGCCGGCCCGCAGGAATTCGTGCTGCCCTACGGCAGCCGCATGGGCGAGCTGCTCAGCCAGGTCGCGTTCACGCCGCAGTCCGACGCCGACAGCATCCAGCTCTACCGCCTCAGCGTGAAGGCGCGCCAGAAAGTGCTGCTCGGCACCGCGCTGCGCAGCCTCGAATCCAGCGTGCTCACCGCCCGCTCCGGCACCGCCGACGAAGCCCAGCTGCGCAAGGAAGAAGCCGCGCTGGTCCTGCAATGGGTGGAGCGCGCCCGCAAGATCGATCCCACCGGCCAGACCCTGATCGCCAGGGCCAGCACGCGCGACCAGCTGCTGCTGGAAAACGGCGACATCCTGCGCGTGCCGGTCAAGGACGGCCTCGTCATCGTCAACGGCGAAGTCCTGTTCCCCAACGCCGTCGCCTTCGACGCCGGCATGAGCGTGGCCGACTACATCCAGCAGGCCGGCGGCTACTCGCAGAACGCCGACAGCGCCCGCGTGATCGTCGCCCACCGCGACGGCAGCTTCTCGGAAAGCAAGTGGGGCACGCAGGTGCGCCCGGGCGACGAAATCCTGGTGCTGCCGCGGGTGGACATGAAGACGCGGCAGTTCGCGAAGGATGTGTTTCAGATTCTTTATCAGTTGGCGATTTCGGCCAAGGTGGTGTTGGGGTTGTGAGGGGGAGTATGCAAAACCAGAGGTATATCGATGCTCGCCTGACTGCGGTGGTTCCCGTCGATCTGCTGCGCAGGCCGGCCGAGTTGTTGCGGCGAATGGTGGATCAGGTCAGTTTCCCGGGCATGAACCAACTGAAGATGGTGATTGCGCATAACGACCGCGGTAGCCGACACGACCGGGCATTGGTCGATGTGCTGTCCAGATTTCCGCATGTCACGCTGGTCTCGCACATGTTCTATGGCGGCGCGGTAAACAACGCACACCTTCGTAACCGCGCGGTCGAGAAGGTGGACACGGAAATGCTCGTGCTACTGGACGCTGACCTGCACCCTAATCCGACGCTGTTGGCAGAGAGTAGCCGCTTGTTGGAGTTGCAGGAAGAAAGGCTGGTGATTCTGCCTTGCCTCTATCTCACCAAATGGGCCAGTCAGCGTTTGCGAACCGGCCGTGAAACGCCGGACACGATACTCGGCGGCTATTTCTCGTTCCGGCGCCGATATTTCCAGCACATGGCGAGCCCATCCTCGGTGCTGGTGATGCGAACGCAGGACTACAGGGATTTGGGCGGCTTCGACGAGGAATTCCAGGGGCACGGCTACGAGGATTTCGATTTCATGCTGCGCCTTGCTATGCGCCACGGTCTGGTGCCCCGTACCGAGGACTTGCTCGAGAACAAGAGCTTTCGGGCTCCCTTGCTGGCCGTGGGCTTTCGCAAGTATCTGGGACGCCTCAGCTTGCCACGCTTGTTGGAGAAACGGGTGGTGCTGCATCTCTACCATGACAAGCCAGTTGACGGCTATTACCACGCACGAGCCAAGAATGCGGCCCGGCTGCAGCGCAAGTTGCGTGCGTATATCGGCACCGCTGCCGGCGAAACGTACTGCCGGGAGTTTCTGGTGGACGAGTTCCTGGAATGTTGCCGGAAGCAGGGTGTATCCGCACAGGACTATCTGGTGCTCTTCGACACGCGACCGGGCCATATCGACAGGCTGAGCAAATGGACTGATCGACTGAAGTACGTGCTAGGCATGTGTTGAGATGCGGCGCCGGCGGCCGCGGGCATGCGCATTCACCGATGCCGGAGAGTCGGTCGATGTTGCCATCCTGTGGATGGCCCCTCAGGGCGAGTCGGCAATCTTGGTGCATTCAACCCACATCGTAATGAGTCAAAAGATGACAACGACAGCAAAGACGTCCACGGTAACTACCGCATCTCAAAGACAAGGAAACGCGCGACGCGCCAAGTCTCGCCTCGGCAGGAAGATGCGCAAGCTCCTGAATGAACCCGGCTTGTTCTTTCGCGACATGCTGGAGAAGCAGCGGGCTCGTCTGACTCGGTCCAGTGAACCGAAAGTCAGGGCTGGGTCGGTCAAAGGCGAGCGGCTCTATTCGGTAGTGGCAGCGGTCTACAACGTCGACGCCTATCTGGATGATTTCTTCTCCAGCATGACCGCGCAGTCGCTTGATTTCGGCAAACATATCGAGCTGATCATGGTTGACGACGGCTCCACCGACCGTTCGGCGCAGATCATCCGGCGTTGGCAGCGTAAGTATCCCGCCAGTATCCGATATATCCGCAAGGACAACGGCGGGCAGGCTACTGCTCGCAATTTGGGGTTGGAGTGGGTTCGTGGCAGCTGGGTGACGTTCATCGATCCGGACGATTTCGTCGACGCCGGCTACTTCGCCGCCGTGGAGAAACACCTTGCGTCGATCCAGGGCAAACCGGCCCTGATCTCAAGCCGTTTCATTTTTTACCACGAGGATAAGAAGGCGTTCTCGGATACCCACCCCTTGAAATATCGCTTCAGCAAGGGCACCACGGTGGTCGATTACGCCAAACCGACCAAGCACATACAGCTGTCGTGCAATTCCGCCTTCTTCGACGCCGCGCTGTTGCTGGCCGACAAGACTTTGCGCATGGACGAGCGCATCCGGCCAAATTTCGAGGATGCACATTTCGTCAATACCTATCTGGCAGCCAGCCCCAACAAGGAGGTGGTATTCCTTGCGACCGCGAAGTACTACTACAGAAAGCGTTCGACGGGAGCGTCCACCTTGGATACGGCATGGGAGAAGCCGGGGCTGTTCGGAGACGTGCTTGAGCATGGCGTGCTGGACATGCTGAGACGGCATGCAGCAAAAGGGGCCGTGCCCGGATACGCCCAGCGCGTGGCGCTCTATCACATGATCTGGTACTTCCGCCAGTTGATGGACAAGCCCGGCACCTTGAACGTGCTCGACGATGCCGGCAAGGCGAGGTTCCTGGACCTCACGGATCAGATATTCTCGTATATCGATCGCGCCACCATCATGGAGTTCGAGCTTGGCGGCACGTGGTGGCTGCATCGTGTGGGTCTGCTGAGTATGTTCGGCAAGGCACCGCTCGGATTTCAGCGCATTTACTTCGAAGACTACGATCCGGAGCAGAGGCTCTTGCAGGTTCGCTACTTCACGGCAAAGCCAGGTTTCGAAGCGTTCGTTGTCGACGGAGTGGAAGTGGTACCGACGCACGCCACCACGCGTGCGCATCTTTTCGTCGGCAGGGAGTTCGCTTTCGAGCGGCTGGTCTGGATTGCGGTCCCGCAGACCGGCAAGCTTTCGGTGGCGCTCGATATCCAGAAGGTCGAGCTCGTCGTGGGAGGCGTGTCACAGGCAAGCGTGGAAATATCTCAGTTGAGAGCTATTTTTGACAAACGCCGCTCGGCGGTTGCTGGCAACCTGCCACGACTCACGAGATTGCTGAGATGGCTCGCAGGACGCGAGTTCGTGATGCGCCGCTATGGCGGCGCATGGGCACTTGCCGATCGGGATGTCCGTGCCGATGACAATGCCGAGCATCTTTACCGATACATCCAATCGCACGAGCCTGGCATCAATGCCTATTTTCTGCTGCGCCGAAATTCCCTGGATTGGGCGCGGCTCCGGGCGGAGGGTTTCCGACTGGTTCCTTTTGGCGGGCTCCGGCACAGGTTGCTGCTCTTGAACTGCGCACATCTGATTTCGTCCCATGCCGACGCGTACATGACCAGCTTCATGCACGAAACATGGTATCGGGACATGTTGCGCTATAGGTTTACCTTTCTTCAGCACGGTGTGATTCACAACGACTTGTCGCACTGGATGAATGGCAAGCGGATCGATTGCTTCGTTACCAGTGCAGAACGTGAGGCAGAGTCTATTTCTGGCCCATCCCGATACAAGTTCTCGTCCAGGGAGGTGGTGCTGACCGGCTTGCCGAGACATGACGAACTGGTGCGCCGCTCCGGAAAGACCGAGCGCGTCATCCTAGTGATGCCCACCTGGCGGAAGAACCTGGTCGGCAGTGCGCTGGGAAAGACCAATATGCGCGGGCTCAATCCTGATTTCGAATCCACTGATTATTTCCGGGAGTGGAGTGGACTGCTGCGTAGCGATGCGTTCGGGCAGATGGCCAAGCGTGCGGGATATCGCATCATCTTCCATCCCCACCCCAATATCCGCCCCTATCTGTCGCAGTTCGGATTGCCGTCCTATGTCGAGGTGTTGGGTGATGATATAGAAGGGGGAATGCAGTCTCTGTTCAAGGCGGCCTGCGTGATGGTGACCGACTACTCTTCGGTCGCGTTCGACATGGCATTGATGAGAAAAGCCGTTATCTATTTTCAATTCGACGCCGAAAGCCTGTACGACGGAACGCATATCGCCGACGAGGGCTATTTCCACTATGGGGACGACGGCTTCGGTCCCGTGTGCCGGGACTGGAAGGAGGTGCTCTCGAGCATGCAATCCATTCTTGGCGACGAAGGCAGGATGCCGACGCCGTATGCACTGCGAGCCGAAGCGTTTTTCCGCTACCGCGATGGCGGAAACTGTGCGCGTGTCGTCGATGCTGTACAGCGAGTCTCCAGAGCGGCGCCAGGGCATGATGCCGACGAAGCTGCCTTGTTGGAACGCGCAAGGGCCGCCTCCGCGGCAAGGAAGTGGACCTTCGCGGAAGGCCGGTGGGAAGCGTTGGAAAAGCGCTCTCCCGATACGACACTGGAACTCATCCGCGCCAAACGGCAACTCGGCAAGCTCGACGAAGCGTTGTCGCTCGCTTGCGAACGTCCGCAGGACGGTTACCCGCTCGCATGGAAGATCGAGTATGCGGAATTGTTGTCGGCAAAGCAGGACTGGGAGGAAGCCGCTGCTGCGTGGATCGCCGTCTGCTCCGAACTGGAGCCGGAACATCGGTTCTGGATCGATGCGATGCTCAGGCGGATTGAAGCACATGTGCGCTCGGGCAACCTTCAGCGTGCGATGCGAGAACTGCGGCACCTGCCAGACACTGCGCGCGCGGACGCAAACTGCCGTCATGCTCGGGTCCATGTCGCGCTTCGGAAGCGGGCTTGGGACGAGGCGGTGGGGCTGTGGGAAACCCTGCCTGCACAGCAAACAAAGTACGCGACGGAGGAAGCGAGGCTGGCATTGGGCTGGGCCTACTATCGCCTGGGTCGCAAGGACAAGGCGGGCAGCATGCTCGCGGGTCTCCTGAAGAGCCGGTCAGATTGGCGGGAAGCGAGGCAGTTGGCGTGCCGCCTGGCGTTGGATGGTGGCGAGCCAAAGAAGCTTGCGGAGGCGTGGGAGCGGCTGCTTGTGTCCGCAGGATATGCGGAGGCAGTGGCAGTGGAGGACGTAGGCTCGCTATTGGGCGAGCCTATGTCGGAGGAGGAGCAACTGGCACTGGCACGCGCGCTGCGTCAACATGGCAAACCGCGCCTGGCGCTGGCATTGCTGCAAGGATCACCGGCATTATCGGAAAGCCTGGCGCTCGCAGGGGAATTCATCACGTGCGCGCATCTGGCCCAGGACTGGCCGTTGGTGGTGGATTGGTCGCGGCGGCTTCTGGGCAGGCATGACATCGAAGACCAAGGCCGTCTGCTGCGTCTCGAGGCCGAAGCCAACCTCGCGCTTGGCAACCTCCCTGCGGCGAGGACGGCATTCGAGGCAGCGGTCGCGGCCGCGCCGGATGCAACGGACCTGCGGCTTGCCTGTGCTGACGTTGCGTATGCCACGGGCGATTTCGAAGAGGCGGCCTCTCACTGGTTTGCGGTATATGACTCGCATCGCCAGCGGCTTACCAATTTACCGCTTCCCGAGGGCCTTGTGCTGAAGCTGATCGGCCTGTGGCAAGCCATTGGAGAAATCGACCGGATCAGGCAACTCTTGTGCAGGGAGGCGGCATACCAACGGTTGTTCGGTGTGCTGTCGGCAAAAGTATTCAAGCCGGAGGACCTGGTTCAGTGCGCGGTCATGCTGGGCCAGTATGCCAATGAGGCCATTGCGGACCAGTCAGCCCGCGATGGCACGCCCCATGCGGCCAACGATGCTCCGCCACGGATCGCCAGAGTGGGGACAGAGTAATGGCCATTTTGAATAGAGTCCCGACCGGAGTCCTGGTAGCTAGCTTTCTGCCAGCTGTTTTGCTGGGGGGGTGCACGGTGCAGCACAGATCCGCATGGGAGCCGGTGGCCGCCTGCGTGGATTATGCGCAGATGCAGCCGCACGTTCATGTGGTACGGACGGACCTGCACTGTCCCGAGGTACGGCTCGAGGTGACGCCGGAGGGGCAGCGAGGTCAGACTACCTCCGGGTATGCTAGGGAATCGGGCGTCACCGTTGCGGTCAATGCGAATTTTTTCCAGATGGACACGCTAGTGCCCAGGGGAGACGTGGTGGCGGGAGGCGTGGCATGGCGTCAGGTGAGCAAGGCCGATGGCTTACCCAGACTGGTATGCGATCGCAGCAAGCGGTGCGAAATATCGGTTGTCTCCGAGAGAGGAGACGGCATTTCGGAGATGAAACCCGACATTGAGGTAACAGGTCTGCAGTTCTACCGCGATGGGGGTTTTCATTGTTCTCCCGGCGCGCCGGCTGCCTGTGCCGGTAGCAACGCCAGCGAGAAAAATCCCCGCACGCTGGCTGGCCTGTCTCTTGACGGACGGTGGCTTTACCTCCTCGTGCTGGAGGGACGGCAGCGATCGTTCTCGGGCTTTACCCTCGCTGAATCTGCCGGCCTGCTCGCAGGTCTTCGAATCGATGCCGGACTCAATCTCGACGGCGGCGGCAGTTCGACCCTCGTGATCAATGGCCGCCGTGTCAATGCCTTGCCTGTGAAGCAGGCCGCGGAGCGTCCCGTTGCGAATCAGCTTGGCATTCGAACAATGCGGGTGCAGCCGTGATCGGAATCTTGTCGCGCGGCGTTTTGCGCATTCCAAATCTTGACGCGCTGATTGGTGAGAAATCGGTAAGGTTGCGAGCCTGGCAGCGGCCGCCGGTAGGGCTCTCGGCGATTGCCGGCTGGGGACGCCGGCAGTCCTCCGCACGAGCCCGCTCTTTGGCACAGACCTGCATGTTGCCGTACATCGCACTTGAGGACGGCTTTCTGCGTTCGATCTGGCCCGGGCCCGCGGAGCGGACACTCTCAATGGTGACGGATCGCACAGGCATCTACTATGATGCGAGCCAGCCCTCGGACCTCGAGAACCTCATTGCCCATCCTCGCCAGGATGCGCGCACGATGGCGCAGGCGCGCAGCGCCATGGATCGCCTCCGCCGACATCGTCTGTCGAAATACAACCACGCACCGGCGATCCAGTTGCCCGTCACACCAGGGAGGCGGCGCGTGCTGGTGGTAGATCAGACAGCGGGAGATATGTCGGTTGTCCTTGGCGGCGCAAGCGCGGCAACTTTCGCGGCCATGCTTGCCGCGGCGCAAGTGGATCACCCGGAAGCGCAGATATGGGTCAAAGCGCATCCCGAGGTAATCCAGGGCCGCAAGAGCGGCTATCTCGGTCGAACGCAGACGTCCACGCAAGTGCGCTGGCTGGAGCGGGAGTGCTGCCCGCATTCGCTGATCGAGCAGTTCGACTATATCTACGTCGTTACGTCGCAGGTCGGCTTCGAGGCTCTGCTGCTCGGCAAGCCGGTGGTTTGCTTCGGCATGCCGTGGTACGCGGGCTGGGGACTTACCGATGACCGCCATCCCGATATCCACCGCCTGCGCCAGCGCCGGCCGGCGCCGCGTTCGCTCGAGCAATTGTTCGCGGCAGCCTATCTGCAATACACACGCTATATCCATCCTATGACGGGGAAACCGGGGCAACTCGCCGATGTCGTCGACTGGCTTGCGCGCAACAAGATCTTGAACGACCAGGTTCGGGGGACTCTGTATTGCATAGGCATGAGTCCCTGGAAGCGGGCGATCGTGCGGCCCTTTCTTGCCATGCCATCCAATCGCCTTGTCTTCATGCGGAAGATGGAGGAGCACCATCTGCATGGTTTGGCCGAGGACGCAAGGATTGTGGTGTGGGGAAGCCAGCATCTAGCGCTGCGGGAGGCCTCTATCGAGGCAGGAGTGCCAGTCATGCGGGTCGAAGATGGTTTCATCCGCTCCGCGGGACTCGGGTCCGATCTGCATGCTCCGCTTTCGCTCGCGCTTGACGGTCCAGGCATTTACTACGATCCGGCCTCATCCAGTCAACTTGAGTATTTGCTGGAAACGACAGTCGTTAGCGACGAGGAACGACTGCGGGCAGCACGCTTGCGCGACATCTTGCGGCGGCAGGGGATCAGCAAATACAACGTCGGCGGCGCATTTGCTCTTGATCGCGAGAGTGCGGGGCGGCGTGTGCTGCTGGTACCGGGCCAAGTGGAAGACGACGCCTCGATTTGCTATGGGTCACCCTTGATCCGGCGTAACAAAGACCTGTTGCGCGCGGTTCGGGCAGCCAATCCCGACGCATGGATTGTCTACAAGCCGCATCCCGATGTGGTCGCCGGCAATCGGCGCGGCGCGGTGGAAGACGTTGCGCTTGCTGGGCTCGCGGACCAGGTGGGAGCTCACGCCAACATCACCGCCTGTATAGCGCTCGCAGACGAGGTGCATACGATGACATCGCAAGCCGGCTTCGACGCCTTGCTGCTTGGAAAGCCCGTGCATTGCTACGGCGCGCCGTTCTATGCGGGCTGGGGCCTGACTACGGACATCCTGCAACTGCCGCGCAGGCGACGCCGCTTGTCCGTCGAAGAACTGGCTTATATCGCACTCTGCAGGTATCCGTACTACCGGCTGCCTGAAGGGTATGGCTGCTGCGCGCTGGAGGATGTTCTGACGTACCTTGGGCCGGCGGATCAAAGAGGTGTTGTCGATATCGGTGTTCATTGGCTGGCACGGCAGTATCGCAAGGCAAGGGCGCTGATGCGTGCGCTGGGCTAGCCCATCGTCGCAGCCGTGCGCCGAATGGCGTGTGCGGAATGAAATGCGCGGAAGACGGGAGACTTCAGTTTTCAATGGAACCATCTGGTTTTCGACAACTCGCCGGGTATCGGCGAGTCCTTTTGCTTCAGGGTCCCAACGGTCCCTTTTTTGCCCGCCTGCGCGACTGTCTCGAGTCACTCGGTTGCCAAATATGGAAGGTCAACTTCAACGGTGGCGACGATCTCTTCTATCGCGACGGGCGAATCACGCGCTTTGCTGGGCAGATGACAGCTTGGCGGTCATTCTTGCGCGATCTGCTGGTGTCGCAGCGGATCGATGCTGTCGTGGTGTTCGGGGATTGCCGGCGGCCTCATCGCATGGCTGCGCAGATCGCGCAGGAGCTTGGGGTTGCTTTCTGGGTCTTCGAGGAGGGTTACGTCCGCCCCGACTACGTGACGCTCGAACGCGGCGGCGTCAACGCAAACTCGCCCATCGCGCGCTTGTCGCTCGCCGAAATGCCGGTGGTCAAGCCACCAGCCAAGCGGCGCCGATTCGAACATGGCTTTGCCCGGATGGCGTGGTATTCGTTCTGGTACTTTGCCGGCGGTATGCTTGGCCGCTACCGGTACCGGCACTACCGGCACCACAAGCCCTTCAGGTTCAGGGAACTCGGATTCTGGGTGCGTGCAGGTGTCCGCAAGCACGTTTACCGATGGCGGCAGCGCAAGAACATAGCTGGCCTGCTGGCGAAGAATGGTCCCGCATTCTTCATGGTGGCATTACAGGTGCACAACGATAGCCAGATATTGACGCACAGCCCCTGGCAGAGGATCGAGGCGTTCATCGAGTCGACATTGTTCTCTTTTGCGCGGCATGCACCGACGGACAGCGTTCTCGTTATCAAGCACCATCCGATGGATCGTGGACACACCAACTATGCGGCAGTGATTCGGGCGTGCGCGCAGCGTCTGGATATTCCCGGACGGGTGGTCTACCTGCACGATGCGCACCTGCCGACGCTGCTGCGGCATTGCAGCGGCCTCGTCACCATCAACTCCACGGCGGGCTTGCAGGCGCTCTTTCACGGCGTGCCGGTCATCGCGCTGGGCCGCTGTTTCTATGCGAAAGAGGGCATCACCTATCAGGGCAGCCTGGACGAGTTCTGGCGTGCCGCGCGGCCACCCGACCGGAAGCGGGTGGCGCATCTGCGCAACTACGTGATCCACGTCTCGCAGGTCAATTCCTCGTTCTACGCGGACCCGGCGCCTGGCCGGGCGGCACAGCCGGACGGCGCCTCGCCGGGTCTGTGGGCGAGGCTGTGCTGCGGACCCGGCCTGCGCGCTCCGTGGCTGCTGGAAGTCATCGGCCAGGCGATTCCCATCGCGCTGCAATGGGCGGTCACGCATATCGCCGCATGAAGGCGGCCGGGCGCGGCGGCCTGCGGGGACTACCGCCTACAACAACCCATCCAGCAAATCCGGCCCGAACACCTCGCGATGCACGCGCTCCGCCTTTACCCCGCGCGCCGCCAGCGCGGCGCGCTGCGCCTGCATGAAGGGCAGCGGGCCGCAGAGGTAGAAGTCGGCGTCGGCGAGGTCGTCGCCGGCGAAGATGACGTCGATGTCCATGCGGCCGGGCAGGGCGGGCTGGGCCAGGAATTCGGCCGGCTCGCCGGACTCGAGGAAGAAGTGGGTGCGCAGGCCGGGCAGCTGGCGCGCGGCGTGCTTGACGTCCTTGACGTGGGCCACGTGCGAGGCCATGCGCGCGGCGTGGCCGAAGACGACCTTGCGCGCGGGGTTGCGCTGCGCGACGGCGTTGAGCGCGGAGATCATGGGCGTGACGCCGACGCCGGCGGAGAGCAGCACGATGGGGTGGGCGGGCTCGATGGCGGGCGCGAAGTCGCCGAACGGCTGGCTGACCATCAGGACGTCGCCGGCGCGGGCGTTGTCGTGCAGCCAGTTGGAGACCGCGCCGGCGGGCAGGCCGGCGTCGTCGCCGCGCTCGCACTTGACGGAGATGCGCCAGGTGCGGCCGTTGGGCGCGTCGGAGAGGCTGTACTGGCGCTGCTGGAACACGCCGTGCGAGAGTTCCACCACCACGGAGATGTACTGGCCGGGCAGGAAGTCGGCGAGGGTGGTGCCGGGGACGGCTTCGAGCGTGAATGAGGTGATGTCGGCGCTCTGTTCCTCGCGCGCGACGATGCGCACCGGCTGGCGGTGGTCGGGGCCGGTGCCGGCGCGTTCGTAGAGGCGCGTCTCGGCGGCGATCAGCTCGGCGGCGAGCAGCCAGTAGGCTTCGTCCCAGGCGGCGACGAGCTCGGGCGTGGCGGCTTCGCCCAGCACTTCGCCGATGGCACCGAGCAGGTGGCGGGCGACGACGGTGTAGTGGCCGGGCTTGATGCCGACCGAGGCGTGCTTGTGGACGATGCGGCTGACCACCGGGGCCAGCGCGCTGTTGTCGCCGTAGTTGGCGGCATAGGCGAATACGGCGGCGGCGAGCGACTGCTGCTGCGCGCCGTTGGCCTGGTTGCCCATGTTGAACAGGTTGGTCAGTTCGGGCCTGTCGGCGAACATATTGCGATAGAACGCGGTGGTGATGGCCAGGCCATGCTGGCGCAGCACGGGTACGCTCGCATCGATCAGGGGTCTCGATTTTTCAGACAGCACTGCAACCTCCAAAGATATGCACTAAATGCAACAAATGGGGCGAATGAATCCGCAACAGGGGCGGCGGCGGGCGATCTGCGCTTTGTCCGCGTCACCTCGGAACCCATTCTATTAAACATGCATTTACCGTGCAACATAAATTTGCGGCATCGCAAAAGATGTATCGAAGGGCCATGTTAGACTGCGCGTGCCGCCGGCGCGGCGCCCGCGCGCCGCGCGCATGCCGGCTGCCCCGCATTCCGCACCACGATCCGCACGGCGGAGGACCACTTTGCATGAGACTGACCGACTACACCGACTACAGTCTGCGGACCCTGATCTACGTCGCGGTCCACCCGGGCGAGCTCGTCACCATCCAGCGCATCGCCGATGCGTTCGACATTCCCAAGAACCACCTGATCAAGATCGTGCAGAAGCTCGGCCAGGCCGGCTTCCTGCATACGGTGCGCGGGCGCGCGGGCGGGATCGAGCTGGGCCGGCCGGCGGCGGCGATCAACGTGGGGGAGGTGATCCGCACGATGGAGTCGGATTTCAGCCTGGTGGAGTGCTTCCAGGGCGACGACAATCATTGCGTCATCACGCGGGTGTGCGGCCTGCGCGGCGTGTTGTCGGCCGCGCTGCGGGCTTACTTCGACGTGCTGGACGCCTATAGCCTGCAGGACCTGGTGGCACGCCCGGCGGCATTGAGCCGCGCGCTGGCGCCGGATGGCGGCACGGTGGCCGGCATTCCGGTCAGGAGCGTGACACGCAAGGCGCGCGCGGCGCCCGGCGGCGGGACGGCGTAGGCGCGGCCCGGCGCTAGCCTTCGCGCCCGTCGGCGCGCGGACGCATCAGGAACGGCACGTACTTGAACAGGTACAGCGCGAACGCGGCCATCCACGCCACCGCCGCGGCGGCGATCCAGAACGGCTTGTACTGCGGCAGGACCAGCGGCCCGGCCACGCGCAGCACGGCCGCGGCGAAGACCGCCGCGTAGGCCGCCGTCTCCACCGCGCGCGCTTCGAGCAGGCGCCCGGTGTGGCCCAGCGCGGTGCGCGTGATCATGCCGATGATGGCGCAGCCGATCGCGCCGACGGTCAGCGCATGCAGGGCCGAGGAGCGGTCCGCGTGGCCGAGCGCGGCGGCGGCCAGCAGCGCCAGGCCGAGCGGCAGGCAGACATAGGCCAGGTGCAGGATGCCGATCAGCGGGCGGCGCAGCGCCCGCCGCGAGCCCCAGCCGCCCAGGCGCACGGCGTGCGCCAGCGCCGCCAGCAGCGCGAGCGCGGCGGTGATCATGCCTTGCGGCGCCAGCGCGCACGCCGCCATCGCGGCCAGCGTCAGCGGCACCACGGTGCGCTCGGCCAGCGGCGAGCGGCGGATGCGCACGCCGGGCACGCTGTTGGCCGTGAACATCGGGATGACGCGCCCGCCGATCACGGTGATGAACACCACCACCAGCCCGATGCCCGCCTCCGCGCTTTGCAGCGCCGCCGGCACGGCGCCGCGCGCCAGCGCCACGTGGAACGCCACGTTGAGCGCCCACAGCAGGAACAGCGCGCCGGCCAGGCCATAGTTGCGCTTGCTGCCGGCGCGCACCAGCACGTGCAGGAAGCTGGCCGCGCACAGCGGCAGGAAGGCCAGGTCCAGCGCCACCGCGAGCGGCGCCGGACCGGTCCACATCAGCACGCGCGCGGCCAGCCAGAGCGCGGCCAGCCCGGCCAGCGCCGCGCCGCGCGGCGTCTGCAGCCCGGTCCAGTTCCTGCCCGCCGTGAAGAGGAAGCCGACCACCACCGCGGCGGCAAAGCCGAACACCATTTCATGCGCATGCCAGAGCATGCCGCCCATCGGCGGCTGCGCGGCGCCGGCCGGCCACCAGCCCAGGTAGATGGCGGCCCACGCGCCGACCGACAGCACGGCGAACGCCGCCGCGAGCAGGTAGAAGGGCCGGAATGCCAGCGCCAGCACGGGCAGCCCGCCGTGGCGGGCGGACGCGGGGCGGGACGGCGGCGGGGTCTGGAGCAGCGGCTGCATGGATGCCGCGCGCGGTGTCGGGTCGGGGTGCATGGTGTCGATCGATGTGGTCATGGCGCGGCTTCCTTCCCGTTCGTTTTTTTCTGGCCGGCCGGCATCCTGCCGCATGGCAGTCTCACGACGATTCTATAAAACAAGCATTTTTAATGCAACATAAAAGACGGCATGCGAACGTGTCTGACGGAAAAGGCCGGCGGGGCCGCCGGGCGCATCCGTTCCTGCCGCAAGCCCGTCACTCCGGGGCCCGGCAAAGCTGCCGCGGGCGGCAGCGGTGGTCAGATGACCGCCGGAATGTGCGTGCGGAAAGCGCAAGCCGGCCGCACCCTGAAAGACGCGAGTGCCGGCGAACGGGCATTCCCGTGCGCAGGGCACTCGCTCTTGGCGCGCTTGTGATCCTTCAGGCTTTGCCGGCGGCGGCGGGGGTGGCGCGGAACGTCACGCCCAGGCGGTTGAAGGCGTTCATCAGGCCGATGGCATACGTCAGGTCGACCAGTTCCTTGTCGCTGAATTCGGCCGCGGCGGCTTCGTAGTCGGCATCGGGAACGCCGGTGTCGGCCACGCGCGTCACGGTTTCCGCCCAGGCAAGCGCGGCGCGCTCGCGGGCGCTGAACAGATTCCCGGCCTCGCGCCACACGGGCACCAGCACGAGCTTGTCCACGGAAAGGCCCTGCGTGAGCAGGTCGCGGGAATGCATGTCGATGCAATAGGCGCAGCCGTTGATCTGCGAAACCCGCAGGTACACGAGATTGACCAGTTCCTGCGGAAGGCCGCATTTCTGGAGGGACATGTACACCCCGCCGAAGGCCTTGTAGCCCTCGGGGGAAACCTTTGCATAGTCGAGGCGATGGCTCATGACGCATCCTTCTGTGTGTTGATCCGGAGCCCTAATCATGGCGCATCTTGGCCTATCCCGGATGGTCCATGATTCGCCTTGCGACATGGGCCATGACGCCTGCCCGCGCGCCGCGTCAGATGAGCTTCAGGATGCGCCTGCCGAGATGTTCGGCGGTGGCCCGGGAGTCGATGTTCGTGAAGCCCAGCAGCAAGGCCGAGACGCCATCGCCCGCCGTCGTCCAGCGCGACAGCGCCTCGCCGTACAGGCCGTGCTCCCGCATGCTCGCCGCCAGCCGGCGATCCGAGCGCTGGCCCCGCAGGCGCAGGATCAGGTGCATGCCGCCCGGCTGCGCATCGATGCGCGCCTGCTTTCCCAGCACGCTTTCCAGGCCCGCCGTGGCGGCGTCCCGGCGCTCGGCATAGAGCTTGCGCATCCGCTGGATATGGCGCGCGAAATGGCCTTCCCTGATAAAGGCGGTGACGATCGCCTGCGTCAGCTGGGGGCTTCCGCCGGCGAAGACCTGGCTGATCCGCTCGAACCGCTCGACCTGCGTCGGCGGCACGACGAGATAGGCGAGCCGGATGCCGGGGAACAGCACCTTGCTGAACGTACCCGCGTAGAGCACGCGCTCGTCACGGTCGAGGCTTTTCAGCGCGGGCAGGGGGCGGCTGACGTAGCGGTATTCGCTGTCGTAGTCGTCTTCGACGATCCATGCGCGGTTTCGCGTGGCCCAGTCCAGCAGCGCCAGGCGCCGCGGCAAGGACAGGGACACGCCCAGCGGGCTCTGGTGCCCGGGCGTGACCACCGCCGCGCGTGCTCGCGGCGCCGCCTCGATGCCGGCGGCGACGACCAGGCCGTCGCGGTCCACCGGCACCGGCACGGTGGCGAGGTGCATGTGCTCCAGCAGTTCCCGCGTGGGCGGGTAGCCCGGGTCTTCGAGCCAGACGCGGTCCCCCGCCTTCCACAGCGCCTGGCAGATCAACTGCATGGTGTGCCGGTATCCCGAGGTCACGAACACCTGCGACGCGGCGCAGTGGATCCCGCGCGAGACCTGCAGGTACGCGGCGATCTCGGCGCGCAGGCCCGGCAGGCCGTATACGGACGGGTGCGCCATGTCCGACGGCTGCATGGCGCGCACGCATTGCGCGCCCAGGCGTGCCCAGATCTTGCGGGGAAACATGTCCAGCGCGGGCAAGCCCATCTGGAACGGCAGCACCGAGTCCGGGCGGAAACTGAGTTCGGGCGCGTCGGTCCCCGGCGGCGGCATGGCGCCGCCGGCGGGCGGAAGCTTGAGGCCCGGCGTCACGATGGTCCCCGCCTGGCCGCGAGCCTGGATGTACCCCTCGGCGGCCAGCAGGGAATAAGCCGTTTCTATCGTGCCCCGCGCCAGTCCCAGTTCTTGCGTCAGCGCGCGCACCGAGGGTATCCGGTCGCCCGGCTTCAGCAATCCGCTGGTGATGGCGCCGCGAAAGCGCTCGTAGATCTGCCGGTAGAAAGGGGCGGCTGCCGCCGGATCCAGCGGCGCGAAATTGCCGTGCTTCGCGGTGGGAGTCATGGGCTGGCCTCGTCGATTGTCTCTTCGATGTCGTGAAAACCGTCGCCGGACCGGCGCGGCGCATGTCCGCGCATATTGGCTCGCCGGCGCCCGCGCGCCCGCCGCGCTCAGGCCGAGAACTTGTCCAGCAGCCGCAGCAGTTCCTCGAACTCCGCCTTGCTGAAATCCTTCAGGCGCGCGTTCAGCACCTCGGGGGCGATCTCGGGAATCCGCTCGGCCACGACGCGGCCCTTGTCGGTGAGTTCGAGGTTGACCACGCGGCGGTCCTCGATGCTGCGCGAGCGCGCCAGCAGGCCCTTTTGCTCCAGTTTGTCCAGCATGCGCGTCATCAGACCGGTATCGATGACCAGCAGCTTGCTCAGTTCGAACGGCGTGGTGGCGGTGCCGCGCGACAGCGACAGCAGGATGCCCATCTGCTGGGCGGTGATGTCGAGCTCCTTGAGCGCGGCATCCATTTCCATCAGCACGAGGTTGCGCGCCTTGTTGAGGTAGAAGCCGACGCTTTTCGTGAGGTTGAAGGTGTCCCTGGTGTAGTGCTTCATCCGGTTCCCCGCGTTGGCATGCAGATGTTCCGATCTTATTTGATTTGTCAGATAGCCTCAAGGTCAGAATCTACGGCCGGCTTTGCGAGCGGTCGCCGCAAGGCCTGTTCCGCCGGCTATTCCACCAGTTATTCCGCCAGTCCGCGGCTGGCGAAATAGTGCGCGGGCGAGTCCCCGAACGCGCGACGGAACATAGCGATGAAATTGCTCGGCGTGGCGTAGCCCAGCGCTTCGGCCACCTGCGCCACCGCCTCGCCGCGCGCCAGCCGCTCGAGCGCGTGGGTCAGGCGCGCCTGCTGGCGCCAGTGGGCGAAGCTCAGCCCGGTCTCGCCCTGGAACAGGCGCGACAGCGTGCGCGGCGACACGCCCGCCCACGCGGCCCATTCGGCCAGGCCGCAGTGATCGCCGGGCTGCGCCAGGATGGCGTCGCTGATGCGGCGCGCGCGCCGGTCCACGGGCAGCGGCAGGTGCAGCGGCTCGCGCGGCGCCTGCTCGATCTCGTCGAGCAGGACCGCGACGATGCGCTGCTGCGCGTCGTCGAGCGCGAACGGCGCCGGCCAGGAGGCGGCGCGGCCGACCAGCGCGCGCATGACGTCGCTGATGCCGAACACGCAGGGCAGGGGCGGCAGGTCGCGCGCCGCCGACGGCGCGACCCACACGTTCCAGCCGCTCAGCACCCCGCTGATGCTGATGCGGTGCATCTCGCCGGGCGGCATCCAGCCGGCGCGCTGCGCGGGCAGCAGCCAGGAGCCGTGGCGCGTGCGCACGTGCACCAGCCCGTTGTCGATGCAGAACAACTGGCCGCGCAGGTGCCGGTGCCAGCCCAGCTCGCGCGTGCCCAGGCGGAATGCGTTGCTGTCCCGGTCGCTGCCCCGCATGGCGATCAGGGCCGGGCCGCCGGGCTGCTCGTAGCGGTCGGCAAAGGTATCCAGCAGGTCGCGGGTGGCGGCGTCCACCGCAGCTTCGTCGTCCGCGGGGTCAGGCGGGCGGATTGGCATGGCTCGATTGCATTGTTTTTAGTCCAGGTAACGTTATCGAGTCTACGCGCTTCGCCCCGATACTGCTTCCCAGGCGCATCCCGATGCATTGATCCCGCGCCGCAGGAGAACAGACATGCAAGACCAGGTTTCCGCTTTCCGCGAATCCGCGAATTTCTTCATCCACGACGTTTCCGCCTTCCCGCTGGTGCTCGGCCGGCCCGAGACGCTGGTGCCCGGCTACGCCGGCCAGTGGTGCGAGGAGATGACCACGCTGGTGCGGCAGGCGCATCCGTTCGTCATCGTCATGGGCCCGCAGGCGGACGCGGAGCGGCACGAGGACCGGCGCCTGCGCGCCTTGTGGCTGAAGCACAACCGGGAGCCGCTGGTGCGGCGCTGCCGGCTGCTGGTCTACGTCGAGCCGGATGCGGCCAAGCGCGCCGGGCTGTCGGCGCTGGCGGCGCTGGCGGTCAAGGCGTTCGGCGTGCCGGTGGCGCTGACCGCCGGCATGGACGAGGCGCTGGCGCGCGGCGAGCAGGTCCTGCGTGCCGAGGCGGCACAGATGGCGCGTGAAGGGGCGCGCGAAGGGGCGAGGGACAGCGTCACGCAGTGACCGCGCCGGCGCCACGCTGTTGCCGCCGCGCCGGCAGAGCGCGGACACGGCAACGCGCCGCCGGCGCAGGGCGGCAGCGGAGAAGCAGCGGGGAAGCAGGGCGGAAGCGGAAAAGAGGAAGCCCGGCCGCCGGGGAAAACCGCCGGCGGCCGGGCCTGGCCCGCGGCGCCGCGCGCGCGGCAGGCCAGAATGCAACCGTGGAACGTGGCGGCCGGGCGGCCGCCGTCATGCGCTTAAGGCTTACGGCTTACTGCGACTTGGCGCCGTCCGTATAAGGGTCGCGCGTACCCGACTTGGCGCCGTCGGTGTAGGGGTCGCGCGTGCCGGACTTGGCACCGTCGGTGTAGGGATCGGCCTTGGTCTGGGTCGCGTTCAGGTCCGTGCGGGTCGACTTCTTGGCGCCGTCCGTATAGGGATCGAACTTGCCCGACTTGGCGCCATCGGTATAGGGATCGCGCGCGCCGGACTTGGCGCCGTCGGTATAGGGGTCGGGCTTCTTTTGCTGGCCATAGCTTGCGCCCGAGGCCACGGCAGCGGCGGCGACAAGTAAGGTCAGGGTGAGAACTTTGCGCATCGTTTGCTCCGGTAGTAGTGACAAGGCGCTTGCGGAATTTCCCCCGGCGGCAGGCCGTGGGACGCCCGGGCGTATGCTGCGTTTCGCACAGATAAATCCTAGGAGTGAAATCGGGGAGTCCGTAGGAAAACCTTGTAAGTGCTTGTTGCGGCAGCGCGGTCCATGACGGCAACGCGACTCCTGGCGCATTTGCCGGCAGGCGATATGGCGAAAGCCGCATGTTTCGCGATAACCGTGGGCCAATGCGTGCGCTTTGCGGCACAGCGGAGGACGAGCAGGAAATTCTTAGGAAAATTCCTTGACTATCTATCTACCAGTAGATAATATTCGGGTCATGGAAGCCGCTGCTCCGCCCCAGCCAGAAC
>NZ_JBYTEL010000026.1:0-82603 GCF_058789195.1 Cupriavidus sp. FW216-B1 | reverse complement strand
CCTTCGGCGCCTAGCGTCACCGACCGTCCAACTTTAGGGGGTCAGTTCACCGGGGGAGCGAAAGCCTTTGACTTTGAAGTTGACTTTGACTTTGACGTTCAGCCGTTGACGTTCAGCAGCTGACTTTGACGTTCAGCAACTGACGTTAAGACACCGACTTCAAAATCAACCAGTTGACACCAAACTCAAAGCCCCCAGCAAAAAAAACAAAAAACCCGCCCCAGGCTCACAGCCCCAAGGCGGGTCCACCAGCCAACCCACAGCCGGCAAGGCACAAAAGAAAACTTACCTCGGCAATTCAGAATGCCCCATCAGGAACGCATCCACCGACCGTGCCGCCTGGCGCCCCTCACGAATCGCCCACACCACCAGTGACTGCCCGCGACGCACGTCGCCGGCGGCAAACACCTTCGGCACATTGGTCTGATACGCCCGCTCGCCTTCGGTGGCGGCACGCGCGTTCTTGCGCGCATCGGTATCCACGCCGAACGCCGAGAGCAGCGAGCCGACCGGGTTGGTGAAGCCCATCGCCAGCAGCACGAGGTCGGCCTTGAGGATGAACTCGCTGTCCGGCACTTCCTGCATCTTGCCGTCCTTCCACTCCACGCGGCAGGCCTTGAGCGCGGTGATCTTGCCGCTGTCCTTGCCTTCCCCGCCGATGAATTCCTTGGTCGCCACCGACCAGTCGCGCTCGCAGCCTTCGTCGTGCGACGACGAGGTGCGCAGCTTGATCGGCCAGTACGGCCACACCAGCGGCTTGTTTTCTTCTTCCGGCGGCTGCGGCAGCAGCTCGAACTGGACGATCGACTCGGCGCCGTGGCGGTTGGAGGTGCCAACGCAGTCGGAACCCGTGTCGCCGCCGCCGATCACGATCACGTGCTTGCCTTCGGCGCGGATCTCGTTGGGGCCGTCGCCGGCGACTTCCTTGTTCTGCGGGATCAGGAATTCCAGCGCGTAGTGCACGCCGGCCAGCTCGCGGCCGGGCACCGGCAGGTCGCGCGGCACTTCCGAGCCGCCGGCCAGCACGACGGCGTCGAACTGGTCCTGCAGCGCCTGCGCCGAGATGGTTTCGCGCGCGTAGTTCTTGATGCCGGCCGGCAGTTCGCCATCGGTCACCATCACGCCGGGGCGGAAGGTCACGCCTTCGGACTGCATCTGCTCGATGCGGCGGTCGATCAGCGTCTTCTCCATCTTGAAGTCGGGGATGCCGTAGCGCAGCAGGCCGCCGATGCGGTCGTTCTTCTCGAACACGGTCACGTCGTGGCCGGCGCGCGCCAGTTGCTGCGCGGCGGCCATGCCGGCGGGGCCGGAGCCGACCACGGCCACGGTCTTGCCGGTCTTGTGCTTTGCCGGCTGCGGCGCGACCCAGCCTTCTTCCCAGGCCTTGTCGATGATGGCGTGCTCGATCGACTTGATGCCGACCGGCAGCTCGTTGATGCCGAGCGTGCAGGCGGCCTCGCACGGCGCCGGGCAGATGCGGCCGGTGAACTCGGGGAAGTTGTTGGTCTGGTGCAGCACCTGGATCGCCGACTTCCAGTCCTGGCGGTACACCAGGTCGTTGAAGTCGGGGATGATGTTGTTGACCGGGCAGCCGTTGTTGCAGAACGGGATGCCGCAGTCCATGCAGCGCGCGCCCTGGATCTTCGCTTCGCTGTCGGACAGCGCGAAGACGAATTCCTTGTAGTGCTTCACGCGCTTGGTTACGGGCTCGTAACCTTCGTTCTGGCGCGGAAATTCGAGAAAGCCAGTCGCCTTACCCATGTTGCGTCCTTGGTCTTGCTGGGCGGCACCGGCGCATGCGCCGGCCCCGCTGTGAGGTCAGTATCTTGTGAGCCGGCGGCGCGGGCCGCGCCGCCGCTCCTGCTTGGTCGGGCCCGCGGGCCCTGCCTGCGAACTCAGGCGGCGATGGCTTCCCGGTCGCTGTCCTTCGCTTCCTGTTCCTTCGCGTACATCTCGCCCAGGGCGCGCTTGTACTCGGTCGGGAAGACCTTGACGAACTTGCGGCGCGCCGTGGCCCAGTCGGCCAGCAGCGCCTTGGCGCGCTCGGAGCCGGTGAAGCGGAAGTGCTGCTCGATCAGGCCCTTGAGGATGGCCTCGTCGAGCTGGCGCTTGCCGCCGACCTTGTGCCAGGAAGCGGGCGACTGGCCCTTTTCCTGGTCCGCCGACGCCAGCACCGTTTCGAGCGCGACCATCGAGGTGTTGCAGCGCTTGTCGAACAGGCCGTCCTCGTCGTAGACGTAGGCCACGCCGCCCGACATGCCGGCCGCGAAGTTGCGCCCGGTGCCGCCCAGCACCACCACCGTGCCGCCGGTCATGTACTCGCAACCGTGGTCGCCGGTGCCTTCCACCACGGCGGAGGCACCCGAGTTGCGCACCGCGAAGCGCTCGCCGGCCACGCCGTTGAAGAACGCCTCGCCGGCGATGGCGCCGTACAGCACCGTGTTGCCGACGATGATGTTGCGGGTCGGATCGCCGCGGAACTCGTGCGGCGCGCGCACGATCACGCGCCCGCCCGACAGGCCCTTGCCGACGTAGTCGTTGCCGTCGCCCACCAGGTCCAGCGTGACGCCGTGCGCGAGGAACGCGCCGAAGGACTGGCCGGCGGTGCCCTGCAACTGGATGTGGATGGTGTCGTCGGGCAGGCCTTCATGGCCGTACTGCTTGGCCACCACGCCGGACAGCATCGCGCCGACCGTGCGGTTGACGTTCTTGACCGGCTGGATGAACGACACGCGCTCGCCCTTGTCGATGGCCGGGCGCGCCTTGGCGATCAGCACGTGGTCGAGCGCCTTGCCGGCTTCGACCGACAGGCCGTGGTCCTGCGTGTCGGTGTGGTAGCGCGGCACTTCGGCGGCGATCGGCGCCTGGTAGAACACGCGCGAGAAATCGAGGCCGCGCGCCTTCCAGTGCTCGATGCCGGCACGGGTGTCGAGCAGGTCGGCGCGGCCGATCAGCTCGTTGAACGTGCGGATGCCCAGCTGCGCCATGATCTCGCGCGCTTCTTCGGCGATGAAGAAGAAGAAGTTCACCACGTGCTCGGGCTTGCCCTGGAATTTCTTGCGCAGCACCGGGTCCTGCGTGGCCACGCCCACCGGGCAGGTGTTCAGGTGGCACTTGCGCATCATGATGCAGCCTTCGGCCACCAGCGGCGCGGTGGCGAAGCCGAACTCGTCGGCGCCCAGCAGCGCGCCGATGACCACGTCGCGGCCGGTCTTCATCTGGCCGTCGGCCTGCACGCGGATGCGGTTGCGCAGACCGTTGAGCATCAGGGTCTGCTGGGTCTCGGCGAGGCCCAGTTCCCACGGCGTGCCGGCATGCTTGATCGACGACAGCGGCGAGGCGCCGGTGCCGCCGTCATGGCCGGCGATCACCACGTGGTCGGCCTTGGCCTTGGCCACGCCCGCGGCCACCGTGCCCACGCCCACTTCGGACACCAGCTTGACCGAGATGTCGGAGACCGGGTTGACGTTCTTCAGGTCGTGGATCAGTTGCGCCAGATCCTCGATCGAGTAGATGTCGTGGTGCGGCGGCGGCGAGATCAGGCCGACGCCCGGCACCGAGTAGCGCAGCTTGCCGATGTAGTCCGACACCTTGTGGCCGGGCAGCTGGCCGCCTTCGCCGGGCTTGGCGCCCTGCGCCATCTTGATCTGGATCTGGTCGGCCGAGGCCAGGTATTCGGCGGTCACGCCGAACCGGCCCGAGGCCACCTGCTTGATCTTCGAGCGCAGCGAGTCGCCGGCCTGCAGTTCCAGGTCGCGCACCACGGCGTCCGGGCCCAGCAGGCCCTGCATGGTGTCGCCCTGCTTGATGGGAATGCCGCGCAGCTCGTTGCGGTAGCGCTTCTCGTCCTCGCCGCCTTCGCCGGTGTTGGACTTGCCGCCGATGCGGTTCATCGCCACGGCCAGCGTGGCGTGGGCCTCGGTCGAGATCGAGCCCAGCGACATGGCGCCGGTGGCGAAACGCCGGACGATGTCCTTGGCCGACTCGACTTCCTCGAGCGGGATCGCGCGCGCCGGGTCGACCTTGAACTCGAACAGGCCGCGCAGCGTCATGTGGCGGCGGCTCTGGTCGTTGATGATGTTGGCGTATTCCTTGTAGGTCTGGTACGCGCCGCGGCCTTCGTCGGCGCGCACGGCGTGCTGCAGCTTGGCCACCGAGTCCGGCGTCCACATGTGCTCTTCGCCGCGGATGCGGAACGCGTACTCGCCGCCGGTCTCGAGCATGCCCTCGAGCACCGGGTTGTCGCCGAACGCGTCGCGGTGCAGGCGCAGCGCTTCCTCGGCCACCTCGAAGATGCCGATGCCTTCGACGTTCGAGGCGGTGCCGTGGAAATACTTCTGCACCAGCTCGCGCGACAGGCCGATCGCTTCGAAGATCTGCGCGCCGGTGTACGACATGTAGGTGGAGATGCCCATCTTGGACATCACCTTCTGCAGGCCCTTGCCGATCGCCTTGACGAAGTTCTTGACCGCCTTCTCGGACGAGAGGTCGCCGGACAGGCCCTGCGCCATGTCCGACAGCGTTTCCATCGCCAGGTACGGGTGCACGGCTTCGGCGCCGTAGCCGGCCAGCAGCGCGAAGTGGTGCACTTCGCGCGCGGTGCCGGTTTCCACCACGAGGCCGGCCGAGGTGCGCAGGCCCTTGTCCACCAGGTGGTGGTGGATCGCCGAGGTGGCCAGCAGCGCGGGAATGGCGACGTGCTCGGCGTCGACGCGGCGGTCCGACACGATCAGGATGTTGTAGCCCGAGCGCACCGCGTCAACGGCTTCGGCGCACAGCGAGGCCAGGCGCGCTTCGATGCCCTCCTTGCCCCACGCCTTCGGATAGCAGATGTTCAGCTCGTACGAACGGAACTTGCCGCCGGTGTAGTGCTCGATGTTGCGGATCTTGGCGATGTCCTTGAAGTCCAGCACGGGCTGGGACACTTCGAGGCGCATCGGCGGGTTGATGTTGTTGAGCTCGAGCAGGTTCGGCTTCGGGCCGATGAACGACACCAGCGACATCACCATGTTCTCGCGGATCGGGTCGATCGGCGGGTTGGTGACCTGGGCGAACAGCTGCTTGAAGTAGTGGTACAGCGTCTTGTTCTTGGACGAGAGCACGGCCAGCGGGCTGTCGTTGCCCATCGAGCCGGTGGCTTCCTCGCCGGACAGCGCCATCGGCGCCATCAGGAACTTGACGTCTTCCTGGGTGTAGCCGAACGCTTGCTGGCGGTCCAGCAGGCGCGCGTCGGGCTTCTTCTCGGCGGCCACGTCCTCGGGCTTCGCTTCGAGCTCGTCGAGCTTGATGCGCACGGCGTCGATCCAGCTCTTGTACGGCTTGGCGTTGGCCAGGTTGTCCTTGAGCTCCTTGTCGTCGATGATGCGGCCCTGCTCCATGTCGATCAGGAACATCTTGCCCGGCTGCAGGCGCCACTTCTGCACGATGCGCGACTCGGGGAACGGCAGCACGCCGGCTTCCGAGGCCAGCACCACGACGTCGTCCTCGGTCACGTAGAAGCGCGCCGGGCGCAGGCCGTTGCGGTCCAGCGTGGCGCCGATCTGGCGGCCGTCGGTGAAGCAGATCGCGGCGGGGCCGTCCCACGGCTCCATCATGGCGGCGTGGTACTCGTAGAACGCGCGGCGGTTGTCGTCCATCAGCGTGTGCTGTTCCCAGGCTTCCGGGATCATCATCATCATCGCGTGGACGAGCGGGTAGCCCGCCATCGTCAGCAGCTCGAGGCAGTTGTCGAACGAGGCGGTGTCGGACTGGCCGGGGTAGATCAGCGGCCACAGCTTGGGCAGGTCGTCGCCGAGCACCGGCGAGGAGATCGCGCCGGTGCGCGCGTTGACCCAGTTCACGTTGCCCTTGACCGTGTTGATTTCGCCGTTGTGGGCGACCATGCGGTACGGGTGGGCCAGCTCCCAGGCCGGGAAGGTGTTGGTGGAGAAGCGCTGGTGCACCAGGGCCAGCGCCGACACGGCGCGCGGGTCCTGCAGGTCGAGGTAGTACTCGCCGACCTGGTTGGCCAGCAGCAGGCCCTTGTACACCACCGTGCGCGCCGACATCGACGGCACGAAGTATTCCTTGCCGTGCTTGAGCTTGAGCGCCTGGATGGCGTGGCTGGCGGTCTTGCGGATCACGTAGAGCTTACGTTCGAGCGCGTCCGTGGTCATGATGTCGCGGCCGCGCCCGATGAAGATCTGGCGGATCACCGGCTCGGTCTTGCGCACGGTCGGCGACATCGGCATGTTGCAGTCCACCGGCACGTCGCGCCAGCCCAGCACGACCTGGCCTTCCAGGCGCACGGTGCGCTCGAGCTCCTGCTCGCAGGCCAGGCGCGAGGCGTGTTCCTTGGGCAGGAAGATCATGCCCACGCCGTACTCGCCCGACGGCGGCAGCGTCACGCCCTGCCTGGCCATCTCCTCGCGGTAGAACTGGTCCGGGATCTGGATCAGGATGCCCGCGCCGTCGCCCATCAGCGCGTCGGCGCCGACCGCGCCGCGGTGATCGAGGTTTTCCAGGATCTTCAGGCCCTGCTGGACGATCTCGTGGCTCTTCTTGCCCTTGATGTGGGCGACCATGCCGACGCCGCATGCGTCTTTCTCATTGGCGGGGTCGTACATGCCCTGGGCCTGCGGCAGCGAGGCGGGCGCGTGCGTGGCGGCGGCAGAGGCGGACTCGGCGGCCTGCGCCAGCGTTGGCTTCGATTGGGATTGCGATTGGTCCACGGGCTGGATTCCGGTGAGGGCTGCGCAGCCAGCAGGGCAGACCGGAACGGGGACCGCACTCTGCCACCTGGGCCGGCCGGGGCCGGGAGCGGGATGACGAGAGGGACAGCGGGGCCGCAGCGGCGTACGCAAGCGTGACGCGCCGCACAATGAATGTGGGTGGAGGAACTATAAAAGAATCATCCACGTCTCGCAAAAAATTTAAATGGGGTCAGAACATATTAAATCTCGCACCACAAACGGGATGGTCTTTATTTGGGGACATATTACTTTTTGGTGCATCGCGCGCCGTCCCGCGCACATCGGGCACCGCGACGGTTCAAGCCGCGCCGCCGCCTACGCGGCGCCGGGTTCGGGGTCCATGCCGCCCGCGCTGCGCCCCGGCGGCCGGCCCTTCGGCAACGGCTGCACGCGGCGCGTGCCCTGCCGCTCCAGCTGCGCCAGGAAAGCGGCATCGCCGAGCGGCCAGCCGCTGTGCGCGTGGCTGCGCAGCGTGGCCAGCGCCGCCGGCGACAGGCCCTCGGCCGCCACCGCGCGGTAGTTGGACTGGCGCTCGAACGGCGTATTGCCGAGCGCCCAGTAGACGGAGTGATCGCTCACAAAGGGGCTGGCCTCGATGCCGGCGTGGTGGCGGTAGCTGCTCCAGCGGTCCGCCTCGGGCTGCGCGACCTCGCCGGCGCGCATGGCGTTGCCTTCCACGTACAGCATGGCCGGCAGCAGCCACTGCGCCGGGTCGAACACCGCGGAGCGGAAGCGCCCGTCCCACAGCGTGCCGGTGCGTCCCGCGGCGCGGTTGAAGTAGCGCGCGTAGCGGCGCCCGACCGCCTGCATGGTCAGGCTGAGCGAGTCGGCCTGGCGCGGCGTGGCGACCAGATGCACGTGGTTGGGCCGCAGCGCGTAGGCGTGGATGGCGAGATCGTGCTCGCGCGCGGCCATGCGCAGACAGTCCAGGTAGTGGACGTAGTCGTCGGGGCCGAGGAAGACCGGCTGGCGGTTGTTGCCGCGCTGCAGTACGAGGGCGGGCAGGCCGGTCGGCGAAAAGCGGGGAAGTCGGGCCATGAGGGCAAACGCGGGAATCGGCGCCGGCGCCTTGCGGCGCGCCGGCAAAACCCGATGATAGCGCAGGCGCGCGCTGATCCGTCCCCAATTTGTCGGGGGCGTCCCGCTCCCCGCATGCGGCGCCTAGTTGCCGCCCTCGTGGACCGAGAAGATGCGGCGGTGCTCGCGGATCGCGTAGCGGTCCGTCATGCCGGCGATGTAGTGGGCGACCAGCCGCGCCTGATCGCGCCCCTGCCCGGCCTGGTACTGCGGCGGCAGCAGGCGCGGATCGGCCATGAAGACGTCGAACAGGTCGGTGATGATGCGCTGCGCCTTGGCCGACATGCGCATCACGAGGTAGTGCCGGTACAGGTGGCGGAACAGGAAGCGCTTGAGTTCGGCGGCTTCCTCGCGCACGGCGGTGCTGAAGGCGACCAGCGGGCCGGCGGCGCGCACGGCCTCGATGTTGCGCGGGCCGGCTGCGGCGATATTGCGGCTGGTGGTCTCGATCAGGTCGACGATCAGCGTGTTGATCATGCGCCGGACGGTCTCGTTGATGACGCGCCGGCCGTTGATGCCCGGGAAGGCGGTCATCGCCTCGGCGCGGTGGCGGCGCCACATCGGCACTTCGTCCATCTGCTCGAGCGTGAGCAGGCCGGAGCGCAGGCCGTCGTCGATGTCGTGGTTGTTGTAGGCGATCTCGTCGGCCAGGTTGGCCAGCTGGGCTTCCAGCGAGGGCTGGGTGCCTTCCAGGAAGCGCCGGCCCAGCTCGCCCAGCGCCGAGGCATTGACGCGCGAGCAGTGCTTGAGCACGCCCTCGCGCGTCTCGAAGGTCAGGTTGAGGCCGTCGAAGCCGCCGTAGCGCTCCTCCAGCTCGTCCACCACCAGCAGGCTCTGCAGGTTGTGCTCGAAGCCGCCGTGGTTCTTCATGCAGGTGTTCAGCGCGTCCTGCCCGGCGTGGCCGAACGGCGTGTGCCCGAGGTCGTGGGCCAGCGAGATGGCCTCCACGAGGTCCTCGTTCAGGCGCAGGTTGCGGGCGATCGAGCGCGCGATCTGCGCCACTTCCAGGCTGTGCGTGAGCCGGGTGCGGAACAGGTCGCCCTCATGGTTGACGAAGACCTGGGTCTTGTATTCGAGCCGGCGAAAGGCCGTGCTGTGGATCACGCGGTCGCGGTCGCGCTGGAACTCGCTGCGCGAGGACGACGGCGGTTCGACGTGCACGCGCCCGCGCGACAGCGCGGAGCGGGCGGCATACGGAGCGAGATGGCTTTCGAGGTCGGTCATGCGGCAATCCGGTCGGCAGCCGGCCGGGGCTCGCGCCGCTGGCCGGGGTTGCGAGGCACAACCGATCGCGTCAGGCGACCGGCGCCTCGGTGGGCGGCCTGAGCACCGCGTGCTGCAGCGTAGCGCGCAGGTCGGCGTCCGGCACGGTGGTGATGAAGGCCTCGCCCAGCTTCCTGAGCAGGATGAACTTGACGCTGCCGGCTTCCGCCTTCTTGTCCACTTTCATCAGTTCGATGTAGCGGTCGGTGCCGAGATCCGGCGCCACCACGGGCAGCATGGCCGCGCGCGTGAGCTGCGTCACGCGCGCGCGCGTCTCGGTGTCGATGAAGCCGAGCCGGTGCGACAGATCGGCCGCCATCACCATGCCGCAGCCGACGGCCTCGCCGTGCAGCCATTCGCCGTAGCCCATGCCGGCCTCGATGGCATGGCCGAAGGTGTGGCCGAAATTGAGGATGGCGCGCAGGCCGCCCTCGCGCTCGTCCTGGGCCACCACCGCGGCCTTGATCTCGCACGAGCGCTGCACCGCCAGCGCCATCATGTCCGGGTCGCAGTCGTTGAGCGCGCGGATGTTGCGCTCGATCCAGCCGAAGTACTCGGCGTCGGCGATGGCGCCGTGCTTGATCACCTCGGCCAGGCCGGCGGCCAGCTCGCGCGCCGGCAGCGTGCGCAGCGTGTCGATGTCGGCGATCACCGCGTTGGGCTGGTGGAACGCGCCGATCATGTTCTTGCCGAGCGGGTGGTTGATGCCGGTCTTGCCGCCCACCGAGGAATCCACCTGCGCCAGCAGCGTGGTGGGCATCTGCACGAACGGCACGCCGCGCATGTAGCTGGCGGCGGCAAACCCGGTCATGTCGCCGACCACGCCGCCGCCGAGCGCGACCAGCGTGGTCTTGCGGTCGGCGCCGGCCCGGAGCAGCGCGTCGAAGATCAGGTTGAGCGTTTCCCACTGCTTGAACGCTTCGCCGTCGGGCAGGGTCACGGTGCGCACGGTCTTGCCGAGCGCGGCCAGCGTGGCCTCCACGCGCGCCGCGTAGAGCGGGCCGACGGTCTCGTTGGTGACGATGACGGCATGGGTGCCGCGCACGTGGGGACGCAGCAACTCGGCCTGGTCGAGCAGGCCGGTGCCGATATGGATGGGGTAGCTGCGCTCCCCGAGGTCGACTTCAAGGGTGATCATCGTGATTCCGGTCCTGCGCCGGCGGTGCTTCCGCGCCGTCGCCGTCGTCCTGCCCGGGCTCGCCCGGCTCTTCGGCGGCCACGCTGAAACCGGCCATTTCAAGTTGCATCAACACCATATTAGCAAGCTGGGCCACCGAGGGCTTGCCGGTTTCGATGATGAAGTCCGCCACCTCGCGGTAAAGCGGGTCGCGCTCGGCATAGAGCGCCTCGAGCCTGCCCTTCGGGTCCGCGGTCTGCAGCAGCGGGCGGTTGCGGTCGTGGCGCGTGCGCAGCCACAGGTCGTGCGGGCTGGCGCGCAGGTAGACCACGGTGCCGCGCGCCTTCAGGTGCGCCCGGTTCTCCGGGCGCAGCACCGCGCCGCCGCCGGTGGCCAGCACGATGCCGCTGCGCTGGCTCAGCTCGTCGATCATGTGCGCCTCGCGCTCGCGGAAGCCCGCTTCGCCCTCATGCTCGAAGATGATCGGGATCCGCACGCCGCAACGCGCCTCGAGTTCGTGGTCCGAATCGAAGAAGGGATAGTTCAGGCGCCGGGCCACGGTTCGGCCGACGGTGGTCTTGCCGGCACCCATCAGGCCGACAAAAAAGAGGTTCGGGCGGGTGGCTGTCACTGGCATGTCGGGCGGCTGCCGGGTCTCTGGCCGGCCGCCGCAGTGGGAAACTGCGTCATCTTCTTATGTCGGGGCGATCCGGGCAAGTGGCACGGAGCGCGCGGGCGGCGGCCCGCCCCGTGTCCGCCCTGCCCTCCGCGCCGCCGGCCCGGCAATGAAAAAGGCCGCATCGCGCACGATGCGGCCTCCCAGTCTACTGCATCCGGCGGGCCGGGCGGGCCCGGCAGCGCCGCCGCCGGAGCCGCCGGCGGGCTTATTGGCGAACTTATTGGCGGACTTATTTCAGCGAGACGCTCTCGTTGAGCACGCGCGGCGTCAGGAATACCAGCAGTTCGGTGCGGTTGTTGACCTTGGCGTTGTCCTTGAACAGGTTGCCGAGCACCGGGATGTCGCCGAGCCACGGCACCTTGTTGATGTTGGTGGACTCGGTCTGGCTGTAGATGCCGCCGATCACCACCGTGCCGCCGTTCTCCACCAGCACCTGGGTCTGCACGTGCTTGGTGTCGATGGCAAAGCCCGAGCTGGTCTGGATGCCCACGCTGTCCTTGTTGACGTCCACGTCCAGCAGCACGTTGCCTTCCGGCGTGATCTGCGGCGTCACCTCGAGCTTCAGGTTGGCCTTGCGGAACTGCACCGAGGTGGCGCCGCTGGAGGTGGCGGCCTGGTAGGGCAGCTCGGTGCCCTGCTCGATCAGCGCCTTGATGTTGTTGGCGGTGACCACGCGCGGGCTGGAGATGATCTTGCCGCGCCCGTCCGCTTCCAGCGCGGAGAGTTCGAGCGCGAGGAAGCGGCCGGCCGTATTGCTGAACAGGCTCACCGCCACCGACCCCGGGTTGACGCCGTTGATCGCCGCCGCCGGCAGGCTCAGCGCGGGGCTGTTGTCCCAGGTGGCGTTCTGCGTCACCGGGCTCACCACGTTGGTGTAGTTGTTGCCGTAGCCGGCGCCGGCGGTCTTGGAGGCAAAGCCGAGCCTGACGCCGAGGTTGCGGCTGAAGCTGTCGTTGGCCTCGACGATGCGCGCCTCGATGATGACCTGGCGCACCGGGATGTCGATCTTGCCGAGGAAGCTCTGCACCTCTTCGAGCTTGCTGCCGATGTCCGACACGAACAGCTGGTTGGTGCGCGGATCGGCCGTCAGCGAGCCGCGCTTGGACAGCATGCGGGTGTTGCTGGCCGCCGCGCCGCCCACGCCGCCCACGCTACCGATGGCGCCCGTGCTGCCGAGCGCGCCGGCGCCGCCCGCGCCGCCGGTGCTGCCCACCGCGGCCAGGCCGAGCAGCATGCGCCGCACGTCCTCGGCGCGCTGGTAGTTCAGCTGGAACACCTGGCTGCGAATCGGCTCGAGGTCGTTGATCTGCTGCTGCGACTCGAGCTCGAGCTTTTCCTTGGTGGCCAGCTCGGCCTTGGGTGCCACCCACAGCACATTGCCGTTGCGGCGCGAGGCCAGCCCCTTGGCGTCCAGCACGATCTGCAGGGCCTGGTCCCAGGGCACGTCCTTCAGGCGCAGCGTCAGGTTGCCCTGCACGCTTTCGCTGGTGATGATGTTGAGGTTGGTGAAGTCGGCGAATACCTGCAGCAGCGAGCGGATGTCGATGCTCTGGAAGTTCAGCGAGAGCCGTTCGCCGCGGAAGCCCGCGCCGCTGATCAGCTTGGCCGGGTCTTCCTTGACCGGGCGCACCTCGACCACGAACTGCGTGTCGGTCTGGTAGGAGCTGTATTCCCAGTTGCCGCGCGGCTCGATGGTCAGGCGCGTGCTGCCGTTGTTGTCGCCGGCGCGCATGCCCTGCACCGGCGTGCCGAAGTCGCTCACGTCGTAGCGCCGGCGCAGGCCGTCGGGCAGCGCGGTGTTGAGGAAGTCCACCACCACGTTCTGGCCCTGCTGGGCGATGTTGATGCCGGAGTCGCGCGCGGACAGGTCCACCACGATGCGCCCAGCGCCGTCCGTGCCGCGGCGGAAGTCGATGTTGCGGATCGCCGGCCGGCTGGCCGCCGCCTGCGGCACCAGCGCCGCGGTCGGAGCGAATGTCGGCACCGCCGTGTGCGCGCTCGGCGCCACGTTGTCGAGCAGCACCACGAACTGGCTGCCGCGCACTTCGGTGCGGTAGCTGGCGACGCGCGTGAGATCGAGGACCACGCGCGTGCGGTCGCCGATCTGCACCACGTTGGCGCCCTTGAGCAGCTTGCCGCCGAAATCGTACTGCGCGCGGCCCTGGGCGAAGCCGGTATCGAGGAAGTCGATGGCGATCCGGGGCGGATTCTGCGTGGTGAAGTCCGCCGGCTTCTGCGCCGGCACCCCGGCGAGCTCGACCGTGAATATGGTCTGCTCGCCCGCGGTGGTGGCATCCACGCGCTTGACGGTATTGCCCGCCGTCGATTGCGCCATCGCGGCCGGCACAGCCAGCGCGAGCATCATGACCGCGGCGCCCGCAAGCGCCCGGTACCAGCGACCCATGATCATGCCGACCCCTCCAGCTTCAGGCTGGTCATTTTCTCTTTCCACTCGGCTACCCCTTCCCGGACCAATTCGCGCAACACGATCTCCTGATCGCTGATGCGGACCACCCGGCCGTAGTTCTGGCCGAGATACTGACCCACCTTGACGTGGTGGATCTTGTTGTCTACCAGCACGACGCCATAGGTTTCCCCGTGGTTCCGCATCGCGCCCAGCATCTTGAAATTCTCCAGCGGGTAGTCCTCCAGCGGCTCGTGCTGCCGGCCGGACTCCGGCGACTCGGACAGGACCCGGTTGAGGTCGCCGATCTTGTTCTGGGCGAACGGCTCGGGCGCGCTGCGCCCGGCGTACTCGCGCGGCACGTAGGGCTTGGGCTCGGGCAGCGGCGCCGGCGGCGGCGCCTTGGCCGCGCGCGCCTGGGCCATCCACTGGCGCAGGCCGTCTTCCTCGCTGGCCCCGCAGGCCGCCAGCAGCGCGGCGCCGAGCAGCGCGCACGCGCACGCGCGCAGGCCGGAGGCCCGGATCGCTGGCATCATTTCTTCGCTCCCGCGGCCGTCTTGGCCGCCGCGGCTTCCGCCTTGCGCTGCGCCGCCTGTTCGTCGGGGTCGAGCGCGCGGTAGGCCATCGCCACGGCCTCCATCGCCAGCCCGCCATCCTTGCCGGTGGTGAACTGCATCCCCTGCATCGACACGATGCGCGACAGCGCGGCCACGTCGGCGTTGAACTGCGCCACGTCGTGGTAGCGGCCCGTCACCTTCAGGTTGACCGGGATCTCGGCAAAGTAGGGCTTGATCACGGCAGCCTGCGGCTTGAACAGTTCGAACTGCAGGCCGCGCGCCACGCCGGCGTGGTTGACGTCGGCCAGCAGCGCGTCCATCTCGGTCTTGTTGGGCAACTGGCGCTCGACCAGCGCCACGCGCTGCTCCACCTCGGCCTTCTGCTTGCGCAGCGCGTCCAGGTTGGCGACCTGCGCCACCTTGGACTGGTAGGCCTGCTTCAGGCTTTCCTGCTCGAGATGCTTGCGGTCGAGCTCGTCGAGCTTGCCGCTCCAGTAGAACTGCCAGCCCAGCACCAGCACCAGCAGCGCCGCCAGCACCGCGAACAGCACGCGCGGCGCGGCCGGCCAGGTTTCGGGCTCGTTGAGGTTGATGCCGCGGAACTGCGCGCCGAGGTCGTTGAGCGCGGCCAGCGAGATTTCGGAATTGAGTGCCATATCAGCCCTTGCCCGTGCGTGCGCCCTGCGCCGCGGCGCCGCTGGCGGCGCCCGCGCGGCCCTTCTTGCCGTCGTCCGGCACCTCGGGCGCGCGGTAGGCGAAGCGCATGGAGAAGTCGAACAGGCGCCGCTGCTCGCGCAGGTTGTTGGTCATCATCACGGCCTTCGATTCGACCAGCTCGGCCTTGTCCAGCCAGCTCACCTGGCCGAGGTTGCGCAGCAGTTCCGAGACGCGCTCGTTCGACTGCGCGATGCCGGTCACGGTGAAGACGTCGCCGGCCTGCTTGAGCGTGGTCAGGTAGACGCCCTCGGGCACCTGGCGCACCAGTTCCTCGAGCAGTTGCACCGGGCGGTTGCGCTCGTTCTGCAGGCCCTCGATGGCCTTCTGCCGCTGCAGCAGCCCGTCGATGTCCTTGCGCAGCGTGTTGACTTCGCGGATCTGCACGTCGAGGCGGCTGTTCTCGGTGGCCAGCACCTGGTTCAGCCCCGTCTCCGCGTCGACGCGGCTGTCGATGTACCAGCCGCCGATCAGCACCACCAGCGCGCCGGCTCCCGCCGCGCCGCCGAGCATGGCGTAGACCTTCTTGCGGCGCGAAGCCTTGCGGGCCTCGTGGTACGGCAGCAGGTTGACGGTCGGGATCGTGTTGGTAGGCATGCGGCTTCCCTTGCTGGCTTACTGCAGGCCGCGCAGCGCGAGCCCGGCGCTCACGATGTAGGCCGGCAGGTCGCGCTGGAGATAGCGCTCGTTGACCTTGCCGGCGGTCATCATGTTGGCGAACGGGTTGGCCAGCGTGGTGGTGATCTCGGTCTGCTGCTCGATCGCGGCCTGCACGCCGACCAGCGAGGCATGCCCGCCGGACAGCAGGATCTCGTCGACCCGGCCGATGCTGGACGACGACAGGAAATTGCGCACGGCGCCCTGCACCTCGACCGCCAGCGCTTCCAGCGACGGCTTGAGCAACTGGGTGCGCCAGGCTTCCGGCAGCGTGTTCTTGCGCTTCTTGATCTCGGCCTTGAGCGCGTCCAGCGTGAACATGCGCGCCGCGCTCTGCGTGAGCTGGTCGCCGTAGCTGTTGAGGGGCTGCTCGTAGAGCTCTTTCCAGCCCTGGTAGAAGATCGCCTTGGAGCGGCTGCCGCCGAGATGGACCACCACCACCACGGGCAGCTCCTTGGCCTCGGTCTCGCTGAGGTCGGGCGACACGCCCAGCATCTGCACCACCGAGCGCTGCACCGCGTATTCCTCGACGTCCATCACGTGCGGCTTGAGCCCGGCCATCTCGGCGGCGGTCACGCGCTCCTGCACGCGGTCGCTGTTGGCGGCGGTCACGCGCACGCCGATGCCGCCCTCGGTCTCGCTGGGGCCGATCACGGCGAAGTCGAAATTGACGGCCTGCGACGGCGGATAGAGGCGGTGCGCCTCGGATTCCACCTGCACGTAGAGTTCGTCCTCGGACAGGTTGTCCGGCAGGCTGACGGTCTGCGATTCGGTCAGCATCGACGGCACGCCGAGCACGACCTCCTTGCTGCGGATGCCGGCCTTGCCGAGCGCGCGCTTGAGGGCCACGCCCACCGCTTCGATATTGACCACGTTGCCATCGGCAACGGCATTGCGATCCAGCAGTTCGCTGGCGCACTTTTCCAGCCGGTAGTCGTTCTTGCCACTGCCCACGGACAGCTCGACTACCTTCACGCTGGACGACCCGATGTCGACGCCGACCGTCGTACGGCGCAACAACCCCGACAAGATACCTCGCCGCAAGGTGACCCCCTGACCGTTTGAACTCGCCCCTGGCTTGGTAGCTCTAATCTGGCGAGTCTGTTTGTTTCTTGGATGAAACGTTTTGCTCTTTTAGTTGGTGGATTCTCACAAAAACGTGGTGTGCTGGCAATGTGCCGGTTTGACCACGGTTGCTTTTCGCAGACGCCTTACTCAAAGCGTTGTCAAAATCCCACGGTACACCAGCGGCCGCCGCGCCGGACCCCTCTTTCCGTTTCATGCAGATCTCAACATGATTACATCTTGTAACAGCCAGATAGCGGCGTTCACGCCACAAGGCGGCCGGAGCGCCCGATCCCGGGAGATATAATCCGGGCACCCCTAACTCGGTAGTTCCCATATGGCCACAGCACAACCGAAGCCGTCCCTGCCCGCCCGCCGCCCGCTCTGGATGCGGCTGACTTTCTGGGCGCTGGGCCTGCTGGCGGCCGGCATCGTGGCGGTGGCGCTGCTGGTCGGGTACGCGCTGCTGGTGGCTGCCCCGAACCTGCCTTCGCTCGACACCATCACCGACTACCGGCCCAAGATCCCGCTGCGCATCTACACCGCCGACAACGTGCTGATCGGCGAGTTCGGCGAGGAGCGCCGCAACTTCGTGCCGATCGCCGAGATCCCGGACGTGATGAAGAAAGCGGTGCTGGCCATCGAGGACGACCGCTTCTACGAGCACGGCGGCGTGGACTTCGTCGGCGTGCTGCGCGCCGGCATGGCCAACCTGCGCGGCGGCCTGTCGCAGGGCGCGTCCACCATCACCATGCAGGTGGCGCGCAACTTCTTCCTCTCGAGCGAGAAGACCTACACCCGCAAGCTGTACGAAATGCTGCTGGCCTACAAGATCGAGGCCAACCTCTCGAAGGACCAGATCCTCGAGCTGTACATGAACCAGATCTACCTGGGGCAGCGCGCCTACGGCTTCGCCAGCGCGGCGCGCGTGTACTTCGGCAAGTCGATCAAGGACGTGACGCCGGCCGAGGCCGCCATGCTGGCCGGCCTGCCCAAGGCGCCGTCGGCCTACAACCCGGTGGTCAACCCCAAGCGCGCCAAGGTGCGCCAGGAATACATCCTGCAGCGCATGCGCGACCTGCGCTACCTGACGCCGGAACAGTACGAGCAGGCCATCCACGAAGAACTGAAGGTGCGCGGCGAGGGCAACGAGTTCTCCACGCACGCCGAGTACGTCGCCGAGATCGTGCGGCAGCTGATGTACGCGCAATACCGCGAGGAAACCTACACGCGCGGCCTGACCGTCTACACCACGCTCAACAAGACCGACCAGGACGCCGCCTACGAGGCGGTGCGCTCGGGCATCATGAACTACGAGCGCCGCCACGGCTACCGCGGCCCCGAGGCCTTCATCGACCTGCCGGCCAACCCCGACGAGCGCGAGCAGGCCATCGACGACGCGCTGCTCGAGCACCCGGGCAGCGACGACCTGCGCTCGGCGGTCGTCACCAGCGTGTCGGCCAAGCAGGTCACGGCCACGCTGCTGTCGGGCGAGGTCGCCAGCATCGAGGGCCAGGCGCTGCGCTTCATCGCGCCGTCGCTGGCGGCCAACGCGCAGCCCAAGGCCAGGATCCGGCCCGGCGCGATCATCCGCGTGACGCAGGACGAAAAGGGCGCGTGGTCGGTCACGCAGCTGCCGGAAGTGTCGGCGGCCTTCATCTCGCTGAGCCCCGAGAACGGCGAGATCCGCTCGATGGTGGGCGGCTTCGACTTCAACCGCAACAAGTTCAACCACGTGACGCAGGCGTGGCGCCAGCCCGGCTCGAGCTTCAAGCCGTTCATCTACTCGGCGGCGCTGGAGAAAGGCTTCTCGCCCGCCACGGTGATCAACGACGCGCCGATCTCGATCGCCGACAACGGCGGCCAGGTGTGGGAGCCGAAGAACTACGACGGCAAGTTCGAAGGCCCGATGACCATGCGCCGCGCGCTGGCCAAGTCCAAGAACCTGGTGTCGGTGCGCATCCTGCGCGCGATCGGCACGCAGTACGCCCAGGACTACATCACGCGCTTCGGCTTCGACGCCGACAAGCACCCCGCCTACCTGCCGATGGCGCTGGGCGCGGGCAGCGTGACGCCGCTGCAGATGGCCGGCGCGTACTCGGTATTCGCCAACGGCGGCTACCGCATCAATCCCTACCTGATCGAGAAGGTGGTGGACGCGCGCGGCAACGTGATCTCGGAAACCCGGCCGCAGCGCGCCGGCGAGGACGCCGTGCGCGTGCTCGACGCGCGCACCGCGTTCATCGCCGACAGCATGCTGCGCGACGTGGTGCGCACCGGCACCGCCAACAGCGCCAAGCAGCGCCTGGGCCGCAACGACCTGGCCGGCAAGACCGGCACCACCAACGACGCCGTGGACGCCTGGTTCGCCGGCTATACGCCCAAGCTGGTGGCGATCGCCTGGATGGGCTACGACCAGCCCAAGAGCCTGGGCGTGCGCGAGACCGGCGGCGGCCTGGCCCTGCCGATCTGGGTCGGCTACATGAGCAAGATGCTCAAGGGCGTGCCCGAGATACCGGAGCGCCAGGCGCCCGAGGGCGTGGTGATGGTGGCCGGCGACTGGACCTTCGAGGAGAATGCCGGCGGCGCCGGCGTGGCCTCGGTGGGGCTGGGCGACCCGTGGCCGGGCAAGCCGGACGAGAGCACGCAGTCGCCGGCCGACATCGAAGGCGAGAAGAAACGGATCCTGGAGATGTTCGGCGGCGGGGCCTGAGCGCCGCGCGCGCGCGATTCGTCGCGCGCGCCGGCGTTCGGCGCGATGCCGGCGCGCGATGCCGGCCGCGCGAAAGCGCGCCCGGCCCCGGCTCGGTTCAGCCCAGCTTCAGCGCCACCCCGGCCTGCTGGCTCATGTAGCCCGACAGCGCCGCGTACAGCTCGCCGCCGCCGCGCGTATCCAGCCACTGCCGGCCGTCGTGGCGGAAATGGAAGCCGCCCGCGCGCGCCGCCACCCACAGCTCCTGCATCGGCGCCTGGCTGTTGACGATGATCTTGGAGCCGTCCTCGAATTCCAGCTCGATCAGGTTGCCGGCGCGGTTGATTTCGATGTCGGCGTCGGCCGCGTCGGCGGCCGTTTCCACCGCGCTCTCGAGCCGGTCCAGCTCTTGCTGGGCCAGGGCCAGGAACTCGCTTTCACTCATGGGGGGCATGCTAAACTCCGAGACCGCCCGGGCAGCGGCGCATCGCGCGCCGGCCGCGGCGTGTTGAATCCAGTTTCGATCCAGTTTCGTTTTTCGTTGGTCCCGCCGTTCCGCCGCCTTGCCGCGGAAACGGGCCGGACAACTCTTCTAGGACGACCCGATGTTGCGTCGTGTTGCGATTGTATCGGCGATTGCCGCCAGCCTTGCGATACCCCTGCTGTCGGGATGCGGCATCCGCGGCCCGCTGACGATGCCCCGGCCGCCGGCCGCGCCGGCCAGGCCGGCCGTGCCGGACCCCGGCCTGGGCAACCCGAACGTGCCGAATCCCGCCGCCAGGACGGCTCCGGCCGCCCCCGCGGACGAAGCCGCCCCGGCCGCCACCCCCACCGCCAAGTCATCATGACCGCCTTTTTCCATCGCCACGACGGCGCGCTCGCCGTCGAGCACGTGCCGCTGGCGCGCATCGCCGCCGAATACGGCACCCCCACCTACGTCTACTCGCGCGCCGCGCTGAGCGCCGCCTACCAGGCCTACGCCGCGGCGTGCCAGGGCCGCCGCGCGCGCGTGCAGTACGCCATGAAGGCCAATTCCAACCTGGCCGTGCTGCAGGTCTTCGCGCAGCTCGGCGCGGGCTTCGACATCGTCTCCGGCGGCGAGCTGCAGCGCGTGCTGGCCGTGGGCGGCGATCCGCGCAAGGTGGTGTTCTCGGGCGTGGGCAAGACCGTCGCCGAGATGGAGCTGGCGCTGGCGCACGACGTGCTGTCGTTCAACGTCGAGTCGATCCCCGAGCTGGACCGCCTGAACGCGGTGGCCGGCCGCCTGGGCAAGCGCGCGCGCGTGTCGCTGCGCATCAACCCGGACGTGGACGCCAAGACCCATCCGTACATCTCCACCGGCCTGAAGGGCAACAAGTTCGGCGTGGCCTTCGAGGACGTGCTGCCGACCTACCGCGCCGCGGCCGCGCTGCCGCACCTGGAAGTGGCCGGCATCGACTGCCACATCGGCTCGCAGATCACCGAGGTCGCGCCCTACCTGGAAGCGCTGGACAAGGTGCTGGACGTGGTGGAAGCGCTCGAGCGCGAAGGCATCAAGCTCGAGCACATCGACGTGGGCGGCGGCCTGGGCATCACCTACGACGACGAGACCCCGCCGGACATCACCGGCTTCGCCCGCACGCTGCTCGACCGCGTGGCCGAGCGCGGCCACGGCCACCGCGAGGTGCTGTTCGAGCCGGGCCGCTCGCTGGTGGGCAACGCCGGCGTGCTGCTCACGCAGGTGGAATTCCTCAAGCCCGGCGCGGCCAAGAATTTCTGCATCGTCGACGCAGCCATGAACGACCTGGCGCGCCCCGCCATGTACGAGGCCTACCACCGCATCGAGCCGGTGCAGCTGCGCGAGGCCGGCGAGGCCGCGCCGCTGACCTACGACGTGGTTGGCCCGGTGTGCGAATCGGGCGACTGGCTCGGCCGCGACCGCGCGCTGTCGGTGCAGCCGGGCGACCTGCTGGCCGTGATGTCGGCCGGCGCCTACGGCTTCGTCATGAGCTCCAACTACAACACCCGCCCGCGCGCGGCCGAAGTGATGGTCGACGGCGACGACGTGCACCTGGTGCGCGGCCGCGAGCGCGTGGAAGACCTGTTCCGCGACGAGCGCCTGCTGCAAGGCTGAAGCGCGCGTGCGCGCCGCGCGGCGCGCACCGCGAGATCGGCATTCCCGCAATCCCGAAGAAAAGCTCAGCGCCGCGCCGCCTGCGGCGCGGGCTTGCGCCACCACCACCACACGCGCGCCGCCAGCAGCACGAACACCACCGCGGCATAGGCCGAGACCGTGCCGAAATCGTGCTTGCCCGCCTTGTGCCACCAGTAGTGCAGGATCCCCAGCACGGCGATGGCGTAGACGGCGCGATGCAGCCATTGCCAGCGCCGGCCGCCCAGCCGGCGGACCATCGCGCTGGTCGAGGTCGCCGCCAGCGGCACCATCAGCGCGAACGCGGCAAACCCCACCGTGATGAACGGCCGCTTGGCGATGTCCTTGACCATGTAGGCCACGTCGAAGCCGCGGTCCACCGCGAGCCACAGCAGGAAGTGCTGCAACGCATAGAAGAAGGCGAACAGGCCCAGCATGCGCCGCAGGCGCGCGAGCCAGTGCCATCCGGTGAGCCGGCGCAGCGGCGTCACCGCCAGCGTGGCGCACAACATCACCAGCGTCCAGGTGCCGGTCGAGCGCGTGACGAACTCCAGCGGGTTGGCACCGAACTCGCCGGCGAAGCCCAGCGCGAGCAGCCGCAGGAACGGCAGCAGCGCCAGCACCCACACCAGCGCCTTGACGATGCGCACGCGCCCCGGCGCCAGCGTGGCCAGGCCCGCCGGCGCGGGCCGCGCGGCGCGCCCGCTGCCCGCCCCGGCGCGCGGCGGCGACAGGTCCGGCCGCGCCATCAGAAGAACTTCCTCAGGTCCATGCCCTGGTACAGCGACGCCACCTGCGGCGCGTAGCCGTTGAACGGCAGCGTCTTGCGCTTAGGCGCGAACAGCGCGCTGAAGCCGCCGCCGCTCTTGTCCTCGCCGATGCGGCGCTCGGTGGCCTGGCTCCAGCGCGGGTGGTCCACGTCCGGGTTGACGTTGGAATAGAAGCCGTATTCCTGCGCCGCGGCCAGGTTCCAGCTGGTGCTGGGCTGCTGGTCGACGAAGCGGATCCTGACGATGGACTTGGCGCTCTTGAAGCCGTACTTCCACGGCACCACCACGCGCACCGGCGCGCCGTTCTGGTTGGGCAGCACCTCGCCGTACAGGCCGAAGGCCAACAGGGTCAGCGGATGCATGGCCTCGTCCATGCGCAGGCCCTCGGTGTACGGCCAGTCCAGCACGCGGCTGCCCAGCCCGGGCATCTGCTTCTTGTCGGCAAGGGTGACGAATTCCACGTACCTGGCGCCGGACTGCGGCTCGACGCGGCGGATCAGCTCGGCCAGCGAATAGCCGCTCCACGGGATCACCATCGACCAGCCTTCCACGCAGCGCATACGGTAGACGCGCTCCTCCAGCGGCATCAGGCGCAGCAGCTCGTCGATGTCGTAGACCCTGGGCTTCTTCACCAGCCCCTCGACGGCAACCTGCCACGGCCGCGTGCGCAGCGTGCCGGCGTTGTGCGCCGGGTCGGACTTGTCGGTGCCGAACTCGTAGAAGTTGTTGTAGGTGGTGACGTCCTCGTAGGGCGTGCGCTTTTCCGGCACCACGTAGGCGTTGTTGGGCGTGGCCGCGAGCTTCCGGCCGCGCGGCGCCTGCGCCAGCGCGCTGCGCGCGAACCAGGGCGCCAGGGTGCTCCCGGCGGCGCCGGCCGCGGCCAGCGCCATCAGGCGGCGGCGCGATTCGAAGACACTGCGCGGCGTGATCTCGCTGGCGGCGATGTCGCCGCCGCGCAGCCATTTGGGAGAAGGGATCAGCATCGTTGGCATTCCTTGTTGCATGCAGGTTCGCGCGCGCCGGCCGGCGCCCGGCGCGCCTGTCCGGTTGGACCGCGCGCGCTCGCCTGGTGCCGGCGAATCGTGACATCTTTTTCGGCATCGCGGCGGCGGCCCCGCCACCGTCTCAGCCGTCCTGGTACTGGCGGTAGACCGCCTGCGCCAGCGCCAGCAGCGCCGCGCGCTCGAGCGGCCCGGCCAGCGCGAAGCCGAGGTCGCGGTCCACCCAGTAGAAGGCCGCGGCGGCACCGGCGCCGCCGGCATTGCCGGGCAGGCGCTCGAGCCGGAAAGCCGCGTCCGCCGTGCCGGGCGCCATGTGCCGCAGTTGCAGCGAGACGCGGCTGCCGTTGTCGGCCTCGTACATGAGCATGGCCGACGGGCCGCCCTCGGCCACGCCCAGGCGCCCGCCGATCAGGCGGTAGCCCTCGGCCCGCAGGTCGGGCACGCGCAGCGGCGCGCCCAGGCGCTTGGACAGCCAGGCCACCAGGTGCGCCTCGTCCGAGGCCGCCACTTCCACCGGATGGCGCACTTCCGGCGCGTAGACCACGTGGCTGGCCAGCGCCTCGCGCGCGAAGCGCTCGGCCGACGGCGCGCGCGCGGCAAGGTCGTCCGCGTGGCCGTGGGCGAGCCAGCCGGCCGCGCCGCCGGCCACCAGCGAGGCCATGCTGGCGGCCAGCGCCATGCGCCAGCCGGCCGCGCGCGCGGCCGGCCCGGCGGCGCGGCCTTGCAGGCGCGGCGGCAGCGCGCGCAGCGGCACCGCCTCGTTGAGCACGCCGTCGAGCGCGGCATGCAGTTCTTGCGCCTGGCGGCGCCAGGCGCCGACGCGCCCGGCAGCCTCCGGGTGGGCCGCCAGGAACGCCTCCACCTCGGCGCGGCGGGACGGATCGAGCCGGCCGTCGGCGTAGGCATGAAGATCGGATTCGCTGATCGGCGGCATCATTTGACTCGCTGCAGTCCGGGGCCGCCCGCCCCGGCGCCGGGGCCGGTGCCACTGCTTGCGGCGATGCCGGCGGCCGGCGCGGCGCCGTCCATCAGTTCGCGCATGCGTTCGCGCGCGCGCGCCAGCCGCGACATCACGGTGCCGGCCGGCACGCCCAGCACCTGCGCCGCCTCGGCATAGGTGAACTGCTCCAGGCCGACCAGCAGCAGCACCGCGCGCTGGGCCTCGGGCAACTGGGCCAGCGCGCGCGCCAGGTCGAGCCGGAGGGCCGGGCCGGGCGCAGCGCTGGGTACGTCGGGCAGGGTGTCGGCAAAGATCACGAGGTCGGCTCGCCGGTAGGCATTGATGCGCAGCCTGTGCATCATGGTCAGCAGCCAGGACAGCAGCCCGTCGGCGCCGTCACCCCACCAGGCACCCGCGCGCAGGCGGAAGCGCCAGCGGTAGCGCAGGGCGCGCTCGAGCGTGTCCTGCACCAGGTCGTCGGCCGATGCCGCATCGCCGGTCAGGCCACGCGCATGGCGCCGCAGGCGCGGCGCCAGCGCCACCAACTGGCGGTCGAAGCCGTCCACGGCCCCGGGCCCGGGCTACGCGCGCCGCGCTCAGGGCGTGGCGACGTGCCAGACGTTGTTGATGTTGTCGCCGGCGCGGTCGCCCGGCTTGGCGTCCTTGGCGAAGCGGTACAGCGGCTTGCCGCGGTAGGCCCACTGCTTGGCGCCGTCGTCGCGCGTGATGATGGTGTAGCTGCCCATCGCGCTGGTGCCCGGCGACGCCAGCAGCGGCGGCCAGTTGGTGGCGCAGCCGCCGTTGCACGCGCTCTTGTCGCCGCTGTCGCGGTCGAAGGTGTAGAGCGTCAGGCCTTGCGGATCGGTCAGCGCGCCATTGGCGACCTTCACCGTGGGCGGCATGTTGCCGGCCCCGCCAATGCCACCCATGCCCGAGCAGGCGGACAGCAGCACGGCGGAGCAGGCGAAGGCGAGCGCGGCGGGACGCGACAGCGAAGTCAGGGCAGGTACTGCAAAAAGGCGGGAACGGACCATGATGGGTGTCTCCATGCGGGTCGGCGCCGCCAGCCGGCGCCGTCCCTCCAGTAAACACCGGATGTGACGTGTTTATTCCATGCGGGCGAAAAAAAACCCGCCGGTCGGACGGCGGGTCTTCCTGGCGGCGCCGCGGCGGCGGCCCCCGGCGTCAGAGTTCGCCGTAGCTGTGCAGGCCGGACAGGAACATGTTCACGCCGAGGAAGGCGAAGGTGGTCACGAGCAGCCCGACCAGCGCCCACCAGGCCGCCACAGTGCCGCGCAGGCCCTTCATCAGGCGCATGTGCAGCCACGCCGCGTAGTTGAGCCAGACGATCAGCGCCCAGGTTTCCTTCGGGTCCCAGCTCCAGTAGCCGCCCCAGGCCTCGGCCGCCCACAGCGCGCCAAGGATGGTGGCGATGGTGAAGAAGGCGAAACCGACCGCGATCGCCTTGTACATCACATCGTCGAGCACCTCGAGCGAGGGCAGGCGGTCGGCCAGGATGCCGCGCTGCTTGAGCAGGTAGGCCGACGACACCATCGCGGCCAGCGCGAAGGTGCCGTAGCCGATGAAGTTGGCCGGCACGTGGATCTTCATCCACCAGCTTTGCAGCGCGGGCACCAGCGGCTGGATCTCGCTGGCGTCGCGGCTGACCGTGTACCAGAGCAGGAAGCCGACCGCGGCCGACACCACCAGCATCACGAACGGCCCGAGCGCGCGCGTGCCGTAGTGGCTTTCGTAGTACAGGTAGAACAGCGAGGTGATCAGCGTGAACAGCACGAACACTTCGTACAGGTTGGAGATGGGAATGTGGCCGATGTCGGCGCCGATCAGGTACGACTCGTACCAGCGCACCAGCATGCCGGTGAAGCCCAGCACCACCGCCGCCCACACCATCTTGCTGCCGATCTGCATGCCGGTCTCGGCGCGCGCCAGCAGGCCGCCCCAGTAGAACAGCGTGGACAGGAACACCAGCGCGCTCATCCACAGGATGGCCGACTGGCTCGACAGGAAATACTTGAGGAAGAAGGCCTGCTCGGCGCGCGCCAGCTGGCCGTGGTAGAGCTGGATGGCGAACAGCGCCAGCACCGCCAGCGCCACCATCAGCAGCCGCAGCGGCTTCCAGTGCCAGCCCAGCAGCGCGAAGGTCGGCACCGCGGCGATCAGCACGCCCTTGTCGTAGACGTTCATCCACTCGCCGTAGCGCGCGAGCGCGAAGCCCGCGCCCAGCGCCAGCAGCAGCGCGAACAGCCAGTCGGTCCAGCCCAGGCGGCGCAGAAACGACGGCTCCAGGTAAGCCTGGTCGCCGGCGGGGATGCCGGCGCTGGCGCGGGCGGCCGTGCTTGCCGGCATGGCCGTCCTAGCCTGATTCACATTCGAAGACATAGTGGTTCCTGCTTGATTGCGGGGGCGGCCTCGTTCAATGCGCGGCCGGCGTGCCCGGGGAGGCATCGGTGGTGCCGCCCGCGCTGCCTGCATCGCTCGTACCGTTGTCGTCGCTCTTATTGTTCTCTTCGCTTGTGTCGCGCTTGTTGCCGTTGCTGCTGTCGTTGCTGCTGCTGTTACCGTTTTCGCCGTCCGTGCCGCGCAGCGCGACGATGCCGGCGGCGCGGCCGACATCGTCGCGCAGCGCGGCAAACTCCTTCTCGAAGTCCAGCGTGCGGCGCTGCGTGGACATGGCCATCAGCACGTGGCTGGCGGCGCCCTGCACATTCCCGCCACCATCGGTACTATCGGCGCCATCGGCGCCATCGCCCGCCGGGTCCTTGACCCACAGCCAGACGCGGCGCTCGCGGATGTAGAACATGGAAAACACGCCCAGCACCAGCAGCAGACAGCCAAGATACACGATGTTCTTTCCAGGCGCACGAGTCATCTGGAACACGCTGGCCTTGACCTCGGTGAAGTCATCCAGTTGCAGGAAAACCGGCGCCGTGTAGAAAAAACTGTCGGACAGCGCGTTGACGGCCTGCTGGATGAAAGCGCCGCTCTGCGCACTATTCGGCACCACCGGCAGGTTGTCGCGCGCGCGCGCCAGTTGCCACAGTTCCCACATCGAGCCGTTGAGGATCTTCAGCAGGACGTCGGCCGCCTTCTGCTGCTCGGCCTGCGGCACCGATTTCTCGAGGAACGCGGCGATCGCGGTGAAGCCGCCCGGCGGCGCCTGCGGGCTGCTGCGCGTGGCGCCGGCGAACAGATCGAGCGCGCGCAGCGCGCTTTCGGCAAGCTGGCCGCGCAGGATCTCGCGCTCGGCGCCGGGCATCGACACCAGCGCGAAGCGGCGCGCCGCCTCGCCGCGCAGCGCGCGGTCCTGCAGCGCGGCGCGCAGGCGCATCCAGTCCGCCACGCTGTTCTGCTCGTCGGCGGGAATGCGCAGGTAGCGGAACGGCTCGCTGGGCGAATCGCGCATGCCGGCCAGGAACACGGTCTGGCCGTCGAGCTGCACCGGCACCATGTAGTTGTTGAATTCGCGCGCCTGGCCGTTGCGGTCGCGCAGCTTGTACTGCACCGACGGGCCCACGTTGCGCAGTTCCTTGGCGCGGTCCGGGTTGACCGCCGAGCCGAGGTGCGACTCGAGCTTCTCGTTGAACGACTTGTGCGCCACGCCGCGCGCGTCGGGCTTGCCGGAGGCGTCGGTGACGTTCTCGATGTTCATCGGGCGGAAATCGCTGAACTCCACCGTCAGGCCGTCGGCGTCGGCGGCGCTGCCGGTGCCGGCCAGCGGCGTGTTGGCGCCCACCGTGCCGGCGAAGGCGAAGGTCTTGCCGCTGCCGCCCTGCATCGGGTAGCCGACGAATTTCAGCCGGGAGCCGCCGTCCTCGAAGCTCGACTGGTAGATCGCCACGCCGTCCACCACCAGCGGCTCGTTGACCTTGACGGTGGCCTCGGTGCGGCGGCCGGTGGCGCGGTCGGTGATGATCACGTCGGAGGCGAACAGCTTGGGCATGCCGGTCGAGTAGTGCTCGACGGTGAACTTCTTGAGCGTGATGGTAAACGGCAGGTCCTGCACCAGCGCGCCGTCGGCGATGTTGAGGATGGCGGTGGACACGGTCGCGCCTTCCGGCACGAAGGCGTTGCCGCGGAAGCCCGGATTGCCCGCCGACAGGCGGTGCTGCGGCGGAATGTCGGTGATCACGGCGTTGCCGCTGATCGGCGTCTTGCCGCCGAACCACATCTGCGCGCGGATCAGCATGTCGCCGTCGAGCAGGCCGCCGATGCAGATCACCACGATGGCGGTGTGCGCGAGGATGTAGCCGAGCTTGTTGGCCGAGCCGGCCTTGGCCGCCAGCAGCGTGGCGCCCTCGTGCGGCACCGCCTTGACGCGGTAGCCGCGGTTGGACAGCAGCGCGGCGAGGCGCGCCACCGCATCGGCGCGCGGCCGGCCGGCGTCGAACTCGGCGCGGTGGTGGAAGGCACGCAGGCTGCGCTCGCGCACGTGGTCCTTCCACGAGCGCATGTCGGTGATCATGCGGGGCGCGTTGCGCGTCAGGCACAGCGAGGTGGAGACCACCAGGAAGGCCAGGATCAGCAGGAACCACCAGGAGCCGTAGACCTTCTGCAGCGACAGCGTGTGGAACAGGTCGGCCCAGAACGGCCCGAACTGGTTGACGTAGTTGGGGTACGGCTCGTTCTGCTTGAGGACCGTGCCGATCACGCTGGCGATGGCGATCACGGTCAGCAGCGTGATGGCGAAACGCATCGAGGACAGCAGCTCCACCGTGTCGCGCAGCAGGCGGTGGGAGGTCTTCAGGTGCAGTCCTGACGTGGAAGCGGTCGACATGTGCAGTGTGGCCCGGGGCCATCAAATAAAAAGAGGGTGGGCATGCTCGCGCAGGCCACCCTCTTCGATTGCCGCCGGGCTGCTTGGTTGCGCCGGCGCGGAACGACTTTGGGAGGTGGTTTCAGGCAGAAGCCTGGCGACAGTACATCAGGCGCGGCACGCCGCGCAACGACGCCAGGGTTTCCGCCTCTACCCCTCAACGCACACCGGCGACGTAGTCGGCGACGGCCTTGATCTCGGCGTCCGACATCTTGGCGGCGATCGTGGTCATCACGGTGTTGTTCTTGCGGGTGCCCTGGCGGAATGCGACCAGCTGTGCCTCGGTGTACTCGGACCACTGGCCGCCGATGCGCGGGTACTGCGCGGGAATGCCGGCGCCGGTGGGGCCGTGGCAGGCCGCGCAGGCCGGCACGCCCTTGGCCGCGATGCCGCCGCGGTAGATCTTCTGGCCGGCCTCGATGGTGTCCTTGTTCTTGGCGGTGGCCGGCTTCAGCGACTGCTTGGCCAGGTAGGCGCCGACGTCCTTCATTTCCTGCTCGGACAGCGCCGCCGCGTACGGCGACATGATGGCGTTGCTGCGGGTCTTGGCCTTGAAGTCGTCGAGCTGCTTGTGGACGTATTCGGGATGCTGGGCGGCCAGCTTGGGATTGACGGCGGCGCCGCTGTTGCCGCCGTCGCCGTGGCAGCTCAGGCAGGCGGGCACATTGCGATCGGGCGCACCTTGCGTGTACAGCGTCTCGCCCTTGGCCGGATCGGCCTTCGCGGCGGGCTGCTCGGCTGCAGATGCCAGACCCGTCATGGCGGTTGCAGGCAGGCCCAGCGCCATGACAGCCAGAAGTTTCGCAATGCGGTTCATTCGCACACCTTCTCTGATTGTTTTGAATTCCACGGAGCACGCCGCTCAGCCTCTTGCCTGCGGTGAGGACGCGCAGGGCCGGGACTTTGACATCGGAAATTCATCACGACGGCCACCCGGCCGCCTGAACCGACAACGCCCAGACGCAACCCGGATGGCGCCGCGCCCACGCAGAACGGAATCGAAATGGCATCGAAACGAATCGTGCGGATGCGGCGGACCGTGCGAATATCCAGGTAGCGGACTTCCGGTGCCGATTTGCCCCGCTGTGCCGGCACCGGGTTCTTGGCGCCGCCGCAACGAGGCCGGAACCGCAGGCCGCGCTACCACGATGGAACGGACACGCAAGGCTTCCTTCATGCGCAATGAAGCGTGCCAAGGATGTCACGCGTCACGCAATCGGGAGGCCGTTAACCGCGTTATTGTACAATAAATCGTGTGCCGGATAGAGGATGTGCGCGCTGCGACGCGGCCCGACGCCACCCCCGGCCAACCCGGTGGCCCAAGTGCCGCCCGCCTTACTCACTTCGGCGCGACCGCGCCGGCAGCGCCAATCTCTCGCGCGCCGCCGCCGCCCCGCCTCATTGCCCACGCGCATGTCCCTCCTACACCAGGCCCGCTTCTTCGTCACCGTCAACCACCTGCGCGACCTGCCCGCCACGGCGGTGCCGGAAGTGGCCTTCGCCGGCCGCTCCAACGCCGGCAAATCGACCGCCATCAACGTGCTGTGCAACCAGAAGCGGCTGGCCTTCTCCTCGCGCACGCCGGGCCGCACCCAGCACATCAACTATTTCGCGGTGGCGCCGGTCAAGGCGCCGGACCCGCTGGCCTTCCTGGTCGACCTGCCCGGCTACGGCTACGCGCAGGTCTCGGGCTCGGCCAAGTTCCACTGGCAGGGGTTGCTCAGCGACTACGTGCAGACCCGCACGCAGCTCGCCGGCCTGGTGCTGATGATGGACGCGCGCCGCCCGTTTACCGACCTCGATTGCCAGATGGTGGAGTGGTTCCTGCCGACCGGCCGGCCCATCCACGTGCTGCTGACCAAGGCCGACAAGCTGACCAACAGCGAGAACGCCCTGGCCCTGCGCGAGACGCGCAAGATCCTGGCCGGCTACGCCGGGCAGCTCGACACGCCGGTGGCGCTGACGGCGCAGTTGTTCTCCAGCCTCAAGCGGCGCGGCATCGAGGAAGCGCAGCGCGTGGTGGCCGGCTGGATGGGGCTGCCCGAGGCGCAGCCGGCGGCGGCGCCGGGAACGGAGCCGGAGACCGGGCCGGGAACCGAACCGGCGCCGGCCGAAGGCGCGCCGGACCCGGCCGCGGAATAGCCGCGGAATAGCCGCGGAATAGCCGCAGAATACCCGCCGCCGCGTACCCGGCGCTGCGCAAAAAAAACCCCGTTGCAAGCAACGGGGGCGAACTTTCCCGCCGGTTGAGGGCGGGTACCCGCTCAGGGAGGAGTAGCGGGGGACGCTGCATCGCGCAAGCGCAACACAGGGTGTCCGCGAGTATGATAGCGGGCACGATCAAAAGTTTAGTTTTTCTTGCCCGGCAGCCTGCCCGATCACGCGCGCGCCACATCGCGGCCGGTGGCGGCCATGTCCAGCCTCTGCGCCATCTCCGCCCATCTCCTGCCGACCGGTCCCGATTTTTTTCTCCCGACTCCCTCACCTCAAGCCATGTCCACTTTCCCCGAGTACCGTCCGCGCCGCATGCGCCGCGATGATTTCTCGCGCCGGCTGATGCGCGAAAACCGCCTGTCGCCGGACAACCTGATCTACCCGGTGTTCATCCTCGACGGCCACAACCAGCGCCAGAGCGTGGCGTCCATGCCGGGCGTGGAGCGCGTCTCGGTGGACCTGCTGCTGCCGGTGGCGGAGGATTGCGTGAAGCTGGGCATTCCGGTGATCGCGCTGTTCCCGGTGATCGACCCGTCGCTCAAGACGCCGGACGGCATCGAGGCCACCAATGCCGAAGGCCTGATCCCGCGCGCCGTGCGCGCGCTCAAGGACCGCTTCCCCGAACTGGGCGTGCTCACCGACGTGGCGCTGGACCCGTACACCAGCCACGGCCAGGACGGCGTGCTCGACGACAACGGCTACGTGATCAACGACATCACCGTCGAGATCCTGGTCAGGCAGGCGCTCACGCAGGCCGAGGCCGGCGTGGACATCGTGGCGCCGTCCGACATGATGGACGGCCGCATCGGCGCGGTGCGCGCCGCGCTCGAGAACGACGCCCACATCCACACCCGCATCATGGCCTACTCGGCCAAGTACGCGTCGGCGTTCTACGGCCCCTTCCGCGACGCGGTGGGCTCGGCGGCCAACCTGGGCAAGGGCAACAAGATGACCTACCAGATGGACCCGGCCAACACCGACGAGGCCCTGCGCGAAGTGGCGCAGGACATCATGGAAGGCGCCGACATGGTGATGGTCAAGCCCGGCATGCCGTACCTGGACATCGTGCGCCGCGTGAAGGACGAATTCCGCTTCCCGACCTACGTCTACCAGGTCAGCGGCGAGTACGCGATGCTCAAGGCCGCCGCGCAGAACGGCTGGCTGGACCACGACAAGGTCATGATGGAGTCGCTGCTGGCCTTCCGCCGCGCCGGCGCCGACGGCATCCTGACCTACTTCGCGCGCGACGCGGCCCGCCTGCTCACGCGCTGAACCGGCACGGATGCAACTGCTAGGCTTCTCCGCCAGCCAGGTCCACCAGCTCGCCTCGCTCGACGAGGCGCGCGACTTCCTCGCCGGCAACGCGGCCGCGCGCTTCGTGTGGGTCGACACGCCGATCGAGGAAGTCGGCGCGGCGCCGGCCGCGTGGCGCGACAGCGTGCAGGTGCTGACCGGCGCGCCGGTGCTGGACCTGCATCTGCTCGACGCCACCAACCCGTCGCATCCGTCGTATTTCGACACGACCCATGCCTACGACATGGTGGTCTTCCGCAAGCTCACCTTCGAGACCAGCCGGCTGATCGCCGAGGCCGGCGGCGAGCCGGCGCCGGCGAACGCGGCGGCACCGGCGGCGCCGAATGCACCGACGCCGCCGGTAGTGCCGGCGGCCAACGCGGCGACAACGCCCGCCACCACGGCCACCACCACGGCCGCCCGGCCGGCCGCGGCCAAGCCGCGCCGCTACCCGCCGGGCTTCCTGCCCGCGCTGGCGCGCATCGACACCCAGCCGGTCACCTGCTTCGTGTTCGACAACGTGCTGCTGACGGTGCGGCCGGCGCAGTCGCGCACGCTCGACCAGGTGCGCCAGCGGCTGCTCGAGCTATGCCGCGAGCCGCGCCCGCAGCCGGCCGGCAAGGCGCGCGCCAACGGGCAGGCCGCGCTGGTGCACGGCATCCGCCCGCCGACGCGCCCCGAGGACCTGATGCTGCGGCTGCTCAACGCGATGGTGGACCGCTACCTGGAGCTGCGCGCGCCGCTCACGCGCCAGCTCGACCGCTGGCAGCGCGCGCTGCTCAGCACGCGCCGCAGTTTCTCCAGCTGGGAAGGACTGCTCGACGCGCGCATCGAGCTGCGCCGGCTCGAGCACCTGTGCGAGGAGCAGCACGACGCGCTGCAGGAATTCCGCGACAGCCTGCTCGACAACAGCTACAGCATCGAAAGCGAGGGCCAGTCCGGCCCGGCCGGCCGCGACGATGCGCTGCTGGTGCGCATCAACGACGTGATGGAGCACATCTCGCGCGTGCTCGCGCACGCGCGCCGGCTCGAGGATTCGATCGAATCCGCGGTGCAGATCCATTTCTCGGCGGTGGCGCACCGCACCAACCGCACCATGCGCACGCTGACGCTGATCACCGCGCTGTTCATGCCGCTGACCCTGATCACCGGCATCTTCGGCATGAACTTCGAGCGCATGCCGTGGCTGCGCGAGCCGCAGGGCTTCTGGTGGTCGCTGGGGCTGATGGGCGCGGTGGTGGTGGTGCTGGGCGTGGTGTGGGCGCTGGGGCGGCGGCTGGAGCAGAACTGAACCGCTCCCGGCCCGTACCGGATCCGGATCCGCGCCGGCTCAGGCGCTGGCGTTGGCGCCGAACGCGCGCGACAGGCTGTCGAGAAAGCGCGCGGCCGGCTGGTAGCCGATCACGCGCACCGGCCGCTCGCGCCCGTCGGCGCCGTACAGGATGATGCCGGGCGGGCCGAACAGGCCGAAGCGCTTGAGCAGCGCGCGGTCGTCGGCATTGTTGCGGGTGACGTCGGCCTGCAGCATCACCACGCCGGACAGGCGCGCGCGCACGCGCTCGTCGCTGAACGTGAAGCGCTCCATCTCCTTGCAGCTCACGCACCAGTCCGCGTAGAAATCCAGCAGCACCGGCTGGCCGGCGGCGGCGGCCCGCGCCACGCGCGCGTCGAGTTCGGCCAGCGAGCGCACGCGCTCGAAGCGCACCTCGGGCAGCCGGCCGGCGGTGGCCTCCGGAACCGCCCGCAGCGCCGCCAGGTGCGCCAGCGGCTGCAGCGGATCGCGGCCGCCCGAGGCCAGCCCCAGCAGCAGGATGGCGGCGGCCAGCGCGGCCAGCAGGCCGAGGCCCTTGCCCACGCGGGCCAGCCCGTGCGGATCCGGGCCGAGCGCGTCGAAGGCGCTCAGGAACACCGCGCCCACCAGCAGCAGCGCCGCCCAGCCCGTCATCAGGGCCCAGGCCGGCAGCACCGGGCTGACCATCCACAGCGCCACGCCCAGCAGCAGGAAACCGAAGAAGCGCTTGGTCATCTCCATCCAGCGGCCGGCGCGCGGCAGCAGGTTGCCCGCGCCCACGCCCACCAGCACCAGCGGCACGCCCATGCCGAGCGCCATCGCGAACAGCGCGCCGCCGCCGGTGACGGCGTCGCCGGTGCGCGCGATATAGGCCAGCGCGCCCGCCAGCGGCGCCGTCACGCAGGGGCCGACGATCAGCGCGGAGATCGCGCCCATGACCGCGGCGCCCACCAGTTGCCCGCCCTGGCGGCGGTTGGACGATTCGGTCAGGCGGGCCTGCCAGTGCTGCGGCAACTGCAGCTCGTACAGGCCGAACATGGAGAGCGACAGGGCCACCATCAGCGCGGCGAACAACGCCAGCACCCAGGGCGCCTGCAACGCCGCCGACAGGCCTTCGCCAAGCAGGCCGGCGGCCACGCCGACGCCGGTGTAGACCACCGCCATGCCGAGCACGTAGGACAGCGACACCAGCAGCGCGCGGCCGCGCGTGACGTGCTCGCCCACCACGATGGAAGACAGGATGGGCACCATCGGCAGCACGCACGGCGTGAAGGTCAGCAGCAGGCCGAGGCCGAAGAACAGCGCGGCGACCAGGCCGAGGTTGCGGCTGGCCAGCGCGCCGGCGATGCGGTCGTTCTCGTCCACCGCGGCCGCCAGGCGCGCGGCGGGAGCCGGAGCGGCCGGCGCGGCGCCGGCACTGTCGGCACTGCCGACGCTACCCGCGCCTTCCGCCTGCGCGGCGGCGCCTGCGGGGCTGGACTCGGGCCTGGCGCGCTTGCCGAACAGGCCGTCCAGCATGCCGCCGCCGACCTTGAAGACGTGCTCCTGCGGCGGGTAGCACAGGCCCTTGTCGGCGCAGCCCTGCGAAGTCACCGCCAGCGACCACTTGCCGTCGGCGGGCAGCGACGCGACCGGCACGCGGATGGTCACGCCGCCGTGATAGGTCTCCATCTCCTTGCCGAAGGTCTCGTCGAACTTGACCTTGCCGGGCGGAAAGACCGGCGTGCCGAGCCTGACCGAGGCCGGCTGCGCGGCGAACGCGAAGCGGTCGCGGTAGAGGTAGTAGCCGTCGGCCACGTCGAAGCGGACCTCGACGGTCTGCGGGTCCAGCTGGCGCGCGGCAAAGCGAAAGGCCTGCTCGGGCGGCAGGAAATCGTCCTCGCTCGCGGCATGCGCGGTGCCGCCGAGGCAGAGGCAAAGCACGGCCAGCAGCGCCGCCGACAGCGCTACCAGGAAACGCGCCGCGGCACTTTGCCGCACCACCGCGAACCGGTGGCCAAACGCGCCCGACGCCACTGCGAAACCCATGCTCTGTCCTTGAAAATCGTTGGTTCATCCGCCCGCTGCGGGCATCGCCGCCGCGGCCGGCCGTTGCTACGCCTGTGTGTCCCCGCCTGCGGCCGGGCGCGTTTCCGCGGCCACCCAGGCGAGGTAGGGCGCGAAGCCCGCCGCCACGGGCAGCGCGACGATCTCCGGCACCTCGTAGGGATGGGCCTGGCGGATCGCCGCTTCCAGCGCGGCGTAGCGGTCGCGCGTGGTCTTGATCAGCAGCGGCCATTCGCTGGCGGTCTCGAGCTGGCCGCGCCACCAGTATTCCGACTCGCACGGCGCGAGCCGGTTCACGCAGGCCGCCAGGCGCGACGCGAGCACGGCGCGCGCCACGCGCGCGGCGGCCTCGGCATCGGGCAGCGCCGTCATCACCAGCAGCATCGTCCGGCCCGGATCGTCCGCCGCGCCCGGATCGCCGGTCCCGCCCGTTTCGCCCGTTTCGCCCATCTCGCCGTCGCTCATCGCTCGTCTCTCACTCGCCACGCGGCTCCGCAAAACAAAAGAGCCAGGCATCAGCCTGGCTCGATTGTAAGCGGTGTCCGCGCCTGCCGCCGGGACCGATGGTCGCGGCGGCGGGACGGCATCGACCTTATTCCGCGGCTTCTTCGGCCGGGGCTTCGGTGATTTCCGGACGGTCGACCAGCTCGACCAGCGCCATCGGCGCATTGTCGCCCTGGCGGAAGCCGAACTTCAGGATACGCGTGTAGCCACCCGGACGGGCGTTGTAGCGCGGGCCCAGTTCGGTGAACAGCTTGGTGACGATGTCGCGGTCGCGCAGGCGGGCGAAGGCCAGGCGGCGGTTGGCAACGGTGTCCTTCTTGGCCAGCGTGATGAGGGGCTCGACGACCTTGCGCAGTTCCTTGGCCTTGGGCAGGGTGGTCTTGATCAGCTCGTGCTGGAACAGCGAGTTGGACATGTTGCGCAGCATCGCGAGACGGTGCGACGAGGTGCGGTTCAGTTTCCGCAAACCATGACGGTGACGCATGATGATTCCTTTATTGCAATGTTTGACCAGCTCTTCTATCGCTTGGCCGGGACATTCCCCGGTTCGGCGCGGGCCGGTAGTCGGTTGAAGCGGCCGGCACATGCCGGCTGCCGGAATCGCCGCGCGCCGCGCGGGGACCAGCCCCGCGCGGCACGCAGCGACATTACTTCTCGAGGCCTGCGGGCGGCCAGTTCTCGAGCTTCATGCCAAGGGTCAGGCCGCGCGAAGCCAGCACTTCCTTGATTTCGTTGAGCGACTTGCGACCCAGGTTCGGGGTCTTCAGCAGCTCGTTCTCGGTACGCTGGATCAGGTCGCCGATGTAGTAGATGTTCTCGGCCTTCAGGCAGTTGGCCGAGCGCACCGTCAGCTCCAGGTCGTCGACCGGGCGCAGCAGGATCGGGTCGATCTGCGGCGTGCGGCTCGAGGCGGCTTCCGCCGACGACTCGGTGCCTTCCAGCGCGGCGAACACGGACAGCTGGTCGACCAGGATGCGGGCCGACTGGCGGATCGCTTCCTCGGGCGAGATCACGCCGTCGGTCTCGATGTTCATGACCAGCTTGTCGAGGTCGGTACGCTGCTCGACGCGGGCCGATTCCACCGCGTACGACACGCGGCGCACCGGCGAGAACGAGGCGTCCAGCACGATGCGGCCGATGACCTTGCCCGATTCGTCGCCGAACTTGCGCACGTTGCCCGGCACGTAGCCGCGGCCCTGCTCGACCTTGATCTGCATGTCGAGCTTGCCGCCGGCCGACAGGTGAGCGATCACGTGGCCGGGGTTGATGATCTCGACGTCGTGCGGCAGCTCGATGTCGGCAGCCGTGACCACGCCTTCGCCTTCCTTGCGCAGCGACACCGTGACTTCGTCGCGGTTGTGCAGCTTGAAGACCACGCCCTTCAGATTGAGCAGCAGGTTGACCACGTCTTCCTGCACGCCATCGATGGTGGAGTACTCGTGGACCACCCCAGCGATCGTGACTTCGGTCGGGGCGTAGCCGACCATCGACGACAGCAGCACGCGACGCAGGGCGTTACCGAGCGTATGGCCGTAGCCACGCTCGAACGGCTCCATCACGACCTTGGCGTGGTGGTCGCCCAGCGGCTCTACGGCGATGATTTTAGGCTTGAGGAGTGCTGTTTGCATTAGGTTGTCCTTTTCAATACCCTCGGCTCGTTACACCGATAAGGCTGACGTATGGAACCTGAAAATCCCATCGTACGATGGGCAATAAGCCCGGCGCGCGGCAGCGCGTCGGGCTGAAAGTGAAGCTTGACGGGAAACGCAAGCCCCTGACCGTTCGATGGTGTCGGACAGATTCGAGCGATTAGCGCGAATACAATTCGACGATCAGGCTTTCGTTGATGTCACCCGAGATATCGGCGCGGTCCGGCACTTGCTTGAACGTGCCTTCGAACTTCTTCGCGTCAACGCTGACCCATTGCGGGAAACCCGACTGCTCGGCCAGCGACAGGGCCTCGGCGATGCGGACTTGCTTCTTCGACTGCTCGCGGATGGTGATGACGTCACCGGCCTTGACCTGTGCCGACGGCACGTTCAGGGCCTGGCCGTTCAGCAGGATCGCCTTGTGCGAGACCAGCTGGCGCGCTTCGGCGCGGGTCGAGCCGAAGCCCATGCGGTAGACGACGTTGTCCAGGCGCGATTCCAGCAGTTGCAGCAGCTTCTCGCCGGTGTTGCCCTTGCGGCGGTCGGCTTCGGCGAAGTAGCGGCGGAACTGGCGCTCGAGCACGCCGTAGATGCGCTTGACCTTCTGCTTTTCACGCAGCTGGTTGCCGTAGTCGGAGGTGCGTGCACCGGAGGTGCGGCCGTGCTGGCCCGGCTTGCTGTCCAGCTTGCACTTGTCGGCAAGCGAGCGGCGTGCGCTCTTCAGGAACAGGTCGGTACCTTCACGGCGGGAGAGTTTGGCCTTCGGGCCGATATAACGTGCCACTTTATCTTCCTTCCTGATCGATCGCGGCGCCTTCTGTACGCGCCGCGAGTCCGCCTGCTCCGCCCTTGCGGGGCGCCGAGTGGCGGACGGTGGGCTTATCCAGCGCACGCCCCGCAGGGTGCGCGCAAAAGCATGACTGGCTGCGCCGGGTCGCGGAACAAGGCTTCGATCCAACAAACGCAAGGCGCAAAACGAAAACCTGCCGCAAAGCTGATGCAGCAGGTGAACGTGCGATAGTACCACACCGGAACACCGGCAGGAAAACCCCGCCGGCTATCCGGGTACGACGGCGTCGCTCAGATGCGGCGGCGCTTCGGCGGACGGCAGCCGTTGTGCGGCACCGGCGTCACGTCTTCGATCACCGAGATCTTGATGCCCAGCGCGTTCAGCGCGCGGACAGCGGACTCACGGCCAGGGCCGGGGCCCTTGATGCGCACGTCCAGGTTCTTGATGCCCTGGTCTTGCGCCACGCGGCCGGCGTTCTCGGCTGCGACCTGGGCTGCGAACGGGGTCGACTTGCGCGAACCCTTGAAGCCCTGGCCACCCGAGGTCGCCCACGCCAGGGCATTGCCCTGACGGTCGGTGATCGTGATGATGGTGTTGTTGAACGAAGCGTGGACGTGCGCAATGCCGTCGGCAACGTTCTTCTTGACCTTCTTACGCGCGCGCTGGGCGGCGTTGTTCGGACCTTTTGCCATTAGTTTCTTCCTCTGCCTTCGGCTTTACTTCTTCAGAGCCACGCCGGCCTTACGCGGACCCTTGCGGGTACGGGCGTTGGTGCGGGTGCGCTGACCGCGCATCGGGAGGCCCCTGCGGTGACGGACGCCACGATAGCAACCAAGGTCCATCAGACGCTTGATGTTCATCGTGGTTTCACGACGCAGGTCACCCTCGACCGTGGCCTTGCCGACTTCGTCACGAAGCTTTTCCAGGTCGGCGTCGGTCAGGTCCTTGACCTTCTTGTCAAACGGAACGCCGGTGGCCTCGCAAATCTTGCGGGCGCGCGAGCGGCCGATACCGTAAATAGCCGTCAGGCCGATCTCGGTATGCTTGTGGTTCGGGATGTTAACCCCTGCGATACGTGCCATTCGTCAATCCTCTTTACGATTAGCCTTGGCGTTGCTTGTGGCGGGGATCCGACGAGCAGATCACGCGCACGACACCGTTGCGCTTGATGATTTTGCAGTTGCGGCAAATGCGCTTAACAGAAGCCAGCACTTTCATGATTTTCCTCTTCCTTCAATTCCTGTTCGCTTCACTTCGTCCGAAAGACGATACGCGCGCGTGACAGATCATATGGAGTCAGCTCAACCGTCACCTTGTCACCCGGAAGAATCCGGATGTAGTTCATTCTCATCTTCCCGGAGATGTGGCCCAGCACTACGTGGCCATTCTCCAGTTTGACTCGGAACGTCGCATTGGGAAGGTTTTCCAGGACCTCCCCCTGCATCTGGATGACGTCGTCTTTTGCCATACCTAGCCCGTACCGACCCGGCTTCAGCGCAAGGTCAAATTACCCTTGAAATTCGCTTTCTTCAGCAGGGACTCATATTGCTGCGACATGACATAGGACTGGACCTGGGCCATGAAATCCATCGTGACGACCACGATGATCAGCAGCGAGGTTCCGCCAAAATAGAACGGAACGTTCCAGCGCAGTACCAGGAATTCCGGCAACAGGCAGACCAGTGTGATGTAGATCGCACCAGCCAGCGTCAGACGCACAAGGATCTTGTCGATGTAGCGCGTCGTCTGCTCGCCCGGACGAATGCCCGGAATGAAGGCACCGCTTTTCTTCAGGTTGTCCGCCACTTCACGGCTGTTGTACACCAGGGCCGTATAGAAGAAGCAGAAAAATACAATCGCAGCAGCGTACAGCAGGATGTAGACCGGCTGGCCCGGCGACAGCGTTGCCGCCAGGTCCTTGATGAACCGGCCCGCAGCGCCCGTCGAGTCAGAGGTGAACCAGCCCGCGATGGTCGCCGGGAACAGGATGATCGACGATGCGAAGATCGGCGGAATCACCCCGGCCATGTTCAGCTTCAGCGGCAGGTGCGACGACTGGCCGCCGTACACCTTGTTGCCGACCTGACGCTTGGCATAGTTCACCAGGATCTTGCGCTGGCCGCGCTCGACGAACACCACGGCGAAAGTCACGCCGGCGATGATCGCCACGATCAGGATCGACGCGATGATGCTCATCGAACCGGTGCGAACCAGCTCGAAGAGACCGCCGATCGCGTTGGGCAGGCCCGCCGCGATACCGCCGAAGATGATGATCGAGATGCCGTTGCCCAGACCCCGCTCGGTGATCTGCTCACCCAGCCACATAAGGAACATCGTGCCGGTCACCAGCGTGATCACCGCCGTGGCCCGGAACATCAGCCCCGGGTCGATCACCAGGCCGGGCTGGGATTCCAGCGCGACCGCGATCGACAGCGCCTGGAAGGTGGCCAGGACCACCGTGCCGTAGCGCGTGTACTGCGTGATCTTGCGTTGACCCGCCTGCCCTTCCTTCTTCAGCGACTCCAGCTGCGGCAGCACGATCGTCAGCAACTGCATGATGATCGACGCCGAGATGTACGGCATGATGCCGAGCGCGAAGACGGTAAAGCGCGACAGCGCACCGCCCGAGAACAGGTTGAACATCCCGAGGATGCCACCCGACTGACTCTGGAAAAGCTTCGCGAGCTGTTCAGGATCGATGCCCGGCACCGGAATATGCGCTCCGATGCGGTACACGATCAAGGCCAGCACCAGGAACATCAGCCGGCGCTTGAGGTCGCCGTACTTCGCCGTGTTCTTGGCTTGCGTGCTTGCATTGGGTTTCGCCGTGGCCAAACGATGCTCCGACTGTGACTCGCCTATGCTGCGAAATCAGCTGCTAAATTACGCCGCGATCTGACCGCCGGCGGCTTCGATCGCAGCCTTGGCGCCAGCGGTGGCACCCAGACCCTTGATCGTCACCTTGCGGGTCAGCTCACCGGCCTTGATGACCTTGGCGCTCTTGACCAGATCAGCCACCAGGCCAGCCTGCTTCAGAACCAGCAGGTCCACTTCGGCCGCTTCCAGACGCTCGATGTCGCGCAGGCTCACCTCGGCGGTGAATTCCTTCGTCAGCGAGGTGAAGCCGCGCTTCGGCAGGCGACGATACAGCGGCATTTGACCGCCTTCGAAGCCGACCTTGTGGAAGCCGCCCGAACGCGACTTCTGACCCTTGTGGCCACGACCGGCAGTCTTGCCCAGGCCGGAGCCGATACCGCGGCCGACGCGACGCTTGGCGTGCTTCGAACCGGCGGCCGGTTTCAGGTTGTTCAGTTGCATCTTGCTCTCCGTGTCCGGTATCAGGCCAGAACCTTGACCAGGTACGACACCTTGTTGATCATGCCGCGCACGGCGGGCGTGTCCTGCAGCTCCGACACCGAGTTGATGCGGCGCAGGCCCAGGCCACGGACGGTGGCGCGATGATCCTCGCGCGTGCCGATCAGGCTGCGCACGAGTTGCACTTTTACGGTTTGTTGCGACATTTCGTCCGACTCCTTAACCGAGGATGTCTTCGACCGACTTGCCGCGCTTCGCGGCGATCTCGCCCGGCGTGCTCATCTTCTGAAGACCGTCCAGCGTGGCGCGAACCATGTTGTACGGATTGGTCGAGCCGTGCGACTTGGTCACCACGTTGGTGACGCCCATCACTTCGAAAATCGCGCGCATCGGGCCGCCGGCGATCACGCCGGTACCTTCCTTGGCCGGCATCATCAGCACCTTGGCGGCGCCGTGCTTGCCCACGACTTCGTGTTGCAGCGTGCCGTTCTTGAGCGAGACCTTGACCATCTTGCGACGGGCTTCGTCCATTGCCTTCTGAACTGCCACCGGCACTTCCTTGGCCTTGCCCTTGCCCATGCCGATGCGGCCATCGCCGTCACCGACCACGGTCAGCGCAGCGAAACCGAGAATCCGGCCGCCCTTCACCACCTTGGTGACGCGGTTGACCGAGATCATCTTCTCGCGGAGGCCGTCGTCGCGTTCGTCCTGCTGGACTTTTGCTTGCATCTTTGCCATGACGTATCTCTCTTTGTGCGCTTAGAACTTGAGGCCGGCTTCACGCGCAGCGTCGGCCAGGGCCTTCACGCGACCGTGGAAGCGGAAGCCGCCGCGATCGAACGCAACGGTCTCCACGCCGGCAGCCTTCGCCTTCTCGGCGATGCGCTTGCCGATCAGGCTCGCAGCGGCGGCGGTAGCACCGCTGCCGGTCAGTTCCTTGCGCACTTCTGCCTCGACGGTCGAAGCCGAAGCCAGCACTTGCGTGCCGCACGGCGAGTAGACCTGGGCGTAAATATGCGAATTCGTACGGAACACGGTCAGACGATTGACTTTCAGTTCCGCGATCTTGGCGCGGGTCTGACGTGCACGGCGCAAACGAGCGTCTTTCTTGTTCATGATTGCACCCCTTACTTCTTCTTGGTTTCCTTCAGGATGACGCGCTCGTCCGAGTAGCGAACGCCCTTGCCCTTGTAGGGCTCAGGCGGACGGTACGCGCGGACTTCCGCGGCAACCTGACCGACTTTCTGCTTGTCCGCACCCTTGATGATGATCTCGGTCTGCGTGGGCGTTGTCGCCGTCACGCCTTCCGGCATCGCATGGATCACGTCGTGCGAGAAACCAAGCTGGAGCTTGAGCGCGGTACCTTGCAGCTGGGCACGGTAGCCCACGCCGACCAGGTTCAGCTTGCGCTCGAAACCGGTGGTCACACCCTTGACCATATTGGCCACCAGGGCGCGCATGGTGCCCTGCAGTGCGTTTGCTTCGCGCGATTCGTCGGCCGGGACGAAGGTCAGCGTGTCGTTTTCGACCTTGACCTGCACCAGGCTGTGAATCGGCTGCGTCAGCGTGCCGAGCGGGCCCTTAACGGAGAGCACGCCAGCCGCCACATTGACTTCTGCGCCTTTGGGCAGCGCGATGGGAGCCTTACCTACACGGGACATGGTTACTCCTTACGCGACGTAGCAGAGAACTTCGCCGCCCACGCCAGTGGCACGTGCCTTGCGATCGGTCATCAGACCCTGCGGGGTCGAGATGATCGCGACGCCCAGGCCGTTCATCACTTGGGGGATGTCGCTGCGGCCCTTGTACACGCGCAGGCCGGGCTTCGAGACGCGTTCGATGCGCTCGATGACCGGACGGCCGGCGTAGTACTTCAGACCGATGCTCAGTTGTGCCTTGCCGCCATCTTCCTGCACGGCGTAGTCGTCGATGTAGCCTTCGTCCTTCAGGACCTTGGCGATTGCCACTTTCAGCTTCGACGACGGCATGACAACCGACGCCTTCTGCACGCCCTGGGCGTTGCGGATGCGCGTCAGCATATCGGCGATAGGATCGCTCATGCTCATACTGTTTCTCCTGTAGCCTGTGCGTAATTACCAGCTGGCTTTCGTCAGACCCGGGATTTCGCCACGGAAGGCGATTTCACGGATCTTGTTACGCGCCAGGCCAAACTTGCGGAAGGTACCGCGGGGACGACCGGTGATCGCGCAGCGATTGCGCTGACGGGTCGGGTTCGCGTTGCGCGGGAGCTGCTGCAGCTCCAGACGAGCGCCATAACGCTCTTCTTCCGACTTTTCCTGGTCGTCGATAATGGCCTTGAGGGATGCGCGCTTCCCGGCATACTTCGCCACGAGCCTTGCGCGCTTCTTCTCACGTTCAATCAGAGCCAATTTAGCCACGGTAACCCCTTAATTACGGAACGGGAACTTGAATGCACCGAGGAGCGCCTTGGCTTCCTCGTCATTCTTAGCCGTCGTCGTGATGCTGATGTTCAGACCGCGCAGCGCGTCGATCTTGTCGTACTCGATTTCGGGGAAAATGATCTGCTCTTTCACACCGATGTTGTAGTTGCCACGACCATCGAACGAGCGGCCCGACACACCACGGAAGTCGCGCACGCGCGGCAGCGCCACGGTCACGAAACGATCCAGGAATTCGAACATGCGTTCGCCGCGCAGCGTCACCATCGCGCCGATGGGATAACCCTGGCGGATCTTGAAGCCTGCGATTGCCTTCTTGGCCTTCGTCACCACCGGCTTCTGGCCGGCGATCTTGGTCAGGTCGCCCACGGCCAGCTCAATGACCTTCTTGTCATTGATGGCTTCGCCAAGGCCCATGTTCAGGGTGATCTTGGTGATGCGCGGCACTTCCATGACCGACTTGTAGCCGAACTGTTCGATCAGCTTCGGTACGACCTGTTCTTTGTAAAACTCTTGCAGACGTGCTGTCATGCTCAACTCCTATCCTTGCCCAGAATCAAGCTGCCACGACGGCGCCGGTGGTCTTCAGCACGCGCACGCGCTTGCCGTCTTCCACCTTGATGCCGACGCGCGACGGCTTGCCATTGGCATCCACGAGCGCAACGTTGGAAATATGCAGCGGCATGACCTTGTCGACCACACCACCGGTGGTGCCCAGCATCGGGTTCGGACGTGCATGCTTCTTGGCAACGTTCACGCCTTCAACCACGACCTTGTCGCCGAGCATGGCTTGCACGGTACCGCGCTTGCCCTTGTCTTTGCCGGTCAGGACGATGACTTCGTCGCCTTTGCGAATCTTGTTCATGGCGGCTCCTTACAGCACTTCCGGCGCGAGCGACACGATCTTCATGAAGCGCTCGGTACGGAGTTCACGAGTCACCGGCCCGAAGATACGGGTGCCGATCGGCTCGAGCTTGGTGTTCAGCAGGACAGCGGCATTGCTGTCGAACTTGACGAGCGAACCATCGGCACGGCGCACGCCCTTGGCGGTGCGAACGACGACGGCATTGTAAATATCGCCCTTCTTCACGCGACCGCGCGGCGCTGCGTCCTTGACGGTCACCTTGATGATGTCGCCCACGCTCGCATAACGGCGCTTGGACCCACCCAGCACTTTGATGCACAGAACTTCGCGCGCACCAGTGTTATCGGCCACTTCGAGCCGGCTTTCTGTCTGAATCATGGTGTTATCTTCCCAACTTAATCCACCGGGCAACGCCCGCCGGTCAGTCTTGGTCCCGTCGGCCTCCGGCTTTGCGCCAGCAACCGTTTGGGTTGATCAACTTTGAAGTCGGTAGTTACCAGGCGGCCTGAACATGGTTAATCAGGAGCCGCTCGGCCTAGGTTCGCCCAGTCGATTCGCCGTGGTGATGGTGCTAAGGCGAATGCAACAAAGCGGAAGTCCAGGATTATAGCACATAACCCTGGACTCGCAAGTCAACCGAAAACCGTGTGGTTTTTTAGATGACGCGCGCAGCTTCGACCAGACGGGAAACCACCCAGGACTTGGTCCGCGACAGCGGACGCGATTCCTGGATCTCGACCTTGTCGCCTTCCTTGTACTGGTTGGCTTCGTCGTGTGCGTGGTACTTCTTCGAACGCAGCACGTACTTGCCGTACAGAGGATGCTTGACGCGGTTTTCGATCAGGACCGTGACGGTCTTGTCCATCTTGTCGCTGACTACACGGCCGACCAGAGTGCGGCGAAGCGACGATTCCGTTTGTGCAGTTTCAGTCATTTCGTGGTCGCCTTCTCGTTCAGCACGGTTTGCACCCGCGCGATGTCCTTGCGCACCTTCTTCAGCTGGCTGGTGTTCTGCAGCTGTTGGGTGGCCTTTTGCATGCGCAGGCTAAATTGGGCCTTCAGCAGCTCGGAGAGCTCCTGGTTCAGCCCGGCGGCGTCCTTGCCGCGAAGTTCGGATGCTTTCATCCCTGCTCTCCTTACGTCCCGACCTGGCGCACCACGAAATTGGTGGCGATCGGCAGCTTGGCAGCCGCGAGGCGGAACGCCTCACGTGCCAGCTCTTCGGTCACGCCATCCATTTCGTACAGCATCTTGCCCGGCTGGATTTCTGCCACGTAGTATTCCGGATTACCCTTACCGTTACCCATACGGACTTCGGCGGGCTTCTTCGAGATCGGCTTGTCCGGGAAAATCCGGATCCAGATGCGGCCGCCACGCTTGATGTGACGGGTCATCGCACGACGTGCCGACTCGATCTGGCGGGCCGTCAGACGGCCACGGCCCATTGCCTTCAGGCCGAATTCACCGAAAGACACGGCGTTGCCACGGGTAGCCTTACCCGTGTTGCGGCCTTTCTGCTCCTTGCGGTATTTTCTGCGCTTAGGTTGCAGCATCGTTATTCTCCACTCTTCGCATCTGCGCCAGGCGCAGCGCGGCGACCGGCACCGGCGCCACCAGCACCACCGCGGCGGTTGCCACCCGGACGGCCTTCGCCCTCGCGGCGGCGGCCTTCGGGACGGCCCGGACGGCGGCGACGTTCGTCTTGCGGCTCTTCCACCACCGGCGCGTCGTTGCGGCCGAGGTGATCACCCTTGTAGACCCACACCTTGACACCGATGATGCCGTAGGTGGTTTCTGCTTCGGAGAAGCCGTAGTCGATGTCGGCGCGCAGGGTGTGCAGGGGCACACGGCCTTCGCGGTACCATTCGGTACGTGCGATTTCGATGCCGTTCAGGCGACCGGCGCTCATGATCTTGATGCCCTGGGCACCGAGGCGCATCGCGTTCTGCATCGCGCGCTTCATGGCGCGGCGGAACATGATGCGGCGCTCGAGCTGCTGGGTGATCGAGTCGGCGATCAGCTGCGCATCGGTTTCCGGCTTGCGGATTTCCTCGATGTTCACGTGCACGGGCACACCCATGCGGCGTTGCAGCTCGGCCTTGAGCAGTTCGATGTCCTCGCCCTTCTTGCCGATGACCACGCCCGGACGCGAGCTGTAAATGGTCAGACGTGCGTTGCGGGCGGGGCGCTCGATGACGACGCGGCCAACCGAAGCGTTCTTGAGCTTCTTCTTCAGAAACTCGCGAACTTCGATGTCTTCCTTCAGCATGCCGGCGAACTTCGTGTTGTTGGCGTACCAACGCGAAGCCCAGTTACGGCTGACGGCCAGACGGAAGCCAGTCGGATGAATCTTCTGTCCCATCGTGACTCCTTAGTTGCCGAGCGTCACAGTGATGTGACAGGTTTGTTTCTCGATGCGGTTGCCGCGGCCCTTGGCTCGTGCCGTGAAGCGCTTGAGCGAGGTTGCCTTGTCGACGAAGATGGTCTTGACCTTCAGTTCGTCGATGTCGGCGCCTTCGTTGTGCTCGGCGTTGGCGATGGCCGATTCGACCACCTTCTTCACGATCCCGGCAGCCTTTTTCGGGCTGAACGTCAGGACGTTGAGCGCGCGCTCGATCGGCAGACCGCGGATCTGGTCGGCGACCAGGCGAGTTTTCTGGGCGGAGATGCGGGCACCGCGATGAATCGCTTTCACTTCCATGATGGCACCTTACCTCTTCGCTTTCTTGTCAGCCGCGTGGCCCTTGAACGTGCGGGTGAGCGCAAATTCGCCGAGCTTGTGGCCGACCATGTTTTCCGAAACGTACACCGGCACGTGTTGACGGCCGTTGTGAACGGCGATCGTCAGGCCGATGAATTCCGGCAGAATGGTCGAGCGACGCGACCAAGTCTTGATGGGCTTCTTGTCCTTGCCGCCTGCAGCCGCTTCCACCTTTTTCAGCAGGTGGGCGTCACAGAACGGACCCTTTTTTGCGGAACGTGTCATGTCTAGGCTCCTACCTACCGATTAACGCTTGTGGCGCTTCTGCACGATCATGCTGGCAGTGCGCTTGTTGCTGCGGGTACGGTAACCCTTGGCCGGGGTACCCCACGGCGAAACCGGATCGCGACCAGCGGCGGTCTTGCCTTCACCACCACCGTGCGGGTGATCCACCGGGTTCATCACGACACCACGCACCGTCGGGCGGATACCGCGCCAGCGGGTGGCACCGGCCTTGCCGATGACGCGCAGGCTGTGCTCTTCGTTGCCGACTTCACCGATGGTGGCGCGGCATTCGATGTGCACGCGGCGCACTTCGCCGGAGCGCAGGCGCACCTGGGCGTAGATGCCTTCGCGAGCCAGCAGCACGGCGGAACCGCCGGCGGCGCGCGCGATCTGGGCACCCTTGCCGGGCAGCATTTCCACGTTGTTGATCGTGGTGCCGACCGGGATGTTGCGGATCGGCAGGTTGTTGCCGGCCTTGATCGGCGCTTCCGAGCCGTTCAGCACGGCCTGGCCGGCCACCATGCCCTTCGTGGCGATGATGTAGCGGCGCTCGCCATCGGCGAACAGCACCAGCGCGATGTTGGCGCTGCGGTTCGGATCGTATTCCAGGCGCTCGACCTTGGCGGGGATGCCGTCCTTGTCGTTGCGCTTGAAGTCGACCACGCGGTAGTGGTGCTTATGACCACCGCCCTTGTGGCGGGTGGTGATGTGACCGTTGTTGTTGCGGCCCGACTTCTGGAATTGCTTTTCCAGCAGCGGAGCGTGGGGCTCGCCCTTGTGCAGGTTGGGATTGACAACCTTCACCATCGAGCGACGGCCCGGGGACGTCGGCTTGGTCTTGACGAGTGCCATGATTACTTGGCCTCCGCTTCAAAATTGATTTCCTGACCCGGCTTCAGCGAAACGTAAGCCTTCTTCACGTGGTTGCGACGCCCCATGAAGCGGCCAAAGCGCTTTTGCTTGCCCTTTTGGTTCAGGATCTGAACGGACTGCACCTCGACCTTGAACAGCAGCTCGACCGCCGCCTTCACGTCTGCCTTGTTGGCATCGCGAGCGACTTCGAACACGACTTGTTCGTTCTTGTCGGCGACCAGGGTTGCCTTTTCGGAAACCACCGGCGCGAGCAGCACCTGCATCAAACGATGATCGTTCTTGGCTACTTGCGTCATTTCAGCAACTCCTCGATCTGCGCGACGGCTGCCTTGGTCACCAGCACCTTCTTGTAGTGCACGAGCGACAGCGGGTCAGCCTGGCGCGGCTCGACAACCGCCACATGCGGCAGATTGCGCGAAGCCAGGTAGAGGTTTTCGTCGAGGCTGTCGGTGATGATCAGCACCGAGTCCAGGCCCATGGCCTTGAACTTGTCGGCCAAGAGCTTGGTCTTGGGCGCATCGACGGTGAAACCGTCCACCACGTTGATACGACCTTCACGTGCGAGCTGCGAGTAGATCGAGCGCATGCCGGCACGGAACATCTTCTTGTTGACCTTCTGGCTGAAGTTCTCTTCCGGCGAATTCGGGAAGATGCGGCCGCCCCCGCGCCACAGCGGCGAGGAAGACATACCGGCACGGGCACGGCCCGTACCCTTCTGGCGCCACGGCTTCTTGGTCGTGTGCTTGACCTCTTCACGATCCTTCTGCTTACGGTTGCCGCTGCGAGCGTTGGCCTGGTAAGCGACGACGATCTGGTGAACGAGGGCTTCGTTGTAGTCACGGCCGAAGACTTCGGGCGAGGCGTCAACGCCCGCGCCGACTTGGCCATTGTCCTGGAGGAGCTTGAGTTCCATTGATTCGCTCCTTAAGCTTTGGCTTTGGCCTTGACGGCCGGGGTCACGATGACCTTGCCGCCCTTGGAACCGGGGATCGCGCCCTTGACCAGCAGCAGCTTGCGCTCTGCGTCGATCTTGGCGATTTCCAGGTTCTGGACGGTGCGGGTGACGTCACCCAGGTGACCCGTCATGCGCTTGCCGGGGAACACACGGCCCGGATCCTGCGCCATACCGATGGAACCCGGCACGTTGTGCGAACGCGAGTTACCGTGGGTGGCACGACCGGATGCGAAGTGGTGGCGCTTGATGGTACCGGCGTAGCCCTTACCGATGCTGACGCCCTGCACGTCGATCTTCTGACCGACTTCGAACAGGTCGACCGACAGCGAACCGCCAGCTTGCAGTTCGCCCGCCTTGGCGGCATCGATACGGAATTCGCGGATGATTTCGCCGGCTTCGACACCAGCTTTGGCGAGATGACCCGCCAGCGGCTTGGTGACGCGACTGGCGCGGCGTGCGCCGAAAGTGACTTGAACCGCGGTATAACCGTCGGTCTCGTCCGTCTTGATTTGCGTCACGCGGTTGTCGCCGACCTCGACCACGGTAACGGGAATCGAATCACCGTCGTCCGTGAAAATACGGGTCATGCCAACCTTGCGACCTACAAGGCCAAGGCTCATGGTTTGCTCCATTCCCAGCTGCGATTGGCCGGGGCTGATTGATACACGAAAACTGTGTGTGCAAACTGCGTTTGCAGTGCGCGGGCTTGCGCTAAAGAAGACGGCGCGCGGCCAAAACGGCCAGCCCACTACCCATAGACAAACGGGTAGCCTTACACTATATCGCACTGGTTTGGAAAGAGCAAGCACGGCGTGGAATGACGCCGCACGTCGCGGCGCCGCGTGTTGCTTTGTGACGTTTTCCGCTACTTTTGCCGGCCGATGGCGGCGTCATGCGGGGCTTCAGCGGCCCGCGGCGTCGCCGATGCGGACGAATTCGCCGCCATAGAACACCAGCGGCTCGCCCTCCCCGGCTTCAAACCCCTCGACCGCGCCCACGATCAGCAGATGGTCGCCGACCGGGTCGGCGCGCTCGACCCGGCACGCCAGCGTGGCCAGCGCGTCTGCCAGGTAGGGCACGCCGCGCGGGCAGCGCCGGTGCGCGACGCCGGCGAACTTGTCCGCCGCGGGCGTGGCGAAGCGGCGCGCGAGCTCGCCCTGCTCCGCGCGCAGGATGCTGATGCCGAAGGCGGCGCCCGGCGCGAAGTGCGCGGCGCTCGGCGAATGCAGGGCCAGGCTCCACAGGATCAGCGGCGGCGCCAGCGACAGCGAGGCGAACGAGTTGACGGTCAGGCCGAGCGGACGGCCGCCGGCGCCGCACGCGCCGATGACCGCCACGCCCGTGGCATAGCGCCCGCACGCGCGCCGCAGCGCGCGCGCATCGCCGGTGGTGGCCGCCGCCATCTCAGGCCGCCCGCGGCAGGTGCCGCTCGATCATCTGCTGGCACGCCGCGGCGTCGGCCCACCACGGGAAGAAGTCCGGCGGGTTGTCGAAGCCGTTGGCGATGCGCGCGGCCAGTGCCGGCGCCTGCCCGGCCGCGCCGAGCAGGGCCAGGATGTGGGGCGGCGGCGGCGTGAGCAGCGAGTTGGTCCAGTTGACCACGTCGCCGGCGTATTGCCAGTAGCGCGCGAAGGTCCGCGCCATCCAGCCGGCGTCGAAGGCGCGCTCGCCGTGGGCGACGATGGCGTCGAGATAGACCTTGCAGCATTTGGCGGCGTTGTTCGAGCCCTGGCCGGTGATGGGGTCGTTGACGACCACCGCGTCCGCCATGCCGAACACCAGCCGCCCGGACGGCAGCGTCATGACCGGGCGGCGCACGGTCGGCGTGAAGCGCCCGGCCAGGATGCCCTGCTCGTCGGTCAGCGTCACGGCTTCGCAACGCTCGGCCTCCCACGGCAGCCAGGTGCGCAGGATGCGCAGGCTCTCGGCGAGGTGCTGCTCCGGCGTGCGCGCCTCGGCCCAGCGGTCCATCGGGCCGCCCGGCACGCCTTCGAACACCATGATCTCGCAGGGCCCGCCCAGCGTCAGCGCCGGGAAGACGAAGTACTCGCCGACGCCCGGGATCAGGTTGAAGGCCACGCGCGAGAACGGGCTGCCCGGGCGCATGCCGTTCACGTAGGTCAGCGCCAGCGCGCGCTGCGGCGCGGTGAACGGGCTGCGCGCGGCGTCGCGCTCGAAGCGGTTGACGATCTCGCCCTTGCCGGCGGCAAGCAGCACCAGGTCGTGCTCCGCGGCCAGCGCCTCGAGTTCGGCGATGCCCGCATCGGCGATGCGCAGGTCGCCGCCGCGCTGCGCGAAGGCTTCCATCCAGGCCGGCATCTTCAGGCGCTGGTCCACGGCCTGCGCCGGCCGCTCGAGGCGCGCGGCCCAGTCGATCAGCTTCGCGCCGGGCTGCTCGGGATGCGGCACCGCCAGGCCGATGCCTTCGACCGGCGGACAGGTATCGCCCCACCAGTCGAGCGCGAGTTCGCGCTCGCACTGCAGCGCGCGGTCGAACATGCACTGGCTGGACATGACCTTGCCCGCGCGCACCTGCTCCGGCGTGCGGTTGGTCATCAGCGTGACCCGGTAGCCCCGGGCCTGCAGGCCGAGGGCCATCTGCAGGCCGGACTGGCCGGCGCCGACGATGGCAATGCGTTGGCTCATGACGATCTCCTCGATGTGGACAAGTCGCTTCAGCCGGCCAGGCGGGGAATGGCGGGAACGTTCTGCTCCGGCCCCATCGCGCCATAACCGCCGTCCACGGCGTAGTCGGCGCCGGTGACGAAGCTGGCGTGGTCGGAACACAGGAACAGCACCACCTGCGCCACCTCGTCCGGCTCGCCGGCACGGCCGAGCAGATGGAAGTCCGCCGCCACGCGGTCGGTGCGCGCGCGGTCGCCGCCGCTGACTTCATCCATCAGCCGGCACCAAGTCCAGCCCGGCGAGACCGCGTTGACGCGGATGCGGTCGGGCGCCAGGTCCATCGCCATGCTGCGCGTGAGCTGGCGGATCGCGGCCTTGGAGGCGGGATAGAGCCAGCGCCCGGTCTGCGCCACGCCGGCCGAGATGCTGGTGAAGTTGACGATGGCGCCGCCGCCGCGCGCGCGCATGGCGCCGTGCACGGCCTGCGCCAGCATCACGCCGGACACCACGTTGACGTCGAGCGCGGCAAGCCAGTCGCGGCGCGTCGAGCGCAAGCCGTCGTCGAGGTAGGTGCAGGCGAGGTTGACCAGGTAGTCGATGCCGCCGAAATGCCGCGACACCTCGGCCACGGCCGCTGCGACCTGGGCGTCGTCGGTGATGTCGGTGCGCACGAACAGCGCCCGCTCGCCGAGCTCGGCGGCGATGCGCGCGCCGCCGGCCGCGTCGATGTCGAGAATGGCCACGCGCGTGCCGGCCCGTACGAAGGCCCTGGCCACGCCGGCCCCGATCAGGGTGGCGCCGCCGCTGACGATGGCGACCTTGTCCTGCAGTCCTTTCATGACGTTGTCTCCTGATGTGAGGCGTTGCCCGCGCCGCGCGGGCACGCCCTTTTTTTTGCTATGCGATGGATACGCCGGATGCGCCGGATGCGTCGCGGCGGGATGCCGGGCGCGCGCGGGCTACTTGCCCTCGCTCTCCCGCCAGCGCGCCATCAGCGTGTTCGACGGCAGCGTCTCGTCGATCAGCTTGCGCGCCGTTTCCACGCCGGCCACCGGCAACCCGGCGGGATCGAGCTTGCCGATCTGCACCAGCACGCTGGCCTGGTCCCAGTAGATGTGCTCGTGGTAGAGCTTGTCGCCGCGGAACTTGACGATGGCGATCAGCGGGATCTCCACGCGCTTGCCGGTGGGCGGCACGCCGGGCAGCATCCAGTCGATCCCGCAGGTATGGGTGAAGCAGAACAGCAGCTCGTCCACGATCTGGCTGGCGCCCACCGTGCGCGACAGCGGGATCAGCGTGGTGTCGGGTGGGTTGCTGTGGACGAAGTGGTTGGCGTAGAAGCGCCTGAGCTGGCCGTGGCCCACGCCGCCGGTCATGGTCGGGATGTGGTTGACGTAGGGCTGGGCCACCATCGTCGCCATCGTGGCGTCGACGTCGCGCGTGGCGAATTCGTATTCGCAATGCTTGTCCCACAGCGCCGAGAAATCGTAGTGCGGGCCCATCTCGGCGCGCAGCGCGGCGATCGAGCGCTGGTGCGCCATCAGCGCGGCGGGGCGGTCGTAGTGTTCGCCGCCGGCGCGCGCGAACGCATGGTCGGCGCCGGGATAGACGTACAGCTCGACGTTCTCGCGGGCGCCCAGCGCCTCGCGGATCCGCGCCTGCGCCTCGGGCGGGCAGAAGCCGTCGCTGCCGGCCACGTGCAGCACCAGGCGGCCGCGCACATGGCGGGCTTCGTCGAGCGCGCGCTCGATGCCCACGCCGTAGTACGCCACCGCGCAGGCCACGCCGTCCAGGCGGCAGGCGGCGAGATAGGCCAGCTTGCCGCCCAGGCAGAAACCCAGCACGCCGGTCTGTCCCGCGCATTCCGGGCGCGCGCGCAGCGCGGCCAGCGCGGCGCCCACGTCCCGCACGCCCGCGGCTTCGTCGAACTGCTGGTAGAGGCCGAGCGCGCGCTGGAAGTCCGCGCCGCGGTCGCCCAGCTCGATGCCGGGCGCGATGCGCCAGAACAGGTCCGGCACCAGCACCGTGTAGCCTTCCTCGGCGTAGTAGTCCGCCACCGCCCGCATGGTGGCGTTGACGCCGAAGATTTCCTGGCACAGCACGATGCCCGGGCCCTTGCCCGCGGCGGGGGTGGCCAGGTAGGCGCTGAACGTGCCGCCGCCGTCGGCGGCGTGGATCTGGATGGTCTGGCCCATGAATGGCGCTCCTTCTTGTCTGGTTTGGGGGGCGGGGCTGCGGTGCCGGATTGCATGATGGGCGATCCGCACCGCAGCAAACTAGCCGCCGGCTGCAGCGGCTATCCGATTAGTGCAGGAAAATGCCGGGCCGGGCAAGCGCCGCGCCGCCGCCGCCGCGCGGCAATCCACTATAGTGGTGCGAAGGAATCCGTCCGCCGGCCCGCGCGGGCGCCGGGCCGTGCGCTGCGCGGCGGCGCCGCGCCGACCATGCGGCCCCTTCAGCAACGGCGCGCCATGACGCCGAGGAGCGAGACCATGCCGCAGCCCCCCGCCGCCACGGCCGCCGAGCCGCTGGCCGGTGCCTTGCTGTCAGACCCGAGCAGGCTGGTGTTCGCCTCGGCCGACCACGCCCGCACGCGCGCCGCGGTCGGCGCCGTCTTCAAGCCGCACCGGCTCGCCATTGCCGGCACGACGCTGGCCGCGCGCATGCATCACGCGCCGCTCGGCGCGGTGTCGTTCAACCGGCTGGCCTACGGGGCCGAGGTGCGCATCGAGCCGGGGCCGCTCGAGGATTTCCTGCTGGTGCAGATGCCGGTCGGCGGCAGCGCCGAGATCCACTGCGGCGCGCAGCGGATCGTTTCCGACCGCGACACGGCCTCGGTGCTCACGCCCGCCGATCCGGTGCGGATGCGCTGGAGCCACGACAGCGACCAGTTGATCGTGCGCGTGGAACGCAGCGCGCTGGAACGGGTCTGCGCGGCCCACCTCGGGCACCCGCCGCGGCAGGCGCTGCGCTTCCAGCTCGGCATGGCGTGGCGGCGCGCGGCGGCGTGGTACCAGTTGATGCACTACCTGGCGGACCTGCTGGCGCAGGCGCCGGACACGGCGCGCCATCCGCTGACCGCCTGCCAGCTCGAGCAGTTGGTGATCGGCACGCTGCTGACGGTGCAGCCGCACAATCTCAGCGAGGCGCTGCAGGCGCGCGGCAAGCCGCTGGCGCCGCGCCACGTCAGGCGGGTCGAGGAATACATCCACGCGCATGCCCACGCGCCGCTCACGCCCGCCGTGCTGGCGGAGGTGGCCGGGGTCAGCCTGCGCGGGCTGTACGCGGGCTTCCGCGAGCATCGCGGCATCAGCCCGATGGCCTACCTGCGCGCGGTCCGGCTCGAGCGCGTGCGGCACGACCTGCTCGGCGACAAGACCGTCGATTCGGTCACGGCGGCGGCCTTGCGCTGGGGCTTCAGCCACCTGGGACGGTTCAGCATGGAATACCGCAAAAGCTTCGGCGAAGCGCCGGGACAGACGCTGCGGCGGCGCGGGCCGGCATGAGGAAGGGGCCGCGCCGGGACGGTACGAGGAGGAGGCGCGCAAAAACAAAAACGGCGAACCGAAGTTCGCCGTTTTCGTTGCCCGAGGCCGCCTGGGGCGGCCTTGCGCGGAATGGCTTTACACCTTGATTTCGACGTCGACGCCTGCCGGCAGGTCGAGCTTCATCAGTGCGTCAACGGTCTTGTCGGTAGGATCGACGATGTCCATCAGGCGCTGGTGAGTGCGGATCTCGAACTGATCGCGGCTGGTCTTGTTGACGTGCGGCGAACGCAGGATGTCGAAGCGCTGGATGCGGGTCGGCAGGGGCACCGGGCCCTTGACGATCGCGCCGGTACGCTTGGCGGTATCCACGATTTCGGCTGCCGACTGGTCGATCAGGCGATAGTCGAAAGCCTTCAGGCGGATACGGATCTTCTGGTTCTGCATGATATTTCCTTAAAAGAGCGATGGGCGCATGCGCCCTGGAACATGGGAAAAGGCCAGCGGCATTGTACCGCCAGCCAGTTCCAGGAAGTTTTTTATCAGTCGAGGATCTTGGCCACGACGCCGGCGCCGACGGTGCGGCCGCCTTCACGGATGGCGAAGCGCAGGCCTTCTTCCATCGCGATCGGGGCGATCAGCTTGACCGTGATCGACACGTTGTCGCCGGGCATGACCATTTCCTTGTCCTTCGGCAGCTCGATCGAGCCGGTCACGTCGGTCGTGCGGAAATAGAACTGCGGGCGGTAGTTGTTGAAGAACGGGGTGTGACGGCCGCCTTCGTCCTTCGACAGAATGTAGACCTCGCCGGTGAAGTGCGTGTGCGGCTTGATCGAACCCGGCTTGCACAGCACCTGGCCGCGCTCCACGTCTTCGCGCTTCGTGCCGCGCAGCAGCAGGCCCACGTTGTCGCCGGCCTGACCCTGGTCCAGCAGCTTGCGGAACATTTCCACGCCGGTGCAGGTGGTCTTGACCGTCGGCTTGATACCGACGATTTCGATTTCCTCGCCGACCTTGATGATGCCGCGTTCGATACGGCCGGTCACCACGGTGCCGCGACCCGAGATCGAGAACACGTCTTCCACCGGCATCAGGAAGGTACCGTCAACGGCACGTTCCGGCGTCGGGATGTAGGTGTCCAGCGCGTCGGCCAGGTTCAGGATGGCCACTTCGCCCAGCTCGCCCTTGTCGCCTTCGAGCGCCAGCTTGGCCGAACCCTTGATGATCGGGGTGTCGTCGCCGGGGAACTCGTACTTCGAGAGCAGTTCGCGCACTTCCATTTCGACCAGCTCGAGCAGCTCGGCGTCGTCGACCATGTCGCACTTGTTCAGGAACACGATGATGTAAGGCACGCCGACCTGGCGGGCCAGCAGGATGTGCTCGCGGGTCTGGGGCATGGGGCCGTCGGCGGCCGAGCACACCAGGATCGCGCCGTCCATCTGGGCGGCACCCGTGATCATGTTCTTCACATAGTCGGCGTGGCCCGGGCAGTCGACGTGCGCATAGTGGCGATTGGCCGTTTCGTACTCGACGTGGGCGGTATTGATGGTGATACCGCGTGCCTTTTCTTCCGGCGCTGCGTCGATTTCGTCGTACTTCTTGGCCGAACCGCCAAACTTCGCTGCCAGCACCGTGGCGATCGCTGCCGTCAGCGTGGTCTTGCCGTGGTCAACGTGACCGATCGTACCAACGTTCACGTGCGGCTTGGTCCGCTCGAACTTTTCCTTTGCCATTTTTCAGCTCCTAATGGAATGCAGTCTTTTATACAGTTCATTGCACCGCCGCGCGGGTCGCGCGCGGCGGTTAAGCTTTACTTACTTGCCCTTGGCCGCCATCACCGCTTCGGCGATGTTCTTCGGCGCCTCGGCGTAGTGCTTGAATTCCATGGTGTACGTGGCGCGGCCTTGCGTGGCCGAGCGCAGCGACGTCGAATAACCGAACATTTCCGACAGCGGGACTTCAGCCTTGATGATCTTGCTGCCGCCCACCATGTCGTCCATGCCCTGCACGATGCCGCGGCGGGACGACAGATCGCCCATCACGGTACCCGTGTAGTCTTCCGGCGTTTCCACTTCCACGGCCATCATCGGCTCGAGCAGAACCGGGCTGGCCTTGCGCATGGCGTCCTTGAACGCCATCGAGCCGGCCATGCGGAACGCGTTTTCGTTCGAGTCCACGTCGTGGTACGAACCGAACGTCAGCGTGACCTTCACGTCCACCACGGGGAAGCCAGCCAGGATACCGGCCGGCAGCGTGTCGACGATGCCCTTTTCGACCGCCGGGATGTATTCGCGAGGAATCACGCCGCCCTTGATGGCGTCGATGAATTCGAAGCCCTTGCCCGGCTCTTGCGGTTCCAGCGTGATCACGGCGTGACCGTACTGGCCGCGGCCGCCCGACTGCTTGACGAACTTGCCTTCGACGTCCTCGGCCTTCTTGCGAATGGTTTCGCGGTAGGCCACCTGCGGCGCGCCGATGTTGGCTTCCACGCCGAATTCGCGCTTCATGCGGTCGACCAGAATTTCGAGGTGGAGCTCGCCCATGCCCGAAATGATGGTCTGACCCGATTCTTCATCGGTACGCACGCGGAACGACGGATCTTCGGCGGCCAGGCGGTTCAGGGCGATGCCCATCTTTTCCTGGTCGGCCTTGGTCTTCGGCTCGACGGCCTGCGAGATCACCGGCTCCGGGAAGATCATGCGCTCGAGCACGATCGGGGCAGCCGGATCGCACAGCGTATCGCCCGTGGTGGCGTCCTTCAGGCCCACCGCGGCGGCGATGTCGCCGGCCAGCACTTCCTTGATTTCTTCGCGCTGGTTGGCGTGCATCTGCAGAATACGGCCCAGACGCTCCTTCTTCTGCTTCACCGGGTTGTACACGGTGTCGCCCGAGTTGATCTTGCCCGAGTACACGCGGAAGAAGATCAGCTGGCCGACGAACGGGTCGGTCATGATCTTGAACGCCAGCGCCGAGAACTTCTCGCTGTCGTCGGCCTTGCGCTCGAGCTTCTTCTCGTCGTCGCTTTCGTCCACGCCCTTGACCGGCGGGATGTCGACCGGCGACGGCAGGAAGTCGATCACGGCGTCGAGCATGCGCTGCACGCCCTTGTTCTTGAACGCGGTGCCGCACAGCATCGGCTGGATTTCGCAGGCGATGGTACGGTCACGCAGCGCCTTGACGATCTCGGCGCGGGTCAGCTCTTCGCCGCCCAGGTACTTTTCCATCAGCTCTTCGCTGGCTTCGGCGGCGGACTCGACCATCTTCTCGCGCCATTCTTCAGCGGTAGCCTGCAGCTCGGCCGGGATGTCCTGGTATTCGAACTTCACGCCCTGGCTGGCTTCGTCCCAGATGATCGCCTTCATTTCCAGCAGATCGACCACGCCCTGGAAGCCGTCTTCAGCGCCGATCGGCACCACGACGGGCACCGGGTTGGCCTTCAGGCGGGTCTTCAGCTGGTCGTAGACCTTGAAGAAGTTCGCGCCGGTACGGTCCATCTTGTTGACGAAGGCCAGGCGCGGCACGCCGTACTTGTTGGCCTGACGCCAGACGGTTTCCGACTGCGGCTGCACGCCACCCACTGCGCAGTACACCATGCACGCGCCGTCCAGCACGCGCATGGAACGCTCCACCTCGATGGTGAAGTCCACGTGGCCCGGGGTGTCGATGATGTTGAAGCGGTGTTCGGGATAGTTGCCGGCCATGCCCTTCCAGAAGGCGGTGGTCGCAGCGGAGGTGATCGTGATGCCACGCTCCTGCTCCTGCTCCATCCAGTCCATCGTGGCGGCGCCATCATGCACTTCACCGATCTTGTGGTTCACACCGGTGTAGAACAGGATGCGCTCGGTCGTGGTGGTTTTACCCGCGTCAATGTGAGCCGAGATACCGATATTGCGGTAGCGCTCAATGGGAGTCTTACGAGCCACTTTAATCCTCTATTCGTCCGTGAGGCGCCGGCATCTCATTGCCAGCGCCCGTAACACAAACGGGCGAGCGTGTCGCGACACAGCCCGCCCGGCAACCAACGACGTAACCCGCGCGCCTTAGAAGCGGAAGTGCGAGAACGCCTTGTTGGCTTCGGCCATGCGGTGCACTTCGTCGCGCTTCTTCATCGCGCCGCCGCGGCCTTCCGATGCTTCCAGCAGCTCACCTGCCAGGCGCAGCGCCATCGACTTCTCGCTGCGTTTTTTCGCGGCCTCGCGCAGCCAACGCATCGCCAATGCCAAACGACGCGACGGACGGACTTCGACCGGAACCTGATAGTTGGCGCCGCCCACGCGACGGCTCTTCACTTCGACCACCGGCTTCACGTTGTTGATGGCAACGGAAAACACTTCGACGGGGGCCTTGCCTGCCTTCTTTTCGATCTGGTCGAACGCGCCGTAGACGATGCGTTCGGCAACCGACTTCTTGCCGTCCAGCATCAGCACGTTCATGAACTTGGCAACTTCGACGTTACCGAACTTCGGATCAGGCAGAATTTCCCGCTTGGGGACTTCACGACGACGTGGCATCTTCTTTCCTTTAGATTCAGTTGAGAGCGCGGCACAGATTTCCCGCTCTCCGGCCACCAACTAGCTTGCCTTCCATTCAGGCAAATTCGCCGGGTGACCACTTACTCGACGGCACGGCGCAAAAAACGCTCCGTTGTACCGCCGCCTGGTGACAGCACCATGACGCAACCGCCACAGGCCATCGGTTATGGCTTCGGGCCTCGGCCCAGGCTGCAAGCCTTGACTTAGGCAGCCTTCGGACGCTTCGCGCCGTACTTCGAACGAGCCTGGCGGCGATCCTTCACGCCTTGCAGGTCGAGCGAGCCACGGACGATGTGGTAGCGCACACCCGGCAAGTCCTTCACACGGCCGCCGCGGATCAGCACGACCGAGTGTTCCTGCAGGTTGTGGCCTTCACCGCCGATGTACGAGATGACCTCGAAACCGTTGGTCAGGCGCACCTTGGCGACCTTACGCAGTGCCGAGTTCGGCTTCTTCGGCGTCGTGGTGTACACACGGGTGCACACGCCGCGACGCTGGGGGCAGTTCTCAAGCGCCGGGCTCTTGCTCTTGACGACTTCAGAGACGCGCGGCTTGCGAACCAGTTGGTTGATAGTTGGCATTGTTCAATCCAGCTTGGTTTTACGAAAAACACCCCTCCGCCACAAGCAATGGGCCGGAAGGGCAACGACGGGTTTTGGGCGGGAAAGGTGAGCGGGCGCTCTTGAGACGGGACCTGTGGAAGTACAGACGGCCAAAGAGCGCGAGCTCGCCGGGGATCCCGCTGCGACCACACCACCGGAGACATCGTCGATCCCCCGGCAGGCTTGCCGATTGCGGACCGGAGGCCACAAATCCGACAGGCGAGCGAAATCCAAAGCCAAAAACTCGAATCTGACATGCTAGCAGGGCAATCGCAAACGGTCAAGCGGGTATACGTATACGTTCCCCTGTGCCGACCATGCCGCCGACATGCGCCGTTGCCGGCCGGCCGCTACACCGCGCCGAGCGTCTCGAGGATCGCGTCGCCGTAGCGCTCGAGCTTGGCCGCGCCGATGCCGGGCACCTCGGCCAGCGCCGCCAGCGAGTCCGGCGCGCTGCGCGCCAGCTCGGCCAGCGTGGCGTCGTGGAAGATCACGTAGGCCGGCACGCCGTGCTCGCGCGCGGTGTCGGTGCGCCACTTGCGCAGCGCTTCCCAGTTGGCCAGCGCGTCGGCGTCCATGCCGGCGGTGTGGTCGGTGCGCGTGCCGCTGCCGCCGCGCGCGGCGCGCTCGCCGCTGCGCCCGGGCTTGCTGGCCTGCCGCCGCAGCGTGATCGGCATCTCGCCCTTGAGCACCGCGCGCGCGGACTCGCCCAGCAGCAGCGAGCCGTGGCCGCCGTGGTCGATCACCAGCAGGCCGTGCGCGATCAGCTGGCGGAACACCGCGTGCCACTCGGACACCGAGCGCTCGGCGCCGATGCCGAACGTGGAAACCTTGTCGTGCCCCCACTGGCGCACTTTCTCCGAGGCGTTGCCGCGCAGCACGTCGACCAGGTGCGTGGCGCCGAAGTGCACGCGGCTGGCCTGCGCGGTGCGGTAGACGCAGGACAGCGCCATCTGCGCCTCGCGCGTGCCGTCCCAGGTGGCGGGCGGCTCCAGGCAGGTGTCGCAGTTGCCGCACGGCTCGCTGGCTTCGTCGAAGTAGGCCAGGATGCGCACGCGGCGGCAGCCGGCGGTCTCGCACAGCCCGAGCAGCGCGTCGAGCTTGGCGGACGACACGCGCTTGTGGGCTTCGTCCGCCTCCGACTCGTCGATCATGCGCTTCTGCTGCACCACGTCGCCCAGGCCGTAGGCCATCCAGGCGTTGGCGGGCAGGCCGTCGCGGCCGGCGCGGCCGGTTTCCTGGTAATAGCCTTCCATGCTCTTGGGCAGGTCCATGTGGGCGACGAAGCGCACGTCGGGCTTGTCGATGCCCATGCCGAAGGCGATGGTGGCCACCATGATGACGCCCTCTTCCTCGCGGAACCGCGCCTGGTGGTGCTGGCGCACGCCGGCGTCCATGCCGGCGTGGTAGGCCAGCGCGTTGAGTCCCTGGCTGTTGAGCCAGCTCGCGGTTTCCTCCACCTTCTTGCGCGACAGGCAGTAGACGATGCCGCTGTCGTGGGTGCCGTCCGCGGCGAGGTGCTCGGCCTTGATGAAGGACAGCAGCTGCTGGCGCGCATTGTCCTTCTCGACGATGCGGTAGCGGATGTTGGGGCGGTCGAAGCTGGAGACGAAGACGCGCGCGTCATGCAGCGACAGGCGCTCGACGATCTCCTCGCGCGTGACCGAGTCCGCGGTGGCGGTGAGCGCGATGCGCGGCACGTAGGGGAAGCGCTCGTGCAGCACCGACAGCTGGATGTATTCCGGGCGGAAATCGTGCCCCCACTGCGACACGCAGTGCGCCTCGTCGATGGCGAACACGCCGATGCGGGTACGCTCGAGCAGGTCCTGGAAGCGCGGCGTCATCAGCCGCTCGGGCGCCACGTAGAGAATCTCGAGCCGGCCGGCGAGCAGGTCGCGCTCGACCGCCGCGGCCTCGGCGCCGCTGAGCGTCGAGTTCAGCACGGCGGCGTGCACGCCGGCCTCGGTCAGGGCCGCCACCTGGTCCTGCATCAGCGCGATCAGCGGCGACACCACGATGCCGGTGCCCTGCCCCGCGCGCTGGCGCAGCAGCGCCGGAATCTGGTAGCACAGCGACTTGCCGCCGCCGGTGGGCATCAGTACCAGGCAATCGCCGCCGTCGGCCACATGGTCGATGATCTCGGCCTGGCGGCCGCGGAAGGCGTGGTACCCGAAAACATCCTTGAGAATCGCCAGCGCGCGCGACATAGGGAAACGATAGCGGTGAAGCCGGAAAAGCCCCGGCAAGCCGGAAAGGCGTAACCATACCACTAAGGGCCCGGCACGGACGTTTCCAACCGTTGCGCGCCCGCGCGGCGCCGGCCATCCCGCCGGCGCCGCGGCGCCGGCTTCAGCCCTGCAGGAAGTCCAGCACCGCCCGGGCGAACGGCTCGGCCTGCTCCAGGTTCGAGAGATGCGCGGCCGGCGCCAGCTCCACGTAGCGCGCGCCGGGAATGGCCTGCGCCAGGAAGGCGCCGTCGCGCGGCGGCGTGGGCAGGTCGTTGGCGCCGGCGATCACCAGCGTCGGACGCGTGATGGCCGCCACGGCCTCGCGCAGGTCCGAGTCGCGCACCGCGCGGCAGTTGGCCGCATAACCGGCCGCGTCGGTGGCGCCCAGCATGGCCAGCAGCGATGCCACCAGCGCCGGCTGCTGCGCGGCAAACCCGGGCGTGAGCCAGCGCTCGACCACGGCCGCGGCGATCGACGCCACGCCGTCGCGCTCGACCGCCGCGGCGCGGTTGGTCCAGTTCTCGGGCGGGCCGATGTAGGCCGCGGTGTTGCTCAGCACCAGGCGGTCGATGCGCTGCGGATGATGCACGGCGAGCCACATGCCGGTGATGCCGCCCATCGACAGGCCGCAGAAATGCGCGCGCGCGATCTGCAGGTGGTCGAGCAGGCCGATCACGTCCTGGCCCAGCTGCGCGATGGTGTACGGGCCCGGCGTGACCGAGGACGCGCCGTGGCCGCGCGTGTCGTAGCGCAGCAGCCGGAAGCGCTGCGAGAACGCGGCCACCTGCGGCTGCCACATGTCGAGATTGGTGCCGAGCGAGTTGGACAGCACGAGCACCGGCAGGCTGGCGTCGCCGTCGAGGCGATAGTGCAGGCGGACGTCGGGTAGGTCTGCGTAAGGCATGGTGTGCGGGACTCCGGTGGATCGGTGGGTTGGCGGCGCGGCTCAGTTCTGCGCGATGGCCGAGCCGTGCTGCGCCAGCGCGGTCACGGTGATGTCCATGTACGGATAGAGCGGCAGCGAGGTCAGCAGCGTGTGCAGCTCGTCGTTGTCCTTGACGTCGAAGATGCTGACATTGGCGTACTGGCCGGCCACGCGCCACAGGTGGCGCCACTTGCCTTCGCGCTGCAGCTTCTGCGACAGCGCCTTTTCATCGGCCTTGAGCTTCTCGACGAACTGCGTATCGAGCGAATGCGGGATGCGGACGGTCATTTCTGCCATGAACAACATGAATATCTCCTGGGCTTGGCGGTACGTCGTATTTCGTGCGTTGAATGAAAGGTCACACCGTGGCGACCGGCGTCAGCGGCGAGCCGAGCGCGCCGGGCAGCCGCAGCGGCGGCGCGCTGAGGAAGAAGCGCGTACGGCCGTTGGCGCGCAGCCAGCCGGCCAGCTCGCGCAGGTACCATAGCTCGCCCAGCGGCAGGCCGAGCTTGAACAGGCAGTGGTGATGCAGCGGCAGGGCCGGCGCGGCGCCGCTGGCCGGGCGCGCGGGAAAGCGCTCGACCGCGTAGTTGTCGGCCGCCAGCGCGGCGATGCCGCTGTCGGTGATCCATTGCAGCAGGCGCTCGTCGCGGCCGTCGAGCGCGGCGCAGCTATGGTGCAGGCGCTCGGCGTCGGGCGTGCCGTTCATCTCCAGCACCATCTCGGCAAAACCCGTGCGCAGCACCAGGATGTCGCCCTCCCCGATCTCCACGCGGTCGGCCTCGATCACGCGCATCAGGTCGTCGTAGCCGAGCGTGGCGAACCCGCGGCCGTGGTATTCGGCGACGTCCAGCAGCACGCCGCGGCCCTGGACGCCGTGCGCGGCGAAATGCTCGATGCCCAGCGCCGCGGCGTGGCTGTGGTCGTGGCCGCACGGGTGGGCGGCAAACCCGTCGGCCTCGGCGTAGTCGACCGGGCCGACGATGTCCTGGTTGGGGCGGAAGCCGTTGTAGTAGACGCGCTCGGCCACGCCGTCGCCGTCGGCATCGAACAGCGCGCCGACGTGGGCCAGCGAATCCCATTGCGTCGAGTACTGCAGCGACAGCAGGACCTGGTCGTCGCTGAGCACGTCGAGCGCGTTGGCGTCGACCTTGGCCAGCGGGAAGTTGACGTAGGCGATGCCGTCGCGGAAGGTCGGGCGCAGCTGCGGCGGATGGCGCCGCACGTTGAGCGCGTTGCCGCCCGGCAGGTCGAGCGGCAGCGAGAGGCAGAAGGTGTTGCCGGTGCGGATCTCGCGCGCGGCGTCGCGCACCTTGTCCGGCGTGATCAGATTGAGGCGACCGAGCTGGTCGTCAGGGCCGAACTCGCCCCAGTTGGAGCCGTCCGGCCGGTTCTTCCATCGCATGTTGGTCTCGGGTCGTTGCGCCGGCGGGCGCCTGCGCGGGCAGGGCGCCGCGGGCCGGCAGGCGGGCGGCGCGGTGGCCGCTCAGGTGCGGGACAGGCTCACAGGTAGCATGCGCCGCCGAGGTAGGCCTTGCGCCAGCGCGTGATGCGCACTTCGCCGAACAGGCCGGCCAGGGCAAACGGATCGGCGTCGATAAAGGCCTGCGTGGCTTCGCGCGTGTCCAGGTCGACGATGTAGAAGCCGCCGCCGGCATCGCTGCCGTCGTCGTTGAGCTTGGCGCCGCAGGCCAGCAGCAGCGCCTTGTTGGCCTCGAGGTAGGCGAGATGGGCGGCCCGGCTGGCCTGGCGCACCGGCTGGTGCGCGGGCTTGTCCCAGGTTTCGATCAGGAACGGCATGGTGGTCTCCTCTGCGCGATTCGGTTTGGACGGGTTGGCTGGCAGTGCGAGGCGGGCCGGCTTCAGCCGATCTGCGCGCCCCACAGCAGCAGCGCGCCGATATACACCAGGCCGACCCAGAACATCATGATCACGGTGTAGCCCATCACGTCCTTCAAGCTGAGCTTGGACAGCGCCAGCGCGGGCAGGATCCAGAACGGCTGCACCAGGTCGTTCCAGGCGTTGCCCAGCATCACCGACATCGAGGTCTGGCTGATCGAGCTGCCGATGGCCTTGGCCGCATCGATCATGAACGGGCCCTGGATCACCCAGTGGCCGCCGCCCGACGGCGCGAAGAAGTTGATGACGAAGGAGCTGATCAGGCCCCAGAACGGCAGCGTCTGCGGCGTGGCGATGTCCACGAACACGCGCGAGATGCTGTCGACCAGGCCCGAGCCGGCCATGATCGCCATGATGCCAGCGTAGAACGGATACTGCAGGATGATGCCCGAGATGGTCTTGATGCCTTCGTTGAGCTTGGCCACGTAGTTGACCGGCGTGCCCAGCAGCAGCACGCCCAGGAACAGGATCATGAAGTTGATCAGGTTCAGGTCGAGCGACCCGCCCGCGCGGAAATACAGCACGGCGTAGCCCACGCCGCACAGGCCGATGGCCAGGCTCAGCAGGCGGCTGTGGTTCAGCCGGGCGGCCACGGTGCCATCGCCGCCGAGGCTGTGGCCGGAACCCTGCGCGGCGTCGGCAGCGCTGGCCTCTGGCTTGATCTCGACCACGTCGGCCGGGTTGCGCGGGTGCAGCCAGGCATTGAGCAGCGGCAGGGTCACGAGGACCACCAGGCTGGTCAGCAGCATCGGCAGCGAGAAGATGGTCTCGGACAGCGGCACCACGCCCATCGACTTCTCGAGCGGGTGGCCCGGCGTGGAGATCAGCACCGGGATGCTGGCCGACAGGCCCAGCCCGTACATGGTGAAGCCGCTGTACGCGGCGGCGATGATGAGCGGGTAATGCACGCCGCGCACCTTGTTGGCGAGCTTCTTCGCGATGATGCCGCCGATCACCAGGCCGAAGCCCCAGTTCAGGTAGCTGCCGATGGCGCCCACCAGCGTGGCGACGATCACCGCGCCGCGCGGCGTGTGCACGGCGCCGACGATGCGGTCGAGCAGGCGGTCGGTCAGCGGCGCGGCGGCGAGCACGTAGCCCATCGCCAGGATCACCGCCATCTGCGTGGTGAACGCCAGCAGGTTCCAGAAGCCCTTGCCCCAGCTCAAGATCACCGCCGGGGCGGGCTGGCCCTCCAGCAGGATCGCCATGACCATCGTCAGCAACGTCAGCGCGATGGCGAAAACGAAAGGATCCGGCAAATACCGGCGCATCAGTTCGGTAAAGAAACCTGCGATCTTGCTCACTGCGTGTCCCCACAAATGATGATTTTTGTCGCCTGTAGAACTTGAGTTCTTCTCTCGAACAAATTGGCGATTTGCGTGGATGCTAGGAGCAACGATGCGGGGGGTCAAGTCAATGAGCACGCTATTTCATTTCTTATTCAGCAATAATTCAGCGGCATTTTCCATAAGTACGTTCAAGTCGACGGCTTCTGACCGCATCCCTCGGCATTCCACGGCATCCGGCCGAATTCGCGAAAAAACGGCGCGCTGCCCGCGCCGCGCGGCTGAAAGCCCGGCGAAAGCACCATGAAAGGCAACCGAAAGACCGGACAAGGCCAGCGGCAGGCGCTGCGCAAGCGCCGGACGAAAAAAAGCCCGGCTCGAAAGCCGGGCTTTTCCACTTCTGCTGCTATTGCCTTTCGCGCTGACTTGGGCAGGCGTCAGGAAAACACGGTCAATGCGATCAGACCGCGTCGCCCTCGCCTTCCGTCGTCGCCGGCACCACCGGCGGCTCGATGAAGAGCGACTGCTCTTCGTCGGAGATCGCCTGGGCGCGTTCGCGCTCGGCCGCCTCGCGCGCCTTGCGGGCGCGGTGGTAGGCCAGGCCGGTACCGGCCGGGATCAGACGGCCGACGATCACATTTTCCTTCAGACCGCGCAGGTCGTCGGTCTTGCCCATGATCGCGGCTTCGGTCAGCACGCGCGTGGTTTCCTGGAACGATGCCGCCGAGATGAAGCTGTCGGTCGACAGCGACGCCTTGGTGATACCGAGCAGCAGGTTCTCGTACGTGGCCGGACGCTTGCCTTCGGCGATCACGCGGTCGTTCTCGTCGAGCAGTTCCGAGCGCTCCACCTGTTCACCCGGGATGAACTTGGTGTCGCCCACATCCGAGATCTGCACGCGGCGCAGCATCTGGCGCACGATCACTTCGATGTGCTTGTCGTTGATCTTCACGCCCTGCAGACGGTACACGTCCTGCACTTCGTCGACGATGTAGTGCGCCAGTTCCTCGATGCCCTTCAGGCGCAGGATGTCGTGCGGGTCCGCCGGACCTTCCACGATCATTTCGCCCTTGTTCACCACCTGACCGTCGTGGACCAGGACCTGCTTTTCCTTGGCGATCAGGAACTCGTGGGCGTTGCCGTCCAGATCCGTGATCACCAGGCGTTGCTTGCCCTTGGTGTCCTTGCCGAACGAAGTCGTGCCGGTGACTTCCGCCAGCACGGCGGCGTCCTTCGGCGAACGGGCTTCGAACAGCTCGGCCACGCGCGGCAGACCCCCGGTAATGTCGCGGGTCTTCTGCGATTCGGTCGGGATACGCGCGAGCACTTCACCCACGTGCACCTGCTGGCCGTCCTTCACGGTGATCAGCGCGCCGACCTGGAAGCCGATGGTCACGGAGTGGTCCGTGCCCGGAATCTTGACTTCCTGGCCATTCGCGTCGAGCAGCTTCACCTGCGGGCGCAGGCCCTTGGTGGCGGCCGTGCGGCGCTTGGCGTCGATCACCACGAGGGTCGACAGGCCGGTGACTTCGTCCATCTGCTTGGCGACGGTCACGCCTTCTTCGACGTTCTCGAACTTGGTCGTGCCGGTGTACTCCGACACGATCGGGCGCGTCAGCGCGTCCCACGTTGCGAGCTGCGTGCCGGCCTTGATGGCCTGGCCGTCCTGCACCAGCAGCGTCGCGCCGTACGGGATCTTGTGGCGCTCGCGCTCGCGGCCGTGGTCGTCGGTGATCAGCGCTTCGCCCGAACGCGAGATGACGATCAGCTCGCCCTTCGCATTGGTGACGTAGCGCATGGTCGCCGTGAAACGCACGGTACCGGTTGCCTTCGCTTCCACGCTCGATGCCACTGCCGCGCGCGATGCCGCGCCGCCGATGTGGAAGGTACGCATGGTCAGCTGCGTGCCCGGCTCGCCGATCGACTGGGCGGCGATCACGCCGACCGCTTCGCCGGAGTTCACCAGCACGCCGCGGCCGAGGTCGCGGCCATAGCACTTGCCGCACAGGCCGTAGCGCGTGTCGCACGACAGCGGGGTGCGCACCTTGACTTCGTCCACGCCGAGGGCGTCGATCAGGTCGACCAGGTCTTCGTCCAGCAGGGTGCCGGCTTCGATCGCGGTTTCCTGGGTTTCCGGGTTCACCACGTCGGTCACCGTCACGCGGCCGAGGATACGGTCGCGCAGGGCTTCGATCACTTCACCGCCTTCGACCAGGGCCTTCATGGCCACGCCGTTGGTGGTGCCGCAATCGTCTTCCACCACCACCAGATCCTGCGTCACGTCGACCAGGCGGCGGGTCAGGTAACCCGAGTTGGCGGTCTTCAGTGCCGTGTCGGCCAGGCCCTTACGGGCGCCGTGGGTGGAGATGAAGTACTGCAGAACGTTCAGGCCTTCACGGAAGTTCGCCGTGATCGGCGTCTCGATGATCGAGCCGTCCGGCTTGGCCATCAGGCCCCGCATGCCGGCCAGCTGGCGGATCTGCGCGGCGGAACCGCGCGCGCCCGAGTCGGCCATCATGTAGATCGAGTTGAACGATTCCTGCTTGACGGTGTTGCCGTTGCGGTCGACCACGTCTTCGTGCTGGAGCTGCTCCATCATCGCCTTGCCCACCTGGTCGCCGGCGGCGCCCCAGATGTCCACGACGTTGTTGTAGCGTTCCTGGTCGGTCACCAGGCCCGACATGTACTGCTTGTCGTATTCCTTGACCTTGGCGGCCGCGTCGCCAATGATCTTTTCCTTCTGCGGCGGCACCAGCATGTCGTCGATGGCGATCGAGATGCCGGCGCGCGTGGCCAGGCGGAAGCCCGACTGCAGCAGCTTGTCGGCGAAGATCACGGTCTCGCGCAGGCCGCACTTGCGGAACGCGGTGTTGATCAGGCGCGAGATTTCCTTCTTCTTCAGCGGCTTGTTCAGCACCGAGAACGGCAGGCCCTTCGGCAGGATCTCGGACAGGATCGCGCGGCCGACCGTGGTGGCCTGCAGCGTGATCTTGGGCGCGAAGCGGGCGTCGCCCACGGCGTCCTTGTCCACCAGCTCATACTCGGTGATGCGCACGTTCACGCGGGAAGCCAGCTCGACTTCCTTGTTCTCGTAGGCGCGGATCACTTCGCTGATGTCGGCGAAGGTCAGGCCTTCGCCGCGGCCGTTGATCTTGTCGCGGGTCGTGTAGTACAGACCCAGCACCACGTCCTGCGACGGCACGATCGAGGGGTCGCCGTTGGCCGGGAACAGCACGTTGTTGGAGGCCAGCATCAGCGTGCGGGCTTCCATCTGCGCTTCCAGCGACAGCGGGACGTGCACGGCCATCTGGTCACCGTCGAAGTCGGCGTTGAACGCCGCGCAGACGAGCGGATGCAGCTGGATGGCCTTGCCTTCGATCAGCACCGGCTCGAACGCCTGGATGCCCAGGCGGTGCAGCGTCGGCGCGCGGTTGAGCATGACCGGATGCTCGCGGATCACCTCTTCGAGGATGTCCCACACCACCGCGGTCTGGCTTTCCACTTCCTTCTTCGCCGCCTTGATGGTGGTGGCGATGCCCATCGTTTCCAGCTTGTGGAAGATGAAGGGCTTGAACAGCTCGAGCGCCATCAGCTTGGGCAGGCCGCACTGGTGCAGCTTGAGCGTCGGGCCCACCACGATGACCGAACGGCCCGAGTAGTCGACGCGCTTGCCCAGCAGGTTCTGACGGAAACGGCCGCCCTTGCCCTTGATCATTTCGGCCAGGGACTTCAGCGGACGCTTGTTGGCGCCGGTCATCGCCTTGCCGCGACGGCCGTTGTCCAGCAGCGAGTCGACCGCTTCCTGCAGCATGCGCTTTTCGTTGCGCACGATGATCTCAGGCGCCTTCAGCTCCAGCAGGCGCTTGAGGCGGTTGTTGCGGTTGATGACGCGGCGGTACAGGTCGTTCAGGTCCGAGGTCGCGAAGCGGCCGCCGTCCAGCGGCACCAGCGGACGCAGCTCGGGCGGCAGCACCGGCAGCACTTCCAGGATCATCCACTCGGGCTTGATGCCCGAGCGCTGGAACGCCTCGAGCACCTTCAGGCGCTTGGCGAACTTCTTGATCTTGGCTTCGGAGCCGGTGGCCTGCAGCTCGGCGCGGATCTGTTCGATCTGCTTCTCGATGTCGATGCCGCGCAGCAGCTCACGGATGCCTTCGGCGCCCATCATGGCGACGAACTCGCCCTCGCCGTACTCGTCGCACTTGGCCAGGTAGTCGTCCTCGGACATGATCTGGCTCTTCTTGAGCGGGGTCATGCCGGGCTCGAGCACCACGAATGCCTCGAAGTACAGCACGCGCTCGATGTCGCGCAGCGTCATGTCGAGCACCATGCCCAGACGCGACGGCAGCGACTTCAGGAACCAGATGTGCGCGGTCGGCGCGGCCAGTTCGATGTGGCCCATGCGCTCGCGGCGCACCTTGGCCAGCGTCACTTCGACGCCGCACTTCTCGCAGATCACGCCGCGGTGCTTGAGGCGCTTGTACTTGCCGCACAGGCACTCGTAGTCCTTGATCGGGCCAAAGATCTTGGCGCAGAACAGGCCATCGCGCTCGGGCTTGAACGTGCGGTAGTTGATCGTTTCCGGCTTCTTGACTTCACCGTACGACCACGAACGGATCTTCTCCGGCGAGGCCAGGCCGATCTTGATCGCGTCGAACTGCTCTTCCTGCTGAACCTGCTTAAAGAGATCGAGCAATGCTTTCATTGCAACTCCTTGTTTCGCCGCAACCCCGAAATCCCTTCGGGGCCACGGCATTCATCCTGTGGGAAAACCGTAGCTGGCAACCGGCGGGAGGCTGGCCGCGACCGGCCTCCCGCGCGCTCTCGATCAGTAGCGATCGAGGTCGATGTCGATACCCAGCGAGCGGATTTCCTTCACCAGCACGTTGAACGATTCCGGCATGCCGGCATCGATCGAGTGCTCGCCCTTGACGATGTTCTCGTAGACCTTGGTCCGGCCGTTCACGTCGTCGGACTTGACCGTCAGCATTTCCTGCAGCACGTAGGAGGCGCCGTATGCTTCCAGCGCCCACACTTCCATTTCACCGAAACGCTGGCCACCGAACTGCGCCTTGCCGCCCAGCGGCTGCTGCGTCACCAGCGAGTACGGGCCGGTCGAACGGGCGTGCATCTTGTCGTCGACCAGGTGGTGCAGCTTCAGCATGTGCATCACGCCCAGCGTGACCGGACGCTCGAACGCTTCGCCGGTGCGGCCGTCGAACAGCGTGACCTGCTGCTTGGAAGCGGTCAGGCCCTTCTCCTTCGCGATCTCTTCCGGATAGGCGAGGTCCAGCATGCGGCGGATTTCGTCCTCATGCGCACCATCGAACACCGGCGTCGCGAATGGCACGCCCTTCTTCAGGTTCTCGGCCAGTTCCAGGATTTCCGAATCCGACAGGCTGTCGAGGTCTTCGACCTTGCCGCTCTCGTTGTAGATCTGCGTGAGCAGCTTGCGCACTTCGGCTGCCTTGGCCTGCGCCTTCAGCATGTTGCCGATGCGCTCGCCCAGGCCACGCGCGGCCCAGCCCAGGTGGGTTTCCAGAATCTGACCCACGTTCATCCGCGAGGGCACGCCCAGCGGGTTGAGCACGATGTCGGCGGGCGTGCCGTCGGCCATGTAGGGCATGTCTTCGATCGGGGTGATCTTGGACACGACACCCTTGTTGCCGTGACGGCCTGCCATCTTGTCGCCAGGCTGCAGGCGGCGCTTGACGGCCAGGTACACCTTGACCATCTTGATCACGCCCGGCGGCAGTTCGTCACCCTGCGTGAGCTTCTTGCGCTTCTCTTCGAAGGCCAGGTCGAACTCGTGGCGCTTCTGCTCGATGGCTTCCTTGACGGCTTCGAGCTGGGCGGCGACTTCCTCGTCGGCCGGGCGGATGTCGAACCAGTGGTACTTGTCCAGGTCGGCCAGGTACTCGCGGGTCAGCTTGGCGCCCTTGGCCAGCTTCTTCGGACCGCCGTTGACGGTCTTGTCGAGCAGCAGGCGTTCCAGACGCTGGAAGGCGTCGCCTTCGACGATGCGCAGCTGGTCGTTCAGGTCCAGGCGGTAGCGCTTGAGTTCGTCGTCGATGATCGACTGGGCACGCTTGTCGCGCGTCACGCCTTCGCGGGTGAAGACCTGGACGTCGATCACGATGCCGCTCATGCCCGAGGGCACGCGCAGCGAGGTGTCCTTCACGTCCGAAGCCTTCTCGCCGAAGATCGCGCGCAGCAGCTTTTCTTCCGGCGTGAGCTGGGTCTCGCCCTTCGGCGTGACCTTGCCCACCAGCACGTCGCCGGCTTCCACTTCGGCACCGATGTAGGTGATGCCGGACTCGTCCAGGCGCGCCAGCTGCGCTTCGGCGAGGTTGGAGATGTCGCGCGTGATTTCTTCCGGTCCCAGCTTGGTGTCGCGGGCGACGACCGACAGTTCCTCGATGTGGATCGAGGTGTAGCGGTCTTCGGCGACCACGCGTTCGGAGATCAGGATCGAGTCTTCGAAGTTGTAGCCGTTCCACGGCATGAACGCCACCAGCATGTTCTGGCCGAGCGCGAGCTCGCCCAGGTCGGTCGAGGCGCCGTCGGCGATCACGTCGCCGCGGGCGACGAAGTCGCCGACCTTGACCATCGGACGCTGGTTGATGTTGGTGTTCTGGTTCGAGCGCGTGTACTTGATCAGGTTGTAGATGTCCACGCCGACTTCGCCGGCCACGGCTTCGTCGTCGTTTACGCGGATCACGATACGCATCGCATCGACGTAGTCCACCACGCCGCCACGGGTCGCCTGCACGGCGGTGCCCGAGTCGACCGCGACGGTGCGCTCGATGCCGGTGCCCACCAGCGGCTTGTCCGGACGCAGGCAAGGCACGGCCTGGCGCTGCATGTTCGCGCCCATCAGTGCGCGGTTCGCGTCATCGTGCTCGAGGAACGGCACCAGCGAGGCTGCCGCCGACACGATCTGCGACGGCGCCACGTCGATGTACTGCACGCGGTCCGGCGTGACCATGCGGGTTTCACGCTCGCTGCCTTCACGCGACGACACCAGTTCGTCGATGAGGGTGCCGTCGGCGTCGACCGTCGCGTTGGCCTGCGCCACCACGTACTTGCCTTCCTCGATCGCGGACAGGTAGTCGACCTGGTCGGTCAGCTTGCTGTCGACGACCTTGCGGTACGGCGTTTCCAGGAAGCCGTACTCGTTCAGGCGCGCATACAGCGCCAGCGAGTTGATCAGGCCGATGTTCGGGCCTTCCGGCGTTTCGATCGGGCACACGCGGCCATAGTGGGTCGGGTGCACGTCGCGCACTTCGAAGCCCGCGCGCTCGCGGGTCAGGCCGCCCGGGCCCAGTGCGGAGACGCGGCGCTTGTGCGTGATCTCGGACAGCGGGTTGGTCTGGTCCATGAACTGCGACAGCTGCGACGAACCGAAGAACTCGCGGATGGCCGAGGAGATCGGCTTCGAGTTGATCAGGTCGTGCGGCATCAGGTTCTCGGTCTCGGCCTGGCCCAGACGTTCCTTGACGGCGCGCTCCACGCGCGACAGGCCGGCGCGGAACTGGTTTTCGGCCAGTTCGCCGACGCAACGCACGCGGCGGTTGCCCAGGTGGTCGATGTCATCGACCTCGCCCTTGCCGTTGCGCAGGTTGACCAGGATCTTGATGGTCTCGAGGATGTCCTCGTCCTGCAGCACCATGCTGCCTTCGCCGCTCGGGCGGCCCAGGCGGCTGTTGACCTTCATGCGGCCGACGCGCGACAGGTCGTACGACTCTTCGCTGTAGAACAGGCGCTGGAACAGCGCTTCCACCGCGTCTTCGGTCGGCGGCTCGCCGGGACGCATCATGCGGTAGATGGCGATACGCGCGGCGGTCTGGTCGGCGGTGTCGTCCACGCGCAGGGTCTGCGACATGTACGGACCCTGGTCCAGGTCGTTGGTGTACAGCGTCTGGATCTGCTTGACGCCGGCTTCGCGCAGGTTCTCCAGGACGGTCTCGGTGAGCTCGTCGTTGGCGTTGGCGATCACCTCGCCGGTGTCCGGGTCGATGATGTTCTTGGCCAGCACGCGGCCCAGCAGGTAGTCTTCCGGCACGCTGATGAGCTTGGTGCCGGCCGAGTCCAGGTCGCGGATGTGCTTGGCGTTGATGCGCTTGTCCTTCTCCACCACGACGCGGCCGTTCTTGTCGGCGATGTCGAAGCGCGCGACTTCACCGCGCAGGCGCTCGGGCACGAACTCCATCTGCGCGCCTTCGGCCTGCAGCGTGAAGTTGTCGAACACGAAGAAGTGCGCCAGGATCTGTTCGGGCGTCAGGCCGATCGACTTGAGCAGGATCGTCACCGGCATCTTGCGGCGGCGGTCGACGCGGAAGTACAGGATGTCCTTCGGGTCGAACTCGAAATCGAGCCACGAACCGCGGTAGGGGATGATCCGGGCCGAGAACAGCAGCTTGCCCGAGCTGTGGGTCTTGCCCTTGTCGTGCTCGAAGAACACGCCGGGGGAACGGTGGAGCTGCGAGACGATCACGCGCTCGGTACCGTTGATCACGAACGAACCGGTCGACGTCATGAGCGGAATTTCGCCCATGTAGACTTCCTGTTCCTTGACTTCCTTGACCTTGCCCGGATTTTCCCGATCGTTGATGATCAGGCGCACCTTGGCGCGCAGGGCCGAGTGGAAGGTCAGGCCACGCTGTTGACATTCCTTGACGTCGAACGGCGGGTTGGAGAGGTGGTAGGAGACGAACTCCATACGGGCGAGCCCGTTGTGCGACACAATCGGGAAGATTGCGCTGAATGCCGCTTGCAGGCCCTCTGTTTTGCGACGCGAGGGTGGCGTATCCTCTTGCAGAAACTGAGTGTAGGATTCAATCTGAGTGGCAAGCAGGAAAGGAACCTGGTGAACCGTCGCGCGCTTCGCAAAACTTTTGCGAATGCGCTTCTTTTCGGTGAAGCTGTACGCCATGGGATCTCCGAATCATCGCAGGGCTGGCTGGACCTGGCGCAGCACCTGAGGTGTTCAGCGACTGGGAGGGGATTTGGCGGTTGGCCGCTACCAACCTCTGGCTGACGGTGCCCGCACGCTGCGAGCCGGCAGCTACGACGCGATGCGCCATGCCGGCTCGGGGGACACCCGACCAAACTTGTCTTCTGCAGTCGGTTCAGAAGACAAACATCAGCAACCGTTTAGTGTGCCACTGATGTTTGGCCTCTGCTGAAGCTTAGGAAATTACCTAGCTTTCAAGCATCGTTTACGCCACTTCTTGCGCCATACTCTGGCGACTTGTCCGATTTATCCGCGCTCCAGGTGTCGTATAAAACACACTTCGCAGAAGCGCAAAAAGGCTGGCGCCGGGAAACTCCCTTTGCCAGCCCCATCCGCGTGCCGCGAAATGGCACGCGAGCACAGCTTACTTGATTTCGGCCTTTGCGCCTGCGTCTTCCAGCTTCTTCTTGGCTTCGGCTGCAGCAGCCTTGTCCACGCCTTCCTTGACGGGCTTCGGTGCGCCATCGACCAGGTCCTTGGCTTCCTTCAGGCCCAGGCCGGTGATTTCGCGCACGGCCTTGATCACGCCAACCTTGTTGGCGCCGATTTCGGCCAGGATCACGTTGAACTCGGTCTGCTCTTCGGCAGCGGCAGCACCGCCGGCGCCCGGGGCAGCAGCCACGGCCATTGCAGCGGCGGACACGCCGAACTTTTCTTCGAACGCCTTGACCAGGTCGTTCAGTTCCATCACGGACATCGCGCCTACGGCTTCGAGGATGTCGTCTTTGCTGATTGCCATTTGTTACTCCTGCTAGATTTGATTCGGTATCGGTAATGCGATCTTTTAAGCCGGGCTGCGGGCTTGCGCCTTAAGCAGCCGCGCCTTCGCTCTCGGCGGGGGCGGCTTCGCCCTCGCCCTTCTTGGCGGCCAGTGCAGCCAGCAGACGGGCGAAGCCCGACACCGGTGCCTGCATCACGCCAAGCAGCTGAGCAATCAGTTCGTCACGGCTCGGGATCGAGGCCAGTGCCTTGACGGCAGCAGCATCGAGCACGTTGCCGTCGTACGACGCTGCGCGCAGAACCAGCTTGTCGTTGGTCTTGGCAAAGTCGTTCAGAACCTTGGCCGACGACACTGCATCTTCGGAAATACCGTAGATCAGCGGGCCGGTCATTTGCTCTGCGAGGCCTGCAAACGGCGTGCCTTCCACGGCGCGGCGGGCCAGCGTGTTCTTCAGAACGCGCAGGTACACGCCTTGCTCGCGGGCCTTGGCGCGCAGCTTGGTCAGATCGCCAACCGCAATGCCGCGATATTCGGCCACGACGATGGTCTGGGCTTTGGCGACTTGCGCCGAAACCTCAGCAACGACGGCCTTCTTATCTTCAATATTGAGTGGCACGGTTAAGCTCCAAAACGATGCTTGTCCCCCGGATCGTCCGGGGCACGCACATCAGTCCAAACGAACGGCGTCCGATTGGCCCGAATCACCCGGGTCGTTGCCCGGATTCATCAATCCCTCGGGTGCGCCATCTGCGCTGGTGGGGCGGGAGGCGCCGCAGCCGGGTCAAACACCCCGCCACACACGCTCCGCCCGATTAAGGCAAGCCGGCCAGACTTCGGCCGCGCCCGCCACCAGCGGTCTTTGATAACCAGCGGTGCCTGCCTGCTTGCGCCGGCGGGCACCACTGCCCAAAGCCTTGCTCCCCGCGGCTGCCGCGCCTGTTGGGGCGCCGCTGCGGCCGGGAGACGACCCCGGCCTGGGCCGGGATCTTCGATTCTTTACCCCGGGCGACGTTATCGGGTCCGCCCGGTGTCTGTCAGCCTCAGGCCGACAGCGAGCCCTGTTCCACGCGCACGCCAACGCCCATCGTGGACGACACGGCGATCTTGCGCAGGTACACGCCCTTGCTCGTGGCCGGCTTCGACTTCACCAGCGCTTCGATCAGCGCGTTCAGGTTGCTCTTCAGCGCGGCGTCGTCGAACGAGCGGCGGCCGATGGTGGCGTGGATGATACCGGCCTTGTCGACGCGGTACTGCACCTGACCGGCCTTGGCGTTCTTCACGGCCTGGGCCACGTCGGGCGTCACGGTGCCGACCTTCGGGTTCGGCATCAGGCCGCGCGGGCCCAGGATCTGGCCCAGCGTACCGACGACACGCATGGTGTCCGGCGAGGCGATCACCACGTCGAAGTTCAGGTTGCCGGCCTTGACTTGCTCGGCCAGGTCTTCCATGCCGACGATGTCGGCGCCGGCTGCCTTGGCAGCTTCAGCCTTTTCGCCTTGCGCGAACACAGCCACGCGCACCGACTTGCCGGTACCGGCAGGCAGCACCACGGAGCCGCGGACCACCTGGTCCGACTTCTTCGCATCGATGCCGAGCTGCACGGCCACGTCGATCGATTCGTCGAACTTGGCCGATGCGCATTCCTTCACCAGGCCCAGGGCCTCGTCGATCGGGTAGAACTTGGTGCGCTCGATCTTCGCCTTGTTGGCGGCTGCGCGCTTCGAAAGCTTAGCCATTTACAGACCCTCCACGGTGATGCCCATCGAACGCGCCGAGCCGGCGATGGTACGCACGGCGGCGTCCAGGTCGGCGGCGGTCAGGTCAGCGTTCTTTGCCTTGGCGATTTCTTCAGCCTGGGCGCGGGTGATCTTGCCGACCTTGTCGGTGTGCGGCTTGGCCGAACCCTTGGTCAGGCCGGCGGCCTTCTTGATCAGCACGGTCGCCGGGGGCGACTTCATCACGAACGTGAAGCTCTTGTCGGCGAAGGCGGTAATCACCACCGGCACCGGCAGGCCGGGTTCCATGCCCTGGGTCTGCGCGTTGAACGCCTTGCAGAACTCCATGATGTTCAGGCCGCGCTGACCCAGTGCCGGGCCCACGGGCGGGGAGGGATTTGCCTTACCAGCCGGAATCTGCAGCTTGATAAAGCCAATGATCTTCTTGGCCATCTTTACTCCAATCCGGATCCTTCGCTTGTCGAACGGATCCTGTTGAGTCGTAACGCGCTGTCGCCGTGCCGCTGGCACGACCTCACGCTCCTCTTTGGGCGCGGTCGCGAGGACCCCGCCCTATTCGTCCGCCACCGCCCTTGCGGGCCGGCGGCGGGCAAAATCCTTAAACCTTCTCGACCTGGCCGAACTCGAGCTCGACCGGGGTGGCGCGGCCGAAGATCGTGACCGAGACGCGCAGGCGCGATTTCTCGTAGTTCACTTCCTCGACGTTGCCGTTGAAGTCGGTGAACGGGCCGTCCTTGACGCGCACCATTTCGCCCACTTCGAACAGCGTCTTGGGACGCGGCTTCTCGACCCCTTCCTGCATCTGGGTCATGATCTTGTCGACTTCCCGCTGGGAAATCGGGCTCGGGCGATTGCGCGCGCCGCCCACGAAACCCGTGACCTTGCTGGTGTTCTTCACCAGGTGCCAGGTCTCGTCGGTCATTTCCATCTCGACCAGCACGTAGCCAGGGAAGAAACGGCGCTCGGTGACGGACTTCTGGCCACCCTTGATCTCGATCACTTCTTCCGACGGCACCAGGATGCGGCCGAACTTGTCCTGCATTTCCGCGCGGTCGATGCGCTCCTGCAGCGCGCGCTGCACGCTCTTTTCCATGCCGGAATAAGCGTGCACCACATACCAGCGCTTCTTCGACGAAGGCGATTCCGCTGCGGGGACTTCCTGTTGTGCGTTATCCGTCATGTTCTATCCTTCATTTCCAGCCAAGCACGAGCGAAAAGATGACCCACTCGATGAGCTTGTCCGCAGACCACAGGAACACGGCCATGATCACGACGAAGACAAACACCAAGCCCGTCATCTGACCGGCTTCCTTGCGGGTAGGCCAGACGACCTTGCGGACTTCGCGATAGGATTCCTTGGCGAATCCGATGAAGTCCTTGCCCGGCGCCGAGACCAGCGCGACCACCACGCCCAGTGCGATGCCGCCGAACAGCGCGGCGCCGCGCACATAGGAAGGCTGCTGTGCCAGGGCATAGAAACCGATGACGCCGGCAACCACCAATAGCACCGCTACGCCCAGCAACCACTTGCCGCTGGAGGCATTGACGGTTTCGACGTTGGGATTGGCCATGTTTCGCAAACGAGACTAAGCCGCGTCACGATACTGTATCGCGACGCGGCTGATTGAATTGGCAGGGGCAGAGGGAATCGAACCCCCAACCTTCGGTTTTGGAGACCGACGCTCTGCCAGTTGAGCTATACCCCTAAAACAACTTTGGGGTCGGCGCTGACGCCAACCCCTCTGGCAACGGATACGGCCGGTTGGTGCCGTATCCGCTGATCGACCTTATCAGTCGAGGATCTTGGCCACGACGCCGGCGCCGACGGTGCGGCCGCCTTCACGGATGGCGAAGCGCAGGCCTTCTTCCATCGCGATCGGGGCGATCAGCTTGACCGTGATCGACACGTTGTCGCCGGGCATGACCATTTCCTTGTCCTTCGGCAGCTCGATCGAGCCGGTCACGTCGGTCGTGCGGAAATAGAACTGCGGGCGGTAGTTGTTGAAGAACGGGGTGTGACGGCCGCCTTCGTCCTTCGACAGAATGTAGACCTCGCCGGTGAAGTGCGTGTGCGGCTTGATCGAACCCGGCTTGCACAGCACCTGGCCGCGCTCCACGTCTTCGCGCTTCGTGCCGCGCAGCAGCAGGCCCACGTTGTCGCCGGCCTGACCCTGGTCCAGCAGCTTGCGGAACATTTCCACGCCGGTGCAGGTGGTCTTGACCGTCGGCTTGATACCGACGATTTCGATTTCCTCGCCGACCTTGATGATGCCGCGTTCGATACGGCCGGTCACCACGGTGCCGCGACCCGAGATCGAGAACACGTCTTCCACCGGCATCAGGAAGGTACCGTCAACGGCACGTTCCGGCGTCGGGATGTAGGTGTCCAGCGCGTCGGCCAGGTTCAGGATGGCCACTTCGCCCAGCTCGCCCTTGTCGCCTTCGAGCGCCAGCTTGGCCGAACCCTTGATGATCGGGGTGTCGTCGCCGGGGAACTCGTACTTCGAGAGCAGTTCGCGCACTTCCATTTCGACCAGCTCGAGCAGCTCGGCGTCGTCGACCATGTCGCACTTGTTCAGGAACACGATGATGTAAGGCACGCCGACCTGGCGGGCCAGCAGGATGTGCTCGCGGGTCTGGGGCATGGGGCCGTCGGCGGCCGAGCACACCAGGATCGCGCCGTCCATCTGGGCGGCACCCGTGATCATGTTCTTCACATAGTCGGCGTGGCCCGGGCAGTCGACGTGCGCATAGTGGCGATTGGCCGTTTCGTACTCGACGTGGGCGGTATTGATGGTGATACCGCGTGCCTTTTCTTCCGGCGCTGCGTCGATTTCGTCGTACTTCTTGGCCGAACCGCCAAACTTCGCTGCCAGCACCGTGGCGATCGCTGCCGTCAGCGTGGTCTTGCCGTGGTCAACGTGACCGATCGTACCAACGTTCACGTGCGGCTTGGTCCGCTCGAACTTTTCCTTTGCCATTTCGCGACTCCTGTGTCGGCTGCGATATTGCCAGTACGGTATTTGGTGCCCATGGGCAGGATCGAACTGCCGACCTCTCCCTTACCAAGGGAGTGCTCTACCACTGAGCCACATGGGCGAAACTTGACTGCTGCTTTCTTGACTGCAACCCGGGCAATCTGGAGCGGGTGAAGGGAATCGAACCCTCGTCGTAAGCTTGGAAGGCTTCTGCTCTACCATTGAGCTACACCCGCCGGGTTACCACGCTTTCTGCTTCACCGACTACCGCCGGGTTACTGTCTTGCTTAATTCTGGTGGAGAGGGCTGGATTCGAACCAGCGTAGGCGTAAGCCAACAGATTTACAGTCTGCCCCCTTTAGCCACTCGGGCACCTCTCCGCAGAGAACTTGTGATTATGGTGTAACTCATCAGGCCTGTCAAGCTTTTTCCATACTATGCAAAGCATGGGGACAGTGACGAGCTCGCGACCGGGCACCATCCAGGCTGCCTGGCCATTCCACAACCACCGGCGTTCGAAAAGAACACGCTCTCACCCTATAGGGTGTCACCGGCAGCCCGGAAATGGCTTCCGGCGGGCGTTCCCGGGCTCCTTGCGCCGTCGTCCGAGGCGACTTTTGGCCGGCCAGACCCGAAGCGCTGTCCAGCAATCGGTCGCCGTAAAAAGCAAAACCCCCCAGTACGTACGTACTGAGGGGTTTTAAGAGAGAGCCTGGCGATTACCTACTTTCACACGG
>NZ_JBYTEL010000025.1:62994-87737 GCF_058789195.1 Cupriavidus sp. FW216-B1 | reverse complement strand
AGGACCGTGAAACGACTCCACGCCGATGATAGTGCGGATTACCCGTGTGAAAGTAGGTAATCGCCAGGCTCTCTCTTGAAACCCCTCAGTACGTACGTACTGGGGGGTTTTGCTTTTTAGGGGCGACCGATCGCTGGACAGCGCTTCGGGCTGCTCGGACAGCCGCGGCGGAAAATGCACAATGGCTTTGCAGCCGCCGCCCCAGCCTGCATAATTGCCGCGTTTCCATCTCGATATATTCCGGATGCCAGCCGACGGCAGCAGCGCCCCGTGGTTTCTCTACCTGCTCGAATGCGAGGGCAACAAGATCTACACCGGCATCACGACCGATGTGGAGCGCCGTTTCGCACAGCATCAGGCCGGTACGGGCGCAAAATACACCCGTTCGCACAAGCCGATCCGGGTGCTCGGCTGGAAGCAATTCGAGAACCGCTCCGAAGCCTCGAAGGCCGAAGCCGCCGCGAAGCGACTGAATTCGACGCAGAAGCGCGATCTATGCGCGATGTTGTCGACATATCCCCCTGACGTCCGGTTGCAGCCGGCTGCCTGACCATGCCGGCGGCGGGATTCCCGAATCCGCTCCCGTTAAATTCTCGCGCTCTTCCTTTCCTTAAGTCTGATTTAAGGATCGCCCCTTAGCATGGATCCTGTCGCGTCCCCGATCGTTCGGACGCCCAAGGTAAAACCAGTAAAGGAAGACGCCATGATCCGTCAGACACTTGCCCGCTCCGCCATTGGTATCGCCGCCTTGGCCGCGCTTGCCGGGGGCTATGCCTATCTGCAGAAAGAAGTCATCACGCCGGGATACGCCGCGCAGAGCCCGGTCACGGCGCCGTCGCAGCCGGTGGCCGTCGCCACCCCGACCGACTTCTCCGCCATCGTCGACCAGTACGGCCCGGCCGTGGTCAATATCAGCGTGACGTCGCGCGCCCAGCGCACCTCGGCGCAGGTGCCGCCGGGCATGGACCCGGACGATCCGCTGTTCCAGTTCTTCAAGCGCTTCGGCCCGCAGTTCCAGGGTCCGCAGAGCGGCCAGCAGCAACTGGTGCGCGGCCTCGGTTCGGGTTTCATCGTCAGTCCGGACGGCCTGATCCTGACCAACGCCCACGTGGTCGACGGCGCGCAGGAAGTGACCGTGAAGCTGACCGACCGCCGCGAATTCAAGGCCAAGGTGCTCGGCGTGGACGCGCAGTCGGACGTGGCGGTGATCCGCATCGATGCCAAGAACCTGCCGACGGTGCGCCTGGGCGACCCCGCGCGCGTGCGCGTCGGCGAGCCGGTGCTGGCCATCGGTTCGCCCTACGGTTTCGAGAACACCGTGACCGCCGGCATCGTCAGCGCCAAGTCGCGCTCGCTGCCCGACGACACCTACGTGCCCTTCATCCAGACCGACGTGGCCGTCAATCCCGGCAACTCGGGCGGCCCGCTGTTCAACCAGCGCGGCGAAGTGATCGGCATCAACTCGCAGATCTACAGCCAGACCGGCGGCTACCAGGGCCTCTCGTTCGCGATCCCGATCGACGTCGCCACCAAGGTGGAGACGCAGCTGGTCGCGCACGGCAAGGTCACGCGCGGCCGCCTGGGCATCGGCGTGCAGGAGGTAAACCAGGCGCTGGCGCAATCGTTCGGCCTGCCCAAGCCCAGCGGCGCGCTGGTCAACTCGGTGGAGCCGGACAGCCCGGCCGCCAAGGCCGGCGTGAAGCCCGGCGACGTGATCGTGCAGCTCGGCAACGACGTGATCGACCATTCCGGCGACCTGCCCGAGCGCGTGGCCGACCTCGCGCCCGGCACGCAGACCTCGCTCAAGGTCATCCGCAAGGGCGACCCGGTGACGCTGACCGTCAAGATCGGCACGACCAAGGATACGGCCGTGGCCGACAAGAGTCCGGCTAACGATGCCGGCGGCAAGCTCGGGCTGGCGGTGCGTCCGCTGAGCCCGACCGAGAAGCGCGACAGCGGCATCGACGGCGGCCTGGTGGTCGAGGACGTGGCCGGCCCCGCGGCCAAGGTCGGCATCCAGCCCGGCGACGTGATCCTGTCGATCAACGGCACGCCGATCAGCTCGGCCGACCAGTTGCGCGCGCTGGTGTCGAAGGCCGGCAAGCAGGTGGCGCTGCTGGTGCAGCGCGACGACGCCCGCATCTTCATCCCGCTCGACCTCGGTTGAGCAGCGCGCAGGCGCGCGCCCGGCACTGCCGAAAATGCGGTGCCGGGCGCGACGCCGATAATGCGCGCGGCGTGGTAAACGCGTCCGCGTTAATGCCCCGTATACCTGGCGTATACGTATACGCGGACGTATACGCCAGGTATACGTCCGGCCCGCCAAGCCTTGCTGGAAGCCGAATTCCGGTGCATATGGGGCTGTCAGAACGCGCGGTAACAGGTATTATCCCGACTGCGACGCAGGGCACGCCGCGACGGTCTCCGGACCCTTGTTGCGAATTCGTCCTGCAGACTCGAATACAAGGAAGTCTATGCAGTTGGATTTCACCCGCGCGTCCGCGACCACGGGTACCGAAAGAGCGCGGCGCCTGCCGCAATCGACGCCCTCGCCACGACGCCGCAAGAAAGCGGAAGCCGCCCCGCACTGGGAGCGTGGCTACCGTTCGCACTTCTACCGCAACGAGCGCGGCGAGAAGCTGGGCGAGGTGCGCCTGTCCGACCGCGGCGAGCTTCCGGTGGTCTACCACTGGGCCGCCGGCAACTACTCCGGCGCGGAAGGCTCGCTCGCCCATGCGCGCATGCGCGTGGAAGAAACCATCGGCTTCGGCATGCGCCAGCTGGCCTTGTTCTGAGCACGAGATCCGTTGTTGCCGGCCGCCCGGCCGGCTGATGCGTCGTCCGCATCGAGCACGTTCCAGCCGGCGCAATCCGCCCGGCCCCCGGCAGTCCCCGCGTCCCGCCGCCTAGCGGCAGCGCCCCTCCCGCTACCTTCGCGGCATCCGTTTCCAGTGTCTCGCCAGCCTGCGCTCAGTCGAGCCGGCGCTGCGCCAGCATGAACACCGCGGCGACCAGCGCCAGCGCCGCGATCAGCCGGTACAGGTCCTCGCAGGCGATCAGCCTGGCCTGGGTGTCGACCATCCCGGCCAGTTGCGCGAGCGCGGCCTGATGCGCATGGCCCGGGTCGAATCCGCGCGCGCTCCAGCCTGCCTGTGCCGAGTCCATCCATAGCTGGGTCTGCGCGGTGTGCTGGCCGAGCGCGCCGGTCAGGCTGGTGTGCACGGCGAACTGCCGGTTCTGCAGCAGCACCGCGCCGAGCGCCGAGGCAAACGAGGCGGCGATCTGGCGCAGCAGGTTCTTGCTGCGATAGCCGTGCGCGAAGTCTTCCGCGGCCAGCGAGCGGAACGTCAGGCCCGCGACCGGGATGATGACCAGCACGCCGAACAGGCCCTTGCCGATCAGCCCCGGCGTCAGCGCTTGCGGGCCGGCATCGGGCGGCATCGACGAGAACCACCATGCCGCGCCGGCCATCAGCAGCAGCCCGCTCACCATCAGCGGCTTCTTGTGCGACAGCTTCGGCGCCACGCGCAGGTAGACCGCGATGCCGGCCAGGCTCACCAGCGCGGCGAAGCTGTTGAGCCAGCCGGTGCGCGCCAGCGGCATGCCGAGCGCCTGCTCGGCATAGATCGGGAACACGTAGCCGCTGAGGTTGCTGATCAGGTAATAGGCGAAGTACATCCCCAGCCCGGTCAGGTAGACCGGATCGCCCAGCGCGCGCACGCGCAGCACGGGCGCGCTGTGGTGCCACTGCTGCCACAGGAACGACCCGAGCAGGCCCAGGCCCACGGCGCAGATCGCCGCCAGCCGCAGCGGGTGCGAGAAGATGTCGAAGCGGGCCTCGGTCAGCGCCGCCTGCAAGGCCACCACGGCCGCGCCGAACAGCAGCAGCGGCCCGAGCGCGGGGCCGGCATCGTCGTCGCGCGGCTCCGCATCGGGCAGCAGCAGCCATGCGCCCAGCGTTGCCAGCGCCGCGAACGGCAGCGCGCCGTAGAACACGTCCTGCCACACGCCGCGCTCGATCAGCTCGGCGGCCAGCGCCGGCGCCAGCGCCGAGGCCGAGAAGATGCCCAGCATGAAGATGCGCGCCGCGCGGGGCCGGTCGGCCGGGGCGAACATCACGTTGACGAGGATGCGGCAACTGGTAAACAGCGCGCCGCCGCCCACGCCCTGCACGAAGCGCGCGCCCACCAGCTGCGGCAGCGAATGGCTGGTGGCCGCCGCCAGCGTGCCCGCCATGAAGATCATCAGCGCGCCGGTCAGGTAGTAGCGGTAGCCGAAGCGCTGCGCCAGCCATTGCTGCTTGAGGATCATCAGCATGCTGCCCACGGCGTAGGCGGCCTGGACCAGCGCGAAGCTGCGCGGGTCCGCATCCACGCCGCCCACGATGTGGCTCGACGCGAACACGAACATGATGTTCTCGAGGAACTCGACCGAGGTGGCCAGCGCAAGCAGCAGCATCAGCAGCGTCTGCCGCTGGCGGTGGCTGAGCAGGCGCAGCCAGCGCAGCCCCAGGCGCAGTGGCCGCAACGCGGAAGCCGTTCTCATGGCTCCAGCGCGAGCAGGTTCTTGTGCAGCCGGTTCAGGGCGCGCGTGGCCGTGCCCAGGCCGTTGTCCCCGAGCGGCTGCCAGGCTTCGGCGTAGGCCGCGTGCACCGCCGGCGCCGCGCGCTCGAGCAGGCGATGGCCGGCGGCGGTGAGCACCAGTTCGGTGGCGCGGCGGTCCTGCGCCGAGGCGTTGCGCCGCACCAGCCCGCGCGCTTCGAGCCCATCCATCAGGCGCGTCATCTGGGTGCGGGTGGCGTCGAGCGTGAGGCCGAGCTCGGACGGCAGCGTCGGCTGCGCCTCGTCGGTGGCGAGCATGCTGATCGCCAGGTATTGCTGGAGGTCCAGCTCGAACGGCGCGAGCGCGCGGTCGATATGGGTGCGCAGCAGGCGCGCGGTGCGCAGCAGCAGCCGCGAAGCCAGGATCAGGTCGCGTGGCGCCTCGGGGTGGCTGGCGCAGAAACGGTCAATGCGGTCTTCGAACGACATGGCGCAAGGCTCGAGGTGACGCCGGCGCAACGGGATGCCGTGCCGGCTATTTGATTTCAGTCGTAATCATATCACCTGAAACCATTTACAGCGGCATGTCGGGCATGTCGGGCATACCGGGCGTGCGGGGCATGCCGGGCGCGGTGGCGGGACCGCCGCCGGCCGGGCGGCGCGGCAGCCGCCGCAGGGCCTCGCGCAGCGCCGCCAGCTCCGCGGCCCGCGCCGCCGGCTCCGGCGGTCCGTAGCGCAGCTTCATGTAGCGCCGGTTGAAGTCGAGCACCGCGGCGGCGCCCTCCGGCCAGGCCAGCGCGGCGCGCGCGGCGAAATCCTGCGGGCCTTCGGCGGGTTCGCGCACGCAGCCGTGCCGCGCCAGCTCGCGGCAGAAGCGCGCGTACAGCGCCTGTACCGGATCGGCCTCGCGGCGCCGGCGCAGCAGCGGCACCAGCGGCACCAGCCCCAGCAGGCTGAGCGCGGCCAGCCCGCCCAGCAACGCCTGCGGCAGGTTGTCGCCGATGCCGAGCTGCCGCATCAGCCGGGCCTGCTGGCCGCGGTCGTATTGCAGCACCCAGCGCTGCCAGGTGTAGACCATGCCATCCATGCCCCAGCGCAGCTCGCGCAGCCAGCCCGGCTCGCGCGCGGCGGCCTCGCCGGCGTCCAGCGCGGCGTCGAGGCCGCGTTCCACGCGGCTCGGCGCCACCGCGCTGGTGGGATCGACGCGCACCCAGCCGCGCCCGTCCAGCCAGATTTCCGCCCATGCGTGGGCGTCGGCCTGGCGCACGATGTAGTTGCCGCCGATCGGGTTGTACTCGCCGCCCTGGTAGCCCGTGACCACGCGCGCCGGCACGCCCGCCGCGCGCATCAGGAAGACGAAGCTGCTGGCGTAGTGCTCGCAGAAGCCGCGCCGGGTGTCGAACAGGAAGCCGTCCACCTGCTCCTGGCCGAGCGGCGCTGGCGACAGCGTGTAGGCAAATGGCGCCGCGGCGAAAAGCCGCAGCGCGGCCTGCGCGCGCTGCGCCGGGTCCGCGTAGCGCTGTTCCCAGTCGGCGGCCAGCGCGCGGCTGCGCGGGTTGCCGGGCGGCAGCGACAAGGCCAGCAGCCGGGTCTGCGCATCGAGCGGCTCCGCCGCGGCCGGCGCCGAGCGGGCGCGATAGCGCAGGCGCCGGTCGATGAGGTCGCGCATGAAGAACTCGCCGTCGGCATTGACCCGCACGCCGGCCGGGGCGGAGATGGCCTGGCCCCGGTCGAGCAGGAACAGCCACGGATGCTGGTTGGGCTCGAGCGTGATGTTGTAGTCGATCGCGCCGGCGGGCGTGGCGTTCGCCGCCGCGCTTGTCGTTGCCTCCGCCGGCAGCGCCGGCGCGGGCCGGCCGCGGCGCTGGCGCCCGGGCGCCGCGCGCCAGGTCTGCCCGTCGAACTGCCACAGCACCAGCGCGCGCCAGTACAGGGCGCCGGGCGGCAGTTGCCCGCCCTCCACGTCGGCGCGCAGCGCCACTTCGGGCGATTGCGTCAGCTCGCTCACGCTGCCGGGGCTCATGGTGTCGCTCAGGCCGGTGGCGGCCACCGGCTCGGCCTGCGGCAGCCGCCACAGCGGGCGGTCCAGGCGCGGGAACAGCACGAACAGCAGCAGCGCCCACGGCAGCCCGGTCAGCGCCAGCCGCCCGAGCAGCGGCCACACCGCGAGGTAGCCGCGCGCCTCCGGGTGGCCCAGGAACAGCCAGTTGCGCAGCAGCCAGGCCGCGATGGCGAGGCTGTACAGCGCCAGCCAGAACGGCTGGTCGAACAGGTACAGGCTCAGCAGGAGGTAGAAGCACAACTGCGTCACCAGCGTGGCATCGGCCAGCACGCGGCACTCCAGCAGCTTGAGCACGACGAAGGCGCCGAGCAGCGCCACCGAGAGATCGCGTCCGATGTTGCCGCCGGCCTGCCACACCAGCGCGGCGGCCACCAGCAGCACCAGCCCGGCCACCAGCCCGAGCGTCAGGCGCGACGGCAGCGGCGCGCGCTGGCGCCACAGCAGCCAGCGCCAGCCCATCAGCAGCACCAGCAGGACGCTGACGGCAACCGGCAGGCTGCGCGCCTGCGGCGCCAGCACCAGCGCCAGCTGGCCCAGCAGCAGGCCGTGTTCCTGATGGGCGAGCGGGCGGGGCGCGGGCTTCATCCGGTGCGCCTTCACGCGGCGTGTTCCGGCGCGGCCTGCCCGGGCCGGGCCGGCCACAGCGCGAGCGCTTCCAGGCAGGCGCGGCGATGCGCGCCGCCGCGGCCGGGCGCGATCTCCACGCCGGGCAGCCGCAGGCCGATTTCCACCGCGTCGCCCGCGGCCAGCACCCACGCGCACAGGCGCGACAGCCGCGCCTCGTTGCCGAGCGAGGGCGGCAGCGACTGCCATTCGAGCCAGCACGACGGCTGGCTGCCCGACTGCCCGGTGCGGCTCAGCCAGCGGCCGGTGCGCGCGCTGTGTTTCCAGGCGATGCGGTGCAGCGGGTCGCCGCTGCGGTAGCGCCGCAACTGGTCGGTGCCGTCGTCCGACGGCAGCGATGCCGCGCCGTCCTCGTCCGGCTGCGTGGCGAACGGCAGCGGCGGCGCGCCGGCCTCGGGCTGCGGGTAGACCAGCGCGGCCAGCGGCAGGTCGGCATGGCTCCATACCCGGAACAGGTTGAACGGAAAGCGGCTGGAGAGCGTCACGCGCGGCAGCGCCAGCCAGCCGCGCCGCGCCGTGGGCAGCCGCAGCGTCAGCACGCCGGCGGCGCCGCGCGCCAGGCTCAGGCTGGCCGGCTGCGCGCCGGCCTGCGCCGGCAGGCTGGCTTCGATGCCGATGCGCACCGGCGCGCGCGCGCCGGCCACGCCGGCCACGCGCAGGCCGAAGGCCGCCGCCTCGCCGGCGAACACCGGCGCGGCGCTCGCGCCGGCCACGGTGACGTCGAGCAGGTTGCGGTAGGCCTGCCACATGCATGCCATGCCGATGCCGCCCAGCAGGAAGGTGAGGGCGAAGCCGAGGCTGATGTTGTAGTTCAGCGAGGTCAGCAGCATGGCCACCAGCAGCAAGGCAAAGCCGAAGCCGGTGCGGCTGGGCAGGATGTAGAGATGCCGGCGGTCCAGCGTCACCACGCCCTGCCGCGGCGGGCGCCGGCGCTGCAGCCACGGCGGCGCGCCCCACGGCCAGCGCCTGCCGCGCGGCGGCGGCGTGCCCGCAGGCGCGGCTTGCGGCGGGAACGGCCGGCTGTGCGGCATCGCTCAGGGAACGGCGACTTCGGCCAGCAGGCGGGCGAGCGTGTCCTGTCCGGCGCCGGCGCCGCCGGCGGGCAGCAGGCGGTGTCCCGCCACCGGCTCGAAGACCGCCTGCACGTCTTCCGGCAGCACCATGTCGCGCTGGTGGAGCAGCGCCCACGCGCGCGCGCAGGCCAGCAGCGCCAGCCCCGCGCGCGGCGACAGCCCGGCGGCGAAGCCGGCATGCGCGCGGGTGGCCTGCACTAGCGCCAGCGCGTAGTCCACCAGCGCCGGCCCCGCGTAGACCTGCGCCGCGGCCTGCTGCAGCGCCACCACCTGGTCGGCGTCCATCACCGGGCCGGTGTCGGCGGGCGCGCCGCCGCCGAGGTACAGCACGCGCTCGAAGGCGGGATCGGGGTAGCCCAGCGACAGCCGCATGGTGAAGCGGTCGAGCTGGGATTCAGGCAGCGCATGGGTGCCGATCTGGTCGAGCGGATTCTGCGTGGCGATGACGAAGAACGGCGACGGCAGCGCGTGCGTGACGCCGTCGTGCGTCACCTGCCCTTCGGCCATCGCCTCCAGCAGCGCGCTCTGCGTCTTGGGCGTGGCGCGGTTGATCTCGTCGGCCAGCACCACCTGCGCGAACACCGGGCCGCGGTGGAAGCGGAACTCGGCGCTCTCGCGCACGTAGACGGACACGCCGATCAGGTCCGCCGGCAGCAGGTCGCTGGTGAACTGCACGCGCTGGAACTGCAGGCCGAGCGTGCGCGCCAGCGCGTGCGCCAGCGTGGTCTTGCCCACGCCGGGCAGGTCCTCGAGCAGCAGGTGCCCGCCCGCGAGCATGCAGGCCAGCGCCAGCCGGACCTGCCGGGGCTTGCCCAGGACGATGCGGCCGAGCTGGGCTTCCGCCTGGGAGAGCGAGGCGACGATGCGGGGACGAGCGGTCACTGGAAGCCTGCGGGTCGGATCGGGGACCCGGCCATTGTAGCGGCGCGCGCGCACCGGGCAACAGTCTGTTTGCGCACGCAGGGCGCCGCGCGGCGCACCCGTGTTGTGCCAGATCACGCCGGATTGCGCGGCTTCTGGCATTATCGAAGCTGTCGGACCCTGCCAACCCCCACATCCGCTGCAATGAACTCCCCCCTCGCCGCATCTCCGGGCGCCGCCAGCGCGGCCGCCCCGGCCTCCGCCATCGTTCCCGCCGCCGCTGAACTGGACGCGCTGAACCGTACTTTCCATGCCGACGGCTATATCGTGCTGCGCGGCTTCGCGCCGCCCGCCGTGTGCGACCGCATCGAGCAGGTCGCGCGCCGGCAGCTGGCCGCCGCGGTGCCGCCGGTGGAATACGAAGCCGAGCTCGGCTATCCGGGCGCGCCCGCCAGCCGCGACGCGGACGGCGGCGGCACGGTGCGGCGCCTGCGCCAGGCCTACGGGCGCGACGAGGCGTTCCGCCAGTGGGCCACCGATCCCGCCGTGGCGCGGGTGGTGTCGACGCTGCTGGGCGAGCCGGCCTGCCTGACGCTGGCGCACCACAACTGCGTGATGACCAAGCACCCGCGCTTCGGCAGCCAGACCGGCTGGCACCGCGACACGCGCTACTGGTCGTTCGCGCGCCCGGAACTGGTGACGGTGTGGCTGGCGCTGGGCCGCGAGGACGACAGCAATGGCGTGCTGCGCGTGATTCCCGGCTCGCACACGGTGGCGCTGGAACCGGGCCAGCTCGACGCGGCGGAATTCCTGGTCGAGTCGCACCCGGCCAGCCAGGTGCTGCTGCGCGGCGTGCGGCCGCTGGTGCTGGAGCGCGGCGACGTATTGTTCTTCGACAGCCGGCTGTTCCATGCCGCCGGGCAGAACGTCTCCGACGCGGTCAAGCTGTCGGCGGCCTTCGCGTATTTCGGCGCCGGCAACCATCCGCTGCCGGGCACGCGCTCGGCCGAGTTCGGCGCCGTGGCGCTGTCCGCGCCCGCTGCCGCCGCGCGCTAGCGCGGCAGGTGCGGCAGGCGTGGCCCGCCACCATCAGGTGCGCAGGCTGACCAGGTTCGAGATTTTCTCGGACGCCGCCAGCAGCGGCGGCAGGAAATTGGCGGCCATCTCGTCGGCGCTGGTGCGGTTGGCCTGGCCGCTGATGTTGATGGCGGCGATGACCTGTCCGGCGCGGTTGCGGATCGGCGCGGCCAGCGAAACCAGCCCTTCCTCCAGTTCCTGGTCGTTCAGCGCCCAGCCGCGCGCGCGGATGCCGGCCACGATGTCCTTGAGCGCCGCCGGGTCGGTGATGGTGCGGTCGGTGCGCGCGCGCAGGTCGCTGGCGCCCAGCACGCGATCCAGCTCCGCGTCGGGCAGGCCGGCCAGCAGCACCCGTCCCATCGACGAGCAATAGGCCGGCAGGCGGCTGCCGATGGACAGGTTGATGGTCATGATCTTGCGCGCCGGCACCCGCAGCACGTAGACGATCTCGGTGCCGTCCAGCACGGAGATCGAGCAGCTTTCGTGCACTTCCTGCGAAAGCGCCTCCATGATCGGCTCGGCCAGGTTCCAGAACGGCATCGAGGTCAGGTAGGCAAAGCCGAGGTCGAGGATCTTGGGCGTCAGGCGGAACAGGCGCCCGTCGGCGCGCACGTAGCCCAGCCCCACCAGCGTCAGCAGGATGCGGCGCGCGCCCGCGCGCGTGAGGCCGCTGGCCTGCGCGATCTCGCTCAGGGTCTGGGCCGGGTGCTGCGTGTCGAAGGCGCGGATGACGGAAAGCCCGCGTGCGAAGGACTGCACATAGCTGTCGCTCGGCTTCTCCTGGGCCGGCGCGGCGCCGGCGGCAGGGTTGGCGGGATGGTCTGGAGCGGCTGGGCTGGCCATCGATCAGTTCGGCCGGACGCCGAATATGCACGGAAAGGCCGAAAGGGTAGAGGAAATGCGCGCCGCGCGCCAGTGCCGCGCGGCGCCGCCGGCGCGCGTGCCGCATAATGGCGCGCGTTTGGGAAACATAGCTTGCAAAGGAAATCTGGCCTGGTGAACGAGACAATCCAGTGGAACGATTGGGAAGCCTTCTGCTGCGTGGTGGAGCAGGGCACCTTCACGGCGGCGGCCGAGCAGCTCGACTGCCCCAAGTCCCGCGTCTCGGCGGCGGTGGCGCGGCTGGAGTCCGCCATCGGCGCCAAGCTGCTCCAGCGTACCACCCGGCGCATGCGCCTGACCGACGCCGGCAGCGCGGTATACCGCGACGTGGCGCCGCTGTTCGCGCGGCTGCGGGAGATCCGCCAGGAAACCCTGGCGCGCGAGGAGCGCGTGCAGGGCGTGCTGCGCATCGCCTCGCCGTACGAGTTCGGCGCCCAGCAGCTGGGCGGCGTGATTTGCCGGACACTTGCGGCGCATCCGGCGCTCGACGTGAAGGTGGAGATCAGCCAGGGCATGGTCGATCCGATCCGCGACGGCTTCGACGTGGCCTTCGTCGCGGTCGAGAACGACCTGCCGGACTCCGGCACCGTGGCGCGGCGCATCTACCATGTCGAGCGCGGCCTGTTCGCGGCGCCGGCCCTGGCCGCCGCGCTGCCGCCGCAGTTGCAGCCGGAGGATCTTGCCAACCTGCCCACGCTGACCACCACCGGCGACGGCATCTGGGAATTCATGCGCGGCGAAGAGCGCGTGTCGGTGCCGATCCGCCCGCGCATGCAGACCTCCAACGCGGAACTGCGGCTGCAGGGCGCGCTGGCCGGGCTGGGCATCGCGCGGCTGTCGCGCGCCTACTGCGAAGCCGAGGTGGCGCAGGGCCGGCTGGTGCAGGTGATGCCGGACTGCCCGCCGCCGCCGCTGCGGGTCTTCGCGCTGCTGCCCGACCGCCGGCTGCAGCCGCGCAAGGTGCGCGTGTTCATGGAAGCGGTCGAAGCCATGATGGCGACCGACCTGGCCGAGCCGCAGCGCGAGGAAGCCTGAGCGCGGCATCCACCGGAAAGCCACGCCCTAAGCGACACAGCCGCGCCCGGCCCGTGAGGGCTGGCGCGGCTGCGGGGGCATGTCGCGAGCCGGCTGGCAGGCCGGTCTTTCCGTGGTGCCGTTGTCTCCTCCGTCCCGGAGATTCGGTGGCGCGGCGCTCAGGCGCCGTCGCTGAAGCTGCTGCGCGGCTCGTTCACGCCGCGCGCGCCGTCGGTGAAGGCATCGCGCGGGGCGGTGCGGGCGCCATCGGTGAACGGGTCGCGCGGGCCCGAGCGGGCGCCGTCGGTGAAGGAGTCGACCTTGCGGCCGATGCTGCCGTCCAGGCGGGACAGGTCGGAGACCGGCGTGCTGGCGTGCGCGGAGGCGGCGGCCAGCGACAGGCCGATGGCGCAGAGCAGGGTGGTGGCGAGGGTACGGGGTTGTGCGAGAGTTGTTTTCATTGGAGCTTTCTTCCTGGGCTTTGTCGTGGTGCTTCGTGGTTTCTTCCACGTTGCCCGTAATGTAGGCGGCCTGCCGCCCAGGAAAAAGTACCAATCATCGAAACACTGTTCGCCAGCGTGGACAATAGCGCGGCAACGGAGATGGCGGAGGCGCCGCCCCCGCTGTCGGCTACAGCCCGAAGCGCGCGCCGAACAGGCCCGCGCCGAGCCGGGCGATGACCATCAGCAGGATCTGCGCGATCACGAACAGCGCCAGCGGCGAAATGTCGAAGCCGCCCAGGCGCGGCACCACGCGGCGGATCGGGCGCAGCAGCGGATCGGTCAGGTGGTTGATGGCGGGCGTGACCGGCGACTGCGGATTGACCCACGACAGGATCGCCATCAGCAGCGTGACCCACATCACCATGCTGACGCCCCACTTGAGCACGTTGAGCAGCGCGATCAGCAGCAGCAGCGGCAGCAAGGCGGACGGGTCCGCGCCGGACAGCAGGATCACCAGCAGCAGGAACACGATCGCGGTCAGCCAGGCGCCGACCAGCGTGGCCCAGTCGATGCCGCCCAGCCCGGGGATGATCCGGCGCAGCGGCCGCACCAGCCAGTCTGTGACCTGGAACACGCCTTGCGAGACCGGGTTGCGGGTCGGCAGCCGGGTCCACTGCATCCAGACGCGCAGCAACAGCGCCATGCCGAACAAGGTGAAGACGGTATCGAGCAGGAAGAGGGCGATTTCCGTGAACATCGGTTTCGGTTCCGTGGCAATGAATGACGTTGGCAGTCGGGAGTGTCTGCGGACGCACAGATTCTGCCATACCCGCACGGGGCCGGGTCGAAATGCGGGTTGCCGCATGCCGCCGCGCCGTGCCGCGCGCCGGGGCGCCCGGCACGCCGGGCCGGAAGGCAGCCCCTATAATGGGCGCCGGACCAGACCACAGCGCCATGCCGCTGACCCGCCAATGACCCGTCAGCCAGCCGCCGCCAAAGCCCCGCTCGCCAAGCAGGATTTCGAGGCGCTTTCCGATTTCCGCTACCAGTTGCGCCGCTTCCTGCGGTTCTCCGAGGACGCCGCCCACAACGAAGGCCTGACCGTGCAGCAATATCTGCTGATGCTGCATATCCGCGGCTGCGCCGGCAAGGACTGGGCCTCGATCGGCGAACTGGCCGAGCGCCTGCAGGCCAAGCAGCACGGCGTGGTGGCGCTGGTCAACCGCTGCGAGGCGGCCGGCCTGGTCAAGCGCAAGGCCAACGCGGACGACCGCCGCATCGTGGAGGTCCACCTGCTGGCCAAGGGCGAGCGCTTCCTGAACCGGCTGGCGATGCTGCACCGGAGCGAGCTCGAATCGCTGCGCGGCACCTTCCGCGTGGCGCGCCTGACCGCGTTCAACGACGACGGCGCCGAGCGCGCCTGAATCCCCGTCTGCATCGCCGCCGGAATCCCTCCGCGCGCCGCGGCCCGCGCGCGGCGTTACAGGCAGTTACCAATCACAGATCCCGGTGACACCCGCGGCGCCCGGCCGGCCCCAGAATCGCGCGCACCACAACACGCGTTTCAGCGCAGGAGCCAGCCGATGTCCTTTCCCTTCTCTTCCGTTCTCCGTGCCGCCGCGCTGGGTCTGCTCGCCGCGGGCGCCCTGGCCGGCTGCGTGACCGCGCCCTACGGAGGATATGGCGCGGGAGGATACGGCGGCTACGGCGCCGGCGGCGCGCCGGCCGGCGCGGCCTATCCTGCCGGTTATCCCTCCGGCTATCCCGCCGCCTACCCGCAGCAGGGGGTTCCGCAGGCATCCTATCCGCAGTCCGGTTATCCCCAGGACGGCTACCCGCAGCCGGCCTGGGCGCAGGACGGCGAGCCGCAGCAAGGCTACGTGCAGCAGGGCTACCCGCAGCAAGGCTATCCCCAGCAGGGCGGCTACCCGCAGCCGCAGCCGGGTTATGCGCAGCCGCCGTATCCGCAGGCCGGCTACCAGCAGGCCGCGCCCGCCGCGGGCGGCTATGACGCCTATGGCGTGCGCTATGGCCAGGTCGAGTCGATCGAGATGGTGCAGGGGCAAGCGCCGGACGGCGGCGTGGCCGGCGCGCTGATCGGCGGCGTGGTCGGCGGCCTGCTGGGCCACCAGGTCGGCGGCGGGCGCGGCAACACGGTGGCCACCATCGGCGGCGCGGTGGCCGGCGCGGTGGCCGGCAACGAAGTCGAGAAACGCGCCAATACCGCGCCGCCGGCCTACCGCATCCGCGTGCGCACTACCGACAACGGCTATCTCACGCTGACCCAGTCGACGCCGTACAACCTGCGCAACGGCGACCGGGTCAAGGTGCAGAACGGCGTGGCGATGCCGTACTGACGGCGTGATGGCGTGATGGCGTGACGGCGGTTCAGGCGCCGAACAGGCCCGCGTAGTCCTCGCGCAACTGGCGCTTGAGCAGCTTGCCCGCCGTGTTGCGCGGCAGGTCGGCGACGAACACGATGCGCTTGGGCACCTTGAACGGCGCCAGCGCCGCGCGCGCGTGGGCGAGCAGCGCTTCTTCCCGCGCGCCGTCGCCGCCATCGTCCTGCCGCGCGCGCGCATCACGCCGGAGCACCACGCAGGCCGCCACCGCCTCCACCCACTTCGGATGCGGCAGCGCGAACACCGCCACCTCCGCCACCGCCTCGTGCTGGTACAGGCATTCCTCGACCTCGCGGCTCGACACCAGCACGCCGCCGGAGTTGATCACGTCCTTGATGCGGTCGACCACGTACAGGTAGCCGGCCTCGTCCATGTAGCCCAGGTCGCCCGAGTGGAACCAGCCGCCGCCGAAGGCTTCCGCGCTCTGTTCCGGCTTGTCCCAGTACCCGGTCAGCAACTGCGGCGAGCGGTGCACGATCTCGCCCAGCTCGCCCGGGCGCGCGTCCCGCATGGACTCGTCGACGATGCGGGTCTCCACGTTGAGCACCGGCCGGCCCGCCGATGCCGGCCGTTCGCGGTGCTCCTCCGGCCCCAGCACCGTGGCCAGCGGCCCGATCTCGCTCTGCCCGTAGCAGTTGAACAGGCGCAGTGCCGGCAGGCGCTCGCGCAGTTCCTGCAGCACCGGCAGCGGCATGATCGACGCGCCGTAATAGGCCTTGGTCAGGCTGCCGAGCTCGCGCGGATCGAAATCCGCATGCCGCAGCAGCGAGATCCACACCGTGGGCGGCGCGAAGAAGCTGGTGATGCCGGCCTCGCGCACGGTGCGCAGGCAGAAGCCCGGCTCGGGGCTTTGCGCCAGCAGGCAGGTGCCGCCCATCAGCAGCAGCGGCATCAGGAACACATGCATCTGCGCCGAGTGGTAGAGCGGCAGCGCCGCCAGCGAATAGTCCTCGGCGCGGATGTCGCAACTGGCGATGGCGCTCATGTACTCGGCCAGCAAGGCGCGGTGCGTGAGCACCGCGCCCTTGGGCGCCGAGGTGGTGCCCGAGGTGTAGAGGATCTGCGCCGGCATGGCCTCGTCCAGCGTGGCCAGGATCTCGCCGCCCGGGCCCGCGGCGGCGGCCAGCACGTCGCGCGGGCCGCCGCCGTGCAGGCTGCCCAGCACGCGGCACGGCAGGCCCGCCACCAGCGGCGCCAGCGACGGGTCGGCAAACAGCGCGCTGGCGCCGGACTGGCCGACGACGTACTCCACCTCGCCGCGCGTCATCGAGAAATTCACCGGCACGTGGACCAGCCCGGCGCGCAGGCAGCCCAGCCACAGCAGCACGTAGGCGTCGGAATTCTTGCCGAACGCCGCCACGCGGTCGCCCGGGCGCAGGCCCCAGCGCAGCAGCGCGGCGCCCACGGCGGCCGCGGCCGCCTCCAGCTCGCGATAGCTCCAGTTGCGCTCGCCGAAGCGCAGCGCGGTCTTGGCCGGACTGCGCCGCACCGCGCGGGCGAGGGCATCGGGGATGGTGTTGCGCAGGACGCGCTGCTGCTCTGACTGCATGGTGGTCTCCGTTGTGTTTTTCCAGGGTCCAGCAAGTCTTGAGCCGCTGCCGCGACGGACATCTCCCGGCGCCGGTGGCATGGACGGGGCGCGGGGAACGGCGGCGTTGGCGAACGTCGGCCAGCATACGGGCGGCGCGGATTCGGCGCAAGGCGCCCCGGCGGGGGAGGTTTGGGGGGAAGGATGGCCCGCGCCGGAGGGACGGCGTGGCGCGGGCGGGCGCGCGGCCGCAGGCCGCGGCGGGGATTACAGCACGCCGGCCAGGAAGGTCAGCGTGCGGCCATGCGCGAGCACGGCGGAGGGCTGGTGGTAGGAGCCGCGCGCCCAGCAGTTGAAGCCGTGATCGGCCTGCGGGTAGACGTGGATCTCCGCGCGCGGGTTGCCGGCCACGGCGGCGCGCACGCTGGCGACGGCTTCGGCCGGGATGTGCGCGTCGAGCGCGCCGTAGTGGAACTGCACCGGCACCTTGACGCTGGCCGCTTCCTGCAGGTTGTTCTGGATGCCGCCGCCGTAGTACGGCACGGCCGCGTCGACCAGCCCGCGCGCCGCGCTCAGGTAGGCCAGCAGGCCGCCGAAGCAGTAGCCCACCACGGCGATCTTGCCGCCCGCGCCGATCTGCGCGCGCAGGGCTTCGGCGGTGGCGGCGATGTCCTTGAGCGCCAGTTCCACGTCGACCTTCTGGCGCAGCTCCAGCGCGCGCTTCATGTCGTCGCCGGCATAGCCCAGCTCCACGCGCGGCGCGTCGCGCCAGAACACGTCGGGGGCCAGCACCACGTAGCCGTCGGCCGCGTACTGGTCCGCCACGGCGCGGATATGTTCATTGACACCGAAGATCTCCTGCACCAGCACGATCCCGGGGGCGCCGGCGGTCTTGCCGGCCGGCGGCAGCGCCAGGTAGGCATCGAAGGCGCCGCCTTCGGTTTCGACGCGGATCCATTGGCTATTGTTCGGCATTGGGGCTTGCTCCATCGTTAGTGAGACAAAAACTGGCGAGACGAAAACACAAAGGCCAGGCTAGCGCGGCGATGCGGCGCCGCCGTGACACGGGCGCCGCTGGCCGCCGCGCGCGGCAAACCGCAAGTGTGCCACTTCCGCGCTTTTCGGGTGCGGCGCGCCTTCAGTCTTCAGTCCGCCAGGTGCGCGCCCGGCAGGAATTCGATGCCGGTGCGGCGCACCAGTTCGCCGTAGGAAATCGGCTTGCCCGGGCGTGCCTCGTCGGTGTTCTCGATCCAGTGCGCCCAGGCGCGGTTGGCCGCCGGGTCGTAGACCAGCTTGTAGAGGTATTTCGGCACCCAGACGTTGTCGCTGCCGATGGTCTGCACCCGGCCCTCGAAGACCGGGCCGGAGATCACGTAGACGTCGCCGCTGGCGCGCAGCGCGTATCTGCGCGTGGCCTTCTCGATCGAGGCCCACGCACGGCGGTTGTTCTGCGGCGCCTGCGGGACCATGTTGGCGAGCGAGAAGCTCTGCGCCATCGCCTGCGCGGTCGGCTGGTTGGCCGCCGGCGAGAGGTGGCCGCGGTCATAGCCGCTGCCCTTGTAGTCGTCGAGCTCGGCGCGCTCGGCGCGCGGCAGGCGCGCGTCGGCGAAGAAGCGGTCGGTGCGCGGCTCGTCGCGGGCGTCGGCCAGCTGGCTGCGCGACAGGCGCTCGGCCACGTACAGCGGGGTCTTGCTGCGGCCCGAGTGGAGCACCGCGAAGGCGTCGTAGCAAAGCGCGCGCGTCCTGGCCAGCGGGTCGTCGCGCAGCCTCGGCGCGGCCTGCTGCGCGAAGAACTGCGGGCATTGCGAGAAAGCGGTCGCGCCTGCTGCGGGCGGCGCGCTCTGCGGGTTGATGCCGCGGGACTTGGCCGTGGCGGGCGGTGCCAGTGCCGCCGCCGTGGCGAGGAACAGGGCCGTCAGTGCGATTGCCGCGGCCTTTTTCGTTGCCGGTGATGCTGATGCTGTCTTCATTCTGCGTGTGGAAATACGGGGCAGCCCGCGCAAGGCGGCCGCGCGGCACCCGGGCATCGGACCTGCCGGGCCGGCCCGGGCCGCGGGCGTCGCGCATTCTGCCAGAGTGCGGTCTGCCCGGCCCGCTTTTATAATCGCCGTTTCGTGTCGCGCGCGCGCCATCGCCGCGCGCACGCGCACATACAAGGACAAGGCGCCCACACCCATGCTCAACCGGCTGGAAATGCTGAGGATCTTCTGCGCGGCGGCGGAGTCGGCCTCGTTCAAGGCAGCCGCGGCGCGGCTCGGCACGTCGCCGCAGACCGTGACGCGCGCCATCCAGGACCTCGAGGAGGCGGTCGGCGAGCCGCTGTTCCACCGCAACACGCGCCAGATCCGCATCACCGCGGCGGGCGAGCGACTGGCCGAGCGCGCCCGCGCGGCGCTGCTCGACGTGGACAGCCTGTTCGCGCATCCGGCCAGCCGCTCCGACAGCGAGCTCAAGGGCGTGGTGCGCATCACCGCGCCCAGCACGCTGGGCCGCCAGCACCTGCTGGCCGCGCTGCGGCCGCTGGCGCTGGCCCATCCCGGCATCACGCTTGACATCCGCCTGTCCGAGCAACTGGCGGACGTGGTCGACGACGAGATCGACATCGGCCTGCGCCTGGGCATGTTCCGCGACCAGCGCCTGGTGGCGCGCATGACCGCGCGGGTGGCCTTCCACGTGGTGGGCACGCCCGAGCTGGTGGCGCGCGTGGGCAAGCCGGCCAGCCTGGCCGACCTCGCGGCGCTGCCCGCCACCGGCCTGATCGACCGCAGCACCGGGCGCGCGTGGCCCTGGTACTTCGCCCAGGGCGAGCAGTTCACGCCGCGCTCGCCGGCCTTTCTGACCGACGACCCCGAGACCGAGATGGAGGCGATCCTCGCCGGCCTGGCCTACGGGCAACTGCCGGACTACCTCGCGCAGCCGCACCTGCGCTCGGGCCGGCTGGTCAGCGTGCTGGAGCGCCACGCGCCGGCGCCGTGGGGTCTGTACATCTACCGCTCGCGGCGCAGCCCGGTGCCGATGCGCATCCGGCTGGTGTTCGACGCGCTGGTCGCCTACTTCGGCAACATGGCGGCGGCCGAGTCCTGAGCCGTATTGACGAGTGTGCCGGGTATTCCATATCCCGGAATACTGAAATCAGAATATTTCCATTTTTATGGATGGTCGCGGCCGACATAATGGCTTCGTGGCGGGCCGGGGAGCCAGCATCCAACGGAGCAGGAAATGAGCAAAGGTATCGAAGGCAAGGTCGTCGTCATCACGGGCGCCAGCAGCGGGCTGGGCGAGGCTACCGCGCATCACCTGGCCGCGGCCGGTGCGCTCCTGGTGCTGGCCGCGCGCCGCGGCGACCGCCTCGAAGCGCTGGCGGCGCAGATCCGCGCCAGGGGCGGCCGCGCCGAGACCGTGGTGGCCGACGTCAGCCGCCGCGCCGACGTGGAGGCGGTGGTGCAAAAGGCCGTGGCCAGCTTCGGCCGCGTCGACGTGATGGTCAACAACGCCGGCCTGATGGCGATCGCGCCGCTGAGCGAAGGCAAGGTCGACGAGTGGGAGCGCATGATCGACATCAACGTCAAGGGCGTGCTGTACGGCATTGCCGCGGCGCTGCCGGTGTTCCAGAAGCAGGGCGCGGGGCATTTCATCAACATCGCCTCGGTGGCCGGCGTGAAGGTGTTCAGCCCGGGCGGCACCGTGTACAGCGGCACCAAGTTCGCGGTGCGCGCGATTTCCGAGGGCCTGCGCCATGAAGTGGGCGGCGCCATCCGCACCACGGTGATCTCGCCGGGCGCGGTGGACTCGGAGCTCAAGCTCGGCAGCAGCCATGCGCAAAGCGCGCAGACCGTGAACGAGTTCTACCAGCAGGCGATTCCCGCGGACTCGGTGGCGCGCGCGATCGCCTACGCGATCGAGCAGCCGGCGGACGTGGACATCAACGAGATCGTGCTGCGCCCGACCGTGCAGGAGTTCTGAGATTTCGCAGCAGTTGCCGCGCGCCGCGTCAGGCGACGCGCGGCGTCTTGCGGGCCCGCACGCCGGACGGGCGCACCTGCTGCAGCGTGCGCAGGCTCAGGATGGCATCCTCGATGGCTTCGATGCCCTGGGTGAGGCGTTCGCGCGCCTGGCCCAGCGCGGTCTGCGTTTCGGCGTCGAAGATGGCCAGGTGATCGAGCGAATCGAGTTCCGCCTGCAATTGTCCGACCAGGCGTCTTAACTGCGCGGTGCTGTGTGATGCGGTAGAGCGTATTGCCATTGCGGTCTCCGAAAAGGCAGGGCGCACACTCGTAAGGTAGAACGTATGTGGCGGAAAGGACAAACACTTTCGCCGCCGCCAGCGGCCGTTTCGCCGGTTCGGCAACACCGGGCAACACCGGGCGGCAAAGTGGCAGCCGCATGCGGCATATGCCGCCGGCGCCGCCCGGCCGGGTGTCGTGCGATGCCGTACCCGCCGCGCGCGCGGGCCATCGCGCCGCGCCCGCGCGATGCGGTGCCTGCCGCGTTGCCGCGCTTGGGCTTTGCCGGCGGGGCTGCCTATGATGAACAGGCGGGCCCGACGCGCCGCGCCAAGGAGGCAGACATGTCAAACCACACCTACAAGCTGGTCGAGATCGTGGGCTCCTCGCCGGATGGCTGCGACGCGGCCATCCGCAGCGCCATCGCGAAGGCCGGCGAGACCATCAAGCACATCGACTGGTTCGAAGTGGTGGAGACGCGCGGCCACATCGAGGATGGCGAGGTGGCGCACTACCAGGTCACGCTGAAGATCGGTTTTCGGGTGACCTGAACTGCCGCGCGGCGGCGTCCGCATGGCGGAACAGCCGGTTGAGCGCGGCGTCGGGCGCGTCGCGCAGGAAGGCGAGCATTTTCTCGACGAAGGGCGCGTTGGCGGTCTGCGGCACCTGGCGCACCCAGCGGATCGCCTCGCTGTCCTGGCCGCACAGCGCCAGCGCGCGCGCGTAGTTGAACTGGCCGCGGAAGTCGCCGGCCTCGGCCGAGCGGCGGTAGTAGTCCATCGCCGCCGCGGTGTCGCGCTCCACCTCCCAGCCGTCTTCATAGAAGCCGCCCACGATGTTGAGCGACTTGGCATGCCCCATGTCGGCGGCGCGCCGGTACCACGCCAGCGCGTCGGCGCGGCTGGCGGCGATGCCGCGGCCAAGCACCAGCGCCGTGGCCAGGTTGTACATGCCCCAGTCCGAGCCGCGCTGCGCGGCCAGCGTGTACCACTGCGCCGCGGCGCGGTCGTCGCGCGCGGTGCCCCAGCCGTTCTCGTAGCAGCGCCCCGCCATGTTGGCGGCGCCGGCGTGCCCGGCGTGGGCGGCATGCTTGAACCAGGCGAAGGCGCGGGCCTCGTCGCGCGCCACGCCGTGGCCGGCCAGGAACCACTGGCCGAGGATCATCTGCGCGTCGAGGTCGCCCCGCACGGCCGCGCCGCCCAGCCAGGGCAGCGCGAGGTGCGCGGGCTCGCGCAGCTTGCCGGCCAGCCCGGCCGCGCCGAGCTGGTCCAGTTCGCCCGGTGAGGCGATGCGAAAAGGCAGTGTGTCCATGCGAGGAAAGAAGGAAAAACGGCACACCGTGCCCGTGGACAAGGTGTGCCGCGTTGGTTTGCCGCGGGTCCGCCGGCGGGCAGCCCGCGCCGCGCGCGCTCAGTAGCGCAGGTTGAGGCTCACGATGGCCGCGCGGCCCGGCGCGATCGATGCGTAGTGGCTGGCATAGGCCTGGTTGTAGTAGACCTTGTTGGTCAGGTTCAGCAGGTTCAGTTGCAGGCCGACGTTCTTGTTGAGGCGGTACGCCGCCATCGCGTCGAAGCGCCAGTACGACGGCACCCACTTGTTGGTCGCCTCGTTGCCCCAGATCTTCGACACGTAGTACGCGCCGCCGCCCACCGTGAAGTTGGGCATGGCCTGGTAGGTCGTCCACGCGCTGAAGCTGTCCGCCGGGGTGTTGGGGAAGGACTGGCCGTCGGTGCTGCCGAAGGCGGCGCCCGAGCCGCCGTTCTTGCGCAGCTCGCTCTTCAGATGGGTATAGCCGCCGAACACCGCCCACTTGTCGGTGACGTTGCCGGCGAAGCCCAGTTCCACACCGTCCACGCGCTTGTTGCCGGCCATGATCGCGGTGCCGTCCTGCTGGACGATGCGGGCATTGGTGGTTTCCACGCGGAAGATGGCGGCGGTCAGTTGCAGGCGCTTGTTCAGCACGTCCCACTTGGTGCCGAGCTCGAACGCGCGGTTCTTTTCCGGCGCGAGCTGGTCGCCGCGGTTGCCGGCGCGGTCCGGGGCCAGCGCGCTGCCGTCGCTGCCCTGCGACAGGAACGAGCCGGCCGGCGTGGACGAAGTGCCGTACGAGAAATAGACGCTGCCGTTCTCCACCGGCTTGAACACCAGGCCGAGCTGGTAGTTGAACAGGTTGTCGTCGCGCGAGTACTCGGCGCGGCTGCCGTCGGCCGCGCGCGCGGCCTGGAAGTCCGCGCTGTAGTGGTCGAAGCGCACGCCGCCGTTGAACAGCCATTGCTTGGTCAGCTCGATCGAGTCGAAGGCGTAGACCGAGGTGGTGTTGGTCTTGGAGTTGCTCGGGTTGTTGTTGCGCGTGATCGCGCCGGTCCAGGGGTCGTTGGGGTTCGGGTTGAACAGCGTGGTGCAGTTGTAGCCGCCGGCGGCGCCCGGGCCGGCGGGGCAGCGGTTGTTGCCGGTGGCCACGGTGTAGCTGTCGTTCTCGCTCTTTTCCTGCGCGAACTCCACGCCGAACGCGTACTTGTGCTTGACCGTGCCGGTGGCGAATTCGCCGGACAGGTCGGTCTGGTTGGCGATGGTCCGCGCGGTGGCGATGCGCGTGTTGGTGCGGCGCCAGACCATGTCGTAGTAGATGTTGCCCTGGCTGTCGTCGGGCTGGGTCCAGATGTAGTCCTGCGTGGTGCGGGCGAAGCGCGTCTGGTTGCGGAACTTGAGCGCCGGGCTGAAATCGTGCTCGAAGCGCACCGTGCCCATGTCGGCCTTGTCCTTGCGGAAATCGCGGTCGAGCAGGCCGTAGAACGTGTTGCGCGGCACGTTCAGCGGCGAGCCGTCGCCGGCCGCGCGCGTGCGCTGGCGGCCGTCGGTGCGGCGGTTGAAGGCCGGGTTGTCGTAGGGGATGCCGGTGTCCGGGATGTCGTCGGACTGCATGTGGTAGTACGACAGCGTCAGGCGCGTGTCGGTACCCAGGCCGAACGCCAGCGACGGCGCGAAGCCCCAGCGGTTGGCGTGCGTGGCGTCGCGGCCGGGCACGTCGGCATCGTGGTACATCGCGTTCAGGCGGAACGCGGCGTGGTCGGCGAACTGCCAGTTGCCGTCGGCGGTGCCGCGCTTGTAGTCGGCATTGCCGAGGCTGACGTTGCCTTCGGCGAAGTTGCCCAGCTTGGGCGCCTTGCTGACGATGTTGATGCTGCCGCCGGCTGAGCCGCGCCCGTCGTAGGCGCCGGCCGGGCCCTTGGTGACTTCCACCGACTCCACGTTGAACAGTTCGCGGCTCTGCGAGCCGATGTCGCGGAAGCCGTCGAGGAAGGTGCTGGCCTGCGCGTCGTAGCCGCGGATGAACGGGCGGTCGCCGACCGGGTTGCCGCCCTCGCCGGCACCGAAGGCGATGCCGGGGACCGTGCGCAGCACTTCGCTGAGGCTGGTCGAGGCGGTGCTCTGGATCACTTCCTGCGGAATCACGGTGATCGACTTGGGCGTATCGAGCAGCGCCGCCGGCGTCTTGATCGAGGAGGCCGTGTCCGCCTTGAAGCCGCTGTCGGCGGTGCCCACCACCGTCACGTGCGGCAGCTCCACGCTGCCGGCCGTCTGCGCGGCGACGGGCGCGGCGGCCACGGCCATGCCCACGGCGCCCGACAGGCGCGGAATCTGGTGTCTTTTGTTCTTCCCGGCGGCAACAACAGTCTGCACGATTACCCCTGTTTTCTTAAATAATATTGAGAATGAGACAGATTATCATTTGACTCTTATATGTCCGTCAAGACATACAGGTGAACGACGTGTACACAAAACGTTACATGCGTGGAACAAAAGTGATTCTGTCGCCGTGTCTGGACGGGATGCACGGGGACGCCGGTAGCCGGGGAGCGGAAAAACAGGTCGGGACGAATGGGGAAGCCGGGATGGAGCGGGGAGGCGGGCGGCGCGGCGACGGGGACACGCCAGTGCCCGGGCATTCGCCGGGTCCGCGTGTTTTCCCGCCTTGCGGGAAGACGCGGCCGCCGGCGCGGCCCCCGCCCCCC
>NZ_JBYTEL010000025.1:0-62984 GCF_058789195.1 Cupriavidus sp. FW216-B1 | reverse complement strand
GCCGTCAGCCGCGGCGCTGCCGCCGGTTCAGGAGGATCTGCGCAAACCGCCGTTGAAACGGCGTTGTCCGCGCCATCACTCGAACTGGTAGGAGTAGGTCGCGTTCAGGCGCGGCGAGCGCCGCGCGGCATTGACCGGCTTGTCGCCGACCGGCTGGGCGACCGACAGGTCCAGCGAGTAGTAGCGCCGGTCGGAAAAGCGCAGGCCGATGGCCACCGAGGACAGCGTGCGGTGCACCAGCGACACGCTGTTCGAATACACGCGCGCCATGTCGAACCACACATAGGGCTGGATCGTCTTCAGGTAGGTCAGCCCCGGCGTGAACAGCCGGTTGATCTCCGCCGACGCGCCCCAGCCCTTGTCGCCCGCCACTTCGCCGGGCGGGTAGCCGAGGCCGAAGAAGCGCCCGCCGAAGCTGATCTGCTCGCTCGAGGCCAGGCGCTGCGCGCTGTACTGCCCGGCGGCCGACACCGCCACGCCGAAGCCCAGCGGCAGGTCGGTCGCCTGCGACGCGATCAGCCGCGTGCGCAGGAAGCTCAGGTCGTTGACGTTGTTCTCGCGCAGCGCGCCGAGCGCGTCGATGCCCTTGTAGACGCCGAGCGTGGCGCTGCGCGTCTGGCCCTCCTGCCGCTGCACGTAGGACAGCTCCGCGCTCAGCACGCGCACGTGCGTGGTCAGCGCGATCTGGCGGTCGGTGCCGGCCTGCGTATAGCGCTCGAACTGGTCGTTGGCATAGACGCCGCCGGTGGCCGTGAGCGAGTGCGCGTTGTTGAGGATGACCGGATAGCTCAGCGTGCCGCCCAGGCGCTTGGTGTCGTTCACGTAGCGCGAGTTGAAGCCGAGCTGCTCCAGCGTGCCGTTCTCGGGCACGCCGCGGTAGTGCGACGCGCTCAGCCGCGCGATCATGCCTTCGGTGCCGATCGGCTGGCCGTAGCTGGCCACGTAGTATTCCTCGTGGTCCGGCCCCTTCGGCACCAGCGCCGACACCGACAGCTGCTCGCCCAGCGGCGTGAGGCCGTTGGTGGTGGCGGTGACGACGCCGCGGATGCCGGGCGAGCGGTAATCGAGCGCGGTGCCGAACGTGAAGGGCTTGCGCTTGACGTCGAGCACCATCTCGCAGGCGCCGTCGGTGGTCTGCGGCGGCTGCACGGTGGCGGCCACCTGCACGCCCGGCTGCAGCGCCAGCACGTTGACGTAGTGCTCGAAGGTCTCGCGGCGCAGCGGCGTGTCCTCCTTGAGCTTGTCGGCGATGGCGCGCAGGCGGGCTTCGACCGGGCCCGCCTCGCCGCGCACCGTGACCGTGGCGACGTGCCCCTCCACCACGGTGACGATCACGTTGCCGTTCTCGAAGCTCTGCGCCGGCACGAAGGCGAAGGACAGCGGATAGCCGCGCTGCTGGTACATGTCGGTGACTTCCTTGGCCGTTTCCAGCAACTGCGCCACCGTGATCTCCTTGCCCGCCAGCGGCGAGAACTTCGCCGCGATCTCCGCGAACGGGATCGCCTTCACGCCTTCGATCTGGAAGCGCTGCGGCGTGAGCTTGCTCGACAGCAGGTTCTGCAGCGCCGAATCGGGCCGCTCCACCTGGACCGTGACCTTGCTCTCGGGAGGACGCGCCGGCGCGATGCTCGGCAGGGTCTGCGTGGGATCGCCCTGGACCGGGCTGCGCGGCTCGGCGCCGGCGCCGTGGCAGGCGGCGAGGCCGAGTGCCAAGGCGGCGGCGCGCAGGCGTGTGTGCGTCATGGTCTTACCCCTGGATTTTCCGTTAAACCTGCTTGCGGCTGTCACGCGCCGTGCCAATCGCGCCGGGGGGGCCGCTATCCCCGGCGGTACCGCATGGCCATCGCGTTCTGTTGTGTCGGGCGGCTCGCGCCGCGCTCACTCTTGTATTTCGCATGCCATTGCCTGTCAAGGCACGGCATGCGCTGCTGCGTGGCGGAGCGCGGGATCAGCGCTTGCCGCCGAGGTTGCCGAGGCCGCCGAGCAATCCGCCCACCAGGCCCGTCACCGGCGCGAGCGGCTTGCTGCCGCCCGCGCTGCCGGCACCGCTGGTGCCGCCGCTGCTCGCGCCGTTGCCGCCGGTCAGTCCCGCGACGAGGCCCGTTACCGGAGCCAGCGGATTGCCGCCGGCGCCGGCCGCGCTGCCTGCGTTGCCTGCCGCGCCGGAGACCGCGCCCACCAGGCCGCTGACCAGACCCGTGACGGGCGCGAGCGGATTGCCCGCGCCGCCGCCGGCCGCGCCGCCGAGATTGCCGAGGCCGCCCGTAAGACCACTGGTGAGACCGCTGACCAGGCTGGTGACGGGCGCGAGCGGGTTGTTCGCGGCGCCGCCGGCACCGCCACCGAGTCCGCCGAGACCGCCGGTAAGGCCGCCAACGAGGCCCGTGACCGGCGCGAGCGGGTTGCTCGTGCCACTGCCGCCGCCAAGGCCGCCCGTGAGTCCGCCCAGCAGGCCGGCGACCGGTGCCAGCGGATTGCCGCCCGCGCTGCCGCTGGGGTTGTAGACCGCGCCGCCGAGGGCCGCCACCGTGGTGCCCGCGCCGGCCACGATGCCGCCGACGCCGGATACCACCGGCGTGTCGGTCTGCTTGACCGTGTTGCCGATCTGCGCGATGCCGCCGCCCAGCGTCGTCAGCAGGTTGTTCACCGGCGCGCCGAGGCCGGTGGCCGCGCCAAGCGTCTGCGTGGCGCTGGTGAGCTGCGAGGTCAGCGGCACGATCAGCTTGCTGACGCCGCCGGTGACTTGTTCGACCGGGCCGGTCGACAGCGCCTGGCCGAGCTTGCCGCCCACGCCGTTGACGGCGGTGCCGAGTTGCGACACCAGCGAGCCGACCGGCGTCGTCACCGCGCCCAGCGGCGCCAGCGGGCCGCTGCCCAGGCCGCTGACCAGCGCGCCCGCGTTGGTCACGGCGTTGCCCACCTGACTCACCACGCCGCCGGTGCTGGCCACCGTGGTGCCGAGCGGGTTGGCGGCATTGGGCATGTTGCCCAGCCCGTCCTGCACGCCGGTGCCCAGCGTGCTCACCGCCGCGCCGAGCGAGCCGATCACGCCGCCCAGGCCATTCTTCGATTCGGTGGAGAGGATGGGCAGGTTGGTGTTCTTGATCTGCGTGCCGAGGTCGCTCACCACGTTGCCGGTGGTAGTCACCACGTTGCCGGCCTGGTTGACGATCTGGCTGGTCGGCGTCAGCGCGGCCGGCGTGGTGCCGCCGCCGTTGTTGCCACCGTTATTGCCACCATTGCTGCCGCCGCTGTCGCCCCCGTTGCTGCCCCCGTTATTGCCGGCGTTGTTCCCGCCGTTGCTGCCGCCGCCCGTGCCCGTACCTGCGCCGGTACCTGCGCCGGTACCTGCGCCAGTGCCCGCGCCGGTGCCTGCGCCGCTGCCGGTGTCCATCGACGTCGTGCCGCCGCCACTGGCGCAGCCGCCGAGTGCCAGAAGGGTGCCGAGCAGGGTGGTGACGATGATCTGTTGAGTACGCATGACCTTTTCCTTTTTTCCCGTCGTTTAAATCACGGTGCGCATTGGCGCGTCGTGTTGCACTCCTTTGCGCAAAGGGTGTGCCAGAGCGGGCCGGCATGCGCGCGCGGCACCTGCCGAAATCTCTCCAGCCCTTGCCACGCATGGGTTTCGGGAGGATGAGACATGGCCGGAAAAGGACCAGACATGGGCCCCGCGCGGGGTCTTTCCGCGTTACGCGTTACGTAACGTGGCGGCCCGCGCACGGAACAACGCCGGCCTGCGGACCCCCGCCGCGAGAACGAAGGAAAGCCGGCGCGCGGAACGTCGCGAGGGAACACGTTACGTAGCACGTAACACGCCGGCGGCAGCGAAGCACCGTGCCCCGGCGCGCGCCACGCGGCCAGGCGGCGGCGCGCTGGCCCGCGTGCGGCAACGGTTTGCGGCGCGCCGCGCGGCTGCCCGGCGGCGCGTGTCCGGCGCGTGCCGGACGGATGGCACGCAGCTTGCGGTAATGGCATCCGACAAGCACCGCGCACGGCGCAACGCCAGCGTCGCGGGCCCGGTCCCCGAGCCAACCAAGAAAGCCGTTCGCAGAACAACCGCTAGCACAACCTTCCGCGAGGAAGACCAGGAGATCCCATGAAAGCGCAATCCGCCCCGATGTCGGCCGTGACCCTCGCCTGTGCTGCCGCACTCATGCTGCTGGCCGGCTGCTCCTCCGGCGGGTCCGGCAGCGGCGCCAGCCCCGCCACGCCGACCGCGCCCTCGACGCCGACCACGCCCACCACGCCGACCAGCGCTGACACGACGCCCACGGCGAAGGTCACGGAAGGCGTGGGCAACACGGTGATCGCCGCGGGCAATGCCGTGAGCGACATCGGCAAGCAGATCCAGAACACGCCGCTGCCGCTGGTGCCGGAAGCCACGCGCAACAGTCTCGGCGGCGTGGTGGTGAATGCCGGCGACACGGTCGGCGCGCTCGGCGCGGGCGTGCGCGACGGACTCGGCAAGATGGGCGCGGTGGCCGACCCGCTCGGCGTGACGGTGGCCAGCACCGGCAACGTGGTGCAGAAGGCGGGCGTCACGGTATCGAGCGCGGGCGATCTCGTCAGCAGTCTCGGCACCGGCCCGCTCGCGCCGCTGGGCGCCGTGACCACGCCGGTGGGCGGGCTGGTCAACCAGGTCGGCGGCGTGGTGACGATGGCCGGCGGCACGCTCGGCCAGGCACTGTCGACCGGCCCGGTGGCGCAGGTGACGGGCAGCGTGAGCAAGGCCATCGTGCCGCTGACCACGCAGCTCACCGACGCCACGCAGATGGCCGGCGGCGCCACCGGCCTGGGCGGCCCGCTCGGCAACCTGCTGGCCACGCTCGGCAACTCGGTGGCCAGCGGCGGCAGCCTGATCACCAATACGCACGCCCCGATCGTGTCCAGCCTCGGCGGCGTCGTGACCGAGGCCGGCAAGACCGTTGCCGCGGTCGGCGGGGTCGTGAACGGTCCCGGCTCGGGCAGCGCCACCAGCCCGCTCGGCGGCCTGCTCAACCTGCCGGGCCTCGGCGGTGCCGCCGGTGGCAGTGGCGGCGGCAATCCGCTCGGCGGCCTGCTCGGCAACCTGCCGGTCGTCGGCGCGGTGGCCGGCGGCGCGGGTGGTTCGGGTGGCAGCGGCGCCGCCGCGGGCGCTCTCGCGCCAGTGACCGGCCTTCTCGCGCCCGTTACCGGATTGCTCGGTGGCTTGCGCAATACGGCAGCGGGCGCTGGCGGAAATGCCAGCGGCGCGCTGCCCGGATTGCCGAATCTGCTCGGTGGTCTGACTTCACACTGATAAAAGTTTTATTTAATTCTCTATTGATTTCGCCTTTATGGTGCGCAGTCGTCCTTACCCCGCGGCTGCGCATCCTTTTACACCGCTGCGCCGGATGGCTTCATCCGGATGGGTGTGGCATCCGGCGCAATTAGTGGTTTTGCTCTTTAAAAACGCACTGTTTTCAAACGGCCGTCAGCCATTAAGCTGAAACAAATATAACCCGAAGGGGGGGTATGGTTGATACATGGCTTTGAACTATAAATTCTCTCACCAGCGTTACTGCTCGATACTAGCCAGGCCAAAAGAGCCCGGCGGTGTCGGAGGGGTAAGCGGACGTTGGGTAACTAAACCTATACGGAGTGACATCATGAAAAAGGCTTTGGCGGGCTTCATCAGGGACGAACGGGGTGCTACTGCAATTGAGTACGGGTTGATTGTGGGGCTGGTCGCATTGGGGATCACCGTGGCTGCAAAGGGACTGGCTACCGATATTGGTACCTTCTTCCAGGCTATCGGCACGAAAATTACAACTATTCTCACCTGATCTAGGTGCTTACCCTTATTGCCGCACTATTCTGCGCGGCGATCATCTGGACCGATTTCGCTTATCGAAAAGTGCCCAATGCCGTGCTGATTGCCGCTATGGCGGCGGTCGGCCTGGCGTTCCCACTCGGCTTGATTCCGGAGCCGGGTCTCGCCTCTCGATTGCTCGGATTCACACTCGGCCTGCTAGTCATGCTGCCTTTCTATGTGCTCGGGCAGATGGGCGCGGGTGACGTCAAATTCTTCGCCGTGGCGGGTCTGCTGACCGGCCCGGTGGGGCTGGTGACGGTGTGGGTCGTGGGCAGCCTGCTGGCTTTCGTGCACGCCTTGCTGGTACGTGCGCGGGAGACGGTGGTCGTGAGGGTATGGGCAGACCATGTGGCGGGCTTGCTGCGGCGCTTGGCAGGCACCGCGCCATCGGTCTCGACAGGGCAGGCAAACGAGGTCAGGGGCATTCCATATGCCGCTTACCTCGCGGTCGGTTTGCTGGTCTGGATGATGCTCGGGAAGTAGGTGTCGCAGTCCGCGCCACCGGTTCGGCGCAAGAAGAACTAAAGCACAACCGGGTGAAGTATGTCATTGCGGGGAAATCACGCCGTGCGGACGCGCTCGTCCGGCGCGGCCGCGCTCGAATTCGCCATCGTATTGCCGATCTTGCTGGCAATGGTGATTGGCATCGTCTATTTCGGGGTCGTCCTGGCGATGCAGCAGGTGCTCACGCTTGCTGCCGAGGAAGGCGCGCGCGCGGCCCTGCGCTATCCCGCAGGGGCCACCGGCAATAACGCCGCGGCAACGCAGGCGTTGAGAGTGAGCGCGGCCTCGGCGACCGCCCTTGCCACCTTGCCGGCATCCATCCGGAATGCCGTTTCTTCCAGCAACGTTGCGCAGACCGTCGCCTGCGCGAACCCGGGCGGCTCGGTCTGCGTCAAGGTCACTCTGAACCTGCCTTCCGGCGCGATCCTGCCCGTCGTGCCGGGCGTGCCGATGCCCGCCACGCTCACCGGCAGCGCCACCGTGCAGCTTGCTCCCGACACATGAACACCAGACCGCCGAGGCCGCGGCCTGACGCGCCTGCCCGCATGCGGCGAGGCCGCGTGCCGCTCAACCGAAACAGAGAGTCCACATGACCAGCAAACAGATTCGCGTGTTCGCCATCGCGCTGCTCGTCCTCGCGCTGCTGCTGGCGCTGCTGGCGTGGCGCGTGGCGCGCACGCCGGCCAAGCCGGCGGCGCCGGTGGCTGCTGCCGCCGAGCTGCATGCCGTGGTGATCACCGTCAAGCCGATCGAAGCGGGCAAGCCGGTTCCCGCCGACGCGCTCAAAGTCGAGCAACTGCCGATCAACCCGACCGGCGCGTACACCGACGTGGCGCGCGTCGCCGGGCAGATCCCGCTGGTCGGCATCGGCGCCAACGTGCCCGTGCTCGAAAGCCAGTTGCTTGCCGGGCTGGCTTCGCAGGTGAAGGAAGGCGAGCGCGCGGTGGCCGTCGCCGTCGATGAGGTGATCGGCGTGGGCAACCAGGTGCAGCCCGGCGATTTCGTCGACGTGTTCGCCGTGTTCCGCCGCGACGGCCAGGAGATCGAAGGCAGCCAGGCGCGCCTGCTGCTGGCGCGCCTGCGCGTGCTGGCCTACGGCGCGGGCACCGTGATCGAGACCGCCAAGCCCGCCCCGGACCAGATGATGGTGCGCCGCGAGGGCGCCAAGACCGCCGTGCTGGCGGTGCCCGTGGCCGACGTCGGCAAGCTGGCGCTGGGGCAGCAGAGCGGACGCCTGCTGCTGGCGCTGCGCAATCCGGAAGACGGCAGCGTGCCGGCCGAGAACCTGCTTGCCGAGCCGGCGCCCGCGCTGCAGGCCCGGCTGCCGGCCGGCGCGCCGGCCGTGCTCACCGCGTCCGACCGGGCCGTGGCCGGGGTGGCGCTGGCAAGCCTGGCCGGCGTGGCCGGCGCCGCCCGGCGCGAGCAGGCCGCGCCCCGGCCGGCGCCGGCGGCCGCGTCCGCCGTGCCGGCGCCGCGGAGCCGCATGGCGAGCAGCGTGGCGCAGAACAGTGTCGAGGTGATCCGCGGCGGCAAGCGCGAGATCGAATGAAGCAAGGCCCCGCGGCCGTCCATGCGTGTCACGCTGGCGAGCCGCGGCGCTTTTCGGACAGTCATACTTTCTGGATAGCCGATTGATGAAATCCCTTCTTGCCGGCGCAGCCACCCTTGCCGTCTGCTGCGCCGTTTCCACCGCCTGGGCGCAGCAGGCGGAGAGTCCGCGGGAGCTGCGGCTCGTGGTCGGCAGCCAGCGGCAGCTGCAGCTGGCCCAGCCGCTGGAGCGCGTCGCCATCGGCAATCCGGCGGTGGCCGACGCCCTGCTGCTGAAGAACCGCGCCGGCGCCAACGGCGTGCTGGTGGTAGCCAAGAAGCCCGGCGCGACCGACCTGATGGTGTGGACGCGCGGCGAGTCGGCGCGGACCATCCATGTCCAGGTGGACGCCACCGAGGCCGAGGCCGACGGCGCCGGCGTGGCCGTGTCGGGCGCGGGCGCCGACATCAGCGGCCAGTCGCGCGATGCGCAGTCGGCCTGGCGCGCGCAGCAGCTGGCGCGCGCGGCCACCGCCGGCGCGGAAGGCAAGGGCGGCATGGTGGCAGACCGCTCGACCATTCCCGTCAGCGGCACCGTGCAGGTGGACGTGAAGGTGGTGGAGATCAGCAAGACGGTGCTCAAGGAGGTCGGCTTCAATTTCTATCGCAACAACGGCGGCTTCGCCTTCGGCACGTTCGCGCCGTCGTCGCTGAACAAGTTCACCTTCACGCCGGGCGCGAACGGCACCGGCTCGCTGAGCACGGACGTCAGCCTGCCGATCAGCAGCGCCTTCAACCTCGTCGCGGCGTCGTTCTCGCGCGGCATCTTCGCCAACCTGAGCCTGCTGGAAAGCAACGGCATGGCGCGCGTGCTGGCCGAGCCCAGCCTGGTGGCGCTGTCGGGCCAGAGCGCGAGCTTTCTCGCCGGCGGCGAGATTCCGATCCCGGTGCCGCAGGCGCTGGGCACCACCACGATCCAGTTCAAGCCGTTCGGCATCGGCCTGAGCGTGACGCCCACGATCCTGTCCAAGGACCGCATCGCGCTCAAGGTGGCGCCCGAAGCGAGCGATCTCGATCCCTCGCGCGGCGTCTCGATCAACGGCACGCTGGTGCCCGGCATCGTCACGCGCCGCGCCGACACCACGGTGGAGCTGGGCGACGGCGAGAGTTTCGTGATCGGCGGCCTGGTCAGCCGCAACACGGTCAGCAACGTCAGCAAGGTACCGTTCCTCGGCGACCTGCCGATCATCGGCACCTTCTTTCGCAACCTGAATTTCAACCAGGAGGACCGCGAGCTGATGATCGTGGTCACGCCGCGCCTGGTGCGCCCGCTGGCCAAGGGCGCGGCGGCGGTGGCCGCGGTCACCGAGGACGGCCGCACCAGCGGCAACCCCAATGTGTGGGGCTGGTACGTGCTGGGCGAATACGTCGATCCCACCCTGCCGGGCTTCTCGAAATGAATCCCGGCGCGGCGGACGAAGGCACGGAGCGGCAGGCGCAGATGGGCTATTTCCTCTTCAACGCGGCGCAGCCCGAACCACGGCAATGGCTGTCGGCCGCGCTCTCCAGCCTGGGCCAGCTGGCGGTCGAGCCCGGCCCGCAGGACGTGTTCCTGGAACAGATCGCCACCATCAACCCGGGCATGGTGTTCCTGCATTTTTCGCGCGAGCAGGCGCTGGCCTCGGGCCGGCTCGCCGAGCAGGTGACGCGGCTCTATCCGGGGCTGCCGCTGGTGGCCGTGGGCAATGCCGGCGAGCCCGAGATCATGCTCGCGGCGCTGCGCGGCGGCGCCAAGGATTTCATCGACATGACCGCGCCGCCGGGCGGCGCGGTGGAGATCGTGCGCCGGCTGCTGACCGTGCGCGGCCAGGCCGAGCCCGCGCGGCGCGGCAAGGTGGTGGCGGTGCTGGGCGCGCGCGTGGGCGTGGGCGCGACCACGCTGGCGACCAACCTGGCCGCGGCGGTGCGCAAGCGCTGCCACGGCGAGGTGCTGCTGATGGACCTGGGCCTGCCGGCGCGCGACGGCTCGCTCTACATGAACATCAACCCCGGCTTTCATTTCGTCGAGGGCGTGCGCAACCTGCGCCGCTTCGACCAGGTCTTCGTGCAGACCGCGCTGGCGCGCCACGGCAACGGCGTGGTGGTGCTGCCGCTGCCGGCCACGCTGGCGGAGCTGCGCGACATCTCCTTCATGGAGGCGCTGGGCCTGCTCAACCGCCTGCGCGCGTTCTTCGACCTGCAGGTGGTGGACCTGGGCGGGTTCAGCAACATCGAGTTCATGGCGCACCTGGTCAAGGCCGCCGACACGGTGCTGCTGATGGTGGATCAGGGCGTGGGCGCCATCGTCTCGGCGGCCGAGCTGTTGCAGGAGCTGAAGAAGCGCGAGGTGGAACGGGAAGACCTGCACCTGCTGGTCTCGCGTTTCGACGCGCGCCTGGGCGTGGATGCGCAGCAGATCGCGCAACGGCTGGAGGCCACGTCGGTCGGCACCTTGCCCGACCGGCGCGAGCCGCTGGTGCTGGCGCTCAACCGTGGCGTGGTGCTGGCCGACGACAGCCCCGCCGATCCGTATGTCCGTGCCGTTGGCCAGCTGGTGGACAAGCTGGGATACCGTGCCGGCACCGCAAGCGAAGCCGGCTTGCTGGGCCGGGTAAAAGAAAAGCTGCCCGAAGCGCTGCGCGCCATGCGCGCGTTGCGCGCTGAGCGGGCTGGGAACTGACATGTCGCAAGCCATTGAATTCTCCGACAACGCCGCCGCGCCGTTTCCTGCATCGCAGGAATTCCAGAACATCAAGGAGGCGGCCCACGAGCACCTGCTCACCCGGATCGAGGAGCTCGGCGCGGAGTTCGGGCGCTGGTCGCGCACCGCGATCAACCGCTTCGTCGATCTGGAGCTGGAGAGCTTCACGCGGCTGCGCCGGATCCCGATCAACGAGGTCGAGCTGCACCAGATCGCCGAGGCGCTGACCAAGGAGCTGGCCGGCTTCGGCCCGATCGAGGACCTGCTCAACGATCCGGCGGTGGAGGACATTCTCGTCAACGGCCACCTCGACGTGTACGTGTCGCGCCACGGCGTGCTGGAGCGCATCCCGGTGCGCTTCGCCGACAACGGCCACCTGCTGCGCATCGTGCGCCGCATCCTCGCGCCGATCGGGCGCCGCCTGGACGAATCGAACCCGATGGTCGACGCGCGCCTGCCGGACGGCGGCCGCATCAACGTGGTGATCCCGCCGCTGGCGCTGGCCGGGCCGGTGGTGTCGATCCGCAAGTTCCGCAAGGACCCGCTCACGCCGGCGGACCTGCAGGCGCTCGGCACCATGAGCCCGGAGGTCAGCGAACTGCTCGAAGCCGCGGTCAAGGCGCGCTGCAATATCCTCGTCAGCGGCGGCACCAGCTCGGGCAAGACCTCGCTGCTCAACGCGCTGGCCACCTTCGTGCCCGACGGCGAGCGCGTGATCACCATCGAGGACACCGCCGAGCTGGCGCTGAACCACCCGCACGTGGTGCGCCTGGAGAGCCGCCCCGGCGGCTTCGAGGGCACCGGCGTGGTATCGATCCGCGACCTGCTGCGCAACAGCCTGCGCATGCGGCCGGACCGCATCATCGTGGGCGAAGTGCGCGGCGGCGAAGTGCTGGAGATGCTGCAGGCCATGAGCACCGGCCACGACGGCTCGATGGGCACGATCCACTCCAGCAGCCCGCGCGAATGCCTGTACCGGCTCGAGATGCTGGCCGGCTTTGCCGGCTTCCAGGGCAGCGAGTCCAGCCTGCGCCGGCAGATCGCCAACGCCATCGACTTCATCGTGCAGATTGGCCGGCTCTCCAACGGCAAGCGGCGCATCCTCTCCGTCACCGAGGTGACGGGCCTGGGCGACAACATCATCTCCACGCAGGAGCTCTATCGCCACGAGCCCTATACCGGGCCCGACGGCATCGAGGTGGACCGCTGGCTGTCGCTGGGCATCCTGCCGCATTCGCCGAAGCTCGCGCGCATGCGCCCGGCGGCCGGCTTCGGCCTCGACGACCGCTTCGATGTCTAGCGCTGCCCTGGCCGTCGCCGCGGCCGCGCTCGTGGTGCTGGGCCTGGGCCTGCTGCTGCTGGCCAGCGCCCGCGCCCGCGCGCAGGACGAGAGCGCGCGCGCCTTCCTGCGCGCGCAGACCGAGCAGGTCAAGGCACGCTACGCGGCCGCGCCCGAGCCGCAGGCCGGCAAGAAGCGCAACGATCTCGGCCGGCGCTGGGAAGAATTGCTGCGCCGGGCCGACCTGGCGCCCACGCGGCGCGCCTATTCGCTGGCCGCCGCGGTGGTCGTCTGCGTGGCGCTGCTGGCCGCCGCCGCCGGCGGCGTGCTGGCGGCGCTGACGGCGCTGTTCCTGACGCTGCTGCTGATGTATTTCCTGCTGTGGAACCGGGCGCGCCGCGCCGGCCAGAAGCTGCGCCGGCAACTGCCGTCGTTCCTCGACGCGGTGGTGCGCATGATGAGCATCGGCAGCAGCGTGCCGGCCGCCTTCCAGACCGCCATCGGCAACACCGAGCCGCCGCTGCGGCAGTGCCTGGTGCAGGCCATCCACCTGCAGCGCGCCGGCAAGGAACTGGACCAGGCGGTTCTGCAGGTGGCGCGCGTCTATCGCGTGGACGAACTGATGCTGCTGTCGTCCGTGCTGCGCCTGGCCACGCGCTACGGCGGCCGCGCCGACATCGTGATGGAGCGCACCGCGGCCTTCATGCGCGACCGCGAGCAGGCCCAGCAGGAACTGTATGCGCTGTCCGCGGAGACGCGCCTGTCGGCGTGGGTGCTGGGGCTGTTGCCGCTGGTGGTGGGCGGGATGATGTTCGTGATGAACGCGGCCTACATCATGATGATGTGGCGCGATCCCGGCGGCAAGACGCTGCTGCTGGTCGCGCTGGCGCTCGAGGTGGTCGGGGCGGCCATGCTCTATCGCCTGGCCAGGTCGGTATAGGGGCGGCGCGCATGGACAGCATCACCCTGATCTCGCTGAGCCTGGGCCTTGCCGCGCTGGGCCTCGCCGCGCTCGCGCTGCCGCTGGTGAGCCAGTGGCGCCAGCGCCTGCGCGCCACGCGCACCATCGACGCGGCGCTCTCGCGCCAGGCCGCGGTGGCGGCGGCCGGCGCCGCGGCAGCGCCGCCCGCGCCGGGCGACGCCGCGCCCGCGGCTGCGGCAGCGGCCACGGCTGCCCCCGCCCAGCGCGCCGGGGCCGGCATCGGCGCCAGGCTGGGCGGCCAGTTGAGCGGGCGCTTCGACCAGCGCTGGCTGAACTCCCCGCTGGGCAAGGCCGTGGTCACGGCCGAGGAAGAGCGCCTGCTCGAGCAATGCGGCTTTTATGGCGACAAGGCCCGGGCCGTGTTCGGCGGCCTGCGCGTGTCGGTGCCGGCGGCGCTGGCCGCGGCGGCCTTCGCCTGGCGCCTGCCTTCGCTGAGCGGCGCCGTGTTCTGGGCCTTCGCCGTGTTCGCGCTGGCGTTTCTCGTGCCCAAATGGATCCTGCAGCGCCGCGCGTCGAACCGGCTGCGCCGCCTGGAGGACGAACTGCCGGTGCTGGTCGACATGCTGCGCCTGCTGCAGGGCGTGGGCCTGTCGATCGACCAGAGCCTGCAGGTGATCGTGGCGGAGTTCGGCAGCATGCTGCGCGTGATCGGGCCGGAGCTGATGCGCGCCAACCAGCAGTTCGCCACCGGGCGCTCGCGCGAGCAGACCTTGCAGCGCATCGGCCGGCTGTTCGACAGCGAGGACCTGAAGAGCCTGATCACCATGCTGACCCAGGTGGACCGCTTCGGCGGCGCGGTGCAGGAGCCGCTGCGCCAGTTCGGGCTGCGCCTGCAGGAGACGCGCAAGGCGCGCATGAAGGAGCAGGTCGGCAAGCTCACGGTAAAGATGACGGCGGTGATGGTGGTGACCATGCTGCCGGTATTGCTGATCATCACCGCCGGCCCCGGCTTCCTGGGCGTGGCGCGGATGCTGACGCATTTGTCGGGGGGAACGAGATGACGGGACGAGACGACAGGACCGGCGCGCGCCGCCGCTGGGCGTGGGCGCTGCTGCCGGCGCTGGCCGCCGCGGCGCTGTCGGGCTGCGGTGCCAGCCTGGCCAGCCGCATGAGCGAGCAGGCCGATGCCCAGGTGGAACTGTCCAGGCTGCGCGACAAGCAGGACCGCGCCGGCTATGACGACAAGACGGTTTATCTGGGGCTGATCGGCAAGATGCAGGAGGAGGGCCTGTACTTTGCCTCGCTCGCGCATATCGACGTGTACGAGAAGCGCTTCGGCGCCAACCCCGAACTGACGCTGATGCGCGCCGACGCACTGCGCGAGACCAGCCAGGACGCGCAGGCGGTGCAGGCCTACCGCAGCCTCGCCGGGACCACGGCGCAGGCGCGTGCCTACCACGGCCTGGGGCTGATCGCCGGGCGCCAGAACAACTTTGCCGGCGCCGCCGCCGAGTTCCGCCGCGCGGCGCAGGCCGATCCCACCAACCCGCAGGTGGCCAACGACCTCGGCTACGCGCTGATGCGCACCGGCGCGCTGGCCGAGGCGCGCGTGCCGGTCATGCAGGCGCTGCAGCTCGACGGCAAGAACCCGCGCGTGGTCAGCAACGCGGCGGTGTGGCTTGCCGCCGACGGCAAGCCCGACCAGGCCGCATCGCTGATGCAGCGCGCGGCCCTGCCGGAGGCCACGCGCAAGGCCGTGATGCAGGAAGCGGAGCGCGTCAGGCGCGCCAGCGCGCAGCATGCCCGCGCGGCAGCACCCGGCGCGACGCTGGCCGCCGCCGCGCCGGGCGCCGCCACCGCGGCCGTGGCCGGCCCCAGCCATCTGCGCCTGACCGACATCGGCCAGGCCACGCCATGAACGCCCGGCATGCCGCCGCGCGGCCGGCGTTCGCGAGTCACCAGGCGCTGCCCGCTGTCCGGGCGCGCATCCAGGAGCCATTCATGACACGGACCACCGCATCGAAGAACCTGCATGCCGCCTGCCGCCGCGGGCTGGCGCTCGCCGTGGCCCTCTTGGCCGCGGGCCCGCTCTGCGCCCAGACCGAGGTCACGCGCCAGGCGCGCCCCGCGCGGCAGGAAGTCGGCGCCACCACGCGCAATATCCTCGAGATCCAGCGCAACGGCACGCAGGGCGGACAACTGCTGCCGCTGCGGGGCGAGCAGGCCGCGCTGTCCTACCCGCGCTACATGGCCACGTTCAGCTATCCGATTCCGGAGTTCTATACGGGCCAGACATCGTCGCAACGGGGCAGCGGCATGACGGCCGGCGCAACCGGAGCTGCCGGCGCGACCGGAGCGGCCGGGCGATGACGCGCATGGGCTCGTCCTGCATCGGCATGCGCGGACGCGCGCAGCGCGGGGCCATCGGCGTGCTGGGCGCCCTGCTGCTGGTGACGGTGGTGGTGGGCGCGCTGGTGTCGATCGACGTGGGCCATGTGTTCTACCGCCAGCGGGAGCTGCAGAAGGTTGCCGACATGGCCGCGCTGGCCGGCGCCCAGCAGCTCAAGCAGGCGGGGCCGTCCGCCACGGTTTCCGCCAACGTGCTCGCCGCCACGCAGGCGGCCGGCACGCAGAACGGCTACGGGGGCGCGGCCGCGGCCGGCTGCGCCAGCCCGGCCGCGGGTGCTGCCGACGGCATGAACGTGTGCATGGGCGTGTGGGACCCGGCCTATACGTCCGGCAGCGATACGGCGCGGCATTTCAAGGCTGGCTACGACGCCAATGCGCAGTCGGTCTCGGCCAACGCGGTGCAGGTGGTGGTCACGCAGACCGTGCCGATCCTGTTCGTGATTCCGGGCGGTACCTCGCGCCAGCTGCGCGCGGAGGCCATCGCCAATGCGAGTCCGCCGGTGGCGTCGTTTTCGCTGGGCAGCGGGCTGCTGGATTTTCAGTCCGCCAACAGTCTGCTGGGCACGTTGCTGGGCACCGCCGTCAATTTCTCGGTGCTGGACTGGAATGGGCTGCTCAACACCACGGTCACGCTGGACCAGCTGCGGCTCAAGCTCGGCCTTGGTTCCGTCGACGAGTTGCTGAAGACCTCGCTGTCGATCCAGCAGTTCTATGCGCTGGTGCTGGGTGCGGCGGGCAAGGACGCGCTGCTGTCCACCGCGCTTGGCAGCCCGCCCACGAAGCTGGGCGTGGGCGGCGCGGCGGTGGATGTGGGGCTGGGCAAGCTGCTCAATCTGGGCGTGCTGGCGCCGGCGGCGTCGTCGGCCGCGGATGTCGGCCTGAGCGTGGCCAATCTGTTGATGCTGGGGGCGCAGGTGGCCAATGGCAACTCCGCCATCCCAGTTGGACTCAATCTCAAGCTTCCTGACAACATCGCATCGGTAGCCGCGAACCTGTATATCGTTCAGCCGCCGGTTTCCGCGGTGGGACCCGCAAGGCAATTGAGCAGCGCACCGCCGACATGGCAAACCACGGCTCACACGGCGGCGGTCGGCCTGGGGCTTGTTGTCGGGCTCAATGTTGGCGGAGGCGTCCTGCCCCAGCTTGTCACCCTGAATGTGCCGCTATATGTGGAGGTCGCAGAGGCCACCGCCTCGTTGCAGAGTGTGCAGTGTGCTGCCAAGAAAGCGGATTGCCGGGCAACGCTGGGTGTCAATACGGGCGTCGTCAAGGCCTGCCTGGCAGTTCAAAACGGAAGCGGATGCGCATCGGGGCCGGTGACGATGGCAGATGTGAACGTCATCGGGGTCCTTAGCCTGTCGGTTGTTGCCTCGGGCAGTCCGCGGACGAACAAAGTCCCGGTCAATACGTCAACCGTCACGCTGGCGCCCGGCCAGACAGCGACTGTGGGTACGACTCAGTTGCTGGGTGGCGTAGTGGCAGATGTTCTGGACAACTTGAATATGGTAATCACCGTAAAGGTGCTGGGTATTCCAGTGACGCTGCCACTTCCTCTGGGTTCTTTGCTGAGTCCACTGTTTTCTCTGCTCGACCCTATTGTCAGTGCGTTGCTCGGTGGGCTCGGAATGCAGATAGGCACCGGGACCGTCTGGCTGAACGACATCGACTGCAACAACGCCGAACTGGTGTTCTGAAGAACAAGCCATGCAACAGGCGAATCGCGATACGGCGGAAGAAAGATGAAAACAGATCGCTGGGCCTACGAGAGCCTTGAAGTCTATGTGTGGGAAGGCAAGTACGACATTGCCGACCGCGTGGCGCGCTTTCTGTCGCCGCTCGGGGTAGACGTGATCCGCGCCGGCGCGCTGGAAGCCTTGCCGGCGGAGCCGCGCACCAAGCCGTGCGTGGCGGTGATCAGCGTGTCGGTGATCGGCGCGGCGAAGTTCACCGCGCTGGACTGGGAGGCCGCGCACGGCATGCCGGTGATCTGGGTCGCGGCGCCGGGGCGGGAGACCGATCCGGGGCGTTTCCCGGCGGAATACGCGCATATCCTGTCCGACGATTTCACCGGCCCCGACCTGCGCAACCAGATCGGCAAGCTGCTGCCGCAGTTGCTGGCCGCGGCCGAGACCGGCAACACCGGCGCGGAACTGGTGGCGGAGTCGGCGGCCATGCAGCAGTTCCTGGCGCAGGTGGACACGTTCGCCGACTTCAGCAGCAACGTGATGCTGTACGGCGAGACCGGCGCGGGCAAGGAGCGCATCGCGCAGCTTTTCCACGAGCGCAACAACATCTACGGCAAGGGGCCGTTCGTCGCGGTGAACTGCGGCGCGATTCCCGACGGGCTGTTCGAGTCGCAGTTCTTCGGCCATGCCAAGGGCGCGTTCACGGGCGCGATGTTCGCGCACCGCGGCTTTTTCGAGCAGGCCAACGGCGGCACGCTGTTCCTCGACGAAATCGGCGACCTGCCGCTGTTCCAGCAGGTCAAGCTGCTGCGCGTGCTGGAAGAGAACGCGCTCACGCGGCTGGGTTCGACCATGCCGGTGAAGCTGGACTTCCGCCTGGTGGCGGCCACCAACAAGGACCTGCGCGAGGCGGTGTCGCAAGGGCGCTTCCGCGCGGATCTCTATTTCCGCCTGGCGGTGATCGAGCTGCGCCTGCCCAGCCTGGAGGAGCGCGGCGCGGTCGACAAGGTGGCGCTGCTGATCTCGTTCCTCAAGCAGATGCTCGGGCCGTCCGGCTTCGAGGCCTTGCCGCCGGTGCCGGACTGGCTCAAGGGCGCGGTGGGCACGGCGTTCTTCACCGGCAACGTGCGCGAGCTGCGCAACCTCGCCGAGCGCGTCGGCATCACGGTGCAGCAGACCGGCCACTGGGACGAGGCGCGCATCCGGCCGCTGTTCCGCCGCCTGCGCCCGGGAGCGTTCGACGGCAACGAGCGCACCGCTGACTGGCGCGGCGAGACCGAGGAGCGCCGCCGCATCGTGGCGGCGCTCGACGCCAACAGCTGGCGGCGCCAGGATACGGCGGCCAGCCTCGGCATCAGCCGCAAGGTGCTGTGGGAGAAGATGCGCAAGTTCCAGATCGCGGACAACGAGGCCGAGCCGGCGTGAGGCCGGGCGCGCCCCGGAAGGTTTTCCTGTCGCGCTGGCAGGCGCTGACTGCCCGGCAGCGTATCGGAAGACGTTGCGTGGCCGGCTGGAAATCCCCCGCAGGCGGTGGCTTGCGGGAGATCTTCCTTTCGGACTGGGCATCCCGATCCGAGGGACGGGCAATCCGGCAGGATAACCGGCACAAAAGGTACGATGATGCGCTCCGGTTTCCAATATAAGTTATTGTATATACTACGGAAATTATCCGGAATGATCCGGCATGGAAACCGGCATGACATCCGTTCCAGGCACGACCATTGCCATCTACGACAGTCCTCATCAGTTCGAGCCGCCGCTGCCCCAGAAGCGGCTCGATGAGCTTGTCGCGAAAACGCGCGCTGTCTTCGAAAAGGCGCATGAGCTACGCGGCGCGTTGTGCCCGCCGGCGCGCGAGGCACTGCGCGAGCTGGTGCGGGAAATGAACTCGTACTACTCGAATCGGATCGAGGGGCAGAGCACGCATCCCGCGAACGTGAGCAAGGCCCTGAAAAGGGACTTTTCCGACGATCCGGAGATCGCCCAGCGCCAGCGCATCGCCGTGGCGCACATCGAGGCCGAAAGGGAGCTTGAAGCGGAGCTTGAAGCGCTCCATCTGACCGAGGCCCAGGCCTTGCGCAGCGATTTCCTGCTGCGCGCCCACCGCAGCCTCTATGGGCGCCTGTCCGCCGAGGACCGGACGACATCCGAAGGGCGCATCGTCGAGCCCGGCCAGATCCGGGAGGCGGACGTGTCGGTTGGACGGCACCACGCGCCAGCGTTCGCCTCGCTGCCAAAGTTCCTGGCCCGCATGGATCAGGTGTATGGGCAGGCACAGGGTGTCGACAACGTGCTCACGATGATCGCCGCGGCCCATCACCGCACCGTGTGGACCCACCCGTTCCTCGACGGCAATGGCCGCGCGGCGCGGTTGCAGACCCATACCGCGCTCAGCCGGCTTAGCGACGGCCTCTGGTCGGTCAACCGGGGCCTCGCGCGGAACCGGGACAGGTATTACGAGCGGCTTTCCAACGCGGACATGCCGAGGCATGGCGATCTGGATGGACGCGGCAATCTCAGCGAGAAGATGTTGTGGGAATGGTGTGACTACTTCATCGACCTGTGCGAGGACCAGGTGAGCTTCATGGCCCGCATGTTCGACGTCGGCGGTCTGCGAGACCGGGTCAAAGCCCTGGTCCTGGTGCGCAGCCAGTCGGCGGAATTTCGGGACTATCGTACCGAGGCCGTGCTCCCGCTGCTTCACGTTCTCCTGAGCGGCAGCGTGTCTCGTGGCGACTTCTCGCAGATGACCGGCCTGGGCGAGCGCGCCGCGCGCAAGATCATCTCGCAGTTGCTGAGGGACGGGCTGCTGGTGAGCCAGTCCCACAGGGCAGAGTTGCGGATTGGCTTCCCGCTGGATGCCTTGAATATTCTGTTTCCCAACCTCTACCCCGAAGCCGCGGCGGCAAATATCGATTGACCGGCAAACCGTGCGCGGGCCGCGGGTTTCCCCATTTTTCGGGAGTGCGGCCCGGCTCGCAGGCGCAAGCCCGCTCAGAGCACGCGAACCTGCTTGACCTTGAACTTGGGTTCGCCCACCCAGTCCTTGTCGTACTCGCCGGTCAGCTCCACCTTGGTGGCGGCGCCGACAGGCTGCCCGGCCGGCCACAGCTTGTGCTTGATCTTGACGCGCATCTGCCCGGTGCCGTCGTCGAAGCTGTAGAGTTCATCGCCCACGTGGCTGACGATCTGCCCGCGCAGCACCGCCGGCTGGTCGTCCTTGCCCTGCGCCTGCAGGCTCTTGACGGTGGCGGCGGGCACCGCGGACGGGCCGGTGTACTGTGCCTGCGCGGCGACGGTTGCGGCGGCGAGTGCGGTGGCGATCAGAATGCGTTTCATGTTGTTCTCCTGGTTGTGCCTGGTTGTGCCTGGTTATGCGCGCGCGTGCCCGGAATGGCCCGGCGTGCCGGGGCTGGCGCCTTTGCACCAGCATGCGTGCATTGTGCGCAGCGCGCGCTGAACCGAAGCTGAACGCCGCGCCGGCGGCGTTTATCATGTCGCCTGCCGCGGCCGGCCCTTATCCTCATGCTTCATGGGCGGCCGTGCCCCGCACAGGTCATCAAGGAATTCCACATTGCGTTTTCTCCACACTGCCGACTGGCATCTCGGGCGCGTCTTTCACGCGCGCAGCCTGCTCGAAGACCAGGCCTGGGTGCTCGACCAGTTCGTGGCGCTGGTCCGCGAGCACAAGCCGGACGCGGTGCTGATCGCCGGCGACGTCTATGACCGCGCGGTGCCGCCGCCCGAGGCGGTGGCGCTGCTCGACGACGTGCTGGCGCGCATCGTGGTGGACGCGGGCGTGCCGGTGGTGATGATCGCCGGCAACCACGATAGCGCGCAGCGGCTCGGTTTCGGCGCGCGGCTGCTGACCGCGCAGGGCCTGCACGTGGCGGGCCGCACCGAGCGCGAGGCGGCCTGCGTGACCTTGTCCGACGCGCACGGTGAAGTGCGCATCTATGCCTTGCCCTATGCCGAGCCCGCCACGGTGCGCGATGCCTTCGGCGTGGACGTGCCCGGCCACGAGGCCGCGCTCGCGGCCCGCCTCGACGCGATCCGCGCCAGCCATCCCGCGCAGGCACGCTCGGTGGTGGTGGCGCACGCCTTCGTCATCGGCGGCGAGGCCAGCGAATCCGAGCGGCCGCTTTCGGTGGGCGGCAGCGGGGCGGTGGCGGCGGGCGTGTTCGACGGCTTCGACCTGGTCGCGCTCGGCCACCTGCACCGGCCGCAGACGCTGGGCGGGCGCATCCGCTATTCGGGCTCGCTGCTGAAATACTCGCTGTCGGAAGCCGCGCACGCCAAGTCGGTCTCGCTGATCGAACTGGGCGCCAATGGCGAGGTTGCCATCGAGGAGATCGCGCTGGCCCCGCGGCGCGACCTGCGCATCCTCGAGGGTGAACTGGCCGCGCTGGTGGCGCAGGGCGCCGCCGATCCGCGGCGCGACGACTATATCCACGCCGTGCTGACCGATACCGGCGCCTTGCTGGACCCGATGGCGCGCCTGCGCCAGGCCTATCCCAACGCGCTGGCGATCGAGCGCGCGGTGCTGTCGCGCGCCGGCGAGGCCAGCGCCGCCGGCCAGCGCCTGCGCCAGCTCGACACCGGCGAGCTGTTCGCCAGCTTTTTCAAGGAAGTCGCCGACGAGGACCTGGATGAAGACCAGCGCCGCGCGCTGACGCAGGTGCTCGACGGCATCGCCGCGGCCGACAGGGAGTCCGCATGAGGCCGCTGCATCTGGCGCTGCAGGCGTTCGGCCCGTTCGCGGCCCGCGAGGAAATCGATTTCAGCCGGCTCGGCGAGCAGGCGTTCTTCCTGATCCACGGCCCCACCGGCGCCGGCAAGACCACCTTGCTCGACGCGATCTGCTTCGCGCTCTATGGCGACACTTCGGGCGGCGAGCGCAGCGCGCAGGACATGCGCAGCGCCAACGCCGATCCGGGCCTGCGCACCGAGGTGACGTTCGAGTTCAGCCTCGGCGCGCAGCGCTACCGCGTCACGCGCTCGCCCGCGCAGGAGCGTCCCAAGCTGCGCGGCGGCGGCACGGTCAAGGAAACGCCCAAGGCTCAGCTCGATGCGCTGGAGGCGGCCGGCTGGACCAGCAAGGCCAGCCAGCCCAGCCGCGTCGACGAATTCGTGCGCAACCTGCTGGGCTTCGACAGCAGCCAGTTCCGCCAGGTGATCGTGCTGCCGCAGGGGCGTTTCCGCGAACTGCTCACGGCGGATTCAAAAAGCCGCCAGGCGATTCTCGAGCGCCTGTTCCGCACCGAGCTGTACCGGCGCGTGGAGGAACTGCTCAAGGGGCAGGCGGCGGCCATCCGCCAGCAGGCCGAGCGGCTGCGCATCGAGCAGTCGGCCTTGCTGCAGCAATACGAGCTCGAATCCGCCGAGGCGCTGCGCGTGCAGGTGGCGGCGCTGCAATCCGGGCTGGAAGACCTGGCGCGGCAGGAAACCGCCGCGCGCGCCACGCTCGAGCACGCCCGGCTGGCGACGCAGCAGGGCGAGCAGGCCGACGCCCGCCTGCGCGAAGCACGCGAAGCCGAGGCGGCCCATGCGGCGCTGATGGCGCAGCAGGCCGAGGTGGAAGCCGTGCGGCTGCGCCTGCAGGCCGCGCGCCGCGCGGCGCAGGCGCAGCCGTTCGAGCAGCACTGGCAGCAAGCCGGGCACGATCACCGCCAGGCGCAGCAGGCGCTGGCGGCGGCGGGCGCGCGCGCGGATGCCTGCGCCGCCGTCTCGGCGCGCGCCGCCGCCGCGCTTGCCACGCAGGCCGGGCGCGCGGGCGAGCGCCAGCAGATGCAGAAGCAGGCGGCCGAGCTGGAGGCCATGCTGCCGCGTGCGCAGCGCCTTGGCGCGCTGCAAGCCGAATTGCAGCGCGCCGCCGCGGAGCAGGCCAGCGCGGCGGCGGCGCACGCGGCTGCCGCGCGCGCGCAGGAACAGGCCGCCGCGGCGATGCGCCAGGCCGAAGCCGGGCTGGCGCAGGCCGAGGCCGGCGCGCGCGGGCTGGAGGCGATCCGGCTCCGGCAGGCCGAACTGGCCCGCCAGGCCACGATGCTGGACAAATACGCCGCCGCGCTGGCGCAGGCGGAGCAGGGCCGCGCGCAGGCCGAAGCCGCGCACGGCGCCGCGCAGCGCGCCGCCACGCGGCAGGCGGCCGCCGCCGCGCATCTGCGCGAGACCGAGCGCGCATGGCGCGCGGGGCAGGCCGCGCGGCTGGCGGCTGGGCTGCGCGCCGGCGAGGCCTGCCCGGTGTGCGGCAGCGCCGCCCATCCGCAGCTTGCGCTGCAGTTCGACGCGCCGGTGCCCGACGAGGTCCTCGATCACGCGCGCGACGACGCCCGCGCCGCCGACCAGGCCGCGCACGAAGCCGCGGCCGGCGCGCAGTCGGCGCTGGCCGCGCTGACGTTGCGCCAGGATCAGCTGGCGGAGCTGCGCGCGGCGTTGGCATCGGCGGACATGCCCGCCGATGCCAACGCCGATGCCGCCGCGGACATCGGCGGCGCGCGGCAGGCGCTGGCCGAAAGCGGCAGCGCGCTGCGCGCCCAGCAGCAGGCGGCCGAAGCGGCCGAGGCGCGGCGCCTGCCGCTGGCCGCCGAGCTCGAGCGCCAGCGCGCCGCGCTCACCGCGGCCGAGGCCGCCATCCGCGGCGCCGATGCCACCGCGCAGGGGGCCGCGCAGCGCCACGCCCGGCTGCAAGGCGAATGGGAGGCCGCCAGCGCGCAGGTGCCGCCGGAGCGCCGCGATCCCGCCCAGCTGGAACATGCGCTGGCGCGCGCGCGGCAGGAACTGGCCGCCGCCGAGGCCGCGCTGGCCGAGGCCCAGGCCGCCGACAAGCAGGCCGGCGCGGACCTGGCCGCGGCCCAGGCCGCGCAAGCCGCGGCGCAGGCCAGCGTTGCCGGCGGCGCGCAGCGCGAGGCGCAGGCGCGCGCGGCCTTCGACGGCGCGCTCGCGCAGGCCGGGTTTGCCACGCCGCAGGCCTATGCCGAGGCACGCCTGCCCGAGGCGGAGTCAGCGCAGCTTGAAACCCGCATCCAGCGCTTCGACCGCGACGTGGCCGCCGCCGCCGACCGCCGCGCGCGCGCCACGGCCGCCGCGCGCGACCTGGCGGCGCCCGATCTCGACGCGCTGCGCCAGGCCCAGGCGGCCGCGGCAAGCGCGCTGGAGGCGCTGGTCCGCCAGCAGGCCGACCTGCACCGCAGCCGCGAGAACCTGCTGCAATGCCAGCAGCGCCTGGACCGGCTCGCCGCCGACGGCGCCGACATCGAGCGCCGCTATGCCGTGCTCGGGCGCCTGTCCGAGGTGGCCAACGGCAACAACCCGCGCCGCATCACCTTCCAGCGCTTCGTGCTGGCCACGCTGCTCGACGAGGTGCTGGAGGCCGCGTCGCTACGGCTGATGCGCATGAGCCGCAGCCGCTACGAACTGCAGCGCGTGCGCGAGCAGGGCGACCTGCGCGCGGCCGGCGGGCTCGATCTGGAGGTGTTCGACCACAACTCGGGCGTGGCGCGCCCGGCCAACACGCTGTCGGGCGGCGAGGGCTTCCTGGCCTCGCTGTCGCTGGCGCTGGGGCTGGCCGACGTGGTGCAGTCGCGCGCGGGCGGCATCCAGCTCGACACGCTGTTCGTCGACGAAGGTTTCGGCACGCTCGACCCGGAAAGCCTGGACTTCGCCATCCACACGCTGATCGACCTGCAGCAGGCGGGCCGGCTGGTGGGCATCATCTCGCACGTGGCGGAGCTGCGCGAGCGCATCGACGTGCGGCTGGAGATCCGGCCCGGCGCCGCCGGCAGCCGCGCCGAACTGCAATTGCCCTGAGCCTGCCCGGCGCGGCGCGGAAAAGCGTAAGCTGCGTAAGCGCTCGCCGCGCCGCGCCGGGGGTGTCCGGCTAACGCACAAGCGATGCGGCGGCGCCTTGACCGTGCCGGGAGCACAGGTGTAATCTGTTCAGAGTGCGAATTGAGGTTCGCAGTTAGAACAAATCACAAGAACAAGAAAAACAAAGTCTGTTGGATTCGTGTCCGGCGGCACGCTCCCGCACCTGCGGCGGGGCGGGCAGGCCGGATGGCTCTTCCGGCAGGACTGTCCGGAGACAGCGTTCGCGCGCCGCCTGATGTTCCTCCTCGCGGCTTGGCGGCCGGTTCCGGATGGTTCGTCCGGGCTTTCGGAACTGGAACGCAAGTGATCAACAAGCTATTCGACTCGGTGGAAGCGGCGATGGCCGACATCCACGACGGCGCCACCATCCTGATCGGCGGCTTTGGCATGGCCGGCATGCCGGCGCAGCTCATCGACGCCCTCATCGCCCAGGGCGCGCGCGACCTCACCATCGTCAACAACAACGCCGGCAACGGCGATACGGGCCTGGCCGCGCTGCTCAAGGCCAGGCGCGTGCGCAAGATCATCTGCTCGTTCCCGCGCCAGGCCGACTCCTACGTGTTCGACTCGCTCTATCACGCCGGCGAGATCGAGCTGGAACTGGTGCCGCAGGGCAACCTGGCCGAGCGCATCCGCGCCGCCGGCGCCGGCATCGGCGGCTTCTTCACCCGCACCGCCTACGGCACGCCGCTAGCCGAGGGCAAGGAAACCCGCATCATCGACGGCCAGGGCTATGTGTTCGAGAAGCCCATCCACGCCGACTTCGCCCTCATCAAGGCGCAGCGCGCCGACCGCTGGGGCAACCTGACCTACCGCAAGACCGCGCGCAACTTCGGCCCGATCATGGCGATGGCCGCCAAGTGCCCGATCGTGCAGGTCAGCGAGATCGTCGAACTGGGCGAGCTGGACCCCGAGCACATCATCACGCCGGGCCTGTTCGTCAAGCGCGTCGTCAAGATCGACGCCGGCAAGACCCCCGTCTGAGCGACAAGGAGAATCCCGACATGCAACGCCTGACCCGCGATCAGATGGCCGCCCGCGTGGCCAAAGACATTCCCGACGGTGCCGTGGTCAACCTCGGCATCGGCCTGCCCACCCTGGTCGGCAACCACCTGCCGGCCGACCGTGAAATCCTGCTGCACAGCGAGAACGGCCTGCTCGGCATGGGCAAGGCGCCGCCCGCCGGCGAGGAAGACGGCGACCTGATCAACGCCGGCAAGCAGCCGGTCACGATCAAGCCGGGCGGCTCGTATTTCCACCACGCCGATTCGTTCGCGATGATGCGCGGCGGCCACCTCGACTTCTGCGTGCTGGGCGCGTTCCAGGTCTCCGAGAAGGGCGACCTGGCCAACTGGCACACCGGCGCGCCGGGCGCGATCCCGGCCGTGGGCGGCGCGATGGACCTGGCCATCGGCGCCAAGGAAGTGTTCGTGATGATGGAGCACCAGACCAAGCAGGGCGAGAGCAAGATCGTGCCGCAATGCACGTATCCGCTCACCGGCATGAACTGCGTCACGCGCATCTATACCGACCTGGCCACTATCGACGTGACGCCCGAAGGGCTGGTCGCGCGCGACCTGGTCGAAGGCCTGTCCTTCGAGGAACTGCAGCGCGTGACCGGCGTGCCGCTCCTGCAGGCTGCCACGGCCTGAGCGCTGCCGGGGCCTCCGCTTCACGATCACGATTCACGTACAAGCCACGTACAAGCAAGAGAGAGACAACATGACCGAAGCCTTTATCTGCGACGCCATCCGCACCCCCATCGGCCGCTACGGCGGCAGCCTGTCCGCGGTGCGCGCGGACGACCTGGGCGCGGTGCCGCTCAAGGCGCTGATGGCGCGCAACCCGAACCTGGACTGGTCCGCCATCGATGACGTGATCTACGGCAACGCCAACCAGGCCGGCGAGGACAACCGCAACGTGGCGCGCATGTCGCTGCTGCTGGCCGGCCTGCCGGAAAGCGTGCCGGGCGCCACCATCAACCGCCTGTGCGGCTCCGGCATGGACGCCACCGGCACCGCCGCGCGCGCCATCAAGTCCGGCGAAGCGGGCCTGATGCTGGCCGGCGGCGTGGAAAGCATGAGCCGCGCCCCGTTCGTGATGGGCAAGGCCACCAGCGCCTTCTCGCGCGACGCGCAGATCTTCGACACCACCATCGGCTGGCGCTTCGTCAACCCGGCCATGCGCGCGGCCTACGGCGTGGACTCGATGCCCGAGACCGCCGAGAACGTCGCCACCGACTACAAGATCAGCCGCGAAGACCAGGACCTGATGGCGCTGCGCAGCCAGGAAAAGGCCTCGCGCGCGCAGGCCGACGGCACGCTGGCGCAGGAAATCACCGCGGTGACGATTCCGCAGAAGAAGGGCGACGCCATCGTGGTGGAGCGCGACGAACACCCGCGCGCCACCAGCATGGAAGCGCTGGCCAAGCTGCGCGGCGTGGTGCGCGCCGACGGCACCGTGACCGCCGGCAATGCCTCGGGCGTCAACGACGGCGCCTGCGCCATCCTGCTGGCCAGCGAAGCGGCCGCGAAGCAGCACGGCCTGACCCCGAAAGCCCGCATCGTCGGCATGGCCACCGCCGGCGTGGCGCCGCGCGTGATGGGCATCGGCCCGGCGCCGGCCACGCAGAAGCTGCTCAGGCAGCTCGGCATGACCATCGACCAGATGGACGTGATCGAGCTCAACGAAGCGTTTGCCGCGCAAGGCCTGGCCGTGCTGCGCCAGCTGGGCGTGGCCGACAACGACGAGCGCGTCAACCCCAACGGCGGCGCGATCGCGCTGGGCCACCCGCTCGGCATGAGCGGCGCCCGCCTCGTGACTACCGCCATGTACCAGCTGCACCGCACCGGTGGCCGCTTCGCGCTGTGCACGATGTGCATCGGCGTGGGCCAGGGCATCGCGATGGTGATCGAGCGCGTCTGACGCGCTGCGGTCCGGCGCGCGCGCCGCGGGCTCCGGTCCGCGGGGCGCGCCGCTGGCGCGCGGTTGGAAAACAGCCGCTAAAGAATGGCGTTTCACCGCCGTTAGCCTGCTATGGATGTGCAGGTTGATGAAGTTTCCCCCAACGCAAGAAGCAGCGCGACCGGGCCGACTGGCTCGCCGGTTCCGGCCGCATCTCTTCACGCATGACCCGGCGCAGGCTTGCGCCGGTTGGAGTCAACGATGTCCCTTCCCGTTGCCACGCTCGTCACCGGCGCCAGTTCCGGTATCGGGCGCGCCATCAGCGAGATGCTGCTGGCCGATGGCGTGACCCAGGTGGTCAATGTCGACTATGTCGCCCCCGCCTGGTCCCACCCCAACATGACGTTCTTCCAGGCCGACCTGACCGACGCCGCGGCGACCCGCGCCGTGGCCGAGCAGGTGGTCTCGCGCTTCGCCGTCACGCGGCTGGTCAACAATGCCGGCGCCACCCGCCCCGGCACCGTCGACACCGCGCGCGTCGAAGACCTCGACTACGTGGTCGGCCTGCACCTGCAGGCCACCATGCTGCTGACCCAGGCCTGCCTGCCGGCGATGCGCGCCGCGCATTTCGGCCGCATCGTCAACATGGCCTCGCGCGCCGCGCTGGGCAAGCCCGAGCGCGTGGTGTATTCCGCCACCAAGGCCGGCCTGATCGGCATGACCCGCACGCTGGCGATGGAGCTTGGCGGCGACGGCGTCACCGTCAATGCCGTGGCGCCGGGCCCGATCGCCACCGAGCTGTTCCGCAAGAGCAATCCCGAGGGCAGCGAGCAGACCAAGCGCATCCTGGCCAGCATCGCGGTCAAGCGCATGGGCACGCCGGAGGATGTGGCGCGTGCCTCGATGTTCTTCCTGTCGCCGGAAAACGGTTTCGTCACCGGCCAGGTACTGTACGTGTGCGGCGGCACCACGCTCGGCGTCGCCCCCGTGTAAGCCCGTGGCGTGGACGCGGCACATGCCGCGGTGTCATCACGCCGAAGCAATCCGCAGTCCATAACTAAAAAAGACGACCCGCGCCGCCGGTGCGGGCCGATAGCGATTTACCTGGAGCAAACATGAAAACCGATTTCCAAGCAAGCCCTCTGCACGTCAATACGCGCCGGCGCCTGCTGGCCGCCGGCGTCGCGCTGGCCGCGGCGTTCGCCGGCGTGGCCGGCACCGCCCAAGCCCAAGGCACCTACCCGACCAAGCCGATCACCATGATCGTGCCGTTCTCGGCCGGCGGTACCACCGACATCCTGGCGCGCATCGTCGGCCTGCAACTGGGCAAGGCGCTCGGCCAGCCGGTCGTGATCGACAACCGTCCGGGCGCGGGCGGCAACATCGGCGCCGCGCTGGCGGCCAAGGCCCCGGGCGACGGCTACACGCTGTTCATGGGCACCATCGGCACCCACTCCATCAACCAGTCGCTGTACTCCAGGCTGCCGTACGATCCGGTCAAGGACTTCGCCCCGATCACGCGCGTGGCGATGGTGCCGAACCTGGTGGTGGTCAATCCCAAGGTGCCGGTCAGCACCATCAAGGAACTGATCGCCTACGTGAAGGCCAACCCGGACAAGCTGTCGTATGGCTCGTCGGGCAGCGGCTCGTCGATGCACCTGTCGGGCGAGCTGTTCAATTCGATGACCGGCCTGCACATCCAGCACATTCCGTACAAGGGCAGCGCCCCGGCCGTGAATGACCTGCTGGGCAACCAGATCGGCCTGATGTTCGACAACCTGCCGTCGTCGTACCCGCACGTGAAGGCCGGCAAGCTGCGCGCCATCGCCGTGACCTCGGCCAAGCGCTCGCCGGCGCTGCCGAACGTGCCGACCGTGGCCGAAGCCGGCGTGCCCGGCTACGAAGCCACCTCGTGGTTCGCGCTGTACGCCACCGGCGGCACGCCGCAGCCCATCGTCGACCGCATCAACGCCGAAGTGGTGAAGATCCTGGCCATGCCGGACGTGCAGAAGCAGATGGCCGACCAGGGCGCGGAAGCCCATCCGGAAAAGCCGGCGCAACTGGCTGCCTTCATGAAGAGCGAAGCCGCCAAGTGGGCCAAGGTGGTGAAGGCCTCCGGCGCGACCGTGGACTGATGCGCTAGGCCCAGCTCGCTTCAGACCGTCGGACCGGCCGCGGTCCGGGACAGCTGTCCCGGCCGCGGCCTTGTCTTTTGGGTGCCATTCCCGGTGCCATTCCCGGCGCCATGCCGCGAGGACGAAAAAAAGCCCGCGGATCCCGCGGGCTCAATTCCGGCCCACTCACAGGGCAGGAGGAGACAAGAAAGCGTCACGGACGCATGTCTTCGCGCTCTTGCGCCGGGGCTGTTTCAGCCGAGGCTGTACTTGACGACCTGTTCTTCGACGCCCACGAAGCGCACCAGCTGCCGCAGGCCGCTGGCGTATTCCTTGATATGGTGGCCTTCCGGCGTGTCCGGCAGGCGGTAGTACACCGGCATCGAGGCGGCCTGCGCGGGCGGTGCCGCAGGTCCGTCGCCGTCGGCTTCCCAAGGGACATCCCGGTCTTCGGCGTAATCTTTTTGTCCTGGCATGGACGACTCCCGATCGATGGATTCGCATGCCCCGCGCCGTGGCCGAATAGCGGCACGGGCCATGCAAAAATGGCTATGTCTGCAAATGTATGGCAGCGGGTCGCAAAATGCTATTTCGTATTTTTTAATTCTGGGTGTGGTTGACGCTTCAATTTGTCATATATCGCGCAATGATCGGCCCGCGCGCGGGGTGCCGGCCCCGCCGCGCGGCCGGTGGCGGACAGCGCGCCGCGTGCCGTGCGCGCGCGGCTTTGCGCTAACATAGACGGTTGCCATGCCGGCCATCCAGGCCATGCGGCCCGCGCGAATCGCCCGCCGGGCGGCCTCCACGTCACCCCTTCTTGCATGTCCGTCCAGCACGCCCTCCTGACTTCCCTGTTGGAAAAACCGTCGTCCGGCTATGAACTGGCACGCCGCTTCGACCGCTCGATCGGCTATTTCTGGCATGCCACGCACCAGCAGATCTACCGCGAGCTGGGCCGCATGGCGCAGAACGGCTGGATCGCCGCGCAGGAGAGCGAGGGCGACGCGCGCAACCGCAAGAAGGTGTATTTCGTGCTGCCGCCGGGGCGCGACGAACTGGCGCGCTGGGTGCTGGAGCCCGCCAACGGGCTGGACGCGCGCGACGAGATCCTGGTCAGGCTGCGCGCCGACGCGGTCATCGGGCCGCTCGGCCTGGGCCCGGAAATGGCGCGCCTGATCGAGATGCACCGCGAGCGGCTGGAGACCTACCGCAGGATCGAGGTGCGCGATTTTGCCGCGGCCGAGCCGACGCGCGCACAGCGCCTGCAGCATGCGCTGCTGCGCCGGGGCATCCGCTACGAGGAAGACTGGGTGGCGTGGGCCGAGGACCTGCTGCCGCTGCTGGCGCAGCCGGGCGGCGCGGTCTGAAAGGAAAGGCGCAGCCCGGCGCGCGAGGCGCCCGCGGCCGCGCCGGGCCGCGAGGGCGCTAGATCAGGCCAGGTCGGCCGCGGCGGTGGCGCTGGCGGTGTGCGGGGCCAGTCCGAGGCGGCGGCGCGCCAGCGCGTATTCCTCGGCGAAGCGGCGCACCAGCTCGGCCGCCGGCACCACGCGCTTGACCGCGCCCACGCCCTGGCCGGCGCCCCAGATGTCCTTCCACGCCTTGGCGCTGCCCGAACCGAAGTTCATCTTGGACGGATCCGACTGCGGCAGCGCTTCCGGGTCGAGCCCGGCATTGACGATGCTCTGGCGCAGGTAGTTGCCGTGCACGCCGGTAAACAGGTTGGAGTAGACGATGTCGGACGCGCTGCTGTCCACGATCATCTGCTTGTAGCCGGCCTGCGCGTTGGCCTCCTCGGTGGCGATGAAGGCCGAGCCCACGTAGGCCAGGTCCGCGCCCGCGGCCTGCGCGGCGAGGATGCCGTCGCCGCTGGCGATGGCGCCCGACAGCAGCAGCGGGCCGTCGAACCACTCGCGGATCTCGTGCAGCAGCGCGAACGGCGACAAGGTGCCGGCATGGCCGCCGGCGCCGGCGGCCACCGCGATCAGGCCGTCCGCGCCCTTCTCGATGGCCTTGCGCGCGAAGGTGTTGTTGATGATGTCGTGCAGCACGATGCCGCCGTAGGAATGCACCGCGTCGTTGACTTCCTTGCGCGCGCCCAGCGAGGTGATGACGATGGGCACCTTGTAGCGCACGCACAGCTCCAGGTCGTGGTCCAGCCGGTCGTTGGACTTGTGCACGATCTGGTTGACCGCGAACGGCGCGGCCGGGCGGTCCGGGTGGCGGGCGTCGTGCTCGGCCAGCTCGGTGGTGATGCGGTCCAGCCAGTCGTTGAGCACCGGGCCCGGGCGCGCGTTCAGCGCGGGGAAGGAGCCCACCACGCCGGCCTTGCACTGGGCAATGACCAGGTCGGGGTTGGAGATGATGAACAGCGGCGAGCACACCACCGGCAGGGACAGGCGGTTCTGGAGGATGGCGGGAAGTGACATGGTCTTTTGCGCAAGGTTAGGTCCGGGGACCGGATCGGAAAGGGTTGGTGGCCGGGATGGCGGCGCCGCTCAGGCGCCGTGCAGGACGGAGGTCTGGCCGGCGAGCCGCGCGCCCATCGCCGCGGCCAGCGCGTCGAGGCCGCTCTTGGGGCGGACCATGACTTCGAAGTCGTCGATCCTGCCGTTGGCGTCGAAGCGGATCATGTCGATGGCCTTGACCGCCTTGCCGTCCACGCGCGCGCTGAATTCCAGCACCACGCTGCGGCCGTCGTCGCCGACGAAGCCGCGGTGGTAGCGGAAATCCTGGAAGACCTGGTTGACGGTCTCGAGCACCATGCGCAGCGCGGCGCGTCCCGGGTAGGGCGTGTGCGCCACCGGCGAATGGAAGACGACCTCGTCGGCGACGATGCCGTCCAGCTCGTCCATCGAATGGGTGGCGATCATGCGGTGCCAGATGGCCAGCGAGGCCTGCGCCGCCGCCGACAGCGTTGCTTGGGTCAAGTGTCTTCTCCGGGTTGGCCGGGGGCGGACGGGCCGCCCCGGCATCGTTCTTCGGTATCGGGGTGTCGGGGTATCGGGTATCGGATATCCCAGGCATCGGAATATCGGTTCGCCGTCGTCTCTATGCAACCAGTTGCATGAGAGATCAGGTGAAAGGTAGCAGCCCGCGCGCGCGAATGCAACTGGCTGCATGCCGCCGGCCCGCCAAATTCGCGGCGGATGCCGCCCGCTGCGCCCGGCCGCCGCGTTCGCATGTCGCGGGGCTCGGTGTTTTGTGGCGTCTTGTCTACAATACCGCCATTGCCGCAAACCAACGCAGGAGCGCAAGTGAAGACCAACATGCGCGCAGACGGGCCGCCCCCGGCGCTGTTCGATGCGGACCTGGCCGCCTGGCGTGCCCAGCCCGAGCGCGCCTTCGACGGCTGGCTGGCCAGCCACGGCTTCCGCCACGGCACCGCCGTGGTCTACCGCGCCATGTGGGGCAAGCTGCTGCGCTGGTCGGGCGAGCGCGGCGTGGCGCCGCTGGCGTGGTCGGCTGAGCAGATCGGCGCGTTCCTCGACGAGCAGGACCTGCACAAGCATCACCGCTACCGCTACGCGCGCCTGATCGAGCGCGTGTTCCATCATCTGTCGCGGTTGCAGGACGGCCTGCACAACCCCGCCAGCCAGGCCGTGCGCGCGCATCTGGCCGAAGGCGAGAACGATCCCACGGCATTCCTGCTGCCCGCCGAGCGGGACATCGTGATCGCCCGCGTGCTGGCGCCGGCGCCGCCGCGCGCGAACGACGGCCAGGACGGCAAGGACGCCGGCATGCCGTCGCCGACGCAGTGGAAGCGCGCGCGCGACACCGCGCTGGTGGCGGTGCTGCTGGGCGCCGGCCTCAAGGTGGGCGAAGCCCGCGACCTGCGCGCGCAGAGCATCGCGTCGGACGCCCGCGCGCTGCGCCTGGTGCGCGCCGACAACGGCCGCGCCTACGAGGCGCCGGTCTTCGCCTTCGCGCGCGCCGCGCTGCTGGCGTGGCTGGCGGTCCGCGCGGCCGCGGACACGCTCGGCGAACTGGTCTTCCCCGCCACGCCGGCGGGCCGGCCGCTGCACGCCGCCTCGCTGTACCGCCGCGTCGAGATCCTGCTCGATGAAGCCGGCGTGCTGGCGGGGCGCAGCGAGCGCGCCTCGCCGCAGACGCTGCGCAACACCTGCTGCGCGCTGCACTTCGAAGCCGGCGCGAGCCCGGCCGAGGTGGCGCAGCGCCTCGGCATGCGCGACCTGGAATCCGGCTGGCGCCTGCGGGCCGCGTTCGAAGCGTGGCAGGCCCGCTCGGGCCAGCCGCCGGCGCGGCATGCGGGCGCCGTCACGCGCGTGCCCGATGCGGCCTGATATGCTTACCCGCCATCGCCGCGCCGCCGGCCCCGCTTGCTGGTGCTCATTGCCGCATGCCGGGCAGGAGCGGGCGCGGCAGCCAGGGCCGGCGCCGTTGCCGCGCCCGTTTCGCCTCTTTCTCAACTTACCGATGAATCGCCATGTCTGAAACCTTGCTGCTCACGGGAGCTACCGGTTATATCGCCTCGCACACCTGGGTGGCCCTGCTCGAAGCCGGCTATCGCGTGATCGGCCTGGATAATCTCTGCAATAGCAACCGCGAGGTGGTGGAGCGGCTGGCGCGGATAACCGGGCAGCGCCCGGATTTTGTCGAAGGCGACGTGCGCGACCGGGCCTTGCTGGACCGCCTGTTCGCCGAGCACCGCATCACCGGGGCGATTCATTTCGCCGCGCTCAAGGCGGTGGGCGAATCGGTCGCCAAGCCGCTCGATTATTACGGCAATAATCTCGGCGGCCTGCTCACGCTGTGCTCGGCAATGAACGCGGCCGGCGTGAAGCAGCTGGTGTTCAGCTCGTCGGCCACGGTTTATGGCAATCCGCATGCCGTGCCGATCCTCGAGGACTTTCCGCTGTCGGCCACCAATCCCTACGGCCAGACCAAGCTGATGGGCGAGCAGATCCTGCGCGACCTGGAGCATTCGGACCCGTCGTGGCGCATTGCCTACCTGCGTTATTTCAATCCGGTGGGCGCGCACGAGAGCGGCCTGATCGGCGAAGACCCGGGCGGCGTGCCCAATAACCTGATGCCCTACGTGGCGCAGGTCGCCGGCGGCCGGCGCGAGAAGCTGATGGTGTATGGCGGCGACTACCCGACCCCGGACGGCACCGGCGTGCGCGACTACATCCACGTGTGCGACCTCGCCGCCGGCCACCTCGACGCGCTGGTCTACCTGCGCGACAAGCAGCAGTGCCTGACCGTGAATCTCGGCACCGGCCGCGGCTACAGCGTGCTGGAAGTGGTGGCGGCCTACGAGCGCGCCAGCGGCCGGCCGGTGCCGTACGAGATCGTGGCGCGCCGCCCGGGCGACATCGCCTCGTGCTATGCCGACCCGGCGCTGGCGCACGCGCTGATCGGCTGGCAGGCCAGGCACGACATCGACCGCATGTGCGAGGACTCGTGGCGCTGGCAGTCGATGAACCCGCTCGGCTTCGCCGGCTGAGCCGCGCCGGCGGGCAATAAAGAAAGTCTTGAATGTTGCGATGGGGTTGGTCGAAGAACATGCAAGTGACGGCCCCACGATCTCGCGACAAGTCAGGGCAAGTGTTGAAAAACAGTTGGCTCAGTTGAATACGGCCATCTTGGGCGAGTTTTTCTCGAAGAACGAGATAGCCAGAACGCTATTCATCGTTGCCAAAGAGTTCGAGCAAATGGCCATGTCGAGACAATTTGTCTTCCACGGTGCAGCGAGCGTCGAGCTTCGTAGCATGCTCTTCTGCCTGCTCGATTACTGGGGTATCGACCGCGTATTGTTTTCCGAGGCGCTCGACGTGAAGTAGGCGCAGCACCGTGCATTGCTTCTCAAATGCCACCGAACTGCGCGGATTCGGTGAGGGGTAGCTTTATCACCAATGTTGGGCGACGAAATGGACGATTTCTTGCCTCTGCTATTTGATACTGATCGTGACGCCCCATTTGTCGTACCCTGGCCAGCACCAAACAACCCGGGTGCTCTGGTGAGTTTTCAGCACCTTGCCGAGTGGAAGGTGTTTATCAACGGATGCAGCCTGCATCCGTTGATACCTAAAATTGTTGGCGATAAATTCCGCCGATCACAACGGCTCTATGTTCTTTCATGGTTTGACTACGGATTGGTCAAAGTCGGCGAACTTGTCGCCTTGACGGCATTGGAACTTGCGCTTAAGGATCAATACGGCATGTTTTTTCGGTTGCAGGAGTCCGATCAAAGCACCCAACATGAGCAGAATAAAAAAGCTCCGTCGCTGCAAAAGCTACTCAAACACATGGTTGAAAAAGATGGACTCAGTGACGAACTTCTACCGTTCGTGAAACGCTACGGTGGATCAATAACGTCGCTGCTTCACAACGCGAACTACCACCGCAGTAAAGATACCCACCCAGCCGTGGCACCTGGGCCAACCCTGGCGCAAATTCGCAACTCGCTGGCGCATGGCGATCCTTTTGATGGCCTACCTTGGAGCGGGTTGCTCGAACTGGTGCGCGACTTGATTGAGTATGCGTATCGAGCGTACTTGCAAGAAGCTAGGACAGAATATTCGGACACCCTGGGCGCATAAATACATCAATAATTTTTTCCGAGAAAAAACCGCATATGCAGCAGATGAAATTCTTCTTCACGCTCCAAAGCTCGCATATTGCCGCGAATCAGGAGTATACGGGTTCAGACCGTACCGCATTGGAGGATGAAACCTTCCTCTCCAATCTAGCCTTTCTCGGATACGACGTTGTCTCCGCGAGTGTCAAGTTCGCTAACTCGAAATATGAAGTAGTTGTTGAGTTTAAGACTCCTGTCAACGTAAATGAGGCCGCTGAATTTGTCGAAGCCTTTGCGAGCTACGTGACCTACCGGCTGTCCTACGGGCAGAACCATTTTTATGGATCGCCATTTGTTGACATCGATTATGGGTCCTTCTATCGCGACAATGGAGAAGGACTCAGAGATCACCTAGATATAAAGGTGACGCGAAAAGCTCGCCTCAGCAATTTTCCGATCACAGCCTCACGATTGCATGAACTGGTCCATTTCTACTTCTTGGGCATGCAATCGAATAACGCCAAGACGAAATTCTTCAATCTGTTTCTTATACTTGAAGCCGTTGAGGGATCGCCTTTTTCTACCTCCCTTTTTCCAGAGGGCACCCTTTTTTCGGAAGAAGAAAAAGCATCAATCCGCGAAACCGCAAGCAATATGGAAAATGACAATAAAAAAGGAGTCGTTCAATCGGTATTGTCTCGCACTTCAGATTCGAGGCACGACAAGCTTCACACGACACTACAAAAAATAGGCATCACGCACATCCCGGCACTGGATGGATCAACAATCTCAATCGATGTACGCATGGTTAAAGACTTGATTAAGGCACGAAATAGATTGTTCCACAAAGGCCATCGCGTAGATGAGAATTTAGTCTGGGGAAATCTCATTCCATTGACCAGAGAAATTGTGGCATTACTTATTCAGAGTCCGGACATTCTCGATCAAGAGTCAGTACAGCCGATTGCATCAGGTGCCGTGCAGTCATAGGACGTTGCTTGCCAAACAGCAATCGAACCGCTCTCGCGATGACGTGCCATCAACACATAGATCGCCTTGTCAGTCAGACGACAACCCTCGATCGACGGCCACTTTGGACTCGTAGTCAAATGAACGAGATTGTATATCGCTACGCAACACAGGAAACATTCCTGAAAATGCTAGAAAGCCAAGAGCTTTGGTTTTCCGACATCAGGAGGATGAATGACTCGGATGAATACTCAGCCGGCCACGGAATTGTGAGCCAAATTATTTCCGATGAATACCCGGAGAGAATTGACTTGGCGAAAAAAATTTCGCCGGAAAAAATGGACCCAAGATTCAGAATATTAATCTGTTCATTTTCAAGTGATGGCGATTGCCTGAGTATGTGGCGCGGATACGGCGATAACGGCGAAGGAGCTTCAATTGGATACTCGCATAACGATATAAAAAACTACGGCCTATTTAATCGTTATCTATCAAAAATGGCTCCCATTACTGGCAACGTAAATTTTTTCCCAATAATCTACGACGCCAAGATCTACGAAGGTGAGGTACGAAAATACCTAGATCGATCTAGGATGATTCCCTCGAACAACGCTGAAAATAAGTCAGGAAAATTTTTCAATGTGCAGAATGGAGCCCTTGGCGTAGCTCTTATGCGGCTATGCACACTATATAAAAATGACTTCTTTGTTGACGAGAGAGAGATTCGTGGATTTATCGAAATAACTGAATCAGTCGACCCATATGAGGTTTCGACAAGAAAATCTGATTTTGGGCAGTCGGCATATCACAAATTTGGTACGACATTCAGCGGCATCCCAGCTATAAAAGAAGTCGTTCTTGGGCCCAAAAGCAAGATCACTAAAGAGAACATGCAAGAGAGGCTGAAGGAAATTGGCTTAGCCGGGGTCACCGTAAAACAGTCAAGAGGGACATATCGTTGATTGTTTGGCGAGCACAGCCCGGCAAAGATTATGACTAGCTGTCAGTCATATTTCGTTGATCAATCTGCAACTGTGCCCGTTGGGTCGCTTCGTGCAATCTCTCCACCAGCACCGCACGCGGCGGCAAGGTGGTCAGGTACTCGGCGACATGGATGCCCGACTTGTCCAGTTCGAGCAGTTCGATTTGCTCGTGCTTCTTGCCGGTACAAAGGATGATCCCCAGCGGCGAGGCTTCCTCCGGTTCCCGCTCGGGCTTGTCGAGCCAGCGCAGGTAAAGTTCCATCTGGCCTTTGTAGGCTGCCTTGAACTCGCCGACTTTCAGCTCCACGGCCACCAGCCGCCGCAGCTTGCGGTTATAGAACAGCAGGTCGAGGTGGAAATCCTCGTCGTCGATCTGGATGCGCTTCTGCCGGGCCACGAAACTGAAACCCGCGCCCAGCTCCAGCAAGAAGGATTCCATTTCGCGGATGATGGCCGCGTCCAGATCGCCTTCCTGCCAGGTATCACGCAGGCCCAGGAAATCGAGGATGTACGGATCGCGCATGACCAGGGCCGGTGACATACGCTGCGCGTCGCGCAAGGTCGCCAGTTCCTGCGCGATCATCGCATCGGGCTTCCTGGACAGCGCCGTGCGCTCGTACAGCATCGAGTCGATGCGCTCGCGCAGCGTGCGAACGCTCCAGCGTTCGGCGCTGGCCATCTGCACGTAGTAGTCGCGCTGGCGTGGATCTTTCAGCGGGATCAGTGCCACGATATGCGACCAGCTCAATTGTCGTGACAGTGAAACGACAATTGGCTCGTCCGGGAACGTGGCCGCGAACTGCACCATCCGGCGCAGGTTCTTGTCCGCGAAGCTGCGCCCATAGTCGCGGACAAGCTGCATGGCCAGGCTTGGCAGGATTTCTTCGCCGTATCCGGCCCGTTGCCCGGCCAGCGCATCCATATGGATGCGCTGGCCGACGCGCCAAAACAACTGCGTCAGCTCGGCGTTGACGGCCAGGACAGCACGTTGACGCGACGCCTCGATTAGCGCCCGAATATTGCCCAGCAGCGTCGGCGGCGCGGCGGGGGACGCGCTGGATGCTTTGCGACGGGTCATGTCGTGGCCTCCGCGGTCGGGCGAATCGTGGTGCCGGTGATCGTCTTGCGCCGGTTCGCCACCAGTTCGACCGCTTCACGTACCGGCTTGTCCTCGGTATGGACGTAACGCATGAACATCACCACGGTCTTGTGTGCAGTCAACGCCATGCCGACCTTGACCGGGATGCCCGAATTGGCAATGTCGGTGGCCGAGCGGTGACGGATGCCGTGCGTACCTACGTGCGTCGCGCCTGCTGCCTTGAGCGCACGGCACCAACCGCCGTAATGTTCCCCCACGGTCAGGTGCTGCCCCGGATGGCGCGGTGACGGCAAGACATAGGGATTGTCCTTCTGCCTCGGTGCGGCCGAAAGCAGCCGGTAGGCTTCTTCGCTGAGAGGCTTGGACATGCCGCCCGTCTTGCTATCGGGCCACACGACACGCCGGTTCTCCAGATCGACCCAATCCCATTGCAACGCGACGATTTCGGAACGGCGACCGGCGAACTCGAATTGCAGCCGGATCGCCAGAGGGATGACATAGTTCTCCAGCCCCTCGGCTTCGATCTTGTCGAGCTGCTGGAACAGCTTGCCCATATCCTCGTCGCTGATGAGGTGGGTGGACTTGCCGGCGGGGTACATCGGGACGTGGCGGCAAGGATTGGTGCCGTCAGACCGGTAGCCCCACACCTCGGCCAAGTTGAACATCTTGCGCAGGACGCTGAATACCTTGTTCGCCTCGGTCTGCTTATACGAGAGTTTTTCCATCAGCCCGGCAATGTCAGGTCGCTTCACGTCGTGGACTTTCTTGCTACCCAACAGCGGGATGACATTGCGGTCGATAACGCCTTGGTAGCCGAGTTGAGTGCTGGGCTTGTGGCGTTTACTGGAATAATCCCCCATGAACTTCTTGCACAACTCCGCAACAGTGGGTGCCTTGCGTGCTTCGGCCTTGGCGGCGGCAGGATCGCCACCCCTGCGAACCTGGGCCAGCCATTCCTGCGCCAGCGAACGGGCCTGTTCGACAGTCAACTCCCCGTACTGGCCCAAGGCGGGCTTGCGGCGCTCGCCGGCGTTCGTCCGATACTGGAGCATGAACACCTTGCGCCCGGACGGGGTAATCTTGCACAAGAAGCCGGGCACCAGCGTATCCCGGAGTTCGACAGCCTGCGGCTGAGGCTGCGCCGCATCGACGGCGGACTTGGTGAGCTTGATCTTAGCCATGATGACTCCTCGGAAAGACCCGGTTCCCAGGAGCCTGATGGGAGCCACCAGCAAGGAAGTCGGGTCAAGTTTCGGAAAGCACCGGCATATGTTGAACTCGCCTAAGCCCTTGATAAACCTGCTGTATCGAGCTGTGGCGTAGTCCAGCGAATTTCGGTGCTGGAGTCATCGTGAAATAAAAAACGGCCGGGCGCTGGCCCGGCCGTTTTCATGCCTGCGGCGAAACCCTGGTTCAGATCAGGAAGTCGTCGATGTTCTTGCCGGAGGCCAGCGCCTGGGTCAGCCAGCCCGGGCGCTTGCCGCGGCCGGTCCAGGTGTTGCCCGCGCTGTCGCGGTAGCGCACCGGCACCTTGCGGGTGGCCTTCTTGCTGGCGGCGGGCTTGGTGCCGAAGCCGAGATCGTCGGCGGTCAGGCCATATTGCTCGATTTTCTCGCGAATATCGGCAATGACGGTCGCCTGCTCGCGCGCCTTGATTTCCTCGGCCTGCTTCTGGAGTTCGCTGATTTTCTGAACAATTTCCTGATAAGTCGCCATTACGAGCCTCGATTTACTGGTGAGCGGGTGAGAGTGGGACGATTATAACGGGGTGTGGCGATCCTGCATATGCCCATGTCGGCAGAAAGAGAATTCCGATAAATTGGCGCCCATGTCAAATTAATGAACTTCCGCGCCAATCTCTGGTCGCGGCGCCGCCGGGCATTTTCGGCGCCGCGCCACGCGGCGGAAAAATGAGACCCGGCTCATTTGCATGTTTTTGTCCCGCCGGCAGGGGGAAATACCCCTGCCGGGTATTGGCCATCGCCTCCGGGTGCGTTTGCTGTAACAATAGCGGTCCGTTTCGCGCGCCCATCCATCCTTCGCCACCACGCTGCCATGTCATCCGATCCGATCAACGCCGCGGCCGCCGCGCCGGCCGGCTTCGTTCCCGTGGAACTGCCCAAGGCCTACCGGCTGCTCAATCACGGGCCGGTGACGCTGGTCACCAGCGCGCACGGCGGGCGGCGCAACGTCATGGCCGCCTCCTGGGCCATGCCGCTGGACTTCCAGCCGGCCAAGGTGGCGGTGGTGATCGATGCGCGCACGCTCACGCGCGAACTGGTGGAAGCGTCCGGCGAATTCGCGCTGAACATCCCGGCGCGCGCGCAGGCGGGCGCCACGCTGGCGGTCGGCTCGCGCTCCGGCCGCGAGGCCGACAAGTTCGCCGCCGCGGGTTTGTCCACGTTCCCCGCGCGGGAAATCGCCGCGCCGCTGCTGGCGGGCTGCCTCGGCTGGCTCGAATGCCGGGTGATCCCCGAGCCGCATAATGCGACGCGCCATGACCTGTTCATCGCCGAGGTCGTGGCCGCCTGGGCCGACGCGGCAGCGTTTTCGGCGGGCCGCTGGCATTTTCCGGATAACGAACACCGCTCGATCCACTATCTTGCCGGCGGGGCGTTTTTCGCCACCGGGGAGGCATTTCAGGTGGAATCGGAGGGCGGCGCATAAGCGGCGTGGCGCGCACCGCACCTTCTCAAGGATTCTCGGCGGCTCGCCGTTATTTGCCGTGAGCGGATCGCAGGGGTGTCGATCCGCCGGGCCGGGGCCGGAGGAGGTCCCGCGCGTTCCTTACCGTATCGGGTGTTTTATGTCGTTCCATAACAATATTCAGATCAAGACCTTGCTGCGCGGGGCGATGGCATTGTTGTCGGTCCTGCTCGTGCTGGTCGGCGCGGCCGGCCTGCATGGCATATCCAGCAGCAACGCAGCACTCCAGGAAACCTATGGCAACCAGCTCGCCTCGGCCCAGGCGCTGAGCGAGACCATGCTCGGCACCACCCGCATGCGGCTGGCGCTGGACCGCGGCGTGATGCCGGGCGCCGGCGGCGAAGGCAAGGCGGTGGTGGACCGCTCGATGACCTTCGTCGACAGCGCCGACGCGGCATGGAAGCGCTACGCCGCGTTGCCGCAGAGCGCCGAGGAAAAGGCCCTGGCGGACGAGGTGGACCGCAAGCGCCGCGATTTCATGGAAAAGGGCATCAAGCCCCTGCAGAAGGCGCTGCTGGAGAACAACGCCGAGCAGGCGCTGGCCCTCGCCAAGAACGAGCTGCCCGACATGCAGCGCAGCCTGGCGACGGCCTACGAGGCCTTGCAGGGCTACCAGTTCCGCACCGGCGAGGAGAACTTCAATCTCGCCCAGTCCGGCTTCCAGAGCGTGCGCATGCTGTCGTTCGCGCTGATCGCGCTCGGCCTGGTGGTGGCCGCGCTGTCCACGCTGGCGCTGCACCGGGCCATCGTGCGGCCGGTCGAGGAAGCGCTGTCGGTGTTCGAGCGCATGGCCGGCGGCGACCTGACCTCGCGCATCGTCAATGTGTCGCGCAACGAGATCGGCCGCATGATGCAGGCGCTCGCGTCGATGCAGGACAGCCTTTCCAACATCGTCGCGCAGGTGCGCGGCGGCACCGACTCGATCGCCGCGGCCACCGGCCAGATCGCCTCCGGCAACCTCAACCTGTCCCAGCGCACCGAGGAGCAGGCCTCCTCGCTCGAGCAGACCGCCGCCAGCATGGAAGAACTGACCACGGTGGTGCGCCAGAACGCCGACAACGCGCGCCAGGCTGGCCAGCTCGCCGGCGACGCCTCGCAGATCGCCCTCAAGGGCGGCGAGGTGGTGGGCCGCGTGGTCGATACCATGAACGAGATCAACGGCTCGTCGCGCAAGGTGGTGGAGATCATCGGCGTGATCGAGGGCATCGCCTTCCAGACCAACATCCTGGCGCTCAACGCCGCGGTGGAAGCGGCGCGCGCCGGCGAGCAGGGCCGCGGCTTCGCGGTGGTGGCCGGCGAGGTGCGCAGCCTGGCCCAGCGCTCGGCCGGCGCCGCCAAGGAGATCGAGGCGCTCATCAGCGAATCCGGCCAGCGCGTGGAAAGCGGCACGCGCTTGGTGGCCGAGGCCGGCCAGACGATGGGCGAGATCGTCAGCGCGGTCAAGCGCGTGACCGACATCATGAACGAGATCGGCGCGGCCACGCAGGAGCAGACCAGCGGCATCGAGCAGGTCAACCAGGCGGTCTCGCAGATGGACGAGGCCACGCAGCAGAACGCCGCGCTGGTGGAAGAAGCCGCCGCCGCCGCGGGCGCGCTGGAAGAACAGGCGCAGAAGCTCAACGGCGTGGTGTCCGTGTTCCGGCTCGCCGCCGGCCAGGGCGCCGGCCCCGCCGTCAGCCATACGGTCAGCCATGCGGTGGTCGCCCCGGCGGCGGCCCCGCGCGCCGCCGCGCCGGCCTCGCGCGCGCCCCGGCTCCAGCCCGCCGCGCCCGCGCGGCGCGAGCCGGTCCGGCGCGTGGCGCCGCCCGCGCGGGTGCCGGTGCTCGCGGCCGGCGCGGGTGGCGCTGGCGGCGACGACTGGAGCGCGTTCTGACCCATGCCGGCGCGACCGCAGCCGTTTTCCTTTTCGGGGACGCCTGCGTGATGCGATGATGCGGGTCTCGCGCCGCATCGACCGCATCGTCGCGTCATCATCGCTCTCAATTCTTGCCCAGCTTCCTTATCGACATGAGTGCTAGCCTTCTGCTGCTCGCTGCTCTCTTTGGCCTCGCGGTCGGGCTGGGCATACGTGCAGCCAAGCCGGACCGGGAGCTGGCACGCGGTCCCGCCAGGTCGCTGCATTGGGCGTTCCTGCTGTTGTCGCCGGCCTCGGTCGGCCTGCCGCTGTGGGTCGTGGTGGCCTCGGGCAGCCTGCGCTTCTCGCACGGCGTGGTGCAGACCACCACCGCGCTGGCCGCGACGGTGGCGGTGGCGCTGGCCATTCCCTGGCTGCGCCGCCACCTGCCGCCGCTGCGCGGCGGCGTGCTGCTGGCCGCGCTGGCGGGCGCCGGCGTGGTGGTGGCCGCGGGCGCCCGCCTGAGCACGCTGTGCGGCGGCGGCTCGCGCCTGTCGGCGCTGTGCGCCGATCCGCGCGGCGCGGTGCAGCCGGCGTGGCTGGCCGTGGGCGCGCTGGCGGCGCTGTCGCTGGGCTTCTTCTGGTTGCGCCGCGCCAACCCGAGCGGCTGGCATCTCGCCACCGCCTCCGGCTACAGCGGCGGCGCCAGCGCCGGCATGCAGGACGAGCCGCCGGAGGAATTGCCGGCCGGCCCGGTGCCCGTCGCCAGCACCCTGCCGGTACGCCGGCGCGGCCGCATCCCGGGCCGCCTGACCGTGCGCACCGCCGCGCGCGGCCAGGGCACGGTCGGCGAGTACAGCGTGAGCACCGACCTGCCCGACCGCAGCGCTTTCGCGCGCTGGCTCGACCAGTCGATCGCGCAGGCGCGGCTGGCCGAGACCGGCTGCGCCGTGCTGCTGGTGCATATCGCCGACTTCCGCGAGGTCGACGAAGTCTTCGAGGTGCGGGCCGACGACATCCTGGCGCAGGATGCCGGCGCGCTGGCGCAGGCCGCGCTGGAGCCGCACGATTTCCTCGCCCGCCTGGCGCGCGACGAGTTCGCCGTGGGCGTGCCCGAGCTGGTGCACCAGAGCCGCGCCAACGAGCTCGGCTCGCGCCTGCTGGGCTCGCTGGCGGAGTTCGTGGCCGCGCGCGGCCTGCAGATGCAGATCGGCGTGAACATCGGCATCGCCATCTACCCGCGCGACGCCCAGACCTCCGAGGCGCTGATGCAGGCCGCGCGCGTGAGCCTGACCGAGGCGCGCGAAAGCGGCTCCAACCAGGTCCGCGTGTTCAACTCCGCGGCCGGCGAGCGCGCCCGGCGCATGCGCGTGATCCGGCGCGACCTCTGGCTGGCGATCCAGGACGACAGCCTCTCGCTGCAGTACCAGCCCAAGTTCGAGGTGCGCCAGCGCGCCGTGGTGGGCGCCGAGGCGCTGTGCCGCTGGCGTCATCCCACGCTCGGCGTGGTCAACCCGGCCGAGTTCATCAGCGTGGCGGAGCAGTCCGGGCAGATCGACAAGCTCGACGACTGGGTCATCGCCACGGTCTGCCGGCAGATCCGGCAATGGCAGGACGCCGGCATCCCGACCGTGCCGGTGGCCATCAACGTCTCCGGCCTGCGCTTCGCCAGCCGCGACTTCCCGCAATACCTGCTCGAGCAGATCCACCAGCACGACATCCCGCCGTCGGCCGTGACGCTGGAGATCACCGAGACCGCGGCGATGAAGGACATCGCGCAGTCGCTCGAGACGCTGGTCGAGCTGCAGGCGCTCGGCATCCACGTGGCGCTCGACGATTTCGGCAGCGGCTACTCCAGCCTGGGCTACCTCAAGCGGCTGCGCGTGGGCACCCTGAAGATCGACCGCACGCTGATCGGCGGGCTCGACGTGGACGCGCAGGGCCGCGCCATCGTCGGCTCGATGGTGGCGCTGGCGCACGAGCTGCGCATGCGCGTGGTGGCAGAAGGGGTGGAATCGAACTCGCAGATGGACATCCTCGCCGCGATGGGCTGCGACGAGGTGCAGGGCTACCTGCTGTCGCTGCCGCTCGATGCCGGCGCCTTCGCGGAGCTGATGTCGGCGGCCTGAGCGCCGCGCCGGCCTGCCGGCCGCGCGCTCAGCGCCGCGGCGTGAACGGCTCCGGCAGCGCGCCGCCGGGCGGGAACAGGGCCAGCAGGCGGGTGAAGCGCCCGCTCTCGGGCACCAGCAGGGCGAAGCGGGTCTCGCAATGGTGGCCCGTGACCGCACCCAGGCGCCGCAGCTGCTGGCTGCACGCCACCAGCGAGGGCAGCCCGCGCGGCAGGTAGATGCTGGCCAGCAGCGCCTCGGGCTCGATGCGCGTGCGCCCGTGGAAGCGCGCCAGCTGCAGCAGCAGCTCGTCCGCCATGCAGGACTCGGCGCCGGTGTCCAGGTGCAGCGCCAGGCCGACCGCGTCGCGGCTCGCCACCGCGTGCACGTCCTGCCACGACAGCGGCATGGGGCCGTCTTCCAGCACCGGCGCGAACAGCACCGAGGCCAGCAGTTGCAGGGTGCGCGGCAGCGCCTCGGCGGTGGTGGGCACGACCGGGCCGCAGCCGGCCGCGGCGGCGGCGGTGCCGTCCACCAGCACGGTCAGCACCAGCCGCTCGGGATGGCGCAGCGAGCGCAGGCGCTGCGCCAGCGTGGCGCCGATCTGGCGCTCGGCGATGACGATCTGCGCGTCGGCCGGCTGGCGCGGGCGCCGCGACAGCCATTGCAGCCGCCCGCCGAAATCGGGCAGCGGCGCCAGCAGGGCATCCGGCGCGCCCTGCACGAACACCGTGAGCTTGTCGGGGCGGCGCGTTTCCGGTACCTCGCGCTGGTGCCACGGGGGGCCTGGCAAATTCGACATGGTGAGGTTCCGATCAAGCCGCGGCGCCCATTTTGTAGGCGCCGCGGGCCTTTGCCTGGCACGGCAAGCGCGGGGTGCATCCTGCAGCAGGCGTCGTAGTATGCCCACCCGCGGCGGCCTGCTGCACCCCATGCAGGTAGGGTAAGCGGATTTCCGGCGATCGGTTATCGGGCACTCGCTGACGGCGGCAGGCGGACGGCGCGCGGGCGGCATGCAGGGGGCATGCGGGGGCATGCAGGGCCGCACGCCGGGGCAATCCGCCGCCGCCGCGCACAATCGCGCGCGCCGGCCCGCATTCGGCCTACGGATTTCGCCGCGGCTGCCGATATGCCCCGCAGGGGCGCCTTTCGCACCGGCCTTGCCGGCGGCGCGGCGCCAGTCTCTGCCTCGTCGCCGGCGCATGCCACAACGCGCAGGGCGTCCGCCGGGCGCATGCCGCCCAGGGCAGGAACGAACCCCGGTCCACCACGCCAGATCGCCGCGTCCGTGGACTCACCATCGTGCTGTCAACGGAGCCGCCATGTCTTTGCCTCACATCCTCGTCGTCGACGATTCCCCCTCCTTGCGCCGCATGATCGGCGCCTGCCTGCGCACCGGCGGCTACGCCGTGTCCGAGGCCGCCGACGGCGGCGAGGCGCTGGCAATGGCGCAGGCGGCGTCCTTCGGCATGCTCGTGACCGACCAGGTCATGCCCGGCACCGACGGCCTGACCCTGATCCGCACGCTGCGGGCCACCGGCGCCTATGCCGCCATCCCCATGCTGATGCTGACCACCGAGGCCGACGGCCAGGTGCGCGAGCAGGCGCGCGTGGCCGGCGCATCGGGCTTCCTGGCCAAGCCGTTCGACCCCGACCAGCTCATGGAGGCCGTGGGCGCGCTGCTGGACCCTACGAAGGTGGGGTAAATGCTTTGTCATTGTTACCCTTCAGCCACGCCCGCGGCTGCCGTTAAGCACTAAACGACATTCGTGCCCCGGCGCACCGGGTCTCGGCTGGCTGCCCGCCCGCGGGCTGGCCGGCCCGGGCTTTGGCGACGCCCCGGGGCCGGAGCCGGCATGCGGAGCCAGACAATGAAAAGCGCGAACAAGACGACAGAAGGGACGGGCGAGGAATTCCTCGCCTTCAGGCTGGGCGGCGAGGAGTACGGCATCGACATCCTCAAGGTGCAGGAGATCCGTGGCTACGAGAACGTCACGCAGATCGCCAACGCGCCCGATTACCTCAAGGGGGTGATCAACCTGCGCGGCCTGATCGTGCCCATCATCGACCTGCGCATCAAGTTCCGCCAGGCCAAGATCGCCTACGACCAGTACACGGTGGTGATCATCGTCGAGCTGCACCAGCAGACCACCGGCATCGTGGTCGACGGCGTGTCCGACGTGCTGACGCTGGGCGCGGGCCAGGTCCGCCAGGCTCCGCAGCTTTCCGGCGAAACCGAATACATACGCGGCATCGGCTCGGTCGAGGACCGCATGCTGATCCTGGTCGACATCGAGAAACTGCTGGACACCGAGGAGCTCGCGGCACTCGAAGCCGCCGTCGCCGCCTGAGCGGCACCTTGTTCCGCCGCCAGCCCGATCCACGCAGTTTCTCCAGTCATGCGAAATAACCAGCCTGTTACCAACCGGGAGTTCAAGCTCTCCCCGGACGACTACCTCATCTCCCGCACGGACCTGAAGGGACGCATCACGTTCGCCAACCGCGCCTTCATCGAGACCAGCGGGTTCGCGGCCGAGGAACTGCTCGGCGCCGCGCACAACCTGGTGCGCCACCCGGACATGCCGGCCGCGGCCTTCGCCGACCTGTGGCAGACCATCCAGGCCGGCCATTCGTGGGTGGGCATCGTCAAGAACCGCCGCAAGAACGGCGATTTCTACTGGGTCAGCGCCACCGTCACGCCGACCGTGGCCGACGGCCAGCTGGTGGGCTACACCTCGGTGCGCGCGATGCCGCCGCGCGAGCAGGTCGAGGCGGCCGAGGCCGCCTATGCGCGCCTGCGCGAGGACCAGGGCCGCCGCCTGGCCGTGCGCAACGGCGCGGTGGTGCGCCGCGGGCTGTTGGGGCTGTTCGGGCGGCTGCGCAAGGTCACGATCCGGCGCCGCATCGTGCTGTCGCAGGCGGCGGGGCTGGTGTGGTTCCTGGCCGCGCTGGCGGCGTTCGAGCTGCTGGCCGGCGACGGCGCGGGCGCGCTGCGGCCGTGGCTGTGGGGCGGCTTCGCGCTGGCGGTGGTGTCGTCGTTCGTGGCCGGCTCGCTGTTGCTGGCGCGGGTGAACAAGCCGGTGCGCGACATGCTGGACTTCGCCCTGCGCCTGGGCGCGGGCGATCTCACCACCCACCTGGACTATCGCGCGTCCGACGAAATGGGCGCGCTGTCCCGCGCCATGCGCACCATGCAGCGCAGCCTGTTGTCGGTGGTCGGCGAGATCCAGGAAGGCATGTCGAGCATTTCCTCCGCCACGCGCCAGGTGGCCGCGGGCAACAGCGACCTGTCGCAGCGCACCGAGCAGCAGGCGGCGTCGCTGGAGGAAACCGCGTCGAGCATGGAAGAACTGACCAGCACGGTGCGCCAGAACGCGGACAACGCGCGCCAGGCCACCGGGCTGGCCGCCAACGCCTCGGAAACCGCGGTGAAGGGCGGCGAAGCGGTCGGCCGCGTGGTGCAGACGATGGACGAGATCACCGAGGCGTCGAAGAAGATCGTCGACATCATCGGCGTGATCGAAGGCATTGCGTTCCAGACCAACATCCTGGCGCTCAACGCCGCGGTGGAAGCGGCGCGTGCCGGCGAGCAGGGCCGCGGCTTCGCGGTGGTGGCCGGGGAGGTGCGCGGGCTGGCCCAGCGCAGCGCCAACGCCGCCAAGGAAATCAAGGGTTTGATCGGCGACTCGGTGGCGCGCGTGGAACATGGTTCGGCGCTGGTCGACCAGGCCGGCAAGACCATGAACGAGATCGTGCAGGCGGTCGAGCGCGTGACCGGCATCATGAGCGAGATCAGCGCGGCCTCGGCCGAGCAGAGCTCGGGCATCGAGCAGGTCAACGAGGCGGTGGCCCAGATGGACGAGGTGACGCAGCAGAACGCGGCACTGGTGGAGCAGGCCGCAGCCGCGGCCGGCTCGCTGGAAGATCAGGCCAAGCGCCTGCGCGATGCGGTGGCCACGTTCCGCGTGAGCCTGCGTCCCGAGCCGCGCCCCGTGCGGGCGGCGCGCGGCACGGGGCAGGGCGAGCCGCGGCTGATGGCTGGCTGACGGCCGCTCGCGCGGCGCGGGGCGGGCGGGTCATGGCGAGCCCGCCGGCAAGCAGTGCGGGGATGTACGGGATTCAAGGGATTCGAGGGATTTGAGGGATTTGAGGGATGCAAGGGATGTACCCGGCAGGTCGAGGCCGGCGCGGGGCGGCAGCCCGGCGCCGGCCAGCCTCCGGCTGAAGTGGTCGGTCTGAAAACATTGGTTCTGGAAAACAAGAAATAGCGCCGCCGTTCCGCGGTGGCCGGCATCCGCCGGCCAGGACAGGCAGGCATCTGGTCAAGTCATTCAGAGAAAAGAGGTAGTCTGCATGCAATGGTTCAATCAGCTACGCGTCACGACCAAGCTGGTCGCTGGCTTTCTGGTCGTGTCGCTCATCGGCGCGGTGATAGGGTTGCTTGGCGTCGTCAACATGGGGCGCATGGCCGACTGGACCGGCAAGATCTACCACGATGACCTGCAGTCGCTCAAGGGCGTGCAGGGCGCCAACATCGACCTGCTCTATTCCAGCCGCGCGCAGATCGCGCTGCTGTCCGCCTCGACGATGGGCGAGCGCGCCGCCGAGAAGGAACAGATCGAGAAAGCGCTGGCCGCGCTCGACGAGCGCATGAAGGGCGCGCGCGTCGCCTTCACGCAGCCCGAAGGCCAGGCCATGCTCAAGCAGTTCGACACCCTGCTGCCGGCCTACCGCCAGCGCATCGGCGCCTACGTGACGCTGGTGAACAAGCAGCCGCTCGACACCTCGCAGTTCGAAAGCCAGGTGTTCACGGAAAGCGCCGACCTGATCAAGGACAGCCGCGCGCTCGAGGACGTGATGGCCAACATGGTCAAGCGCCGCGACGAGCGCGCGCTGGCCAACATGGAAGAAGCGCGCGGTGTCTACCAGACCTCGCGCCTGTGGATGCTGGGCATGGTGCTGGGCGCGCTGGCGCTTTCGGTGGCGCTGGGCGCCTTCCTGGCCCGCACGCTGTCGCGCCAGCTCGGCGGCGAGCCCGGTTATGCGGCGGCCATCGCCGCGCGCATCGCCGGCGGCGACTTTTCCGGCGAGGTCAAGCTGCGCGGCGGCGACAAGACCAGCCTGCTGCACGCCATGAAGCAGATGCAGCAGCAGCTGTCGGCCACGCTGCGCGACTTCAAGGATTCGGCCGAATCGATCGCCTCGGCCTCGCGCGAGATCGCCGCGGGCAATAGCGACCTGTCGCAGCGCACCGAGCAGCAGGCGGCGTCGCTGGAGGAAACCGCGTCGAGCATGGAAGAGCTGACCAGCACGGTGCGCCAGAACGCGGACAACGCGCGCCAGGCCAGCGGGCTGGCCGCCAACGCTTCGGAGACCGCGGTGAAGGGCGGCGAAGTGGTCGGCCGCGTGGTGCAGACGATGGACGAGATCAACGATGCATCGAAGAAGATCGTCGACATCATCGGCGTGATCGAAGGCATTGCGTTCCAGACCAACATCCTGGCGCTCAACGCGGCGGTGGAAGCCGCGCGCGCCGGCGAGCAGGGCCGCGGCTTCGCGGTGGTGGCCGGCGAGGTGCGCAGCCTGGCGCAGCGCAGCGCCAACGCCGCCAAGGAAATCAAGGGCCTGATCGGCGACTCGGTGGCGCGCGTGGAAAACGGCTCGGCGCTGGTGGACCAGGCCGGCAAGACGATGGGCGAGATCGTGCAGGCGGTCAAGCGCGTGACCGACATCATGGGCGAGATCAGCGCGGCCTCGGCCGAGCAGAGCTCGGGCATCGAGCAGGTCAACAAGGCCGTGGCGCAGATGGACGAGGTCACGCAGCAGAACGCGGCGCTGGTCGAAGAGGCCGCAGCCGCGGCCGGTTCGCTGGAAGACCAGGCCTCGCGCCTGCAGGCTTCGGTGGCCAACTTCCGCCTGGCCGAGGCGCAGGCCGCCGCCAGCCGCGCGGAAGCGCCGCGCGCCAAGGCGCCGGCGGTGCTGCGCCGGGTCGAGCCGACCCGCCTGGCGGCGCCCGCCGCGGTTGCCGAGGAATTGGACGACGGCGACGCCGCGCACGCGGACCAGGACGCGCAGGAAGCCCCCGCGCCGGCGCCGGCGCGCCCGGCGCGTCCCGCCCTGGCCGCGTCGGACAACGGCGACTGGAGCGCTTTCTGAGGCCATAACCCGAGGCACCGGCCTCGGGCGGCGACGCATGCCGGCGCGGCCGGCGGCGGGGGGGGGGGCCGCGCGGCGCCCACGTCAGCACTGGACCCCATGACAACGGAAATCTCACTCGCGTTGCCCGACGAAGCCGCCGCCAAGCTGCGCGCCGAGTTCGACCACTTCGTCAAGCTCTCCGCCGGGCTCGACAGCGAATTCACGCCGCCGGATTTCGACGATTTCCTGCGTGCCCGCCTGCTTCACCACGACGGCCCGCTGACCGAGCGCGCCGTCACGCGCCTGCTTTCCGGCGGCGAATACGCCTGGGCCAAGCGCGTCTTCAACAAGCAGCTGCCCAACGCGATGGCCACGCTCATGCGCGACGCCCAGCGCTTCGGCTACGGCCTCGCGGTGCGTTACGAATGGACGCCCCAGGAGCGCCTGACGCGCGCGCGCGAGTGGTCGCGGCAGATCCTGGAGGATGCCGGCGCCGACCTCGCCTTCGTCGAGCCGCTGGCCTCGCAGCTGGCCAGCTCGGCGGTGGACATCCGCGTGCTGGAGGAGCAGATGCAGACGCCGGCGTGGCGCGTGGCGGAGAGCCTGCGCAGCCGCGTCTACGACGTCATGTACCGGGTGCAGACCGAACGCGGCGCGGGCGCCGCGCGCGCGCGCCTGGGCGAGCTGCGCGCGCTGCTGGCGCTCGCGCTGGAGTACGGCACCGTGAACGCGGAGGAGACCGCGCGCGTCATGGAGCAGGTCGAGCAGACCTGCCCGCACCTGTTCCGCGAGGAGCCCGACGACCTGTTCGCGCGCGTGGCGGCATGGCTGCGCCGGGCGCTACTGCAATGAGTGCCGGGCGGTCAATAGAGGAATGCGACTACACCCCCCGCGGGCGCCACTTCGCCGTGGTTTCCGCCGGCTTCGGCACTGTCCGGGAGGTAACGCATCGTGCATTTTAGAGGCTTTCTTCTGTTACATATGGGTAACAGATTTGATGCAAATCACATGACAAATCGGTGACTTGTTACAAACTTCGCATCCCATGTATGTTTCGTGCGACATTTGATTGACCCAACGTTAGAGGGGATTGGCAGCCCGGTCCAATTGCCGATATAACTCTCACAGTCTTACTTACACTCTGTAACACTTGTAACGTTCGAGATAAGTCTGACCAAGCGCAGTTCCTTTGTCGTACGCAGTACCCGTCGCACACGCACACAAACGATCTGGTCGCCTTCAGCCCCGTGCTGCGGGTAAGCGCCGGACAAGCGGTCGACGGGTTTTTGGTAGCGGGGAAAAATTGGAAAGCAGTGAAGTTCTCCAGGAGATCAGGGAGGTCAATCTCGCCTATCTGCTGCTCGCGCAACGCCTGGTGCGCGAAAACCATCTGGAAGCCATGTTCCGGCTTGGCGTCAGCAAGGAAATTGCCGACATTCTCGCCAAGCTGACGCCGGCCCAGCTCGTCAAGTTGGCAGCGTCCAACATGGTCTTGTGCCGTTTCCGGTTCGATGACCATGCGTTGCTGTCGACGCTCACCCACACGGCCAAGAGTCACGACATGCAGCAGATCCACGCTGCCATCCTGCTCGCGCGGCAACCCGTGGAGTCGCTCAATTGACCGCGCTCCTGCAAGCCCAGCCAGCCCGGAGCTTCACGGCCGCTCCCGTACCCAACCGCAAGAGCGTGCTGCAGGACGCCAACCAGACCCAGCTCGCCATCGAGCTGATCGGCCTGGGGGCGCGCCTGCAGGTGCTCGAAGCCGAGACCACGCTCTCGCGCGACCGGTTGATCCGCCTCTACAAGGAGCTGCGCGGCGCCTCGCCGCCCAAGGGCATGCTCCCGTTCTCGACCGACTGGTTCACCACCTGGTTGCCGAACATCCATTCCTCGCTGTTTTTCTCGGCTTACCAGTTCATGGTCCAGCAGGGCGAGACGGCCGGCATCCGCGCGGTGGTGGCCAGTTATCGCCTCTATCTCGAGCACGTATCGCTGCTCGGCAGCGAAATTGTCTTAAGTTTCACCCGTGCTTGGACGTTAGTACGGTTTTTCGAGAGCAACATGCTGCAGCTTTCCAGCTGCACCTGCTGCGGCGGCCAGTTCGTGACACACGCATACGAGCCGCATGCGAACTTCGTGTGCAGCCTGTGCCGACCACCGTCGCGCGCCGGCAAGGCGAAGAAGCTCTCGAAGGACGTCGCGCCCGTGCAAGCCGTCGCCTGACCCGGAGTCCCGGGCCTGACGACAGGTTGCGCGGCCGGTGAGCCCCAGGGCGGGGCGGGCGCGCTTGCGCCCATCCCGGCCGGGCGAGCCTTGTGCGTGCCTGGCGTGTTTTACTGACGGGGAATCGATCGTGCTAGTTGTAATTGGCTATGTTGTCGTGATGGCGGCGGTGCTTGGTGGATACGCCATGACCGGTGGCCATATGGGCGCGCTTTATCAACCGGCAGAGCTGGTCATCATCGCCGGTGCCGCAATCGGCGCGTTCATCAGTTCCAACAACGGCAAGGCCATCAAGGCCACCCTGCGCGCGCTGCCGACGCTGTTCCGCAGCAGCAAGTACAGCAAGGCGCTGTACATGGAAGTGATGGCGCTGCTGTACGTGCTGCTGTCCAAGGCCCGCCGCGAAGGCATCCTGTTCCTCGAGAAGGAAATCGCGGACCCCGCGGCCAGCAGCGTGTTCAGCCAGTATCCGCGCATCCTCGCCGACCCGGCCATGATGGAGTTCCTCACGGACTACCTGCGCATGATGGTCAACGGCAACATGAATGCCTTCGAGATCGAGGCCCTGATGGACCACGAGATCGAGACCTACCGCCACGAGGCCGAGGTGCCCGCCCACGCGCTGTCGCGCGTCGGCGACGGCCTGCCGGCCTTCGGCATCGTCGCCGCGGTGATGGGCGTGGTGCACGCGCTGGCCTCGGCGGACCTGCCGCCGGCGGAGCTCGGCGCGCTGATCGCCCACGCGATGGTCGGCACCTTCCTCGGCATCCTGCTGGCCTACGGCTTCGTCTCGCCGCTGGCCGCGCGCGTCGAGCACCAGGTGGCCGAGTCCCTCAAGATGTACGAGTGCATCAAGGTCACGCTGCTCGCCTCGCTCAACGGCTACGCCCCGCTGGTGGCCGTCGAGTTCGGCCGCAAGGTGCTGTACTCCAGCGAACGCCCCTCCTTCCTCGAGCTGGACGACCACGTCCGCGAGGTCAAGAGCATCACCTAAGCGGCAGGAGCTACAGCCATGAGCAACGCCCACGACATGCGTCCGATTGTCGTCCGCAAGTCGCGCCAACACGCGAAGCCGCACGGCAACCACAGCTGGAAGATTGCCTACGCCGACTTCATGACGGCGATGATGGCGCTGTTCCTGGTGCTGTGGCTGCTGCGCGCGTCGACGCCGAAGGACCTGGTGCAGATCGCGGAGTATTTCCGCACGCCGCTCAAGGTGGCGGTGGCGGGCGGCAACAAGAGCAGCCTGTCGTCGAGCGTGATTCCCGGCGGCGGCATGGACGTCACGCGCCAGGACGGCGACGTGCGCAAGAGCGCCGACGACGCCGCGCAGAAGGCCCGCGAGCGCCAGGAAGGCGAGCGCCTGCGCGCGCTCAAGAACCGGCTCGAGCAGATCATCGAGAACAACCCGGTGCTGCGCCAGTTCCGCCCGCAACTGCTGCTGGACATCACCAGCGAGGGCCTGCGCATCCAGATCCTGGACACGCAGAACCGCCCGATGTTCCGCACCGGCAGCGCCGCGGTCGAGCCGTACATGCGCACCATCCTGCGCGAGATCGGCCCGGTGCTCAACGAGATGCCCAACAAGGTCAGCCTGTCGGGCCATACCGACGCGGCCAACTATTCCAACGGCGAGCGCACGTACAGCAACTGGGAGCTGTCGTCGGACCGCGCCAACGCGTCGCGGCGCGAGCTGGTCGCCGGCGGCATGAACGAAGGCAAGGTGCTGCGCGTGATCGGCCTGGCCGCAACCATGCCGCTAGACAAGAAGGACGAGCTGGCGCCGATCAACCGCCGCATCAGCATCGTGGTGCTGAACCAGCGCGCGCAGGCCCGCATCGAGGCCGAGAACGCCAGCGCCGCCGAGGTCACGGTGTCGGCCAAGGCGGGCGAGGTGGGCAAGGAAATGCAGGCGGAGCTGTCCGCCGCTTCCGCGCCCGCCGCGGCCTCGGCCCCGGCGCCCGCGGCCACCGCAGCGCCGGCCGCGCCCGCCACCGCACCAAGCAATCCCGCCGCGCCCCCGGCCCAGGCTCCAGCCAGCAGGAGCCGTGTTCAATGAAGTCCGCCCGCCATGCCGGCGGCGGCCTTCACCGCCAATTTCAGTGAGCCAGGACGGTTATGTCTGTCGATATCGATATCACACAGTTCTATCAGACCTTCTTCGAGGAAGCCGAGGAGCTCCTCGTGGAAATGGAGCAGCTGCTGCTCGGGCTGGATCTCGAATCCCCCGACGCGGAAGAGCTCAACGCCATCTTCCGCGCGGCCCACTCCATCAAGGGCGGTGCGGCCACCTTCGGCTTTGCGGCACTGACCGAAACCACGCACCTGCTGGAGAACCTGCTCGACCGCACGCGGCGGCGGGAGCTGACGTTGTCCCGCACCATCATCGACACTTTTCTGGAAACCAAGGACGTGTTGCAAGATCAGCTCAACGCCTACCGTAACGGTACCGAACCCGATCCGGAAACGCTGGCGCGTATCTGCGCCGTCCTGCAACAACTGGCGCTGGAGACCGCCGGCGGCGGCGCGCCCGCGCCCGCCGCGGCGCCCGCGCCGGCCCCGGTGGCAGCCGCGCCCGCGCCGGCAGCCGGCGGCGGCGGCCTCAAGGTGACGCTGGTCAACGTCTCGGCGGCCGACCAGGCGCTGCTGCGCGACGAGCTCGGCAACCTCGGCGAGATCACCGGCCAGAAGGAAGAGGGCGCCAACCTCACCGTGTGGCTGTCGACCCAGTGCAGCCCCGACGACATCATCGCGGTGTGCTGCTTTATCGTCGACGGCGACCAGATCGTGGTGGAAGCGGCCGATGCGCCGGCCGCCCCGGCCGCCGCCGAAGCGGCCCCGCCGGCCGCCGCCGCGCCGGCGCCGGCCCCCGCTCCCGCCGCTGCCGCGCCGGCCGCCGCGCCCGCCCCGGCCAAGGAAAAGGCCAAGGCCGCGCCGGCCGCCGCCGCCCACGCGCAGGAGTCCGGCTCGATCCGCGTGCCCACCGAGAAGGTGGACCAGATCATCAACCTGGTCGGCGAGCTGGTCATCACGCAGTCGATGCTGGCGCAGACCGCCTCGGCGCTCGACCCGGTGCTGTTCGACCGCCTGTTCTCCGGCATGGGCCAGCTCGAGCGCAACGCGCGCGACCTGCAGGAAGCGGTGATGTCGATCCGCATGATGCCGATGGACTACGTGTTCTCGCGCTTCCCGCGCCTGGTGCGCGACCTCGCCGGCAAGCTCGGCAAGCAGATCGACCTGGTCACGTTCGGCAAGGCCACCGAGCTCGACAAGAGCCTGATCGAACGCATCATCGACCCGCTCACCCACCTGGTGCGCAACAGCCTCGACCACGGCATCGAGACGCCGGACAAGCGCGTGGCCGCCGGCAAGGAGCCGACCGGCCAGCTGATCCTGTCCGCGCAGCACCACGGCGGCAACATCGTGATCGAGGTCAGCGACGACGGCGGCGGCCTGCGCCGCGACAAGATCCTGGCCAAGGCCGTGCAGAACGGCCTGCCGGTGTCGGAGAACATCAGCGACGACGAAGTCTGGCAACTGATCTTCGCGCCGGGCTTCTCCACCGCCGAGGCCGTGACCGATCTCTCCGGGCGCGGCGTGGGCATGGACGTGGTCAAGCGCAACATCCAGGAAATGGGCGGCCACGTCGAGGTCAGCTCGCGCGCCGGCCAGGGCACCACCACGCGCATCGTGCTGCCGCTCACGCTGGCCATTCTCGACGGCATGTCGGTCAAGGTCGGCGCGGAAACCTTCATCCTGCCGCTGAACTGCGTGATGGAGTCGCTGCAGCCCAAGCCCGAGGACGTGCACACCGCGGCCAACAACGACCGCGTGATGCACGTGCGCGGCGAATACCTGCCGCTGCTGGAACTGCATCGCGTGTTCAACGTGGACGAAGCCGTGCAGGAGCCGACCCAGGGCATCGCCGTGATCCTGCAGGCCGAAGGCAAGCGCTTCGCGCTGCTGGTGGACCAGCTCATCGGCCAGCACCAGGTGGTGCTGAAGAATCTCGAAACCAACTACCGCAAGGTGCCCTGCATCTCCGCCGCCACCATCCTGGGCGACGGCAGCGTGGCGCTGATCGTGGACGTCGGCGCGCTGCAGCGCACCGGCGTGCGCCGGCAGGACCCGGTACTTGCATAACGTTGCTTAACGCTCAGGAGAACAACACATCATGGCCGGCATCGGACACATCGATACCCCCGGAAGCGAAGCCGCGGGGCAGGAGTTCCTGGTTTTCACGCTGGGGAGCGAGGAATACGGCATCGACATCCTCAAGGTGCAGGAGATCCGCGGCTACGACGCGGTGACGCGCCTGGCGAACGCGCCGGACTTCATCAAGGGCGTGACCAATCTGCGCGGCGTGATCGTGCCGATCGTCGACCTGCGCCTGAAGTTCCGCCTCGGCAACGTGCGCTACGACCACCAGACCGTGGTCATCATCCTGAACATCGCCGGGCGCGTGGTCGGCATCGTGGTGGACGGCGTGTCCGACGTGCTGACGCTGACCGGCGACGCCATCAAGCCGGCGCCGGAGTTCGGCGTGTCGGTCTCCAACGAGCACCTCACCGGCCTCGGCACCGTGGACGGCCGCATGCTGATCCTGATCGACATCGAGAAACTGATGACCAGCGCCGAGATGGAACTGGTCGAGGCCGAGCTCGCGTGAGCCCGTCCGCAGCCGCCATAGCATCAAGCATCCCGTAGCAGGCAACAGATGACGCAGCCCCGCCCCACCGCCTTCGCCGCCGGCCACGCGCCGGCGCAGCCCGCCTCGCTGCGGCGCGACGAGCCGCGGGACTTCCTGTTGACGGAACGCGACTTCGAGAAGATCCGCGCGATGATCCATCGCCGCGCGGGCATCTCGCTGGGCAGCCACAAGCGCGAGATGGTGTACAGCCGCCTGGCGCGGCGCCTGCGCACGCTGCAGCTCACCGATTTCGGCACCTACCTGGCCATGCTGGAGGCGGACGACCGCACGGACGAGTGGGAGTTCTTCACCAATTCGCTCACCACCAACCTGACCTCGTTCTTCCGCGAGGCGCATCACTTCCCGCTGCTGGCCGAGCACGCCAAGAAGATCGGGCGGCCCTACTCGGTCTGGTGCTCGGCCGCGTCCACCGGCGAGGAGCCTTACTCCATCGCCATCACGCTGGCCGAGGCGCTGGGCGACCGCGCCGGCACCGTGCTGGCCACCGACATCGACACCCAGGTGCTGGCCAAGGCCCGCGCCGGCGTCTACACCGCCGAGCAGGTCAGCAAGCTGTCGGCGGAGCGGCTCAAGCGCTTCTTCCTCAAGGGCACCGGCCAGCGCGCCGGCGCGGTCAAGGTCAAGCCGGACCTGGCGGGCACCATCGACTTCCAGCCGCTGAACCTGCTGGCGCCGGACTGGGGCATCCGCGAGAAGTTCGACGCGATCTTCTGCCGCAATGTGATGATCTACTTCGACAAGCCGACCCAGGGCCGCATCCTGGAGCGCTTCGTGCCGCTGCTCAAGCCGCACGGCCTGCTGTTCGCGGGACACTCGGAGAATTTTTCCTACGTCACGCGCGCGTTCCAGCTGCGCGGGCAGACGGTGTACGAGCTGGCGCCGCCGTCGGCGCGGCTGGGAGGTTCGTGATGCGCACCCCCCACCTGCCGGAAGCGATCGCCACCCGCACCTATTTCGACCGCGAGTTCGGCAAGCAGGCCATCAAGCTGCTGCCCAACGAGTACTACGTGACGCGCGAGGACGTGGTGCTGACCACCGTGCTGGGCTCCTGCGTGGCGGCCTGCATCCGCGACGAGACCGCCGGCGTGGGCGGCATGAACCATTTCATGCTGCCCGACGACGACGGTGCCGGCGCCGGCGCGGACCGCCTGCTGTCGGCGTCGATGCGCTACGGCAGCTACGCGCTCGAAGTGCTGATCAACGACCTGCTCAAGATGGGCGCGCGCCGCGAGCGGCTCGAGGCCAAGGTCTTCGGCGGCGGCGCGGTGCTGGCCAACATGACCACGCTCAACATCGGCGACCGCAACGCCGAGTTCGTGCTCAAGTACCTCAAGACCGAGGAAGTGCGCGTGGCCGCGCAGGACCTGCGCGGCCCGCACGCGCGCCGCGTGAGCTATTTCCCGCTGACCGGGCTGGCGCTGGTGCGCCGCCTCACGCGGCAGGACGACCAGGTCGTGGTCGAGCGCAACGAACGCGCGCTGGCCCGCGCCATTGCCACCGCACCCGCCACCGGCGGCGCCGAGCTGTTTCCCCGGCGTTCGCCGTCGGCAGCCGCTTCCTGAACCGACAAGGATTTTCCAAGACATGAGTGCGGCCAAGATCAAGGTATTGTGCGTGGACGATTCCGCGCTGATACGCAGCCTGATGACGGAGATCATCAATAGCCAGCCCGACATGGAGGTGGTGGGCACCGCCCCCGACCCGCTGGTGGCGCGCGATCTGATCAAGCGCCTGAACCCGGACGTGCTCACGCTCGACGTGGAAATGCCGCGCATGGACGGGCTGGACTTCCTCGAGCGCCTGATGCGCCTGCGCCCGATGCCGGTGCTGATGGTGTCCTCGCTGACCGAGCGCGGCTCCGAGATCACCATGCGCGCGCTGGAGCTGGGCGCGGTGGATTTCGTCACCAAGCCCAAGCTCGGCATCCGCGACGGCCTGATGGAGTACACCGACACCATCGCCGACAAGATCCGCGCCGCGGCGCGCGCGCGCCTGCGCACGGCGTCTCCCGCGCCGGCCGGCGATGCCGCCGCGCCGGCCACGCCGATGCTGCGCAGCCCGCTGCTGTCCACGGAAAAGCTGATCATCGTCGGCGCCTCCACCGGCGGCACCGAGGCGATCAAGGAATTCCTGATGCCGATGCCGCCGGACTGCCCGGCGGTGATGATCGTGCAGCATATGCCGGCCGGCTTCACGCGCTCGTTCGCGCAGCGCCTGGACGGCCTGTGCCGCATCACGGTCAAGGAAGCGGAGCACGGCGAACGCGTGCTGCCGGGCTACGCCTACATCGCGCCGGGCGACTCGCACCTGCGCCTGGCGCGCAGCGGGGCCAACTACGTGGCCCACCTGTCGCAGGAGCCGGCGGTCAACCGCCACCGCCCGTCGGTGGAGGTGCTGTTCGACTCCGCCGCGCAGCACGCCGGCAAGAACGCCATCGGCGTGATGCTCACCGGCATGGGGCGCGACGGCGCGCAGGGCATGCTGCGCATGCGCGAGGCCGGCGCCTACAATCTGGCGCAGGACGAGAGCACCTGCATCGTATTCGGCATGCCGAAGGAGGCGATAGCCGCCGGCGGCGTGCATGAGGTGGTACCGCTGCACGCGATGAGCCAGCGCGTGATGGCGCGCCTGGCGACCTTCGGCGCGCGTGCGCAGCGGGTCTGACCGGGCACTGGCGCCCACCCGGCCGCGCGCAAGCGGCCCGGCTGGCGCAGGTATTGAAACAACCGAAGCAACTTTCCACAACTGTATTGGAGCCGTTAGAGTGGACAAGAACATGAAGATCCTGGTGGTCGATGACTTCCCCACCATGCGCCGCATCATCCGCAACCTGCTCAAGGAGCTGGGCTTTTCCAACGTCGAGGAAGCCGAGGACGGCGCCGCCGGCCTGGAGAAGGTCAAGGACGGCAGCTTCCAGTTCGTCGTGTCCGACTGGAACATGCCGAACATGGACGGCCTGAGCATGCTGCAGGCGATCCGCGCCGAAGCCACGCTGGCCAAGCTGCCGGTGCTGATGGTGACGGCCGAGGCCAAGAAGGAAAACATCATCGCCGCCGCGCAGGCCGGCGCCAACGGCTACGTGGTCAAGCCCTTCACGGCCGCCACGCTCGACGAGAAGATCACCAAGATCTTCGAAAAGCTGGCCAAGGAAGGGGCATAAGGTGAGCGATATGTCGACGACTCCGACTCTCAGCAACGAATCTGCCGAGCAGCTTTTCCAGCGCATTGGCGCCCTGACACGGATGCTGCGCGACAATATGCGCGAATTGGGGCTCGACAAGGAAATCGAGCGTGCCGCGCAGGCCATCCCCGACGCCCGCGACCGTCTCAGCTACATCGCCTCGATGACCGAGCAGGCCGCCGAGCGCACGCTCAATGCAGTGGAACTGGCGCAGCCGCTCCAGTCCGGCATGGAAAAGCAGGCCGAGGCGCTGGACAAGCGCTGGGAAGCCTGGTTCGACAAGCCGGTCGAGCTGGCCGACGCGCGCGAGCTGGTGCTCGACACGCGCGCCTTCCTGACCGACGTGCCCCAGCAGGCGCGCGCCACCGGCAGCCACCTGCTGGAGATCATGATGGCCCAGGACTTCCAGGACCTGACCGGCCAGGTCATCAAGAAGATGATGGACATGATCCGCTCGCTGGAGCAGGAGCTGCTGCAGGTGCTGATCGACAACGTGCCGGCCGACCGCCGGGTGGACACCCCCGCCACGTTGATGAACGGCCCGCAGATCAACCCCGAAGGCAAGCACGACGTGGTTTCCGACCAGTCGCAGGTGGACGACCTGCTCGCCAGCCTGGGTTTCTGAGCCCCGCACCGGCGCACGCGGTGCCGCGCGCGGCGCCCGCGTGCGCCGCGGCGGCCCCCCCCCCCGCCCCCCCCCGGCCCCGG
>NZ_JBYTEL010000024.1:0-89909 GCF_058789195.1 Cupriavidus sp. FW216-B1 | reverse complement strand
CCCCCCCCCCCCCCCCCCCCCCCCCCCCCCCCCCCCCCCCCCCCCCCCCCCCCCCCCCCCCCCCCCCCCCCCCCTCCGCCGTCAGACCGATGCCCTCCCTCCGCAAGCGACTCATGGCCCTGGATCCCGCCACCGTCAGCACCGTGCTGTCCCTTCTGCCGACCATTCTCGAGCAGGCCAACAAGACCATCGAGAAGATCAAGAAAGGCCGGCGCAAGGACGGCGCGCCGGAGAACGCCGGGCCCGAATCCATCGAAGCGCGCGACGGTTCCGCCGCCGCCCGCATCGCGGAGCTCGAAGCCGCCGCCGTGCAGCAGGCCGAAGCGGTCAAGCTGCTGGCCGAGCAGCACGCCATCACCATCGAGGCGCTGCGCAAGGAAGCCGCGCGGCTGGACCGCCGCCTGCGCCTGATGACCAGCGTGGCGATGGCCGGCGTGGCGCTGGGCCTGGGCGCGCTGGTTGTCGCCCTGAACCTGCTGTTCCGCTAAGCGCCGACAAGGCGCACCGCACACCATGACCGTCCTGCTCTACGGCATTCCCAACTGCGACACCGTCAAGAAGGCCCGCACCTGGCTCGACGCCAACGGCGTGGCCTACACCTTCCACGACTTCAAGAAGCAAGGCGTGGACGAAACGCTGCTGCGCGGCTGGCTCAAGCACGTGCCGCTGGCCACGCTGCTCAACCGCAAGGGCACCACGTACCGCGCGCTGTCGGACGCCGACAAGGCCCGCGCCGAGAGCGAAGCGGGCGCGATCGCGCTGATGCAGCAGAGCCCGTCGCTGATCAAGCGGCCGGTGCTCGACCGCGGCGGGAAGATTTCCGTCGGTTTTTCGGCGGATGGTTACGCCGGGTTGTTCTGACGTTCTTGCTGGGCTGGCGGCGGGTTGCGTGCCGGCGGCTCCGGGGTGCGCCCGCGAGCGCCACCCAACGCAAGAACATCGGCCACCGCCCCCGGAAAGCGTAAACTCCCCGCCCAACCCCCTGTACTGCAGCGCCGGCCCCGAGGCCGCGCACACGCCACCATGAATCCGACCCTCGCCCTCACCGAAGACCTGATCCGCCGCCGCTCCGTCACGCCCGCCGACGAAGGCTGCCAGGCCGTGCTCGAAACCCGCCTCAAGGCCATCGGCTTCGCATGCGAGTGGATCGTCAGCGGCCCCGACGACTTCCGCGTCACCAACCTGTGGGCCGTCAGGCGCGGCACGCAGGGCAAGGACGGCAAGCTGCTGGCCTTCGCCGGCCACACCGACGTGGTGCCCACCGGCCCGCTCGAGCAATGGGGCTCCGACCCGTTCCAGCCCAGCCACCGCGACGGCAAGCTGTACGGCCGCGGCGCGGCCGACATGAAGACCTCGATCGCCGGCTTCGTGGTGGCGTCGGAAGAGTTCGTGCGGCAGCACCCGGACCACGCCGGCTCCATCGCCTTCCTCATCACCAGCGACGAGGAAGGCCCCGCGCACGACGGCACCGTCAAGGTGGTCGAGGCGCTCAAGGCGCGCGGCGAGCGCCTGGACTACTGCGTGATCGGCGAGCCGACCTCGGTCGACACGCTCGGCGACATGGTCAAGAACGGCCGCCGCGGCTCGCTCTCGGGCAAGCTCACCGTCAAGGGCGTGCAGGGCCACATCGCCTACCCGCACCTGGCGAAGAACCCGATCCATCTGGCCGCGCCCGCGCTGGCCGAACTGGTGGGCGAACGCTGGGACGAAGGCAACGAATACTTCCCCGCCACCAGCTGGCAGATGTCGAACATCCACGGCGGCACCGGCGCCACCAACGTGATCCCGGGCCACGTCACGGTCGACTTCAACTTCCGCTTCTCCACCGCCAGCACGCCCGAGGGCCTGAAGGCGCGCGTGCATGCCATCCTCGACCGCCACGGCCTCGACTACGAGCTGGCCTGGACCCTCGGCGGCGAACCGTTCCTGACCGCGCGCGGCGAGCTGTCCGAAGCGCTGGCCGGCGCCATCGAGGCCGAGACCGGCGTCAGGACCGAGCTCTCCACCACCGGCGGCACCTCCGACGGCCGCTTCATCGCCAAGATCTGCCCGCAGGTCATCGAGTTCGGCCCACCCAACGCCAGCATCCACAAGATCGACGAGCACGTCGAAGAGCGCTTCGTCGAGCCGCTCAAGAATGTCTACCGCGGCGTGCTGGAACGATTGATCGCCTGATCGGCTGAACGCCCGATCGACTGAACGCAGAAACACTAGGACCATCGCAATGGCAACGCCCTCCCCCCTGCAAACCGTGCGCGACCTGCTGCGCCTGGCCGTCTCGCGCTTCACCAGGGCCAGGCTGTCGTTCGGCCACGGCAGCGCCAACGCCTACGACGAAGCCGCCTACCTGGTCCTGCACACGCTCGACCTGCCGCTCGACACGCTCGACCCGTTCCTCGACGCCCGCCTGCTGCCCGAGGAAATCGAGGCCGTGCTCAACGTCATCGAGCGCCGCGTCAGCGAGCGCGTGCCCGCCGCCTACCTCACCAACGAAGCCTTCATGCACGGCCTGCGCTTCTACGTGGACTCGCGCGTGATCGTGCCGCGCAGCTTCCTCGGCGAGCTGCTGCAGGAAGGGCTGGAACCGTGGGTCGGCGACATCGCCGAGATCGGCCCGGTGCTCGAGCTGTGCACCGGCTCGGGCTGCCTGCCCATCGTCGCCGCCCACGTCTGGCCGCAGGCGCGCATCGACGCGGTCGACATCTCGCCCGACGCGCTCGAAGTCGCGCGCCGCAACGTAGCCGACTACAAGATGGCCGACCGCATCAGCCTGTACCAGGGCGATCTCTACGCCCCGCTGCCGGCCGGCGCGAAATACGACGTGATCCTCACCAACCCGCCCTACGTCAACGAAACCTCGATGCAGGCGCTGCCCGCCGAATACCTGGCCGAGCCGCGCATCGCGCTGGCCGGCGGCGACGACGGCATGGACGTGGTGCGGCGGATCATCGCCGGCGCCAAGGCGCGCCTCAACCCGGGCGGCGTGCTGGTGGTGGAGATCGGCAACGAGCACGCCAACGTGGAAGCGGCGTTCCCGGAACTGGAACTGATCTGGCTGCCGGTCAGCGCCGGCGAGGAACAGGTGTTCCTGGTGACCTACGAAGGACTGCCGGGCTGACGGACCACGCGGGCACCGGCGCGCGAGGAAGACGCGCGGCCGGCAGCCCGAGTGAAGCGGCGGCGCCCGGCCGTCAGCCGGCGCGCGCGGGCGCCATCCTGGCCTCGATGCGCGCCAGCAGCCCCTCGACCCAGCGCCGCACCAGCCGGTCCGACGCCACCGCCGGCAGCGAATACGCCATCACCCGGTACACCGCCTTGCGCCGCACCTTGGAGATCCTGGCCGGGTCCGGCCACGCCGGGTTGTCCACCAGCAGCAGCAAGGTCTCCAGCCCGATGACGATGGGCCAGATGCAGGCCAGCCGCAGCCGCACGGCCGAGCCGGGAATGGCCAGCGTGTAGTCGAGCGCCGCGCGGAAATGCCCGAGCGCGTGATGCACCAGCTCGAACAGCAGCGGCCGCGCGCGCGCCGCATTGGCCGGCGCCAGCAGGTCCTGCGGTGCCAGGCCGTGGCGCGCCAGCAGCGCCGCCGGCAGGTAGCAGCGGCCGATGCGCAGGTCCTTGCCGCAGTCGCGCAGCACGTTGGTCATCTGCAGCGCCTTGCCGAAGCGCACGCCCAGCGCCAGCATGGTGTCGGGGCCGGCCTTGAGCACGCCCGGCATGTGCGCATAGGTCATGGTGGTCCAGAACTCGCCCACGCAGCCCGCCACCAGGTAGGTGTAGCGGTCCAGCTCGTCCAGCGTGCGCAGCGCGACGAGGCGGCCGGAGGCTTCGTCGGGAAACGTGCGCAGGTCGAATTCCATGCCGCTGGCCAGCGTCGAGACGATGCCGCGCACGGCCTCGCGGTCGGACTCGCTCAACTGCGGCAGGATCGCCAGCGCGGGGCCGAGCGATTCGAGCAGGACCTTTTCGTCGGACTGCTGTTGCTGCGCGCCGACCTCCTGCGCCATGCGGCGCATCAGCGCCGCGTCGCCGGCGGCGCCGTTGACCTGGTCGCGGAACGACAGCAGCAGGGCCAGCCGCTGCGCCGGCGGGATCAGCGAGGTGTCGGCGATGGTGTCGGCCGCGCGCGCGAGCAGATAGGCCAGCCCGATCGGATCGCGCATGCCCGCGGGGAGGATGCGCAGCGTGAGATAGAAAGAGCGCGATACGCCCTTGAGCAGCGGACCGAGCAGGAAGGCCCGGGTTGGATTCGGCATGAGCGGGAAAGCCGGCGGCACCGGCGAATTTGGCTGTGCCGGATTGTATACGGCAAGCGCCGGATGCAGCGCCGCCGCGCGGCGGTTTCCTTGCCTGCCCGCCGGCCGCTGCCAGCTACCCGCTGCTACCAGCCGGCCAGCGCCCTGCCCGCGGCCTCGCGCACCTGCTCGACCACGCCTTCGCGCCAGTCGTCGGCGTCGCCGTAGAACGCGCGCCACATCGCCTGGTGGATCAGCTCGCGCTGGCCTTCGTCGGCCTCGGGATGCAGGTGCAGCCAGTGGTCGCCGCGTAGCGCCTCGAGCACCTCGGTCACGGGCAGGGTGCCGAACTCCAGCGCGATGCCGCTGTAGTCCACCGCGGGCAGCGTCTGCGGCACCGCCTGCCAGGCCATGCCCGTGAGGTTGGCCGAGGCCGACGAGCCATCGTGGATGGAGGTGACGTGGCTGCCCCAGATGGCGCGCGCGCGGGCGACCGGCGCGGCCGCGTCCGGGCCCATGTAGATGGGCTCGCCGTAGCCGCGCGGGCCCAGGCCGGTATGGATGTCCAGCCAGCGCAGCGCCTCGCGCCCGGCGCCGTAGCGGGCCAGGATGCGGCGCAGCGTGTAGTTGCTCCAGGTGGCCTTGCCGCCGCCGAAGAACAGGCCGTCCGGCGCGTGGTACTGGCCCGCGCTGACGGCCGCCTGGTACCACGGCAGGCCTTTCGCCATCACCGACCGCATCAGCGCCGCCTGGTCGGCCTCCGAGGGCGGCCACTGCGCGGGCAGCAGCAGCGGCGCGATCTGCGCGTAGGGCGCGTTCTCGGGCAGGGGCCGGGTGAAATCCATGAAATTGCGGTTGAGGTCGACGTTGTCCTCGTTGACGCGCCGCAGATGCGAAAAGCCGTAGGGATTGACCGCGTGCACCAGCATCAGCGCCACGCCGGCCCCGGCGCACGCCGCGCGCAGGTCCGCGTCGCCGAGCAGCGCGACCTGCGCGCCGGAGCCGCAGAAGCCCTCCACGCCGTGCACGCCCGACGTCACCAGCAGCACGCGCCGGGCCTCGGCGGCGCCGGCCCAGGCCACGTCGATGGCCAGCTCCTCGCCGGCGCTGCCGCGCATGGTCGGGTGCGGGAAACCGGCCAGCGTGGCGCCGGCGGCGCGCGCCGCGTCGAGGAATTTCCGCCGGGCTTCGGCGTAGCTGCGGGAAAAGCCGGTATGCACGGACATGACAGCGTATTTCGCGCCTGGCGAGCAGTGGGGGTGCCGGTATTAGACGCCAACCGGGCGGCTATTGCCATCGGGCCTTCCCGGAGGCCCAGCGCGGCTCAGCCCCGGCCCGCGCCCGCCTTGTCCGCGCCGGCCTCGCGCAGCAGCGGCGAGCGGAACGCATGCGGATGCATCTCGATGCCCGCCGCGGCAAGCTGCGCGGCGGACAGCACCAGGTGGCGCGCGAGCCAGTCGTGGAGGCTGCGCAGGAAGCGCTGCTGCTCCAGCCGGCTGGATTCGCGGATGGCGCGTTCGAGCTTGACGTGGGCGGTGTAGACGTCGAGCAGATTGAGGCTCTTGAGCTTGGCCGGCGTGGTGGCGCTGCGCTCGATGGCGAGGATGCGCCGCACCTGCGCCTCGGGCAGGTCGCCGCTGCGCAGGTAGTCCTGGTAGACCTCCTCCAGCGCCGGGAAGCGCACCGTGGGCTGCACGCGCGGCACGCCGGCCACCTTCTCCATGCGCAGCACCAGGTAGCGGATGGCGTCGGCGCGGCGCCGGGCGGCGTCGGCGGAGGCATCGCGGCGGACGCCGGCGCGGCGCGCGCGGAGCGGGGCCGGGGCGGTCAGCTCGAATTCCTCGGCCGACGGCGGCGTGGCCGCGGGCACGGCGGCGGCGGGGCCGGCGTCGCGCTCGGTGTAGTCGGGCACCAGGTCGAGCCCGGCCGGCTCGGCCAGCACGGCGCGCGCGCAGGCCTCGCCGAACGGATGCTCGTGGCCGTGCGCGTCGCGCAGGATGTAGGCCTGCCCGTTGCCGAAGCCGTGATGGCGCGCGCGCCCCACGTGCTGGTGGCAGCGCGTGGCGAGGTCGACGAAATCCTTGCGTACTGGGGTCCAGCTTTCGCCGTTGACTGCGGTCATGAATCTGCGCGTGATGGCCGCCGCGCGCGGCACGATGAGTGAATGCAAGACAGCCTGGCCGCGGCATCCTTGCCGCGGCCAGGCCGCTATTGTCCTCCAATCGCGGCCGCGCCGGCCGGCGCGCCTACCTGAGCATGAACGACATCGCCGACAGGCAGTTGAGCATGCGCACCGCCGCCTGCACCGAGGCGGCTTCGAACACCAGCGTGACGCCGTCCACGCGCTCGAGCGCGGGCCACTGGCAGAACAGGTCGGCGTAGGCGGGGCTGTGCGCCTGCAGGCGGCACCGCACCGGGCCGGGAATGCACAGCGCTTGTCCGCCGGCCTCGCGCACGGCCTGCCCGGCGGCGGCGGCGATGGCTTCGCGCGCGGCCGCCGGCGACAGCGTGGTGCCGCTGCCGTGGCCACCGGCTTGCTTGGTCTGCACGTAGCGCACCCACGGCATGAGCGGCCGCGTCTCTTCGACGAACACGTCGTCGCCGCTGGCCATCAGCACCGGCACGCCGAACTCGCCGGCCAGCGCGCCATACAAGCCGGCCTCGCCCATCTCCTGCCCGCCCAGCCAGACGCGGGCGAAGGCGCTGCTGTTGATGGTGTGGGCCAGGATGCCGCGGCTCTGCGCGCGGCCGTGGTAGCCGACCATGAACACGCCGTCGCAGCCTTCCACGCCGGCCATCATGCCGAGATAGCGCGGCTTGCCCAGCACCAGGCGCGCGCGCGGGTCGAGCTGGTCGGGCAGCAGGTTGCGAAAGCCGCCGTGCGAGTCGTTGACCAGCACTTCGGTGGCGCCGCCGGCGAAGGCGCCCTGCACCGCGGCGTTGGCCTCGGCGGTCATCCAGGCGCGCGCGCGCTCGTATTCGCCGTTGCCGGCGCGGGCCTGCTCGGCGTGGAAGACGCCGGCGACGCCTTCGATGTCGGTGGAAATCAGGATCTTCATCGCGCTCCGGGATCAGTCGGCTGGCGCCGCGTGGCGCGCCAGCCATTGCGGCAGTTCGGGCATCAGCTCGCGCAGCGCGATGCGGCGGTGGCCGTCGCGGCCGCTCACGCTTTCGGCCCGCCACAGCGCGTTGAGGATGGCCTGCTCGACGCTGTCGGCGGCGGCCTGGAACAGCGCGTCGAGCCGGCTCTCGTGCAGCATGGCCAGCGCCGGCATGGGCGCGTCGGCCTGCTGCGGCACGGTGCAGGCGGTGGAGAACGCCAGCGCGATGTCGCCCGAGCCGTGGCCGAACACCGAGCCGGTGCGGGCCAGCCCGGCGCCGGCGCGCAGCGACAGGCGGCGCAGCTGGCGCGCGTCGAGCGGGGCGTCGGTGGCGACGATCATGATGATCGAGCCCTTCTCCGGCCCGGCCTGCGCTTCGGCGTGCGCCTGCGCCTGCAGGCGCGCGGCCAGCCTGCCGCCCAGGCGCGCGCCGGCCACGGTGAGGTTGGGCAGCACGCCGAAGTTGGATTGCACCAGCGCGCCCACGTGGTATGCGCCCGCCCGGCGCGAGGCCGAGCCGATGCCGCCCTTGAGCCCGAACGAGGACATGCCGCGCCCCGCCCCCACCGCGCCCTGCGCGAAATCCGCGGCCGCCGCCGCGCAGGCCTGCGCGTAGTGCGCCTCCCGCACCGGCATGGCCTGGATGTCGTTGAGGTAGCCGTCGTTGCACTCGAACACCAGCGGGTTGACGGTCGGCCAGGCGCGGCCGATCTCCGGGTTGGCGGCGATGGCCTGGCGGATCTGCGCCTGCGCCAGCGCGCCCACGGCGAAGGTGTTGGTGAGCGCGATCGGCGTCTCCAGCACGCCGAGCTCTTCCACCTGCACCAGCCCCACGCTCTTGCCGAAGCCGTTGAGCACGGTGGCGGCGGCCGGCACCTTGTCGGCGAACAGGTTGCCGGCGTGCGGCAGCACCACCGTCACGCCGGTCTGGCACGCGCCGCGCGCCAGCGTGCAGTGGCCCACGGTCACGCCGGGCACGTCGGCGATGGTGCCGCGCGCGCCGGCCGGCAGCGCGCCGATGTGGGTCAGCTCGTGGATCGGTTCCTGGCGCATGTGCGGCTCGCGCTCAGCGGCGGTCGATCTTCGGGTCGAGCGCGTCGCGCAGGCCGTCGCCGAGCAGGTTGAAGGCGAGCACCGTGAGGAAGATCGCCAGGCTGGGGAAGATCGCCACGTGCGGCGCCGTGACCATGTCGGCGCGCGCCTCGTTGAGCATGGCGCCCCACTCGGGCGTGGGCGGCTGCGCGCCCAGGCCGAGGAACGAGAGGCTGGCGGCGGTGATGATCGAGGTGCCGATGCGCATCGAGAAATACACCACGATGGACGAGATCGTGCCCGGCAGGATGTGTCGCATCAGGATGGTCCAGTCGGACGCGCCGATGCTGCGCGCGGCCTCCACGTAGGTCAGGCGCTTGAGCATCAGCGTGTTGCCGCGCACCAGGCGCGCGAACGCGGGGATGCTGAAGATGGCCACGGCGAAGATCACGTTGGTCATGCCGTTGCCGAGGATGGCGACGATGCCGATCGCCAGCAGGATGCCGGGAAACGCGAACAGCACGTCCGAGATGCGGCTGACGATGCGGTCCCACCAGCCTTCGTAGTAGCCGGCCAGCAGGCCCAGCACGGTGCCGACGATGGCGCCGATGATGACGGAGAAGAAGCCCGCGGCCAGCGAGATGCGGGTGCCGGCCAGGATGCGGCTGAAGATGTCGCGCCCGAGCGAGTCCACGCCGAACCAGTGCGCGGCCGAGGGGCCGGCGTTGAGCGCGTCGTAGTCGAAGAAGTTCTCGGGGTCGTAGGGCACCAGGTACGGCGCGAAGACCGCCACCGCCACCAGCAGCAGCACGAACACGCCGGCGCCCAGCGCCAGGTGCTGCTTGCGGAATTTGCGCCAGAACTCGGTCCAGGGCGTGCGCACCGCTTCCGGCGCGGCGGCGGGCGCGGCGGCGTTGCCGCCGGCGGACGTGGAAAGCTGGGTCATGCCGGCCTCTCCTTACTTGTAGCGGATGGCGGGGTTGATGACGGTGTACAGCACGTCGACCACCAGGTTGATCAGGATGAACTCGAGCGAGAACAGCAGCACCTCGGCCTGGATGACCGGGTAGTCGCGCATCTCCACGGCGTCCACCAGCAGGCGGCCGAGGCCGGGCCAGTTGAAGACCTTCTCGACCACGATCGAGCCGCCCAGCAGGAAGCCGAACTGCAGGCCCATCATGGTGACGACAGGAATCATGGCGTTGCGCAGGCAGTGCTTGGCCACCACCAGCAGCTCGCCCACGCCCTTGGCGCGCGCGGTGCGCACGAAATCTTCCTGCAGCACCTCGACGAAGGACGCGCGCGTGAAGCGGGCCATCACGGCGGCCACCGCGGCGCCCAGCGTGAGCGAGGGCAGGATGTAGTGCTTCCAGGAATCGGCGCCGATCGACGGCAGCCAGCCCAACTGCACCGAGAACACTTCCATCAGCAGCATGCCCAGGGCGAACGCCGGGAACGAGATGCCGGACACCGCCAGCGTCATGCCGAGGCGGTCGGGCCAGCGGTTGCGCCACACCGCGGAGGTCACGCCGATCGCCATGCCGAAGACCACCGCCCACACCATCGAGGCCAGCGTCAGGTACAGCGTGGGCATGAAGCGGTCGCCGATCTCCTCGCTGACCGGACGCTTGGTGCGCAGCGAGTTGCCGAATTCCCAGCGCAGCGCGTTCGAGAAGAACTGCGCGAACTGCTCGGGCAGCGGCTTGTCCAGGCCGAGGTCGCGGCGCACCAGCTCCACCGTGGCCTGGTCGGCCTCGGGGCCGGCCGCGAGCCGGGCGGGATCGCCGGGCAGCAGGTGGACGAACATGAAGACCAGCACCGCCACGATCAGCAGTGTGGGAATCACGCCCAGGAATCGTTTGAGAAAATAATTCAGCATGATGCACCGGAAAGAAAAAGACCGCGGGCCGCCCGCCCTGCCCCCGCATCCGCGGGCGGGCGGCCATGCACGGCTTGCTGCGCCGTACTGCCTGCGGGTACTGCCTGGTACTGCTTGGTACCGCCTGCCGCCGGGCCGGGCCGCCTGCGCCCGGCAGCCCGCAGCCCTTATTGCTTGATGTCGATCTCGTCGAAGTTGAACGAGCCGTCGGGCATCACGTAGGCGCCGCTCAGGCGCTTGGCGCGCGCGAACAGCACCTTCTCCGTCACCAGGAAGGCCCACGGCGCGTCCTTCCAGATCTGCTGCTGCGCGTCCTTGTACAGGCGGGCCTTCTCGGCGCGGTCGGTGGTGCGCAGCGCGTTGGCGATGTCGGCGTCGACCTGGTCGTTCTTGTAGTACGCGGTGTTGAGCAGCTTGGGCGGCATCGACTCGGAGGCCAGCAGCGGGCGCAGCGCCCAGTCCGACTCGCCGGTCGAGGACGACCAGCCCACGTAGTACATGCGCACGCCGGCGTCTTCCGGCTTCTGCACGCTCTCGACCTTCTCCACGCGCTGGCCGGCTTCGAGCGCCTGCACCTGCGCCTTGATGCCGACCTGCTGCAACTGCTGCTGCACGAACTGGATCACCTTCTGCGCGGTGGTGTGGTTGTAGGCCGACCACAGCGTGGTCTCGAAGCCGTTCGGGTAGCCGGCTTCCTTGAGCAGCGCGCGCGCCTTGGCCGGGTCATACGGCCACGGGCCCAGCTTCTCGGCATAGTCCACGCCCGCGGGCACCACGCCGTCGGACGGCGTGGCGTAGCCGGCGAAGGCCACCTTGGCCAGCGCGTCCTTGTTGATGGCGTAGTTGATGGCCTGGCGCACCTTGGGGTCGTTGAACGGCTTGACCGTGGTGTTCAGGCTCAGGTAGCGCTGGATGATCGACGGCGCGTCGATCAGGTCCACCTTGGGATTGCCCTTGAGCACGGCGGCCTGCTCGAACGGGATGCTGAAGGCGAAGTCCGCTTCGCCGGTCTGCATGATGGCCGCGCGCGTGTTGTTGTCCACCACCGGCTTCCAGGTGATGGTGTCGATCTTCGGGTCGCCGGTCTTCCAGAAGCCGGCGAACTTCTTGCCCTTGAGGTGATCGGGCTGCTTCCACTCGACGAACTCGAACGGGCCGGTGCCGACCGGGTGGAACGCGATGTCCTTGCCGTACTTCTGCAGCGCGGCCGGCGAGATCATCACCGCCGACGGATGGGCCAGCACGTTGATGAACGGCGAGAACGGCTCTTTCAGCGTGACCTTGACGGTGCTGGCGTCCACCACGTCGGTCCTGGCCACGCGGTTGAACAGCGTGTAGCGCTTGAGCTTGTTGGCCGGGTTGGTGACGCGGTCGAAGTTGGCCTTGACGGCGGCGGCGTCGAAGGTGGTGCCGTCGTGGAACTTCACGCCCTTCTTGAGCTTGATGGTGTAGGTCAGGCCGTCCTTGCTGGCTTCATAGCTTTCGGCCAGCACGTTGACCAGCTTCATGTCCTTGTCGAAGCCGAACAGGCCCTGGTAGAAGGACTTGCTGGCGGCCTGCGACAGCGTGTCGTTCGCGTCGTACGGGTCGAGCGTGGTGAAGGTGGAATACACCGCCATCACGGCGTCCTTGGCGGCGAAGGCGGGGCCGGCGCCGAGCGCGGCCAGGGCCAGGCCGCCGGCGATCAGCTTCGAGGGGGCCAAGCGGAACATCATCCGGGTCATCATCGATTCTCCTTGGAAAGGCGTCGGTTAGTAGGCACCGCCGATGGCGTGCCGGGCTACGAAATGCTGCGAGGCGGCGCTGCCGCCGACGGCCACCAGCGGCTGCACCAGCGGCTCGTCGCCGAGCAGCCGGATGGGGCTGGGGATCTCGTCGTTGAGCGGCTCGCGCTTGAGGTGGCGGCGCGCCGGATCGGCGATCGGCACCGCCGACATCAGCTTCCTGGTGTACGGGTGCTGCGGGTTCTCGAAGATCGCGCGGCGCGGGCCGATCTCCACGATCTGGCCCAGGTACATCACCGCCACGCGGTGGCTCACGCGCTCCACCACCGCCATGTCGTGCGAGATGAACAGGAAGGCGATGCCCATCTCGCGCTGCAGGTCCAGCATCAGGTTGACGATCTGCGCCTGGATGGACACGTCGAGCGCGGACACGGACTCGTCGGCCACCACCACCTTGGGATTGAGCGCCAGCGCGCGCGCGATGCAGATGCGCTGGCGCTGGCCGCCCGAGAATTCATGCGGGTAGCGCGAGGCGTGCGCCGCGCTCAGGCCCACCTTTTCCAGCAGCCAGGCCACGCGCTGCTCGGCCTCCTTGCCGCTGGCCACCTTGTGCACCAGCAGCGGCTCCATGATGGAGTAGCCCACCGGCACGCGCGGGTCGAGCGAGGCGAACGGGTCCTGGAAGATGAACTGGATATTGCGGCGCAGGGTCTGCAGCGCGCCGCCCTTCATCTGGCTGATGTCCTGGCCGTTGAATTCGATGGTGCCGCTCTGGCTGTCGACCAGGCGCAGCAGCGAGCGGCCGGTGGTGGACTTGCCGCAGCCGGACTCGCCCACCAGCGCCAGCGTCTCGCCGGGATGGAGGTCGAAGCTCACGCGCTCGACCGCGTGCACGCGGCGCGCCACGCGGCCCAGCAGGCCGCCCGGCACGTCGAAGCGCGTCACCAGGTCGCGCACGCGCAGGATCGGCGCGGCGCCGGCCGGCACGGTGTCCTGCGGCGCCCCGGGCGCGGCCGGCGCGGACTGGTCGAGCTGCAGCAGCGGGAACTTGGCGGGCCAGTCGGTGCCCTGCATGGCGCCGAGCTTGGGCACGGCCGACAGCAGCGCGCGTGTGTACGGATGCGCGGGCGCGGCGAAGACCTGCTCGGCGGTGCCCTCCTCCACCCGTTCGCCGCGGTACATCACCAGCACGCGGTCGGCCACCTCGGCCACCACGCCCATGTCGTGGGTGATGAAGACCACGCCCATGTCCATCTCGGCCTGCAGGTTGCGGATCAGCTGCAGGATCTCGGCCTGGATGGTCACGTCGAGCGCGGTGGTCGGCTCGTCGGCGATCAGCAGCGCCGGCTTGCACGACAGCGCCATCGCGATCATCACGCGCTGGCGCATGCCGCCCGAGAGCTGGTGCGGGAAGCGGTCCAGCACGCGGCGCGCCTCGGGAATGCGCACGATCTCCAGCATGCGCAGTGCTTCGGCGCGCGCCTCGGCGCGGCCCTTGCCCTGGTGCAGGCGGATCGATTCGGCGATCTGCTCGCCCACCGGGAACACCGGGTTGAGCGAGGTCATCGGCTCCTGGAAGATCATGGCCACGTCGCTGCCGCGCACGCCGCGCATGGTGGCGTTGTCGGCGCGGGCGAGATCGATCACCTCGCCGCCGCGCCGGCGCAGCGCCATGCTGCCGCCGGCGATCTTGCCGCCGCCGTGCTCGACCAGCCGCATCAGCGCCAGCGACGTCACCGACTTGCCCGAGCCCGACTCGCCCACCACGGCCAGCGTCTCGCCGCGGTCGACGTGGAAGCTCAGGCCGCGCACGGCCTCCACGGTGCGCTCCGAGGTGGAAAAGCGCACGGTGAGATCGTTGACGGAAACCACCCGCTGCGGTGACAGGACGATGCCCGCTTGGGCCGACCGGGAAGAGGATGCTGCAGCCACTTGGACCCCTTGATGCCTGTTGATGCTGTTGATGCCGGGATGGATCGATGCCGCGCCTGCCGGCTCAACCGTAGATCCACACGTTGACCGCCTCGCCCACCCGGGCGAAACCGCGGTACATGCCTTCGGTGTTGAACGGCAGCGCGACGTTGCCGGCGCGGTCCACCGCGATCAGGCCGCCGCGGCCGCCAATGGCCGGCAGCTTCTCCATCACCACGCGGCGCGCGGCCTCGCCGAGCGGCAGGCCCGCGTAGCGCATCTGCGCGGCCACGTCGTAGGCCGCCACCGCGCGGATGAACATCTCGCCGGTGCCGGTGGCCGACACCGCGGCCACGTCGTCGGCGTAACAGCCGGCGCCGATGATGGGCGTGTCGCCGACGCGGCCGACCTGCTTGTTGGTGACGCCGCCGGTGGAGGTGGCCGCGGCCAGGCGCCCCTGCGCGTCGCAGGCCACCGCGCCCACGGTGCCGAACTTGCTGTCGGGGTCGATGGGCTCGGCCGCGCGGCTGGCGGCGTCGTGGTCGAGCGCCGTGCCGGCGGTGCCGCGCGCGCGCTCCCATTGCTCGCGGCGCGCCTCGGTGAAGTAGTAGGCGGGCTCCACCAGTTCCAGGCCCCGCGCGCGCGCGAAAGCCTCGGCGCCGTCGCCGGCGAACAGCACGTGCTCGCTCTGCTCCATCACCGCGCGCGCGGCCAGCACCGGATTGCGCAGGCACTTGACGCAGGCCACCGCGCCGGCGGCGCGGGTGGCGCCGTCCATGATGGCGGCGTCGAGCTCGTAGGTACCGGCGCGGGTCAGCACGGCGCCGCGGCCGGCATTGAACAGCGGGCAGTCCTCGAGCAGGCGCACGGCTTCGGTGACGGCGTCGAGCGCGCTGCCGCCGTCGGCCAGCACGCGCTGGCCGGCTTGCAGCACGCCGCTCAGCGCGGCGGTGTATTCCGCCTCCCGGGCGGGGCTCATGGCGGCACGGGTGATGGTGCCGGCGCCGCCGTGGATGGCGATCACAGGGGTAAGGTTGGGGTTCACGATGCGTCGGGAGTGGGTTTCTTGCGGCGCGCGGGCGCGCCCTTGGCGCGGCCTTCGGCTGCTTCGTCGTGGCGCTCGCGCGCGTCGCGGCCCTGGCCGGGCGGCGCGCCGTGCAGCCACGGCAGCAGGAATTCGGTCATCTCGGCGGCGGCCTTGACGGCGTGCGCGGCGCGGTGCGCCACGGCGCCGCACAGGCCTTCGATGAAAGCCAGCACGGCGGTGTCCGAGTTGGCGGAAAGCTGGCGGCCGGTGTGCGCGTACAGCGCGATGTCGGCCAGCGCCGCCAGCGGCGAGGTCGGCCCGTCGGTCAGCGCCACGATGCGCGCGCCGTGCGCGCGCGCGCGCCGCGCGATGGTCACGGTGTCGTACACGTAGCGCGGAAAGCCAATCACGATCAGCAGGTCGCTGGGCTGCAGCTTGAACAGCGCGCGCGCCGCGGTCGACGCGCCGCCCGCGCCCGACACCGAGATCACGGTGCGGCACGACAGGTCCAGCCCGTGCTGCAGCAGCCCGGCCAGGAAGCCGCTCGCGCCGAAGCCCACCACGAACACGCGCTCGGCCGACAGGATGGCTTCCACCGCGCGCTCGCAGGACTCGGCATCGAGCCCGCGGCGCGTGGCCTCGAGGTTGCGCACGTCCTCGTCGAGCGAGGCGGCGATGACCGCCGCCACCGTGGCCGGGCGCTCCAGTTCGGTGCGCAGCTTCTCGACCGGCGCCAGCGTGGCCTCGAAACCGCGCACCAGCTCGGTGCGGAACTGCGGATAGCCCTCGAAGCCGAGCGCGTGCGCGAAGCGGTTGGCGGTGGCCACCGAGACCTCCACCGCCGCCGCCAGTTCGTCGATGCGCATGGTGGCGGCGCGGAACGGATTGCCCAGCACGTATTCGGCCATGCGCTGGTGCGCGGGCGTCAGCGTGGGCAGGGCGCGGGCGATGCGCTCGGTGATCGAGCCGTTGCCGTTCTTGCCGGAGGATCCGTTGGTGCCGGAATTGCCGGAATTGCCGAGGGACATGGGTGCGGTTCTGGTTGACGGGATGCGCCGCCGCGAAGCCATGCACGAAAAAAAAGCATGCAGGCGGTGCGCATCTATGTAAATTAATTTACACGCAAAACGCGTACCATGAAAATAGAGTTTTACGCGGGCAAGGGTTTATACCTAGGCTGCTGTCTCCTTGCCATCCCTTTGCCGTCCCAGCGCGGCCACCGCCGGAGTCCGCGCGCGGCGGCCCGCCGAACCTCGCCGCCATCCTCCGCCATACGCCGCCGCGCGCCGCCATTTGACGGGCAGCATCATGCGAAGCGGCTACAATGCCGGGTTGACCCGTGCCATGCCGGGCCGGCCATCGCTCATCTCCGGCGGCTTTATCTCCAGCGTTCCCCTCCCGTGATCCGAATCGACCAGCTAGTCCTCCAGCGCGGCACCAAGGTGCTGTTCGACCACACCAGCGTGACGCTGAACCCCGGCGAGCGCGTCGGCCTCGTCGGCGCCAACGGCAGCGGCAAGTCGACCCTGTTCGCCATGCTGCGCGGCGAGCTGCATCCGGACGGCGGCGACGTCGCCATCCCGCCGCAGTGGCGCATCGCCCACGTGGCGCAGGAAACCCCGGCGGTCGCGCGCAGCGCGGTGGAATACACCATCGACGGCGACACCCGCCTGCGCGAGATCGAGGCGCGCATCGCCGCGGCCCAGGCCAGCGGCGACGGCACCGCCGAGGCCGACGCCCACGCCGCCTTCGCCGACGCCGACGGCTACACCGCGCCGGCGCGCGCCGAGGCGCTGCTGCTGGGGCTGGGCTTCACGCTGGCGCAGGTGTCGCAGCCGGTGGCGTCGTTCTCGGGCGGCTGGCGCATGCGGCTGAACCTGGCGCAGGCGCTGATGTGCCCGTCCGACCTGCTGCTGCTCGACGAACCGACCAACCACCTGGACCTCGACGCCATCGTCTGGCTGGAAGACTGGCTGGCGCGCTATCCCGGCACGCTGGTGATGATTTCGCACGACCGCGAATTCCTCGACGCGATCTGCAACGTCACCGTGCACATCGAAAACCAGCAACTGCGTCGCTACGGCGGCAACTACACCCAGTTCGAGACGCTGCGCCTGCAGCAGATGGCGCTGCAGCAGTCGGCCTACTCGCGCCAGCAGAAAGAGATCGCCCACCTCGAATCGTTCATCACGCGCTTCAAGGCCAAGGCCACCAAGGCGCGCCAGGCGCAGAGCCGGGTCAAGGCGCTGGAGAAGATGGAGCGGCTGGCGCCGGTGCACATCGCCGCCGGCTTCGCCTTCGAGTTCCGCGAGCCGGACTCGGCGCCCAACCCGATGATGGTGCTCGAAGGCGTGGACTGCGGTTATCCGCCGCCCGCGCCCGGCGCGCCGCCCGTGACCATCCTGCACAACCTGTCGCTGTCGATCCAGACCGGCCAGCGCATCGGCCTGCTCGGCGCCAACGGCCAGGGCAAGTCCACGCTGGTGAAGACGCTGGCGGCCACGCAAGAGCCCTTGGCCGGCAAGCTGCGCCAGGGCAAGGGCCTGCAGATCGGCTACTTCGCCCAGCACCAGCTGGAGACGCTGCGCGACCAGGACTCCCCGCTGCAGCACCTGGCGCGCCTGGCGCCGGACACGCGCGAGCAGGAACTGCGCGACTTCCTCGGCAGCTTCAACTTCCGCGGCGACATGGCCACCGCGCCGATCGAGCCGTTCTCCGGCGGCGAGAAGGCGCGCCTGGCGCTGTCGCTGATCGTCTGGCAGAAGCCCAACCTGCTGCTGCTCGACGAACCGACCAACCACCTCGACCTCGACACCCGCGAAGCGCTGACGATGGCGCTGGCGCAGTTCGAAGGCACCCTGATCGTGGTCTCCCACGACCGCCACCTGCTGCGCGCCACCACCGACCAGTTCATGCTGGTCGGCGACGGCACCATGAAGCCGTTCGACGGCGACCTCGACGACTACCGCGACTGGCTGCTGCAACAGGCCGCGGCCAAGCGCAACGCCGCCAGCGCCGCGCAGGCCCCCGCCGCGGGCGACGGCGCCGCCGCGGTCAACCGCCGCGACCAGCGCCGCGCCGAAGCCGACGAACGCCAGCGCCTGACGCAGTTGCGCAAGCCGCTGACCAAGGAACTGGAAAAGGTGGAAAAGCGCATGGCCGTGCTGCAGCAGGCCAAGAGCGAGATCGATGCGTTCATGGCCGACGAGAGCAGTTATGCGGAGGGTAACAAGGGGAAGTTGATGGAGATGCTCAAGCGGCAGGGGGAAGTGGGGGGGGAACTTGATACGCTCGAGGAGCGTTGGCTGGAGTTGCAGGAGCAGATTGAGGGGATTGTTTGATTTTTTGGAAGATTATTTCAATTTTAATGGCTTAATGTTAATAGCCACTTCTTAACGTCAACGGCTGAACGTCAAAGTCAAAGTCAACATCAAAGTCAAAGGCTTTCGCTCCCCCGGAGCGACCTACTTTCTTTTCCCCGAAAAGAAAGTAGGCAAAGAAAGCGGGCTGCCTGGCCGGCAGGGGCAGAAACGTTGGGATTTCTCTTGTTGGTGGTTTCGTGGTGGGGCCTGTGGTTCTGCTGGCATCCTGCCGTTACCGGTTCGGCTGGCCACGATCTGGCTGGCGGTATGGGTTTCGGGGTCAGACCTATGATGGCGAGCGCACTGCTGGTTCGGGCATCTGCCGTTACCGGTTTTGGCGGTCGCGGCGTAGCACCGGCACTGGTTTCGTGGTGGGCGTGGTGGACCCCGCGCGAGTGTGTTGGGTTGCTTTGACCCGGATTACCTCTCAAGTCAAAACCGTTTGGCACTGAGATCGAATGGGGGCCACCACGCCCACCACGAAACCAGCACCGCCCCTATGACGATCCCCTCCGCGCCGGTCGCGGCAGCAGCCCGAAGGGCCTGGACCACCGCCATCATGCAGCGCCACCACGAATCGAACATCACCCGAGAGATAGTGGCCACCAGAACCGGTACCGGCAGAATCCCAGCAGAACCACAGGCCCCACCACGAAACCACCACCCCGAGAAACCCTGTTCGGCTCTGCCCCTGCCGGCCAGGCAGCCCGCTTTCTTTGCCTACTTTCTTTTCGGGGAAAAGAAAGTAGGTCGCTCCGGGGGAGCGAAAGCCTTTGACTTTGAAGTTGACTTTGATTTTGACGTTCAGCAGTTGACTTTGACGTTCAACCGTTGACATTCAGTCGTTGACATTCAGCCATTGAATTTAGCATTAATCCGTCGACGTCAAGCAATCAACATTAAACCGCCAACCTTAAAATCCCCCCAAACCCCAAAATAAAATCAAAAAACTACCGATAATTCCTCTCCCTCCGAATCATCCCCACCGCCAAAGTCGCAGTCAAAATAAACAGCCAGATCAGCGACCAGGCCGGAATCGACAAACCAAAAATCGGCGGCAGCGGCGCCGTGCACAGGCCGTCCGAGTAGAACACCTGCGGCAGCAGCTTGGCGGTGGGCAGCCGGTTGACCCAGTTCTCCAGCGGGTCGATGCCGCAACTGGCCTTGGGGTTGAGCAGCAGCGACACGTGATAGCCGGCCACGGCGATGCCGCCGATGCCGGACAGCATGCCCAGCCCCTGCCACAGGCTGCGCGTGCTCTGCGCGATGGCGGCCAGCAGCGAGAAGATGCCGATGCCGACGAAGGCGAAACGCTGCATCACGCACAGCGGGCATGGCTGGTAGCCCTCCACGTGCTGCAGGTAGAGGGCATAGCCGACCAGGCCGAAGGAAATCACGGCGATCAACAGGAAGAAACTGCGCGAATTGGCTTGCATGGTTCAGTAGCGAATTGGACCCGGGGACCGGGCAGGACCGCGCATCGGTGTCGGCGCGCCGCCGGCCTGACGACCGGACGTGCGCGATGCGAGGCTCATTATTACCGATTTTGCGCAGCGCGCCACGCGCCGTGCGCGGCGCCGCAAACGCGCCTGTTGCGGCGGATTGACGCAGCGGCTCTCACTCCAGATGACGCACACGGTCGATAGCCTGCTCCAGCCGCTCGACCGCGATCACCTCGAGGCCGTCGATCGGCTGCTTGGGCGCGTTGGCGCGGGGAATCACCGCGGTGGTGAAGCCCAGCTTGGCGGCTTCGCGCAGGCGTTCCTGCCCGCGCGGGCTGGGCCGGATCTCGCCGGCCAGGCCGACTTCGCCGAACACCACCAGGCCGCGCGGCAGCGGCTTGTTGCGCATCGACGAATGGATCGCCAGCAGCACCGCGAGGTCGGCCGCCGGCTCGGCAATCTTGACGCCGCCCACTGCGTTGAGGAACACGTCCTGGTCGAAGCAGGCGATGCCGGCATGGCGGTGCAACACCGCCAGCAGCATGGCCAGCCGGTTCTGCTCCAGCCCCACGGCCAGCCGGCGCGGGTTGGGCACCTGCGCGGCGTCGACCAGCGCCTGCACTTCCACCAGCAGCGGCCGCGTGCCTTCCTGCGTGACCAGCACGCAGGAGCCGGCCACCTGCTGCTCGTGCTGCGACAGGAACAGCGCCGACGGGTTGCTGATGCCGCGCAGGCCGCGCTCGGTCATGGCGAACACGCCCAGTTCGTTGACCGCGCCGAAGCGGTTCTTGAACGCGCGCACCAGGCGGTGCGAGGAATGGGTGTCGCCCTCGAAGTACAGCACGGTGTCGACGATGTGCTCGAGCACGCGCGGGCCGGCCAGCGCGCCTTCCTTGGTCACGTGGCCGACCAGGATGATGGTGGTGCCGCTGCCCTTGGCGATGCGCGTGAGCTGCGCCGCGCATTCGCGCACCTGGGCCACCGAGCCGGGCGCCGAGGTGAGCGCCTCGGAATACAGCGTCTGGATCGAGTCGATCACCGCCACCTCGGGCTTTTCCGCCTCCAGCGTGGCCTGGATCTTCTCCAGCTGGATCTCCGCCAGCAAGGCGAGCTGCGGGCTGTCCACGCCGAGGCGCTGGGCGCGCAGCGCGATCTGCGCGCCGGACTCCTCGCCGCTGACGTACAGCACGGGGCGCTCGGCGGCGAGGTTGGCCAGCGCCTGCAGCAGCAGCGTGGACTTGCCGATGCCGGGATCGCCGCCGATCAGCACCACCCCGCCGGCCACCAGCCCGCCGCCCAGCACGCGGTCGAATTCCTCGATGCCGCTGGAAAAGCGCGGCACGTCGGCCGCGTCGATCTCGGACAGGCGCTGCACGCGGGCCGAGGCGGCCAGCGGCGCGAAGCGCTTGGCCGACGCGGTTTCCGCCACGGTCTCGACCAGCGTGTTCCATTGCTGGCACTGCGGGCACTGGCCCTGCCAGCGCGGCGAGGTGCCGCCGCATTCGGTGCAGGTATAGACGTTCTTTGGCTTGGCCAACTGGGATCCTCGGGGAAAACGGTGGAGACGGTGAAAGCGGTGGAAAACCACCGGAGCGGCGGCGGCGGCAACAAGACGCGGCGAAAAACCGCCGAAACAGGCGGGCGGAGACGAAACGGCGCACGGACGGCGCACCGCCGCCGGGCCAGGCAGACCACGGGCCGGCGCCGGCCCGCCCGCGGCCCCGGCGTCAGGCCAGCGCGGCCTGCTCCGGCGCCGTCAGCGTCGCCACCGTGACCGGCACGCGCGGCGCCAGCGCGCACATCAGCTCGTAACCCACGGTGCCGCTGGCCGCGGCCACGTCGTCGATCGGCAGGCCCTGGCCCCACAGGGTCACGGCGCTGCCCACGCGGGCCTTGGGGCAAGGCGTGAGGTCGACGCAGATCATGTCCATCGAGACCCGGCCCACCAGGTTCGTGCGCACGCCGTCGACCAGCACCGGCGCCGGGTTGTCGCCCCAGCCGGCGGCATGGCGCGGGTAGCCGTCGGCATAACCGCAGGCCACCACGCCGATGCGCATGGCGCGGTCCGCCGTGAACAGCGAGCCGTAGCCGACGGTATCGCCGGGCTGGAGGTCCTGGACGGAGATCAGCTCGCTGTGCAGCGACATGGCCGGCTGCAGGCCGAAGCTGCTCACGTCGGCCGCCACCCCGGACGGCGAGGCGCCGTACAGCACGATGCCCGGCCGCACCCAGGCGCGGTGCGCCTGGGGATGCCACAGCGTGGCGGCGGAATTGGACAGGCTGGCCTCGCCCGGCAGGTTGGCCGTGGCGGCGTCGAACACCGCGAGCTGGTGCGCGATGCCGCGCGGGCTGTCGGCATCGGAGAAATGCGTCATATGCACGATGCTGCCCACGCACGGCAGGGCGCGCGCGCGCTCCCAGGCGGCGCGGTACTGGTCCGGGCGGAAGCCCAGGCGGTTCATGCCGGTATTGAGCTTGAGCTGGATCGCCAGCGGCCCCTTGGGGCGGCCGGCTTCCAGCATGCGCAGTTGTTCTTCGCAATGCACCGCGGTGGTGAGGCGGTATTGCTCCAGCAGCGGCACGTCCTGGGGCTGGAAGAAACCTTCCAGCAGCAGGATCGGGCCCTGCCAGCCGAGCTCGCGCAGCAGCACGGCTTCGTTCAGGTCGAGCAGGCCGAAGCCGTCGGCGGCGCGCAGGCCGGCAAAGGCGCGGCGGATGCCGTGGCCGTAGGCGTTGGCCTTGACCACGGCCCAGACGCGCGCTTCGGGTGCGCAGCGGCGCACGACTTCCAGGTTGTTGGCTAGGGCCGGTTGGTGGATGACGGCGTGAATGGGTCTAGGCATGGGATCGCTGTGGCTTCCAGGAGGCTGATGCGCGACGGCGCGGGAGGGGTCGGGGCCGGACCGAGGCCGGCCGGCAGGGGCCGCCCGCGGCCCGCGGATGCACCACATAGGGGAAGACCCGGTACGCGCTGCACGTCGCACAGACGTTATTTGAACACATCCGACTCAACATTTAGGGAATCGCAGCGCGCTTGCGCTGTCCAACCGGCGGCCCGGAGATGCTCGGAATCGCCTTATTTTCGTGTTATAAAGCCGGACGTTCCGACCATGTTTCAAAAGTGATGCAATATGTCAAACACGGTGAGGCAAGCTGCAAAGCACTCCCAGAGCTGGTCCGGGCATCACTTTGACAACGGCGCCAGCCCAGGTTCCCCGACGGCCTCCGGCGCCGCCGGCAACGCGGTCGTGACCGCGACCGTGACCGACTTGCACAGCAATTGCGATGGAGACAGAGTCCACAGTATGAAGAAGGGTTTTTATACCATCATGGCGGCGCAGTTCTTCTCCTCGCTGGCCGACAACGCGCTGCTGATTGCCGCCATCGCCCTTCTTACCGAGCTGCATTCCCCGCAGTGGATGACGCCGCTGCTCAAGCTGTTCTTCGTGCTGTCCTACGTGGTGCTGGCCGCCTTCGTGGGCGCCTTCGCCGACTCCATGCCGAAAGGCAAGGTGATGTTCATCACCAACACCATCAAGATCGCCGGCTGCGCCATCATGATGTTCGGGCTGCACCCGCTGCTCGCCTACGGCATCGTGGGCTTCGGCGCGGCCGCCTACTCGCCCGCCAAGTACGGCATTCTCACCGAGCTGCTGCCGCCGGAGCGGCTGGTGGCGGCCAACGGATGGATCGAGGGCCTCACGGTCGGCTCGATCATCCTCGGCACCGTGGTGGGCGGCGCGCTGATCTCGGTGCACATCTCCAAGGTGCTGCTCGGCTTCGACATGCCCTTCGTGGACACCGGCATCCACACCCCGGCCGAGGCGGCGATGGTGGTCATCATGCTGTTCTACGTGGTCGCCGCCATCTTCAACCTGTTCATCCCCGAGACCGGCGCGCGCTATCCGCAGCAGGAAAAGAATCCGATCAAGCTGATCGCCGAGTTCGCCGACTGCTTCACCGCCTTGTGGCGCGACAAGCTGGGCCAGATCTCGCTGGCTGTGACCACGCTGTTCTGGGGCGCGGGCGCCACGCTGCAGTTCATCGTGCTGAAGTGGGCCGAGAAGTCGCTGGAGCTGAACCTGTCTCAGGGCGCGCTGCTGCAGGCGGTGGTGGCGGTGGGCGTGGCGGTCGGCGCGATCCTGGCCGCGATGCGCATTCCGCTGCGCAAATCGCTGTCGGTGCTGCCGTTCGGCGTGGCAATGGGCGTGGTGGTGATGCTGATGGCCTTCTACACCAAGAACAGCCTGCCCGATGTCTCGTTCGACGTCCTCGGCATGCACATGCCGCTGTACATGGCCATCGCCTACCTGTTCCTGATGGTGGTGGGCGGCATGTCGGGCTACTTCGTGGTGCCGATGAACGCCCTGCTGCAGCACCGCGGCCACGTGCTGCTGTCCGCCGGCCACTCGATCGCGGTACAGAACTTCAACGAGAACGTCTCGGTGCTGCTGATGCTGTGCCTGTACGCGCTGCTGATCAAGCTCAACGTGCCCATCGGCATCGTCATCGTGGCGTTCGGCATCTTCGTCTGCGTCACCATGACCCTGGTGATGCGCCAGCACCGCTACAACGTGCGCAACTTCGACTCGCTGGCGATGATCGGCGAGGACAAGCACCACTGACCCCGCCGCGCGCCTCTCTCCTTCTTCCTACCGGTAGTCGATCGTGAACATCACCGAGGTGTTGGCCTGCCCCGGCGTGATGACTTCGCCGGTCTGCACGTAACGCGCCCGCAGCGCAATGGTGTAGCTGCCGCCGTCCACCGCGGCGGGCACGATGCCGCTCGGCATCACGCTGTGGTACGCCACCGGCGCACCATCGGGCGAGGCGATCTGCAGCCCGACGCCGCCCGCCGCGGGGTTGGCCTCGCTGCCCGCGCTCAGCGCGACGATCCCCTTGGCCGCGTCCACCACCTCGGTGGCCGGTGTCAGCAGGAAACCGAGCTGGTTGGCGGTGCCGCTCACGTCGCCCAGCGCGCCGTTGTCGTAGGACACACTCGCCGTGGCGCCATGAAACGCCGGGCAGTTCAGCAACCGGATGTCGAATGTTTCCCACCGCGTGCCGCTGCCGACGCCGGAGAAGTCGCCGGGATTGTGGACACCCATGGGAACCCTGACGTCGGGCGTGGTGCAGGTCTGCGACACGATGCTCAGGCTGCCGGTGAAGGCAATCTCGAATGCCGCGAGGTAATCGAAGCCGGAGCCCTTGCGCCACTTCGAACTCACGCGCGGCAGCGATGCCCCGGCGACCGGGCCGCTGGCGGAAACCTTGCCGATCTTGATCAGCGAGACCTCGACGTATGGCGGCCCGACCTGGTAGACGCAATAGCCCAGGCAGTTGATCTCGTCCAGGCCCGGATAGAACTGACCGGCACGGACGTCGCGAATGGCCACGCCGATGCCAGGCAGTCCCGTTTCGTACACCTTGCCGGCGAAAGGCCCCTGGTTCCAGGCGGCGGCTGGCTGGCTGGTGGTCAGATCGAGGGCATTCCTGACCGTTCTGACCGCGTAGTTCTTGCAGTCGATGCCCACCGCCTGCGCCGACACGGTCTGGCTGTAGATGACGGTGCCGTCGGGCACGTCGCGGCCGATGGTCAACGCGCCGGCGGCCAGCGGCACGCTCAGGATCGGCGGGTTGGGCGAACCGTCCGCCACATAGCAGTCGGACGCCGCGTTGGCGGCGCCAACCGCGCCCAGGCCGATCAGCAGCCCAACGAGATTGCGGAGATATGGCTTCATGTTCTTGTTCCTTCCTGTATGGCGCGGCCCCATCGCCGCCGCCGTTGTCCGTTCAGCCGACCGTGCAGACGCGCTTGAGGCGCAGCAGCGGGCTGCTGCCCTGCGCATCCGCGGCGGGCTCGATCTCGCACTGCTGGCCGGCGCCGTCGCCCCAGCGCGCGGTGAGCGCGCCGCCGCCTTCCTTGAGGCGCACGTAGATGCGCCCGCCCTGCCCGACCAGCCCGGCGTTGTTGCCGTCGCCGTCGGTGACTTCGGCGCCGAACGGCACCGGCGTGCCATCCGCCAGCGCGGCGTCGATCAGCGCGGCCTGTCCCGACTCGGTGGCGTAGCGCAGCATCACCACCGCGCCCGCGCGCGGCGCCACCTGCTGGCTGGTGACCTTGAGCTCGATGTCGTCGGGGATGTTGGCCGGATCGAGCGAGACCTGGTTCTGCCGGTACGGCATCAGGTAGGGCACCACGCCGTAGCCGCGCCCGTCGAGCACCAGGCCCGGATAGCTGTCGATCCTGGCCCCGGCCGCGGCCGGGGCTTCCACCACGGCGAAGGTGTCGCCCGTGTACGGCGAGAAACTCACGCCGCCCGGATGCGCCACCACCGAGCCGCTCAGGCCGACCGACGCATTGCGGTAGCCCGAGCCCTGGCCGTAGGCGGCCTGGATCGAGGTGTAGGGCGTGCGGTACTGGCCGTTGAGCGCGCCCGAGACCTGGCCCGCGGCGCTGCGCGCGGCCGTCACGCCGTAGCTGAACTGGTTGTCCGCGCCCGCCACGCCGCTGACCGTGGTCTGCGCGCTGGTGCCGCCGCCGGTTTCGTGGCCGAGGCTGAACGCGAGCTGCGGCGCGCGGCTTGCGCGGCCGAGCGGCAGCGTCAGGTTGAGCATGAACTGGTTGTCGACGGTGCCGTTGGCGCCGCGCACGCGCGTGGCGGTGACCGAATAGTTCACCGGGCCGATGCGGTTGCTGTAGCCAAGCTGGTACTGCACGTCGTGCGGCTTGCCGTTCCAGTAGTCCTGCGCCAGCGCGCTGGCGAAGACCTGGCCCCAGCCGCGCGGCAGCGGCTGGCTCAGGCTCACCGTGGCGCGGCTCTTGGGGCGGTGCATGGCGCTGATGTCCTGGCCGTTGCGGGCCGCCTCCTCCATGCGCGCGGCGCCGGCGAAATCGACATAGCGGTCCGACGAGAAGCGATAGGTGGCCACCGACAGGTTGCTGCCGGTCTGCTGGAACAGCTTGCTGTAGGCCAGCCGCGTGCTGGTGCCGGCGAAGGTCTGCCCGCCGATCCTGGCGTAGGCGCCGGTGACGTCCATCGACACCGCGCCGAAGCCGGTGTCGAACGCGGCGCCGGCCAGCACCGCCGCGTAGCGGTTGCTCGCCTGCACGCCGGCGTAGCCGGTCAGGCTGTTGGTCAGCCCGCGCTGCACGGTGGCCTGCAGCAGCTTGGGCCGCGCCGACAGCGTGGTGTCGTTGAGCACGCCGGCGGTGACGCTGAAGCGCGTCATGCCGGGGCGCAGCAGCATCGGCACGGCGGCGTAGGGCACGGTGAAGGTGCGCTCGCGCCCGTCGGCCTCGGTCACGGTGACTTGCAGGTCGCCGCCGTAGCCGCTCGGGTAGAGGTCGTCGATGGCGAACGGGCCGGGCGCGACCGGCGTGTCGTAGATCACCACGCCGTTCTGGCGGATCGTCACGCGCGCGTTGGTGTCGGCCACGCCGCGCACCACCGGCGCGTAGCCGCGCTGCGAGTCGGGTAGCATGCGGTCGTCGCTGGCGACCTGCGCGCCGAGGAACGGCAGCGTGTCGAACAGCTCGCCCGAGGTGTTCGCGCCGCCCAGCACGAGCCGGCTCTGGAGCGCGGTCAGGTCCTTCTGCACGTAGGTGTTGACGTTCTGGTACTTGCTGCCGGCGCCGGCCTGCGTGCTGAGCGAGCCGTTATGGCGGAAATACCATTCGCCGAGGTTGAAGCCGGCGTTGAGCGAGAGGAAGCCGGACGTGGCGGCGTGGCCGCCCGACTCGCTGCGGTAGACGTTGAGGCCGTAGCCGAGGAAGCCGGCGGTCACGCCGCTGTCCCACAGCGCCGGGTTCACATAGCCGCGCGGCGTGCGCCGCGCCATGTCCTGCGGAATGCTGACCTCGAGGCGCAACTGGCCCGGGTCCAGCGTGGCGGTGGCGTGCGGCACGATCTCAGGCAGTGTCAGGCACGCGCCCGGCGCCGCCAGCGCCGCGACCACGCCGGCGTCGACCTTGGACATGTCCACGCCGAACTGGTCGAGCTGCGCCAGCGTGATGCAGACCCTGGCGCCGCCCGGCTCGCCGCCGGCCTTGACCTGCACGTCGGTATAGCCCAGCAGCTGACCGTTCACGGTAAGTTCCGCGCGGTATTCGCCGGGCAGCACCGGGTTGCCATGCTGATAGCGCGACAGGTCGGCCTTGTGCCCGCCCTGCCGCACGAGGAAGTCGTCGTTGAACTCGACGCTGGCCACCGTCATCGGCGCGGCTGCCGCGGCGTTCGCGGGCATGGGCGCCGCCCATGCGCCGCCCATGCCGAACAGGACCAGCAACGCCAGGCACAGCGGCGTGCGTTGCGTGGAGAGGGTGTTCCTGGTGCGGTTCGAGATGTCGGGGCGCATGGTTTTGCAGGCCGTTGGGCAATGTGGCCCCCACGGCGGCGAACATGCGGCCTGCCGCGAGAACCCGGGTGACTGGAAGAAGGTGCGGAGGGCGCGGCGCTGGGGCCGCGCGCGCCTACCTGGCGACGGCGCCAGCCTTGTTGTCGGTGACGGCGCCGTAGTCGTTGACGGTGGTGAAGACCACCTGTGCATCGCCGGCCGGCCGGGACAGGCCTTCGACCGGCAGCTCGATGCTGCCGAGCGGCGGCACCATCTCGGCCTTGGCCTGATAGCGCTTGCCGCCGGTCTCGACCGCCGCGCTGGCGATGCTGACGTGGTAAGGCGTGGGATTGCTTGCCTTGGCCACATAGCCGCCGGCACTGCCGGCGGCCGGCTGGATGGCCCAGGTCAGCCTGGCGGGCGCGCTGTTGGCGTCGCCGGGCAAGCCGCTGGGGCGGAAGAAAATCTTGAGGCGCGAGCGGAACGCCATCTGCAGCACGTTGGCGGGTGCATCGCTCTGGAGCTTGGGCGGGACTTCGAGCACATTGAGCCAGTAGACCGATTCGCGGTCCTGCGGCAACGGCTCCTGCGTATAGACCAGGCGCAGCGACTGTCCCTTGCCGGGGTCGATGCGCGCGATCGGCGGCAGCAGCGTGAACGGCATGCTGGCGGTGTTGGCGTCGGCACGGGCATTGCCATCGTCGACCCAGCTTTGCAGCAGCGCCGGCACTTTGCCGTCGTTGGTCACTTTGACCGTGACCTGCTTGGCCTGCGCCGGATAGATGACGCGCGTGCCGGAAATGACCACGCCGGCCCATGCGCTTGCCGCCGAGCCCAGCATGGCGGCGGCGAGTGCCGCGGCGGCCAGCTTGCGTGTTCGTTGTCCCATGATGGTTCCCCTGGTTGCCTTGTTGGTTTCCCGTATCCGGTGGATCCCGGCCGGTTTCTGTCGATCCCGGCCGGACCCTTCCGTTGCTTCCCCTTCTTGCTGGTGACTCGCCTTCCGGCAGCCCTTACGGGCAGGCTGCCGGCATGGCGGCGGGCGATTACTTGTAGTCGATCGAGTAGGTCACCTGGCCGGTCACGGCGCCCGGCTGGACTTCGTCGCTCATCGCGCGGTAGGCGACGATGTACGGCAGCTCGGCCGCGCCGGCGGACAGTTCGTACTTGGTGGAGCTGTCCTGGTTGGAGCCGACCTTGATCGGCTGGCCGCTGGTGGGATCCAGGAGAGCCAGTTCGACGTTCTTGGCAGCGTCTTCGCCGGTGGTGAGGTTCGCCAGCGTGCCGCGGTCGAGGTCTACGCCGGGGCCGGCTTCGAAGAACGCCGATGCCGTGGTGGCGGGACCGCTGCATTCCTTCAGGCCGACCACGAAGCGCGTCAGGCCGGACAGGGCGTCGGTGGAGCTCAGCGTGGCGGCGGCGACGGAGGGCAGCACCACGGTGGCGGCCGCCGGCGTTTCCGTGCCGTTGACGCTGATCTTGCAGGTCTGGGCAATCACTTCGCCTTCGAAGTTGATGGTGCCGTCGGAGGCTTGCGCGCCGGTGGCGACAGCGGCCAGGGCGGCGGTGGCGAGCAGGGTGCGGATAATGTTCTTGGTCATGGCGTTTTCCAGTTGGTTGAGGTTGGTGAAAATGCACCGTAAAATGCGAAATCTTCATTTTCTCCGGTGCCTGACCTGTTTCCCGGGCCAGTGACTGAATTCTAATTTTCCGGTCCTTGGCTGTTAATTTGACCAGTACCAAGATTGGTAACGGATTTATAGGACTTGTACTAATCGCCAATTTTTCCGCACAAAAAGAGTTACCAAGATCACTTTAATGACGGCAATCCATATTCACGAATCCGCACATTCACGGTGACTTAGAAACAAAGAAGACACATTTCAGCAATTTTTGGTCAACAAACTGGCGAAACACGCGAACGACGGTGCAAAACCCCGCGAAAGGCGCCGTCCGACCCGGAGCATCGGACAAATTCGCCTCCGGATCCGCACGGACTAGGACCAGCCGGAAATGCCATTTCCACCATTCACGGACGGACGTATTTTCAATACCGGCGGCGATGGAAAACGGGAAAATGAAGCGGTGCGGGAATGCCGGAAAAAGCGCGCGCGATGGCCCGCCCGCCATTCGCGGCAACGGAGATTATCGGAGGAGAATATGCCCGGGCTTCGGGCAGCGCGCGGCGGCGCGCGGCAGTGCTATTCGGCCGCCCGGGCCACGCGCTGCCGCGCCCGCTCTTCCCAGCCGGGCGGCACCACGAAGCCGCGCGTGCGCTCGCGCCAGAGACCGGGCGCGAGCGGCCCGGCGGGCTCCAGCTCGCACAGCATGACGGGCGCCTCGCGCCGCCAGCTCTTGTCGTGCCGGGTTTCCGCGAAGCGCAGCGCCAGCGCGTCGCGCACGGTGGCCAGCGGCTCGGTCTGCGCCCACGGCACCAGGGCCGGCGCCATCCACGCCGAGCGCGGCAGGCGGAACCAGCGCGAACCCGCGCGCGTGGCGGCCCAGTCCGCCCACTCCGGCAGCGTGTCCCACCAGCCGTGCAGATGGTCCGGCGCGATGCCGAGGTCGCGCACGCCGGCCGGGACGCGGCCATTGCGGTAGAACAACCAGCCGAGCAGGTAGACCTCGCTGCGGTCCACCTTGCGCCCCAGCAGCGCGAACGCCTCGGGCATGTGCGACAGCGCCAGCTGGCGGTGCACGAGATGGCCGAGCTTGTCGCCCAGGCGGTCCACCAGGTTGGGGCCGACGAAATGATGCAGCCGGGGCGGCGCGGCATCGCCGCGCTGCGCCTCGGGGACGGGATCGACCAGCAGGTAGAACTTGGCCGCCATCTCCCAGTGCACGATGGCGCCGCTGCCGGCGTCGCGCCAGACGAAGTCGAGCTCGCCCAGCGTCTGGACGCCATGCGCGCCGGCGCGCCGCACCGGCAGGTTGGCCGCCAGCAGTTCCAGCCCGGGAGTATGTTCCAGCGTGAACTGGAGCAGGCGCTCGGCGTGGCGCCCCAGCCGCAGGCTGGGCGCGTGCGCGGCGCCGTGCGGGCGCGGATGCTCGCGGCCCGCCGCCAGTTCGGCGATGGTGGGCGGCAGCGCGCCGGGATCGGCCGACAGCAGCCAGCGCTGCCAGCCCGCCAGCCCGCCGTCGGGCCAGCGCGCCAGCCCCGGGGCGATGCCGTTGGTGGTGCCGTTGGTGGTGCCGTTGAGAGCACCGTCGATGGCGGGATGGGTAACGCCGCCAGGACTGGCGGACATGCCGGCGGGAACCGCGCCGCCCGCCCTTTCTGCGGCCCTTTCTGCGGCCTCTTCTACGACCCCTCCCGCAGCCGCTACCGCCGGCAGGAACGCCAGCAGGGGCGGCGACAGCGAGCACCAGGCCAGTTCGCGCAGGCGCTGCGAAGCGGCATGACGCCACAGCGGCGCCACCTCGATGGCGCCGCCGGGGCCCAGGGCGGCGTCAGGCCTTGGCTCCCGCACGGGCATGCACCTCGCGGGCCAGGCAAAGGTCCTCCCACGCGCGCGCCTTGTCCGACAGCGTGCGCAGCAGGTAGGCCGGGTGATAGGTCACCACCACCGGGATGCCTTCGTAGCTGTGCACGCTGCCGCGCAGCTTGCCGATCGGCGTGGTGGTGCGCAGCAGCGACTGCGCGGCGAAGCGGCCCAGCACCACGATCAGCCTGGGCTGCACCAGCGCGATCTGGCGGCGCAGGTAGGGCTCGCACTGCGCGACCTCGTCCGGCTCCGGGTTGCGGTTGCCGGGCGGACGGCATTTCAGCACGTTGGCGATGAAGATATTGCGCCCGCGCGCCAGGCCGACCGCGGCCAGCATGTTGTCGAGCAGCTTGCCGGCCACGCCGACGAAGGGCTCGCCCTGCTTGTCCTCGTTCTCGCCGGGCGCCTCGCCCACCAGCATCCATTCGGCCTGGCGGTCGCCGACGCCGAACACGGTCTGGGTGCGGCGGTCGCACAGGCCGCAGTCGGTGCAGCCCGAGACGCGCGCCTCCAGCCCGGCCCAGTCGAGGCCGGCGATGACCGCCTCGCGCGAGCCGGCGGACGCCGGCATGGCGGGCTGCGCGGGGGCCAGCGCGAGCGCGGGCGGCGCTTCCGTTCGCGGTTCTGTCCGCGCCTCCGGACGAATTTCTGGGCGAATCTCCGGGCGAATTTCCGCCGGCGGCCGCGGCGCGGCTTCCGGCCCGGCCCGGTCGCGCACGGACGGCGGCGCCATTGCCGCATCCCCGGCGGCGACGGCCGGCGCTTCGGGCGGCGCGGCAACGGCGGCGGCAACCGGCTCGGCGGCAACGTCCGCGGCGAGATTCACGGCGAGATCCGCGGCGACATCCGGCTCCGCCGTCCGGTCCTGCGGCAATGCCGGCGCGTGGCGCGGCACCCACTCCTCGCTCACGCCCAGCACTTCGAGAAAACGCGCGCGCCGGTTCATGCCTGGCCCTCCGCGGGCGGCCACGCGCGGCGCAGCACCAGGGCGTCCTCGCGGGTCTGGCCGGCCGCCGGGTAATAGCCCTTGCGCCGGCCGATCTCGGCGAAGCCCGCCTGGCGGTAGAGTTCGATCGCGCCGGTGTTGGACGGCCGCACTTCCAGCAGCATGGTGTGCAGGTGATGCGCGTGCGCGGTGGCCAGCGCGGCGGCCAGCATCAGCCGGCCCAGGCCGGTGCGCTGGCGCGCCGGGTCCACGGTGATGTTGAGCAGGTGCATCTCGTCCACCACCGGCATCAGCACGGCGTAGGCGGCCAGCGCGCCGGCCGGGTCGCGCAGCGTCATGCCGAGGTGGCCGGCCTTGACCGAATTCTCGAAATTGCCGCGCGTCCACGGATGGCTGTAGGCGCGCGCCTCGATGCCGGCCACGGCCTCGACGTCGAGCGCGCTCATGCGCCCGATCGCCCAGCCCGCGCCCAGCACCGGCATGACCGGCACTTCCGGCCAGCCGGCGGACGGCGGCGCCGGCGGCGCGCCGGCCTCGGCGGCAAGCGGCATGCTGCGGCGCGCGCTCATGGCCGTTCTCCGGTGGCGGCCAGCGCGGCGCGCTGCGCGGCGATGGCCTGGCGCTCGGCAATGGTCTGGGCGACCTTGTCGCGCAGGTAGATCGGCATGGCGTCCTCCGGCGCGACAGTCTCGTTGCGCGCCAGCGCGCGCAGCGCGATCGACACCAGCGCGGGCGCGGCGGGCAGCGCGCCGGGCACGCTGTGCTGCGCCAGCGCGGCGGCGGCCAGGCGCTCGCCGAACACGGCGGCGGCGTTGCCGGCCAGCCAGAACGGCGCGGGCGGCAAGGTCGCCGCCTCGGGCGGGCACACCTGCATGGCGGTGACGGGCTGCCATTGCTGCGCGGCCTCGTCCCAGGCGAAGGCGCCGGCATAGGCTTCGTCCATGCGGGCATCCAGCGCCACCAGCACCGGCACGCCGGGCGGCAACGCGGGCGCGCCCGCCTCACTCGCCTCACCCACTTCACCCAGGCGCACGCGCTCGGCGCAGGCCATCAGCGAATTGACGGGAACCACCGGCAGGCCCGCTCCGAAGGCCAGGCCCTGGGCCACGCCGCAGGCGGTGCGCAGGCCGGTGAAGGAGCCGGGCCCGGCGCCGAAGGCGATGGCGGCGCAGTCGGCCAGCGCGATGCCGGCCTCGGCCAGCAGCTCGCCGGCGGCCGGCAGCACCCGCGCGGACGAGCGCGGGCCGGTGTGTTCATGACGCACCAGGCACTCCAGGGCGCCGCCTCGGGCAAGGCGCCCGAGCGCGACGGAGCACCACTCGGTGGAGGTTTCGACAGCAAGAATCCAGGACATGGCGAGATTGTATCCGTTGCCACCTCAAAAGCTGAACTTGCGCGCGCGCGGCTGCCGCGCGCCGCCGGCGCGGCGGGCCGGACCGAGGCCTTCCTCGGTTTCTTTGCGCCCAAACGCGCGGCGGCGGGCGCTATCATCGCGCTGTCCGCGCCCGGCCCCGCCTCGCGCCCCGCCATTCCCCCAACGCACCCAGGAGACCCCATGAGCGACCTGCAGGCCCGCTTCGCCCAAGCCCAGCTCGACGTCAAGCAACTGACCGAGCGCCCCAGCAACATGACCCTGCTGCGCCTCTACGCGCTGTTCAAGCAAGGCAGCGAAGGCGATGTCCACGGCGACAAGCCCGGCATGACCGATTTCGTCGGCCGCTACAAGTTCGAGGCCTGGGAAGCCATCAAGGGCACCAGCAAGGACGAGGCGATGGAAAAGTACGTCGCGCTGGTCGAGGAACTGCGCAGCGGCACGGCCGCCTGAACCCCGCCGCCGGAGCATGCCCCGGCCCGCCATGCGTTCATGCCGGCCCGCTAGGCCGGCAGCGGCCGCGGCCGGATGCGCCACGCCGCCAGGATGGCGGTGGCGATCACCAGCCCGACCGCGAGGAAGGTCTCGTCGAACGCGCGGATGCGCGCCGCGGCGTCGCCCTCCGGCCCCAGCACCGCGCCCTGCGCCGCGAGCCGCCACTGCAGGCCCACGCCGGCCAGGCTCACGCCGATGGCGCCGCCGAGCTGGCGCAGGAAATTGATGCAGCTCGAGCCCTGCGCGATCAGCGAATAGTCCACCCCGCGCATCGCGCCCAGCGTCAGCGACGGCAGGATGCAGCCCAGCCCGATGCGCCCCACGATGGCCCACGCCACCAGCAGCAGGTACGGCGTGGCCTGCGAGCCCAGCGCCATCAGCAGGAAGGATGCCGCCAGCAGCGCCAGCCCGAACGAGACCTGCCGGTGCGGCGCGATGCGGTTGGTCAGCCGCCCCGCCGCGGCGATGGTGAAGGCCAGCGCCAGCCCGGCCGGCAGCAGCACCAGCCCCGCGCGCGACGGCGTGTAGGCCAGCGCCATCTGCATGTAGACCGGCAGCAGGTAGGTCGAGCCGAACAGGCCCGCGCCGTAGATGAAGGCCACCACCGCGCCGGCGGCGAACTGGCGGTAGCTGTACAGGCGCATGTTCATCAGCGGATGCGCCGCGCGCAGCTGCCACAGCACGAACAGCACCAGCATCAGCACGCCGAAGCCCGCCAGCGCCAGCCCGGCCGGCAGGCTCTCGCGCATCTGCACCACGCCGTTGAGCAGGCTCACGGTGGCGATGCCGGCCAGGCCCAGGCCGCGCCAGTCGAGCGGCTTGCGCTCGCCCATCATGGCCGAATCCACCGCCATGAAGCGGCGCGCCATCCAGAGGCCGATCAGCGTCAGCGGCACCACCACGAAGAAGATCGAGCGCCAGCCGAACGCCTCCACCAGGAAGCCGCCCACGCTCGGGCCCACCGCCGGCGCCAGCACCACGCCGAAGCCGAACAGGCCGATCGCCTTGCCCTGCTCGCGCTCGGCGAACACGCGCAGGATCAGGATGTTGGGCAGCGGCTGCAGGATGCCCGCGGCGATGCCCTCGGCCACGCGCATGGCGATCATCACCGCGTAGGTCGGCGAGAAGCCGCCCACCAGCCCGCCCGCGCCCAGCAGCAGCAGGCTGCCCACGAAGGTGCGGCGCAGGCCGTAGCGGTTGAGCAGCCACGGCGTGAGCAGCATCGACAGCGTCATGGCGATCATGAAGCTGGCCGCCACCCATTGCGCGCGCTCCTGGCCCAGCGCGAAATGCCGGCTCAGCGCCGGCACGGCCACGTTGACGATGGTGGAGGAGACGATCGACGACACCGTGCCGAGCATCAGCGTCAGCAGCACCAGCCAGCGCAACTGCTCGCCGTAGCGCGCGCGCAGCGATGCCCGCGTGGGGCCGCCGCCCGCCCTGCCCGGCGCCGTGTCCGTGGCGTCGTTGGCCTGCGCGCCGTCCGTCGGCCCGCCGGGGGCGGGCGGCGAAGGCTGCGCGCTCACCCCAGGCGCCCGCTGGCGGCCAGTTCGCGGATCTTGCGCACGGTGTCGATGTCGGCCTCGTGATAGGCCGACTTGACGATCTCGGCGTAGCGGTCGTCGCCGCGCTCGTCGATGGCCGGCATGGTGGTCTCGTAGACGAAGCGCAGCAGCAGCGCGCCCGGGCCCGGCGTCTCGATCGCCATCGTCAGCGTGCCGCCGGCATGCTCGGCGGTGGCGGCGGTTTCGTAGCGCACCTCGCGGCGCGGCACGAACACCACGCGGTCGCGGATCGTGGCCTTGCCGAAATGCAGCACCCGCACCACGAAGTCGTCACCCCGCGCCACGATCTCGGCACGGTCCAGGCCCAGGACGAACAGCTCGGGCTCCGCCGAGCGCAGCACCAGCCCTTGCCAGAGCTGTTCCGGCGTCAGCGTGTCCAACTGGATATTGCGTGGATCGTTGATCTCCACAAGGTGCTCGAAGCGCAACTTCCCTCTCCTGGTCGATGGTTAGCCGACATTATGAAGGTTCCGCGTCAAGGTCTGCAGCAAAACTTCCCCGGCGCCGCCTGCCCGCGCCATGCCCCGGCAAGCGCGCCGGCCCGCAACACTCCTGACAGTTACTGTCAGGAGTGCCGGCGCACAATCGCGGCCCGATCACGCCCGCAACGCGGGCAGGAGACTGCGATGCAATTGCTGATCCAACTCGATGTCGACGACCTCGCGCGCGGCATCGGCTTCTATCGACGCGGACTGGGACTGAGCCTGGCGCGCACCCTGTCCGGCGGCGCGGTGGCGGAAATGCGCGGCGGCGGCGCGCCGATCTACCTGCGCGCGGGCCGCGCCGCCATGCCCGGCATGCGGCGCCCGCGCCGGACACCCGCGCGGCTCGACTTCGTCGTGGCCGACCTGGAAGCCGCCATCGAGCGCGCGCTGGCAGCGGGCGCCGAACTGGAAGACTGGCCGCAGGACCTGCCCGAGGGCCGCTGCGCCATGCTGTGCGATCCGTTCGGACACGGGCTGTGCTTCGTCGAATGGCACGGCCACGACCATGCGCCGCACCACGCGCCGGCGGCGGGCCGCCCGCCCCGCCGGGCGCCCGCGCGCGGCGGGGCCCTGCCTGGCTGAACCGGCCACGCGCGGCGATAATGGCGGCAGCACATCCACGTGGGCGGAGGAAAACCCGATGAGCGACGACCCGCCATCCGGCGGCCGGACCGGCCGCCTGCTGTCCGACGGCTTCGCGCTGCGCTACCGGCTCGAGGGCGAAGGCGAGGACCCGCCCCTGCTGGTCGTCGGCAGCGCCATCTACCATCCGCGCACCTTCTCGCAGGCGCTGCGGCGCAGGCGCCGGCTGGCCTTCATCGACCACCGCGGCTTCGCCGGCATCGAGCGGCCGCTGGCCGCGCAGGACGCCGCGCTCGAACGGGTCGTCGGCGACATCGAACGGATGCGGCTGCACCTGGGCCTGGCCCGCGTGGACATCCTCGGCCATTCCGGCAACGGCTACCTGGCGCTGGAATACGCGCGCCGTTTCCCCGCGCATGTCGGCCACGTGGTGGCCGTGGCGACCAGCCCGGATTTCTCGCCGGCGCACCTGGCGGCGCAGGAGCGGCGCTGGCAGGAAACCGTCGCGCCGGAACGCAAGCGCATCGACGCGGAACAGATGGCGGCGCTCGCCCGGGACCTCGCCGCGCAGCCGGACCAGGGCTTCATCGCGCTGTGCATCCGGATGCGCGCGCGCAGCTGGTTCGACCCGCGCTACGACCCCGCGCCGCTGTGGCGCGGCGTGCGCGTGAACATGCCGGTCATCGACCGGCTGTGGGGCGAGACCTTCCGCGATCTCGACATGCATGCGCTGCTGCGCGAGGTCCGCGCGCCGATCCTGCTCGCGCTCGGGCGCTGCGACTACCTGAGCGCGCCGGCCTCGGCCTGGGACGCCTATCGCGCCGACGCGCACCGGCTGACCGTGCGGCACTTCGAGCGCAGCGCGCACTCGCCGCAGATGGAGGAGCCCGCGCTGTTCGACCAGGCCCTGCTGGAACATCTGCAAGGCTGAACGCAAGGCGGGCGGCAGCGCCGCGCGCCCGCCCTGCCGTCACCAAGACGCGGAGACCGGCGAGAGCGCAACGCCGGCGCCCCGCCAGCCCCGCGGCCGCGCTCAGCGGATCTGCAGGTCGCGCCTGATCTGCGTGCTGCCCTGCCTGACCGTGATGGTCAGGACGTCGCCCGAGACCGGCGGCGTCGCCAGGCTGGCCAGGTACTGGAAGCGGATGCCGGTCTGGATGCTCTGGAACAGGCCGGCCAGGTCGGTGCCCTCGACCCGCTTGTATTCGCCGCCGGTGTCGGCCGCCATCTTCTGCATGTCGGGCTCGTTGACGTCGCCCTGCCTGCCGAACGCGACCGTGTACAGCGGCACGCCCTTGGCCTGCGCCGCGCCGATGACGCTGGCGGGCGAGTACGGCGAGACATTGTTCTGCCCGTCCGTCATCGCCACCACGATGCGGCGCGCGTTGACCCCGGCATCGAGCAGGTCGAGGCCGGCCTGCGTGGCGGCATAGAACGCCGTGGTGCCGCCATAGCGGTAGCCGCCGCGGATCTGCCAGTCGCCGGTGGCCGGGTGGACCGGGTCGGGACCGTTGCCGCCGTAGATCTGCGAATCGTCGTTGTACAGGTCCACCACCGGGCGCAGCGCGGCGATGTCCTGCGTCAGCCCGCTGGCGCTGAAGCGGTAAGCGGCCACCGCCGCGCCGCCGCGATACCAGTTGTAGTTGCGCGCCAGGTTGGCATCGTCGATCTTCTCCACCTTGCTGTCGAAGATCACCACGCCGGCCTCGTCGGCGCCGCTGCGCAGGCCGTCGAGCAGCACGTGGCCGGCCGCGCCGGCGATCCGCAGCGCGCTCTTGCCGGTCGTGCCGACCGCGCCGAACATCGAGCCGCTGGCATCCATCACCATCGCCACGCTGGCATTCTGCGCGGCGCTGGCGCCGTAGGACAGCGCGCCCAGCGGCAACGCCGTGCCGGCCACGGCAAAGCCGAAATCCGCGGCGGCCAGGCCCAATACGGCCTTGCCGGTCTTGTCGTCGGTCACGGTCAGCGCGACCTTGCCGCCGCCGAGGTCCTGGACCACGCTGAGCACGTAGGTGGCGTTGGCCGGCAGCGCCGACACCGGCGGCTTGCCGGCGCCCGCGCCGACGATGAAGGACGACAGCGGACGGCTGATCGCGCCCAGGCTGCCGGGCTGGGCATGCGCCTGCACCGCGGTGTCGGGCACGTCGCCCGAGAAGGCCCCGCAGGCATCGGTGGTCAGGGTGACGACCACCGTGCCGTCGGCGCTGCTGAAGTGCACGGCGAGCGCGGCGAGCGGGTCGTAGCCATCGGGCACCTCGGGGCAGGCCACGCTGGCGGGCTTGCGCAGCGCCGTGCCCGCCTGGCGCACGATCATGATGCCGCGCGCGGCGCTGTCCTGCGGCTGTACCAGGACGCCGGCCACCGCCACCGTCTTCGGCGCGGCGGGAGCCGAAGGATCGGGGCTGGCCGGCGCCATGCCCGCGGGCGTGCCATTGCCATCGTCGGAGCCGCCGCAGGCGGCCAGTACCGCCACCGCCAGCAGGCTGAGCACGGCATGTCGAAATTCGCGCATCGATTCTTCCTCGGGAAAATGCAGTTATCGTTCTGTCGCGACGCATTCGCGCGGCCATGCCTGCCGGCAACGCAAGCGCATTCGCCCGCCGATGATTCCATCGCCGGCCCGGAAAAGGCGTCAGCCGTATTTGTACGAAGCGAGGGAAACGTCTGGCGATGGTGACAAAAGGAACAAAGCCGCCGCGCTTGATCCAGCGCAAGGAATCGAGGCGGCGGATGTGCCGCCGGCCGGCCGCGCGCGCCGCCACGCCAAACGGATAAGCAAGCGCGCTTTGCTTCGTTGGTGGCGCGCGCGGCTTGTTCTATCGTCAAGCCTTCGCAGGCCCTGCGCGGCACTCCCGCGCTCCACGCAACCCGAGTACAAGACCCGCGCCGTGGACCGCCGGGTGCCCGGCGAAGGCCATCCGCAACCGGGGACATTCCAATGAGCGCCACCACACGCCCGCGCCAGCTTCACCTCAACATCAACCTGCTGCACTCTGGCTTCGTGCCGTCCGCGTGGCGGCTGCCCGAGGCCGATCCCTACGCCTTCGCCGACGTGCGCCACTACGTGCGCGTGGCGCGGATCGCCGAGGCCGCCAAGCTCGACGCCGTGTTCCTGGCCGACAGCGCCGCCATCGTCGACCAGATCCACTTCCGCCCGATCACCGCGCTGGAGCCGACCGTGCTGCTGGCCAGCGTCGCCGCGGCCACCACGCATATCGGCCTGATCGGCACGGCCTCGACCAGCTACAACGAGCCCTACAACATCGCGCGGCGCTTCGCCACGCTGGACCACGTGAGTGGCGGGCGCGCCGGCTGGAACGTCGTGACCACCGCCGACGTGCCGTCGGCGCGCAACTTCGGGCGCGAGGCCGCGCCGGACCACGCGCAGCGCTACGCGCGCGCGGCCGAGTTCACCGCGGTGGTCAAAGCGCTGTGGGACAGCTGGGAGGACGACGCCTTCATCGGCGACAAGGCCGGCGGGCGCTTCGTCGATCCCGGCAAGGTGCATCCGGTCGCCCATCACGGCGAGCACTTCAGCGTGCAGGGCCCGCTCAACCTGCCGCGCCCGCCGCAGGGCCACCCGGTGGTGGTGCAGGCGGGCGGCTCCGCCGACGGGCGCGAGCTGGCCGCGCGCCATGCCGAGGCGGTGTTCTCGGCCTCGCAGTCGTTCGAGGAATCGCTGGCCTACGGGCGCGAGCTCAAGTCGCGCGCGCAGGCGCTCGGGCGCGGGCCGGACGCGGTGCAGGTGCTGGCCGGCCTCACCACCATCATCGGCGCCACCGAGGCGCAGGCACGCCGGCGCCGCGACGAGCTGGTCGACCTGATCCCGTGGGACTACAGCCTCGCGCGGCTGGCCGGCATCCTCGGCATCGCGCCGGAGCGCCTCAGGCTCGACGAGCGCCTGCCCGACAACCTCGCGCTGCCCGCCAGCGGCAACGGCAACCACACCTTCTTCAACGCCACGCTGGCCACCGCGCGCCGCCACGGCTACACCGTGCGCGAGCTGGTGCGCGAGCTGGCCGGCGGCGGCGGGCACCGCGTGATCGTCGGCACGCCCGAGCAGATCGCCGACGACATCGAGCACTGGTTCCGCCACGGCGCCGCCGACGGCTTCAACCTGATGCCCGACGCCCTGCCCGGCGGGCTGCAGGATTTCGTCGACGGCGTGGTGCCGATCCTGCAGCGCCGCGGCATCTTCCGCACCGAGTACGAAGGCACCACCCTGCGCGACCACCTCGGGCTGGCGCGCCCGCGGGGCCGGCAAGGCGCGCGCAAGGCCGCCTGACACGCAAGGGACAACCAACCAAGGGACAACTCATCATGGCTCAACGCAGCGGCTTCCTCAGCCTGGGCGCTTTCCTCTATCCGAGCGGCCACCACATCGCCGCCTGGCGCCACCCCGACGCCAAGGCCGACGCCGGCATCGACTTCAAGCACTACGTGGCGCTGGCGCAAGCCGCCGAGGCCGCCAAGTTCGACCTGGTCTTCCTCGCCGACGGCGTGGGCACGCGCGGCGACGACGTGGAATTCCTCAGCCGCACCGCGCACAGCTACCAGGCGCAGTTCGAGCCGATCACGCTGCTGTCCGCGCTGGCCGCCGTGACCGAGCGCATCGGCCTGGTCGGCACCGCCTCGACCAGCTTCAACGAGCCGTACCACATCGCCCGCAAGTTCGCCTCGCTCGACCACATCTCGGGCGGGCGCGCCGGCTGGAACCTGGTCACGTCGTCGAGCGAGCACGAGGCGCACAACTTCAACCGCGAGCACCACTTCGCGCATGCCGACCGCTACGAGCGCGCCGCCGAGTTCGCCGACGTGGTGGGCGGCCTGTGGAACAGCTGGGAAGACGACGCCTTCCTGCGCGACAAGGCCAGCGGCCGCTACTACGACCCGGCGCGGCGCCACGTGCTCGGGCACAAGGGCAAGCATTTCCAGGTGCACGGCCCGCTCAACGTCTCGCGCACGCCGCAGGGCCATCCGGTGGTGGTGCAGGCCGGCTCGTCCGAGGCCGGCAAGGAACTGGCCGCGCGCACCGGCGAGGCCGTGTTCACCGCGCAGCAGACCGTGGAGGACGCGGTGGCGTTCTACGCCGACGTGAAAGGCCGCCTCGCCAAGTATGGCCGCGAAGCGGATGACCTCAAGATCCTGCCCGGCGTGTTCCCGGTGGTCGGCCACAGCGAGAGCGAAGCGCGCGAGAAGTTCGAGCAGCTGCAGTCGCTGATCGACCCGGTGGTGGGCCTGGCGCTGGTGTCCAGCCTGAGCGGCGGCTTCGACCTGTCGGGCTACCCGCTCGACGGCCCCATCCCCGAGCTGCCCGAGACCAACGCCAGCAAGAGCCGCCAGCGCCTGCTGATCGACCTCGCGCGGCGCGAGAACCTGACCATCCGCCAGCTCTACCAGCGCGTGGCCGGCGCGCGCGGCCACTGGCAGCTGGTCGGCACCGCGGAGCAGATCGCCGACCAGCTCGAAGAACGCTTCCGCAAGTACGGCGCGGACGGCTACAACATCATGTCGCCGGTGCTGCCCGGCGGCCTCACCGATTTCATCGCGCTGGTGCTGCCGGAGCTGCGCCGGCGCGGCCTGTTCCGCACCGAATACGCGGGCACCACGCTGCGCGAGCACCTCGGGCTCAAGCGCCCCGCCCATCCCGCCGCGCAAGCCAGCGCCGGCCAGACCACGCCGACCACCGCCATCGCCGCATGACCGACCTGTCCTCCCTCGCCCAAGCCGGCGCCGCCGCCGATCCCGATTTCCTCGCGCGCGAGACGCTGCGCCTGATCGGCCCCGCGCCCGACGACTGGGTGCCCGCCCATGCCGGCATCGACCACAACGTCGCCATCGTCGGCGGCGGCCAGAGCGGCAGCGCCTACGCCTTCGCGCTGCGGCGCGCCGGCATCGGCCGCGTCACCGTGCTCGATGCCGCGCCCGACGGCGCGCGCGCGGGCGTGTGGCGCGAGCGCGCGCGCATGCAGAAGCTGCGCACGCCCAAGAACCTGGTCGGCCCCGAGCTCGGCCTGCCCGCGCTCGGCTTCCAGGCCTGGTACGAAGCGCGCCACGGCGCGCAGGCCTACGCCGCCATCGACCGCATTCCGCGCCTGGCCTGGGCCGACTATCTCGACTGGTTCCGCAGCTTCCTCGGCATCGACGTCCGCTACGGCACGCGCGTGAAGCGCATCGAACCCGTGACCGGCGCCGCCGTGCCGCACTTCCGCCTGCACCTGGAGATCGACGGCCAGCCGCGCACCGAGACCGCGCGCAAGGTCATCCTCGCCAGCGGCGTGGCCGGCAACGGCGCGCCGTTCGTGCCGGCCGTGCTGTCGGCGGCGGTGGCCGCGGGCCTGGCCGCCCACACCGCCGACGCCATCGACTTCGCCGCGCTGCGCGGCAAGACCGTGGCCGTGCTCGGCGCCGCGGCCTCCGCCTTCGACGCCGCCGCGGTCGCGCTCGAAGCCGGCGCCGCCGCCGTGCACCTGTTCGCGCGGCGCGATCACATTGCCGCCACGCCGGTCTCGCGCATCCGCGCCTACCCCGGCCTCTACGACAACTACCATGCGCTGCCCGACGCCACGCGCTGGGAACAGGCCCTGCGCTACCGCCGCGCCGGCTCCACGCCGCCGGCCGACTCGGTGGAGCGCGTGCTCGGCTTCGAACAGTTCCACCTGCACCTGAGCGCGCCGTGGCGCGCGGCCGAGATCGAAGGCGGACGCATCGCCGCGCAGGTACGCGGCGAGACGCTGCGCTTCGACTTCGCCATCGCCGGCACCGGCTACCTGGTCGACCCCGCCGCCCGGCCCGAACTGGCCGACATCGCGCCGCACGTGCTGCGCTGGCGCGACCGCTACCAGCCGCCAGCCGACGCGCGCGACGACGAACTGGGCGCCTCGCCCTACCTCGGCAGCGGGCTGGAATACCTGGAAAAGACGCCCGGCAGCGCGCCGTGGCTGCGCGACATCCACGTGCACAACCCGGGCGGGTTCGCCAGCACCGGCGTGCCGCTCGGCGACGTGCCGAGCATGCGGCGCGATATTCCTGGCGCGGTGGCGCGCATCAGCCGGGATTTGCTGTTGGCGGATTTGCCGCTGCATGAGCGGCGTATTCGGGGGGAGGTGCCGGTGGATTTTGGGCCGGAGTTTTATGCGGCGGCATTGTGGAAGGGGGAGGATTTGGAGGTTGAGTGATAATTTTGTTAATATTTATAAAAATAAAATTCGACTTATAAGTCAAATACGTTAACTTCTTCAAAGTCAAAATCAAAGTCAAAGGCTTTCGCTCCCCCGGAGCGACCTACTTTCTTTTCCCCGAAAAGAAAGTAGGCAAAGAAAGCGGGCTGCCTGGCCGGCAGGGGCAGAAACGTTGGGATTTCTCTTGTTGGTGGTTTCGTGGTGGGGGCGGTGGTTCTGCTGGCATCCTGCCGTTACCGGTGCGAGCGGCCACGATCTGGCTGGCGGTATCGGTTTCGGGGTCAGACCTATGGTGGCGAGTGCACTGCTGGTTCGGGCATCTGCCGTTACCAGTTCGAGCCGCCACGACATAGCATCCTCGTGGTTTCGTGGTGGGCGTGGTGGACCCAGCGCGGGTGTGTTGGGTTTCGGTAAGCGCTGAGGGCTCCCCGCTGGCACATCTCAAGATCCCGCACCGGGTTCAAACCGGGGCCACCGCGCCCACCACGAATCCAGCACCGTCCCTATGCCGCACCCATTCGTCCCGGTCGCGGCAGCAGCCCGAACCACCCGGGCCAACGCCATCATGCAGCGCCACCACGAATCGAACACCACCCGAGAGACAGTGGCAGCCAAAACCGGTACCGGCAGAATCCCAGCAGAACCACGAACCCCACCACGAAACCACCAACCTAAGCAACACTGTTCGGCTCTGCCCCTGCCGGCAAGGCAGTCCGCTTTCTTGGCCTACTTTCTTTTCGGACAAAAGAAAGTAGGTCGCTCCGGAGGAGCGAAAGCCTTTGACTTTGACGTTGACTTTAAGCCGTTGACTTTGACTTTAAGAAGTTGACTTTGAAGTGGCCTTTGCCTTTGAATTTCATACCTCCTCCCCTAATACCCCCTCCCCACCTCATAAACATCCTCCACCTCCCCCCCACCCTCCGCCATGCGAATCAACTCCGCCACGCGCCGCGCCCGATCCCGCCGCGAAGGCGTCGCCGCGCAATGCGGCGTGACGATGACCCTGGGGTGATCCCACAGCGGCGAAGACTCCGGCAGTGGCTCGACATCGAACACGTCGAGCAGCGCGCCGCCGAGGTGCCCGCTATCGAGCGCATCGAGCAAATCCCCCTGCACCACGTGCGCGGCGCGCCCGGCGTTGAGCAGTTGCGCGCCGCGCGGCAGCATGGTGAGGCGCTCGCGGTTGAGCAGGCCGGCCGTGCCGGCGGTCTGCGGCAGCAGGTTGACGAGGATGTCGCTGCGCGCCAGGAAATCCGGCAACTGCGCCATGCCGTGGTATGTGGCCACGCCGTCGATGGCCTTGGCCGAGCGCGACCAGCCCTGCACCGAGAATCCCATGCCCGCCAGGTAGCGCGCCGCGTGCAGCCCGAGCGCGCCCAGCCCCATCACGCCCACGCGCGTGCGCTGCGCCAGCGGCGTGGGCGGCGGCGCGCGCCAGCGGCGCTGCTGCTGGTCGCGCGCGCTGCCACCCATGCCGCGCATCAGCATCAGCGCGCCCATCGCCACGAACTCGGCCATGCCTTGCTGCGTCTCCGGCAGCACCAGCCGCGCCAGCGGCAGGCCGGGCGGCAGCAGGTCGTCGGCCAGCATGTGCTCGATGCCGGCGCCGGCGCTGATCGCCAGCCGGAGGTTGGGGTAGCGCGCCAGCGCGCCGCGCTCGGGCTCCCACACCAGCGCGTAGCGCACCGCCGCGGCCGGCACGCCGGGGTCGCCCCACAGCCGCACCTCGGCCTCGGGCAGCACGGCGGCAAACGCATCGCGCCATTCGGGCAGCGCCTGCGCGCCGCCGGACTTGATCAGCAGGATCATGCGCAAACCCCGGCGGCGCCGCTCAACGCTCGACCAGCCGGTTCCACTGCCGGTCCCAGTTGGCGCGGTTCTGGTTGATCTGGCTCCAGTCGACCGTCACCGCGGTCTTGAGGTATTCCTTCATCCGCGCCAGCTCCTGCCCGGCCTTGCCGGTGGCCGTCACCTCGGTGTTGGTCGGGTTGTACGAGCCGCCTTCCAGCGCGGCCTTCTGCGCGGCGGCGGTCAGCAGGTAGGCGGCGAGCTTCTGCGACAGCTCCGGCTCCGAGTTGTTGGCGATCACGCACTGGGCCACCATCAGCACCACCGCGCCTTCCTTGGGCTGGGCATAGGCCACCGGCAGCCCCTTGCCCTGGAAGATGGTGGTCATGCTGGGCGTGAACGGAAAGATCGCGGCCTCGCCGGACTGCACCATCTCCGACAGCTTGGCCGAGTTCGACACGTATTCCAGCACGTTGGGGCCGACCGTCTGCGGCCACGCCTTGAAGCCGGGCTCGGCGTTGGACTCGCTGCCGCCGCGGATGCGGTTGAGCATCAGGAAGCCGTGCAGGCCGAAGGTGGACGACGGCAGCGACTGGAACACCACCTTGTTCTTGTACTTGGGATCGGCCAGGTCCTGCCAGGAGGTGGGCGGCGCCCAGTTCTTCTCCTTGAACACGCGCGTGTTGTAGCCGAGGCCGGTCATGCTCATGGTCACGCCGGTGGCCATGTCACCCTCGATGTGGGCCTGCGGATAGAGCGCCTTGCCGGCGGCGGAGGCCGGCTGCTTCTCGCACAGGCCCATGCGGATGGCGCGGTACATCAGGCCGTCGTCGAGAAACATCACGTGCATCTGCGGCTTGGCGCGGGCGGCCAGCGCCTTGGCCATGATGTCGGACGAGGTGCCGGGCACCACCACGATCTTGACGTCGTTGGCCTTCTCGAAGGCCTTGAACACGAAGTCCGTGTAGGTCTTTTCCATCGAGCCGCCGTTCATGCCGACGTACAGCGTGCGCGTCGCGGCATGCGCGCCGGCGGCGAGCAGCAGCGAAGCGGCGGCCATGCCGGCGGCGGCCCGGATCTGTTTAGCGAACGGTCTGGTCATCAATGCACTCCTTTGGCGATGCGGGGTGAGTCAGCGGGGGAAGCAGCAGGCACGCCCGTACCCGGCGCGAAGCGGCGCAGGTCGAAGGCGGCGATCGGGGTCGTGGTGGCGCCGTCGGCGACCAGCTCGGCCAGCACCGCGCCGGCGGCGGGGCCGACCTCGAAGCCGGCGCCGGAAAAACCGAAGCCGTGGAACAGGCCGGGCACGCGCGGGCTGGCGCAGAGCACCGGCTGGCGGTCGGGCAGGTAGCCTTCGATGCCGCTCCAGGTGCGGATGATCTGGGCCTGTTCCAGGCGCGGGATCAGCGTGGCGATGCGGCGCATCTGCGCCAGGATCGCGGCGGTGGTGGAGCGGATCGCGTCCACGCCGGACGCGCCCGGCTCGACCCGGCCGCCGCCCAGCACCACGTTGCCGCGCGCGACCTGGCGGCAGTACACGTCGCCGCCCTCCATGCCCAGGCTCAGCGGCAGGAAGAACGGCAGCGGCTCGGTGACGGCCATCGCCGGGTGGCCCTGGGTCAGCGGCGCCGCGTCGCCGAAGCGCGCGGCCAGCGGCCCGGCCCAGGCGCCGGCGCAGTTGAGCAGGTTGGGCGCGCGCACGGTCAGGCCCGAGGCGGTGGTGGCGACGAAGCCGGCGCCGCCGTGCTCCACCTGCAGCACCGCCTCGCGCTCGCGGATGACGGCGCCGGCGGCCGCCGCGGCGCGCGCGAAGGCCGGCGACACCAGGCGCGGATTGGCCTGCCCGTCGTCCGGGCAGAGCGAGGCGCCGGCCAGCCCGGCGCCGAGCCACGGATAGCGCCGGCGCAAGTCGCCGGGGCCGAGCAGCTCCAGCGCCAGGCCGTAAGGCTGCGCGCCGTCGCGATAGCGCTCGAGCTTGGCCATGTCGTCCGCCGTGCGCGCCAGTTTCAGGTGGCCGCTGCGCACGTATTCGCCGTCGGTGCCGAGCAGCGCCGGCAGGTCCTGCCAGATGCGGTGCGCGCGCTGCGCCAGCGGCAGTTGCGCGAAGGCGCGCCCCTGGCGCCGCACGCCGCCGTAGTTCACGCCGCTGGAGCGCGAGCCGCACAGGTCGCGCTCCAGCAGCACCACCGACAGGCCGCGCGCGCGCAGCGCCAGCGCGGCCGACGCGCCGACGATGCCGCCGCCCACGACCAGCGCGTCGGCTTGCAGGGTTTCAGCCATGATTGCCCTCCTCGCCGGCGGCGAGGCCGGAGATCGGCACCGGCTTGACCGGCGCCTGCCCGCGGATGCGGCCCACCAGCTCGAGCGGCCGCGCGCAGGCATCGGCCAGCAGCTCGGCGCCGGCCACGCCGCACATGCGGCCCTGGCAGCGGCCCATGCCGACCCGGCACAGCGCCTTCATGCGATTCATCTCGTCGGCGCCCTGCTCGCGCGCCGCGCGGCGGATCTCGCCCGCCGTGACCGCCTCGCAGCGGCACACCACGGTGTGATCGGGCACCTGCGCGGCCCAGTCGCGCGGAAACGGAAACGCGCGCTCCAGCCCGGCGCGGAACGCGGCGATGCGCGCCAGCCGCGCATCGAGCTTCGCCGCCCGCGCCGCGTCGACGGCGATGCCGCGCTGCGCGAGCAGCGTCAGCGCCGCGCGCTCGCCGGCCAGCTCGGCCGCGTCGGCGCCCATGATGCGCGCGCCGTCGCCGGCCACGAACACGCCCGGCACGCTCGCCCGGCCCTGCTGCTGCGCGACCAGATGCGCGCGCTGCTGCGGATCGAACGCGAAGCCGCAGCCGAGCAGGTCGGCCAGCTGGCTCTCCGGGCGCAGGCCGTAGCCGAAGCCGAGCGCGTCGCAGGCGATGCGGCGGGTCGCGGACGGATCGGTGCGCGAGACCCAGTGCACGGCCTGCACGCCATGTTCGCCCTCGACGCGCGCCAGGCGCGCGTTCGCGTGGATCGGCACGCCGTGCAGCCGCAGCCACGCCACGTAGTACAGCCCCTTGGCCAGCACCGCCGGCAGCCGGCTCATCGGCAGCAGCGCGCCAGCCTGCTCCGCCGTGCTGGCGTAGTCGAGCACGGCGCGCACGTCGGCGCCGGCCTTCTTGTACTGGTAGGCCACCAGGTACAGCAGCGGCCCGCTGCCGGCCAGCACCACCTGCTGGCCGATGGCGCAGCCCTGGAACTTGAGCGCGACCTGCGCGCCGCCCAGCGAATACACGCCCGGCGTGGTCCAGCCCGGCACCGGCAGGATGCGGTCGGTGGCGCCGGTGGCCAGGATGATGTCGCGCCACGGCAGGCTCGCGTGGCGGCCGCTGACGGCGTCCCACAGGTCGAGCACGTGCCCGTCGGCATTCCAGACCAGCTGGCCGGGCCGGTAGTCGACGTGCGGCAGCAAGGCCGCGAAGGCCTCGTGCAGGGCGCGCGCGCGGCCCGCCTCGAAGCCGTACAGCTGCCGCGCGCTGCGGCGGAAGCCGTCCGGCTGCTGCCGGTAGATCTGCCCGCCCCAGCGCGGCGCCTCGTCGATCACCACCGGGCGCAGGCCGTGGCGCACCAGCGTCTGCGCCGCGCGCACGCCGGCCGGGCCGGCGCCGACGATGACCGTGTTGCCGTCGCGCGTCATGCCCGCTCCTTCGCTTGCTCCGCTGGCTCGGCCTGCGCCGCGGCGAACACCGGCGCCGTGCGCAGGCGCATGCCGGCGCGCAGCGGGGTCGCGCAGGCGCGCACGCGCTCGCCGCCCTCGAGCCACACCAGGCAGTCCTGGCAGGCGCCCATCAGGCAGAAGCCGGCGCGCGGCGCGCCGGTGAATTCGTTGTCGCGCAGGCGCCGGCGCTGGACCAGGATGGCGGTCAGCACGGTGTCGCCCTCGAGGCCTTCGCAGAACACGCCGTCGAGCTCGAAGCGCAGCACGGCGCGCCGCTGCTCCTGCAGCCGCCGCAACTGGCCGGCGCCGCGCGCGGAATCGGATGGCGTGCTCATGCGCGCCCCACCAGCATGCGGTCGAGGCCGTAGACGCGGTCGATGACCAGCATCGCCGCCGCGGTCAGCGCGATCATCAGCGCGGACACCGCGGCCATCATCGGGTCCAGCGACTCGGTCGCGTACATGTACATGCGCACCGGCAGCGTGACCGTCGACGGCGAGGTGACGAAGATCGACATGGTGACTTCGTCGAAGCTGTTGATGAAGGCCAGCATCCAGCCGCCGGTGACGCCGGGCAGGATCATCGGCAGCACGATGCGGCGGAACACCGTGGCGCGGCTCGCGCCGAGCGACACCGCGGCCTGCTCGGCGCTGGCGTCGAAGCCGGTCAGCGCGGACACCACCTGGCGCAGCACGTAGGGCGTGATGACCATGGTGTGGGCCAGCAGCAGCCAGCCCAGGCTGCCGGCGCCGCCGACCAGCGAGAACATGCGCATCAGCGCCACGCCCAGCACCAGGTGCGGGATCAGCAGCGGCGACAGCAGCAGGCTGTTGACGAGGTTGCGCCCCGCGAACGCATGGCGCGTGATGGCGATGCCGGCCGGCACCGCGATCAGGCAGCACAGCGTGGCGCTGGCCGCGGCCAGCCCCAGGCTGGTCCAGAACGACTGCAGGAATTCGTCGTGCTCCAGCAGCGTGCGGAACCAGCGCAGCGAGAACGCGGTGGTCGGCAGGCTCAGCGTTTCGCCGGGCGTGAAGGCCACCAGGCAGACGACCAGCAGCGGCGCCACGGTGAAGGCGATCACCAGCGCGTTGAAACACAGGGCGAGAGGTCCGTTCTTGTTCATGGCGTTCACCCCAGGCGCTTCTTGTAGCGCTGCTCGAGCAGGCGGTTGTAGCTGAGCATGATGAGCAGGTTGGCCAGCAGCAGCACGATGGCGATGGCCGCGCCGAGCGGCCAGTTGAGGGTATTGAGGTATTCGTCGTAGACCAGCGTGGCCACCATCTTCAGGCGGCGCCCGCCGAGCAGGCCGGGAATCGCGAACGAGCTGGCGCTCAGGCCGAACACGATCAGGCTGCCGGAGAGAATGCCCGGCGTCATCTGCGGCAGCACGATGCGGCGCATGGTGGTCAGGAACGAGGCGTTGAGCGAGAGCGCGGCATCGGCGGCGCTCGGGTCGATCTTCTGCAGCGTGGTCCACACCGGGATGATCATGAACGGCAGCATCACGTGCACCAGCCCGATCACGATCCCGAGGTTGGTGTAGAGGATGCGCACCGGCGCGATGCCGAGCGCGCCGAGCATCTGGTTCACCAGCCCGGCGTTGCCCAGCAGGATGCTCCAGCCGAACGCGCGCACCACCACCGACACCAGCAGCGGCGCCAGCACCGCCACCAGCAGCACCGAGCGCCACGGATTGCGCATGCGGCTAAGGATGAAGGCCTGCGGCACGCCCACCAGCACGCACACCAGCGTCGTCACCAGCGCGATCCAGAAGGTGCGCCACAGGATCTCGTAGTAATAGGCATCGGTGACGATGGCCAGGAAGTTGGCCAGCGTGACGCCGCCGGCCACGCTGCCGGTGTCGTGGTCGAACACGCTGAAGGCCAGCATGGCGGTCAGCGCCAGCGGCGTGACCAGCATCACCAGGAACAGGACCAGGCCGGGCGCCGACATCAGCCACGGCCACGGGCGCGCCCTGGGCGGCCCTTGCAGGGTTGCGGCGGTGCTCATGCCGCCACCGCCTGCACCGCTGCCGGCGCCGCCGCGCCGGTGGCTGCCGGGGCCGGCAGCAGGCGCGCGCTGTCGTCACGCCAGGTGATGCCGACCTGCTCGCCGTCCTGCTGCGGCGGCGGGCCGTCGTTGCTCTGCATCGCCAGCAGCTCGCCGAGCGGGCTGGCGATGCGGTGCAGCCAGTGGCTACCCATGAAGAAGCGCTCGATCACGCGGCCGTCGAAGCGGCCCGCGCCGGGCGCCACCAGATGCACCTTCTCCGGGCGCAGGCTGAACAGCACCGCGGCGCCGGCCTGGCAGGCCGCGCCGGGCAGGCCGACCACCAGCGCGGGCTGGCCCGCCAGCTCGATGCGCGGCAGCGCGCCGCCTTCGAGCACGCGCCCCGGGATCAGGTTGCTCTTGCCGACGAACGACGAGACGAACTCGGTGCGCGGCTGCTCGTAGAGCGCGTAGGGCTTGTCCACCTGCACCAGCACGCCCTGCTCCATCACCACCACGCGGTCGCTGACCGACATCGCCTCGTGCTGGTCGTGCGTGACCATGATGGTGGTGGTGCCGACCGTGCGCTGGATGCGCCGCAGCTCGAACTGCATTTCCTCGCGCAGCTTGGCGTCCAGGTTCGACAGCGGCTCGTCGAGCAGCAGCACCGGCGGCTCGATCACCAGCGCGCGCGCCAGCGCCACGCGCTGGCGCTGGCCGCCCGACAGCTCGCGCGGATAGCGCGCCTCGTAGCCGCGCAGGTGCACCAGCTCCAGCACGCGCGCCACGCGCGCGGCCTGCTCGGCGCGCGGCACCTTGCGCATCTCCAGGCCGAAGCGCACGTTCTCCTCCACGCTCATGTGGGGGAACAGCGCATAGGTCTGGAACACGATGCCGAGGCCGCGCGTGTTGGGCCGGGCATGGGTGATGTCGCGCCCGTCCAGCGCGATGCGCCCGCTGCTGACGGTGGCGAAGCCCGCGATCATCTGCAGCGTGGTGGTCTTGCCGCACCCCGAGGGGCCCAGCAGGGACACGAACTCGCCCCGCTCCACCGACAGGTTCATCGACCTGACGACCTGGTTGTCGCCATACGACTTGCTCACATTGCTCAAGGTAAGAAAGGACATGCGCTTTTTCCTGGGTGGCGGCGGCGGCATCCGGCGCATCGTGGGGGCGGGATCCGAACCGTTAGGAGACGGCTTATTTTGAGCAGGAAACATACCCGTTCGGTGAGATAATTCTGTTCAGTGGGATTTTTATTCGTAAAATTCCATTGATTGAAATCAAGCGACCTTCTGCCGTTGCTTCAATTCCGACGAAAGAGATGCCGACTGTATGGAAGACGTAACGGAACCCGCCGCCGGCGGCGCCGCCCGGCTGTTTGCCGTGATGCGCGCGCTGGCGCTGCACCAGCACAGCGCATCGCGCGTCAAGGACGTGGCACAGGAAACCGGCCTGACGCAGGCCACCACGCACCGGCTGCTGCAATCGCTGGTCAAGGAAGGCATGGTCGAGCAGGACACGCGCTCCAAGCGCTACCGGCTGAGCATCGAGTTCTTCGCGCTGGCGGCCCAGGCCGGCAACCTGAGCGGGCTGCGCCAGCTTTGCCGCCCGGTGCTGCTCCGGCTGGGGGCGCGCCTCAACGACGCGATCTTCCTGCTGGTGCGCAGTGGCTTCGACGCCGTGTGCCTGGACCGCAACGAAGGGCCCTACGCCATCCGCACCTTCACCGGCGGCATCGGCGGGCGCGTGCCGCTGGGCGTGGGCCAGGCCGCCACCGCCATCCTCGCCTTCCTGCCCGACGAGGAGCGCGAGGCGGTGCTGCAGTTCAACCTGCCGCGGCTGCGCGAATACGGCCTGCTCGACGAAGTGTCGCTGCGCAGCGAGATCGAGCAGGTCCGCGAATGCGGCTACGCCTCGCGCCGCGCCGGGCTGCTCGACGGCATGGCGGGCGTGGCGGTGCCGATCCTGGACCGCGAAGGCCGCGCGGTGGCGGCGCTGGGCGTCGGCACGCTGATCGAGCGGCTGAGCCCGGAGCGCCTGCCCATCGTGGTGGAGCTGATGCAGCGCGAGACCGCCGAGGTCGGCCGGCAGATCAACCCGTTCGACCCGGCGCTGTGGAATCCCGCGGCCGAGCTGACGCAGCGCTAGGCCGCGGCGGCAGGCGGGCCTAAAGTAAAGGCCGGCAAGGGCCCGATGCCCGACGGAGCCGAGCGATGAAACCTGACGACCCGGCCGCGCCGCCGGCGCCGCCCGCGGGCCGCCCCGTGACGGTCTGGGACGCGCCCACGCGGCTGTTCCACTGGCTGGCGGTGGTGCTGGTGGCCGTGGCCTACGGCACCGCCCGGCTGAACTGGATGGACTGGCACGCGCGGGCCGGCGAGATGCTGCTCGCGCTGGTTTTCTTCCGGCTGCTGTGGGGCTGCTGCGGTGGCGAGACCGCGCGCTTTCGCAGTTTCATGGCTTCGCCCGCCGCCGCTTGGCGCCACCTGCGCCACCTGTTCCGCCGCGAGGCCGACCTGCAGGTCGGCCACAACCCGGCCGGCGGCTGGATGGTGCTGCTGCTGCTCGCGCTGCTGCTCGGCGAGACGCTCAGCGGGCTCTACATCAACAACGACATCGCCAACGAAGGACCGCTGAGCGAATGGGTGCCGGCGCCGCTCGCCAATGCGATCTCGGCGCTGCACGCGCTGCTGTGGGATGTGCTGCTGGCGGCGGTGGCGCTGCACGTGCTGGCCATCGCGCTGTACGCGGCGGCCAAGGGCCAAAACCTGCTGCGCCCGATGCTGACCGGGCGCAAGCTCCTGCCCGCGCGCATCCCCGCGCCGCGCCGCGCGCCCGTGGCGCTGGCGCTGCTCATGCTGGCCGCGGGCGCGGCGGCGGCGGCGCTGCTGGCGGCGTATCTCTGATACGCGCGCCGCGCCGGCCGTCCGTTACGTCGGTCGCGTCAGTTGCTCCTGGGCGGCAGCACCTGGCCACGGATCTCGCCGGACGGATGGTCCTTGGTATGCACGTTGATGTACATCTCGCCGGATGCGAATTCCTTCGCCTCGTCCGGCGACAGCGTGGCCTGGCCCTTGACGGGACTGGCCAGCGCGGCGCCCTTCTCGGCCAGCCAGACCTGCACGCCGGCGTTCTTGCCGGCCGCGGCGGGACCGTGGAAATGCGCCATCGTCGGCGCGCTGGACAGACCGCTGAAGCTGATCGTCCAGGCGACCACCCGCGTGGCGGGATCATAGGTGAGGTCGGCGGAGCCGCTGCCCGCGGTCTGGACCGGCGGCACCTGCTGCGCGCCGGTCAGCGGCACCGTGAACGAAACGGGCGCCGCCATCGCCGTGGCCGCCGCAAGGCCGGCGAGCGCGGCGAACGCGGCGGACATTAGGCGCGCGCGCCGCGAAACCGGGGCACGCGGCGGAACAAGTATCGAAACCTGCATTTGATCGTCTCCTGTCCGGTCTGCCCGGGCCGGCCCGGGAAGCCGGGCCATGTGCCCGACTAGCATAGTCACTGGCAACCGCGCCGACAACCGCCGTACAGGGCCCCCCGGGGCCGGCAGGCGCGGGACCGCCGCGCCGCCACACTACCGGCTACGCCCTTACTCCGGCTGGATGCCGGCCGTCTTGATGATCTGCCCCCAGCGGCTCAGCTCTGCCAGCTGGAAGCGCCCCAGTTCCTCGGGCGAGGACAGCGCGGCCTCCATGCCGGTCTGCTCGACCACCTGCCTGACCTCGGGCGCGGCCATCGCGCGACGCATCAGGTCGTTGAGGCGCTGCACCACCGGCGCGGGCGTGCTGGCGGGCGCGTACAGCGCGTTCCAGTAGCCGGCCTCGTAGCCGGGCAGCGTCTCGGCGATGGCCGGCACGCCGGGCACCAGCGCCGAGCGCTTCGGGCTGCTGATGCCGAGCGCGCGCAGCTTGCCGGCCTTGACCTGCGGCAGGCTGGCGGCGAGGTCGACGATCATCAGGTCGGTCTGCCCGGCCACCAGGTCGATCACCGCCTGCGGATTGGCCTTGTAGGGCACGTAGGTGAACTTGGTGCCGGTGGCCTGCTGGAACAGCTCGGTGGCCACCTGCGCCGACGAACTGCCGGAGCCGTAGCTCATCTTGCCCGGTTCTTTTTTGGCCAGCGCGACCAGCTCGCCCACGCTGTGCGCCTTGACCTGCGGGTTGACCACCAGCAGCTGGTAGCCCTTGGTCAGCAGCGAGACCGGCGCGAAGTCCTTGATCGGGTCGTAGGGCAGCTTCTTGAGCAGGTGCGGGTTGGCGGCCTGCGTGGTGTTGGTGGTCATGAACAGCGTGTAGCCGTCGGGCGCGGCGCGCGCCACGGTCTGGGCGGCGATGCCGCCGAAGGCGCCGGCGCGGTTGTCGACCACCACGGCCTGGCCGGTGAGCTTGGTCACTTCCATGCCGATGGCGCGCGCGAGGCCGTCGGTGGCGCTGCCGGGGCTGGAGCCGATCACGATCGTGATGGGATGGGTGGGATAGCCCTGCGCGGCGGCGGCGCCGCTCAACGACAGGGCGGCCAGCATGGCAAGCAGCGGGCGGTGGATCTGCATGGGTTGTCTCCTGCGGGTGAAACCGGTGTGTTGTGTCGTGCTTCGGGCCGGCGGGGAAACGATGCCCCCGCCGGGGGTCGGAGATGCGGGAATCGGGGAAAACGGGCGGATCGCCGGATCAGCGGGCCAGGCCCCAGCCCGCCAGCAGCGCCTGCAACTGCGCCTGCTGGCCCGCGTTCAGCGGCCACGCCGAGGGCGGCCGCGTGGCGCCGCAGTCGTTGCCCATGATCCGCAGCGCGGCCTTGACCACCGTGACGTTGGCGCCGTTGTTCTCCTGCGCGCGCAGTTCCTCGAACGGCAGCATCTCGCCGATCAGGCGCATCGCCTGCGCGTAGTCGGCGGCTTCGAGCGCGGCATGGATGGCCACCGAGCGCTCCGGCAGCACGTTGATGAGGCCCGAGGTGAAGCCGCGCGCGCCGACCGCGTAGAACGGCGGCGCCCAGACCTCGGCGAGGCCGCCGACCCAGGCCAGGCCGAGATCGGCGGTGCGGCGCATGGCTTCGGCCAGCACCAGCGGCGTGGGCGAGGCCCACTTCACGCCGATCACGCCGGGGATGCGGCACAGCGCCTCGATCGCGGCCAGGCCGATGTTGTCGTTGCGCAGGTAGAGCACCAGCGGCAGGCCCTCGCCCGCCTCGGCGATGCGGCGCACGTAGGCCGCCACGCCGCGCGGCGCCACGAACGGATCGGGCGGCTGGTGCACCATCAGCGCGTCGGCGCCGGCCTGGCGCGAGGCGCGCGCCAGCGCGCAGGCCTCGTGCACGCTGCGGCCCACGCCGGCCAGCAGCGGCACGCGGCCGGCCACGCACTCGGCGGCCACCTGCACCATCTGCACGGCTTCCTGCTCGCGCAGCCCGTAGAACTCGCTGGTGTTGCCGTTGGCGACCAGCACGTGCACGCCGGCTTCGACCGCGCGATCCACCACGGGCGCGAGCGGCGCCGGCGAAACGGTATCATCTGCGTCGAAGGGCGTGACCAGAATGCCGGAAATGCCGTCAAGCGCCCTGCGCAGCGCCGGGCCTTCAAAAGTTGCCACCTTTATCTCCCAGAGGAAAAGACTCAAAAGACGCAAGAGTCAGGAGGTGCCACTCTAAGAAGGAAGCGGGCGCGGCGTCCAATTCAAACAGGCGATGCCGCAATACAAGAATTGAATCGTGTTACAGCTTTCGCATCTGCGCAGCTTCGTCGCCGTGGCGACGGAGCTGCATTTCGGCCGGGCGGCTGCCTTGCTGAACATGACACAGCCGCCGCTCACGCGGCAGATCCAGCTGCTCGAGCATGAGGTGGGCGTGCGCCTGCTGGAGCGCTCGGGCGGCACCGTGCGGCTGACCCTGGCCGGCGCCACCTTCCTGCGCGAGGCGGAAGACATCCTGCGCCGCAGCCAGGCCGCCACGCTGGCCGCGCGGCGCGCCATGCGGGCCGACGCCGGCAGCGTGACGATGGGCTTCATCCCGGCCGCCAGCTTCACGCTGCTACCGCAGCTGCTGTCGGCCATCGGCGCGAAATTCCCCGACGTCCACGTGTCGCTGCGCGAGATGCAGACCGACGCCCAACTGGAGGCAATCGGCGCGGGCCGCATCGAGCTCGGCGTGGTGCGGCCGTTCGCGCCGCGCAGTTTCGCGCTGTCGGCGCCGCTGCTGCGCGAGCCGTTCGTGCTGGCGGCGCCGGTCGGGCACGCGCTGATGACCTGCGCCGCGCTCACGCTGCGGTCGCTGGAGGGGCAGCCGTTCATCGAGTTCTGCCCGTCGGAGTCGCGCTACCTGTACGAGGTGGTGGCGGGCCGGCTGCGCGCCGAGGGCGTGGCGCCCGAGACCGTGCAGACGCTGAGCCACACGCACTCCATCCTGTCGCTGGTGGACGCCGGCATGGGCGTGGCGCTGGTGCCGCAGTCCGCGCACCGGCTCGGGTATGCCGGCGTGGCCTTCCGCCCGCTCGAGGACGCCGCGGGGCTGGACGTGGAGCTGCACCTGGCATGGCGCCGCGGCAGCCAGCACGGCGTGGCCGACACGGTGCGCGCGCTGCTGCAGGAGACCTTCCCGGCATCCGCGTAGCCGGGACAAAAAAAACCGCGCCGCCCCCTGTCCGGGGGCGGCGCGGCGTGGCCGGCTTGCCATGCGCCGGGATGGTCCCGGCGCGCGGCTACGGCATCAGATTTCTTCGTACAGCGGCAGCGTCAGGAATTCGGCGAAGTCTTCCGACGTGGACATCTGCTCGAAGATCTGGGCGGCACGGTCGTAGGTCCTGGTCTCGCCGCCGACCACTTCCTTGACCTTGGCCAGTTCCTCGGGGATCAGGCCGCGCACCATCTCGGCCGTCACCTTGCGGCCGTCTTCCAGCTTGCCCTTGGGCGAGCGGATCCACTGCCACACCTGCGAGCGCGAGATCTCGGCGGTGGCGGCGTCTTCCATCAGGTTGTGGATGGGCACGCAGCCGTTGCCGGCCAGCCAGGAGCCGAGGTAATGGATGCCGACGTTGATGTTCATGCGCAGGCCGGCCTCGGTGATCGGGGTTTCCGGCTGGAAGTCCAGCAGGTCCTTGGCCGACACGCTGACGTCGTCGCGCTGCTTGCCGAACTGGTTGGGCTTGTCGCCCAGCACCGCCACGAATTCCTTCATGGCCGGCTCGACCAGGCCCGGGTGGGCCACCCAGCCGCCGTCGTAGCCGTCGGTGGCGTCGCGCTTCTTGTCGTTGATGATGCCCTGCATGGCCACCGCGTTCTTCTCCGGATCGTTCTTGATCGGGATCAGCGCGCTCATGCCGCCGATCGCGGGCGCGCCGCGCTTGTGGCAGGTCTTGAGCAGCAGCAGCGCATACGCGCGCATGAACGGCGAGGTCATCGTGACCTTGGCGCGGTCGGCCAGGCAGAAGTTCTTGTCGACCTTGAACTTCTTGATGCACGAGAAGATGTAGTCCCAGCGCCCGGCGTTCAGGCCCGCGCTGTGCTCGCGCAGCTCGTACAGGATTTCTTCCATCTCGAACGCGGCCAGGATGGTCTCGATCAGCACGGTGGCCTTGATGGTGCCCTGCGGCAGGCCGATCTCGTTCTGCGCCATGACGAAGACGTCGTTCCACAGGCGCGCTTCGAGATGGCTTTCCATCTTCGGCAGGTAGAAGAACGGGCCGGCGCCGCGGGCGATCTGTTCCTTCGCGTTATGGAACACGAACAGCGCGAAGTCGAAGATGCCGCCGGAGACGCGCTGGCCGTCGATGGTGACGTGCTTTTCGTCGAGGTGCCAGCCGCGCGGGCGCACCTGCAGCGTGGCGATCTTGTCGTTCAGCTTGTAGTGCTTGCCGTTCGAGTCCAGCGTGAGCGTGCGGCGCACGGCGGCCTTGAGGTTGACCTGGCCCTGCAACTGGTTGTGCCAGTTGGGAGTGTTGGAGTCCTCGAAGTCGGTCATGTAGCTGTCGGCGCCCGAGTTGAACGCGTTGATGACCATCTTGGCTTCGACCGGGCCGGTGATTTCCACGCGGCGGCAATGCAGCGCGGGCGGCACCGGCGCGACCTTCCAGTCGCCTTCGCGCACGCTCCTGGTCTGCGGCAGGAAGTCGGGCAGCTCGCCGGCGTCCAGGCGCTTGGTGCGCTCGACGCGCGCGGCCAGCAGTTCCTGGCGGCGCGGCTCGAAGGCGCGGTGCAGCTTGTCCACCAGGGCCAGGGCCGCCGGCGAAAGGATGTCTTCATAGGCCGGCAGGATCTCGCCGGTGATCTTCATGCCCGCAGGCAGCGTGATGGCCATCTGTGTTCTCCTGTGTTCGATGGTTGGTTCGGGTTGCCTGCCGTCAGAGCGCCACGCCGCGGGTGCGGGCGAATTGCAGCAGGTCGTTCATGTCGTGCCCGGTGCCGGCAGGGCTCACGTCGAGCCGCTCGGCCGGATGGCCGGCACGATTGATCCAGAAAGCGGTGAAGCCGTACCAGGCGCCGCCGCATGCGTCCCAGCCGTTGGACGAGACGAACAGGATCTCGGCCGGGGCCACGCCGAAGGCCGCGGGGGCCAGCGCGTAGGCGGCCGGCGCGGTCTTGTACAGGCGCACCGCGTCGACCGACAGCACATGGTCGAACAGGCCGTGCATGCCGGCGCTCTTGACCGAGATGTCGAGCATCTCCGGGTTGCCGTTGGAGAGGATGCCCAGCGGCAGCCCGGCGGCGCGCAGGCGCTTGAGCGCGCCGAGGTTCTCCGGGAACGCCGACAGGCAGGCGTATTCCTTGAGCAGTTGCGCTTCGGCGGCCGGGCCCAGGTCCAGTTGCAGGCGCTCGGCGGCGTAGCGCAGCGCGTCCACCGTGATCGGCCAGAACGGCTTGTAGTGCGCGCCGTCCGGGCCGGCCAGCGAGCGGATGCGGGTGTAGTCGATCTGGCGCTCGCGCCACAGCAGCGCCAGCGCCTCGCCCTTGCCGGGAAAGAGCTGCTCGGCGCGCGCGGTGACGGAATACACGTCGAACAGCGTGCCGTAGGCATCGAAGACGACTGCGCGGATCTTGTGCATGAGCCTGGGGCTTCCTCGGACGATCGCGTCAGGCCGGCGCGCATCGCTCATCCGTGCCGCGCGGCCTGTACACCAGTGAATGCATGCATTGTAGGTAGGCGCCGCACCGCGGCATAGCCGTTGCGGGTCACTTGATCTTTTACTTTTACACTACTAATCTTCGCTGACGCCAATAAGAATAGGCACCAAATCCACTCCATTGCCCGGCACGCGGCCCGCCGGGCGGCATGAGGCACACACCGGCGAGATTCGTGGATCATTTCAAGCAACTGGAGACCTTCGTCTCGGTCGCCGCGCGCGGCAGCCTGTCCGCCGCCGCCGCCGCCGAGGGCGTGGCGCCCGCCATCATCGGGCGCCGCATCGACGCGCTGGAAGAGCGCCTGGGCGTGAAGCTGCTGCTGCGCACCACGCGCAAGATCAGCCTGACCTTCGAAGGCTCGGCCTTCCTGGAAGACTGCCAGCGCATCCTCAACGACCTGCACAACGCCGAGGCCAGCGTCTCGGCCGGCGGCGTCAAGGCCAGCGGCCACCTGCGCGTGACCGCGCCGGCCGGCTTCGGCCGCAGGCACGTGGCGCCGCTGGTGCCGCTGTTCATCGAGTCACACCCGGACGTGACGCTCACGCTGGACCTGTCGGACCGCGTGGTCGACCTCGTCAACGAGGGCTTCGACTGCGCCATCCGGCTCGGCGACCTGCCCGACTCCAGCCTGGTGTCCATCCGCCTGGCCGAGAACCGCCGCGTGGTGGTGGCCGCCCCCGCCTACCTGGCGCGCGCCGGCGTGCCGGCCGCGCCCGAGGACCTGGCGCGGCACAACTGCCTGGCCTTCGGCGCGAGCGCCAACGTGCAGCGCGGCTGGGCCTTCCAGCAAGGCGGCAAGCCGCTCATGGTCAAGGTGGGCGGCTCGATGGAATGCACCGACGGCGCGGTGCTGCATGCCTGGTGCCTGCAGGGGCACGGGCTGGCGTGGCGCTCCTGGTGGGAGGTCGGGCAGGAGATCGCCAGCGGCCGCCTGGTCACGGTGCTGGACGAATTCCAGGCGCCGCCGATCGGCATCCACGCGGTCTTCCCGCAGCGCAAGCACCTGCCGCTGCGCGTGCGGCTGTTCATCGACCACCTGAAGAACACCTACGGCAACCCGGCCTACTGGCGCCGGGCCGGCGAGGCCCACGCCGCGGAGGAATTTGATATAGGCCAATGACCCATGCGCCACCTCTGCCTACAATGCATCAAGGGCAGGCGCCGTTGGACCTGCTCCTGATGCGGCGCACCGCCCCCTTACTGCCTCGTTGCCCCAAAGGAGTCCAGCATGTTCAAGCACATCCTGCTACCCACCGACGGTTCTGAACTGTCCAAGAAAGCCATCGACGGCGCGCTGGAACTGGCCAAGACGATCAAGGCGCGCGTCACCGCCTATGTGTGCCTGGAGGAATACCCTTACACGCCTTTCAGCGAGATCGTGGTGGAAGCCCCGCAGGCCTTCAAGGACCGCGTCGAGAGCCAGGCGCGGCTGTACCTGAAGGAAGTGGAAAGCGCCGCCGCGGCCGACGGCATCGCCTTCGACTGCGACATGACGACCTTCGCGGTGCCCTACCTCGGCATCATCGACGCGGCCGAGCGCCACGGCTGCGACGTGATCTTCATGGCCTCGCACGGCCGGCGCGGCCTGTCCGGCCTGCTGCTGGGCAGCGAGACGCAGAAGGTGCTCACGCATACCGACATTCCCGTGATCGTGTACCGCTGATCCGCCTTCCTCCGGCGCCGGCTTGTAGCCCACGGCGGCGGAAACAAGGAAAAAAGGCTGGCCGCCCGGTAACGGGCGGCCAGCCTTTCTTGCATGCGCGGAAGACGCCGGCGCGAGGCCGGCGCCGGGTCAGCTGCCCTGCTTGATGCGGTCCTCGATGTGCTTGGCGCGGTCCGCCGAGCCCGGGTGCGACGAGAACATGCTGGACTTGCCGCCGTCGAGCTTGGCCAGCTTCTGGAAAGCCGTGACCAGGCCGCGGGTGTTGGCCTTGTTCTTGGTCAGCACGTCGAACGAGTAGTCGTCGGCGGCGCTTTCCTGCGTCTGCGAGAACTGCGCGTTGATCAGTTGCTCGCCCAGCTCGCCCAGCTGCGAGGACGACAGCGTGGCCACCGCGCCGCTGCCGCTGGCCGCCAGCGCGCCGCGCGCGGCCATTGCGGCGTAGGCTACCTGCATCTTGTTCTTGGTGTGGCCCAGCGCCACATGGCCCAGTTCGTGGCCCACCACGCCGCGCACTTCGTCGTCGGTCATCATGTCCATCAGGCCGCTGTACACGCGCACGCAGCCGTTGGCCATCGCCCAGGCGTTGACGTCCTTGGTCAGGTAGACCTTGGCATTGACGTTGGAGATGTCGGTCGACTGCAGGCCGGCCATGATCTTGGCCAGGCGCTTGCCATAGGCGCTGTTGGCCGCGGCGATCTTGTTGGTCTTGTCGGACTCGGCGCAGGCCTGGTCGGACATCGACTTGACGTCCGCATCGCCGAGCGAGGCCGCCTTGAACATCGAGGTGCCCGCGCCCACCATGCCGTCGACATTGGTGCCGGCACAGCCGACCACAAGAGCGGAAAGGCCGGCGACGGCCACGAGGGAAAGTGTGTGCTTCATGGAGTTGTCTTGTTGGATGCGCACCGGCCGGAAACTGCGCCGGCAACACGGATGGATGACGCGAATGAACGACCCGGAGGCATGGCCCGAAGGCTTGCCCCCAAGGGACGGCGCCGGTGGCTCGCCGGCGCTTCCCTGCGTGCTCTTCCGGACACGCAGCGGCATCATATCGCCGAAATCATCGCAAGTGAATTGGAAACGTCTGAATCGACAACGACACAATTTTTAATATTTTTCGGATGTTTCGCATCGACCCACGCGATCTTTCCTAGCCCCTGATCCACATCCTCGCGCCGGAAAACAAAAAGCCGCGCCGTCCCTCTGAAAGAGACACGGCGCGGCGCCTAATTGAAGGACGCGATGGTCGCACGTCCTTCAAGGTGAGCAGGTATCGTTCTGGTTATCCTGCCATGCTGCAACTCCGGGGCCGGAGCCCCGGGAAACTCAGGCCACCTTCTTGTCGAAGAACTGCTCGTCCTCGGTCGAGCCCTTGAGCGCGGTGGTCGACGACTGGCCGCCTTCGATGGTCTGGGTCACGGCGTCGAAGTAGCCGGTGCCGACTTCGCGCTGGTGCTTGACGGCGGTGAAGCCCTTCTCGGCCGCGGCGAACTCGTTTTCCTGCAGTTCGACGAAGGCGCTCATCTGGTTGCGGGCATAGCCGTAGGCCAGGTTGAACATCGAGTAGTTCAGCGAGTGGAAGCCGGCCAGCGTGATGAACTGGAACTTGTAGCCCATCGCGCCGAGTTCCTTCTGGAACTTGGAGATGGTGGCGTCGTCGAGGTTCTTCTTCCAGTTGAACGACGGCGAGCAGTTGTAGGCCAGCAGCTTGCCCGGGAACTTGGCGTGCACGGCTTCGGCAAACTTCCTGGCGAATTCCAGGTCCGGCTTGCCGGTTTCGCACCACACCAGGTCGGCCACTTCGGCATAGGCCAGCGCGCGCGAGATCGACTGCTCCAGGCCGTTGCGCACGCGGTAGAAACCTTCCACGGTGCGCTCGCCGGTGCAGAACGGCTTGTCGTTGTCGTCGACGTCCGAGGTCAGCAGGTCGGCCGCTTCGGCGTCGGTGCGGGCGATCACCAGGGTCGGCACGCCGGAGACGTCGGCGGCCAGGCGCGCGGCGGTCAGCTTGGCGACGGCTTCGCGCGTCGGCACCAGCACCTTGCCGCCCATGTGGCCGCACTTCTTGACCGAGGCGAGCTGGTCTTCGAAGTGCACGCCGGCCGCGCCCGCTTCGATCATCGACTTCATCAGCTCGAAGGCGTTCAGCACGCCGCCGAAGCCGGCTTCCGCGTCAGCCACGATCGGCGCGAAGTAGTCGGTGTCGCCCTTGCCTTCGCTCCACTGGATCTGGTCGGCGCGCTGGAAGGTGTTGTTGATGCGCTTGACCACCTGCGGCACCGAGTTGGCCGGGTACAGCGACTGGTCGGGGTACATTTCGCCGGCCAGGTTGGCGTCGCCGGCGACCTGCCAGCCCGACAGGTAGATGGCCTTGAGGCCGGCCTTGACCTGCTGCATGGCCTGGTTGCCGGTCAGCGCGCCCAGCGTGTTGACGAACGGCTCGGTGTTCAGCAGGTGCCACAGCTTCTCGGCGCCGCGGCGGGCCAGGGTGTGCTCGACCTGCACGGAGCCGCGCAGGCGCACCACGTCGGCGGCGCTGTAGTTGCGCTTCACGCCCTTCCAGCGCGGGTTGGTTTCCCATTCCTTCTGCAGCTTCTGGATTTCTTGTTCGCGGGACATTGCACTCTCCTAGTGATTGAGACGGGTATGGCGTAAGAAAACTTGCGACAGGCCTGCCGGGCACCGATACCTGGCAGCCGACCGGGACGCCGCGGGGGTGCTTGCGGAGGCCGTTTCCTGCTGCCTCGCCACCCCCGTTTTTCGCGTCTCAGGTCATGTGTCTTATATAAGAGTGTAGGGAAACGTCCCGCGTCGCAACAGGTCGGAATGCAGTCCTTGCTAAGTTTTTTTATTCAATAAAATCAGTATCTTGCAAATGTAATTTCACGATACGGCACGACATCTCCCATCATGAGAAACGACCGTTGTGCTACGCAGCCACATTTTTTGTGGCTCAAAACGACATTCCGCATTGTGGAAAAGTGGAAGATGGCATGCGGAGCGATCACGCCGCCGCCGCACCGGCGCCCTGCCCGTCCGGCATGCGCGCGCGCTGCAGCGCCTGCGCCTCGGGAGCGCCGTCGACATGCCGGGCCAGCTCCAGGATCATGGCGGCCATGCCGGCCGGGTCGGCCAGCGGCAGCCAGTGCCGCGCCGCCACCTCGCGGCGCCACCACCGTCCCACCCAGCGCGACAGGTCCGCCGACAGCGCCGGGCTGACGTAGCGGTCGCGCAGCGGCACGATCACCTGCACCGGCGCGTGCGCATGGCGCTCGCCCGGCGCGAGCAGCCGGCGCAGCATGTTGGCGCGGTACAGCGCCAGGCCGTGGCAGCCGTCGGCCACCTGCGTGGGGCTGGGCCGCGCCGCCACGCCCTCCGACAGCTTCAGGTAGCGCGGCCACGCGCGGCCCATCCACAGCCGCCAGCTCAGCTCCGGCAGCCACGGCAGGTGGAATACATAGATGTACCAGGACGAGAGCGCCTGCCGCAGCGAGCGCGCCAGCGCCGCGCGCGAGAGCCGGCGGTTGCCGCGTATCCAGTGGCCAGCATGGTCGAGGCAGGGGCCGGAGCATGAGGTGAACGAGGCGATGCGCCCGCGCAGGCGCGGCTCGGTGGCGAACTCCCAGCACTGAATCGAGCCCCAGTCGTGCCCGACCAGATGCACCGGCGCGCCGGGCGACACCGCATCGATCACCGCGCCGAAGTCCTCCGCCAGCCGCTCCAGCCGGTAGGCGGCCACGCCCGCGGGCGCCGACGACGCGCCCGCGCCGCGCACGTCGTAGGCAACCACGTGGTAGTCATCGGCCAGCAGCGGCGCCACGCCGTGCCAGACCGCGCTGTTGTCGGGATAGCCGTGCACCAGCACGATGGCGCGGCGCGACGGATCGCCCCAGGTCTGGACGGCGAGGCGGACATCGCCGGACCGGACGGATAGCCGGGCGGGCGCGGCCTCGGAGGGAAGCGGGGAAGAAGGCATGCGTGGACCATGACATCGGGTGATGGAATGGTTGCCGATGCTACGCCAGCCGCGCGGGCGCGGCGAGCACCGGCCATGCCGTTTGAAACGGCGGCGCGCTCAGGCCTGGCGCAGGCCGGCCTCGCGCGCGCGGCGGTACGCCACCCAGTCTCCCGACGCGATGCGCGGCAGCCCGGCCACGGCGGACTCGGCCACCGGATACAGCAGGCAGACGACCGGCCCGCCCGCGGCGGACACCGCGCGCTCCTCGCGCACGAACAGCGAGGCCTGGCCCGGGTAGACCTCCTCGATCTCGTCGAGCACCGGCACCAGCGCGGCGTCCACTTCATAGAGGTCGCCGGCCACGCCGGGCGCGTCGGCGTCCGGCACCAGCCCGGGATAGCTGCCGAAGTCATAGAGCCGGCCCGGCACGGTGGCGCTGCCCAGCAGGCGCGGCGCCGCGATGCCGTGCCGGCGCGCGGCGGCGTTGAGGTCGTTGACCTCGCCGGCGCGCAGCGTGCCGTAGACAAAGACCACCGGCATGCTCAGCCCTCCAGCTTGCCGTCCGCCACCAGCACGCCGTCGGCGTCGGCATAGATCCAGTTGCCGGGGCGCACCACCGCGCCGGGCATCTGCACCGTTACCTCGCGCTCGCCGATGTTGCGCTTCTGGCTTTTCTGCGGGTGCAGCGCCAGCGCGCGCACGCCGATGTCGCATGCGTCCAGCTCCGCGCTGTCGCGCACGCAGCCGTTGACGACGATGCCGGCCCAGCCGTTCTTCTCGGCCAGCACGCCGAGCTTGCCGCCCACCAGCGCGCAGCGCAGCGAGCCGCCGCCGTCGACCACCAGCACGCGGCCGTTGCCGGGCGACTCCACCGCCTCGCGCACCAGCGAGTTGTCCTCGAACACCTTGAGCGTGGCGGCCGGGCCGGCGAAGACCGCGCGCTTGCCGAAATGGCGGAACCCCGGCGTCAGCACGCGCAGCGTGCCGTCGGCCAGGCGGTCTTCGTTGTCATCGCACAGATCGGTGGTTGCAAAGTTCATGGGCGGCTCCTGATTCGTGAGAGTGGAAAAAGCATCGGGTATCGGGCCGCATCATAGAGGAAAACCGCCCGCGGCAGGCATGCCCCCGGGCACTACATCTGCTTGAACAGGTAGGCGTACTGGCGCGCCACCGCCAGGGTCTCGGAGCGGTTGCGCAGTTTCAGCGCGAGCCGCCCGAGCGACTGGTTCACGGCGCTGGCCACGCAGTCGATGTTGACCACGGTGCCGCGATGGATCTGCCAGAAGCGCTCGGGATCGAGCTGCTGCGAGAGTTCGCGCAGGCTGGTGCGGATCAGCGCCTCGCCGCCGGTGGAGACCACGTTGACGTACTTGTCGGTGGCCTCGAGGTAGATCACCTCGTCGACCGGGATGATGCGGATCTCCTGCCCCACCAGCGCCTTGATGAAGCGCAGGTAGCCGTGCTGCGCCGGCCCCGCGGCCGGCGGCTGCGCGCCGCCGCCGGGCTCCAGCGTCTCCAGCCGCGCCAGCAGCTGCGCCAGGCGCGCGGCGTCCAGCGCCGCCCCGCCCGCGCCGGCTTCCTCGCTGGCCTGGGCATGCTCGGCCAGCCGCCCCTTGAGACGCTGCACGGTGGCTTCGAGCCGGTCCGGCTGCACCGGCTTGAGCACGTAGTCGACGGCCTCGCGCTCGAAGGCCTCGAGCGCGAACTGGTCGTAGGCGGTGACGAACACCACCAGCGGCGGCCGGTCGAACGCCATCAGCTCGCGCGCCACGTCCATGCCGCTCATGCCCGGCATGCGGATGTCGAGAAAGGCCACCTGCGGCCCGTGCTGGCGCGCCGCCTCCAGCGCGGACACGCCGTCGTGCACCACGGAGACGATGCGCGCCTCGGGCCAGAGGCCGCTCAGTTCGGCATGCAGCGCGCGCGCGAGCAGCGGCTCGTCGTCGGCGATCAACAAGGTCGGGGACATGGCAACGGTAATGGACTGTCGGAAAACGGGACGGCGCCGGCGGTGCCCGGCGCGTCAGGAATGCGAGGCCGGAGCGGCCCCGCGCACGGCGGCACGCGCCACCGGGGCCAGCCCGGCGCCGATGCCGCCGGCCGGCGCCTGCGACTGTGCTGGCGTGGGCACGGCGGCGGCCGGCGCGCGCATCACCGGCAGCGTCAGGCGCACGATCACGCCGCGCGGCGCGTTCTCCTCCATCTGCATGCCGGCCGACGCGCCGAAGATGCGCGCCAGGCGCTCGCGCACGTGGGTCAGCCCCAGGCCCGAGCCCTTGGTCACGGCGTGGCCGAAGCCCACGCCGGTGTCGGCGATCACCACCTGCACCGCGCCGGCGCCGAGCGCGCGCGCGGACAGCGCGATGCTGCCGCCATGCATGCACGGCTCGATGCCGTGGCTGACCGCGTTTTCCACCAGCGGCTGGATCAGCATCGGCGGGATCTCCACTTCCGCCAGCTCCGGCGGCAGGTCGATGCTGTAGTTCAGGCGCGTGCCGAAGCGCAGGCCCTGGATGTCGAGATAGCTGCGCAACAGCTCGAACTCCTGGCGCAGCGTGCACTGCTCGGCGCGCGTGTGCGCCAGCGACATCCGCAGGAAGCCGATCAGCCGCTGCAGCAGGCGCCGCGCGGCCTTCTGGTCGGTGGCGATCAGGCAATCCAGGTTGGCCAGCGAGTTGAACAGGAAATGCGGCTCGATCTGCGCCTGCAGCGCCATCAGCTGCGCGCGCACCAGCTGCTTCTCGGCCTCCTCGCGCTGCAGCGCGTCCAGCGCGGCCTGCCGCTCCAGGTGCGCCAGCTTCTCGCGCGACCAGTAGAAATAGATCATGCTGGCCGCCGCCAGCATGCCCACCACCAGGCACATGCGCAGCATGTCGCTGGCTTCCTGGAAGGACTTGGCCGGCTCGCCCAGCACGATGCGCGTGGCCCAGCTGCCCAGCAGCACCCCGAGCGGCACGGCGACCGCCGCCAGGCAGATGAACGGCCAGCGCGTGGGGCGCTCGTTCCACCAGATCAGCACGCGGGCGACGTCGATCAGCAGCCAGATCGACAGGCCGATCAGGTGGCTGTAGACGAAGTTGTGCAACAGCGAGCCGCCGGTGCGGAAGCCATAGTTCAGGCTCACGGCAATCACGGTGTTCATGCACAGCACGAACACGAGGTCGCGCCCGAGGATGGAAACGCGCGAAGGCATGGCGGCCGGACAGCGGCCCAGCGATTTCATGAGGACGGAAGCTCCATACGAGGCTCGGGTGCCGGCCAGGCCGGCGAAATCAGCAGGATCGGTGACATCGGTAAGAACAGAAGCCGCGCCGGCCTGCGCGGGTGCCGCGGGCGGGCCGGCGAAAACCTATTGTAAGGGAGGCTCATCGCCATGCGCCGCCGACGGCCGGCCTCCGTGCATGCCCGCCCACCCCGGCACGCAGGCACGCGCTGCGCAGCCATGCAGGGCGAGCGCTCACGGCCGCGGCTCCCGCCGCGCGGCGCGGCGCGGCACCAGCCGGCGCGCAAGCAGCCCGGCGCCGAGCGCGACCAGGATCAGCGGCCAGCCGTCGCGAACGGCGCGCGCGGGCAGCATGCCGGCGTTGCGCGCCAGGAACAGCGCGCCCAGCGCGATCAGGATGATGGGGAGCAGCAGCCCCCTGCCGCCACGGCCTCGTGTCATGTTGCGCTCGCCTCGTTCGTCTTTCCGCGGGCGTGTCGCCGCATGCTGCGGCGCCGGAGTGATCCGCCACGTACTGCACGAACTGTACGCCTGCCGCGTGCATGGCGGAAGTGGCGTGCGACGAATGGAGGATCGGGGGCGCGAAGCGCGAGGATGCGGCGCGAGCGGCACCGCCGGATACGGCGCCGCCGCCAGTGACGGCGGCGGCGCAACAGCCCGGAGAACGTGCGCGCCGTGGCCGGCGCCGGCGCTCAGGCCTCGACCGCGGGGCCGCCGGCCGGCTCGGACAGCGCGTTGCTGACCGTGTCGCGCGACAGGTGCGGCGCGAACATGTTGATGAAGGCGTGCGCGTAGCCGCGCAGGTAGGCGCCGCGGCGCACGGCCACGCTGGTGGTGTTGGGCTCGAACAGGTGGTCGGCCGAGATCCGCACCAGGCCGGCATCCTTGCGCTCGTCGTAGGCCATCGAGGCGATGATGCCCACGCCCAGGTCCAGCTCGGCGTAGGTCTTGATCACGTCGGCGTCCATCGCGGTCAGCACGATCTCCGGCTGCAGGCCGGCGGCGGCGAACGCGCCGTCGATCTTGCGGCGGCCGGTGAAGCCGGCGTCGTAGGTGATGATCGGGAAGCCGGCGATGTCTTCCAGCGTCGGCTCGGGCACATGCGTGAGCGGATGCCCGGGCGACACCACCAGCACGTGCTGCCAGCTATAGGCCTCGAACGAGGTCAGGCCGGCCTCGCTGGCCACCGCCTCGGTGGCGATGCCGATGTCCGCCTGCCCGGTCAGCAGCAGCTCCACGATATGCGCCGGCGAGGCTTCCTGCAGCGCCAGCGTCACGTGCGGATAGGCGCGGCGGAAACTCTGCACCACCTTGGGCAGCGCGTAGCGCGCCTGGGTGTGGGTGGTCGCCACGGTCAGCCGGCCGGTGTGGCGCCCGGCGAACTCGTCGCCGGCCTGGCGCAGGTTCTCGGCCTCGAGCAGCAGCCGCTCCACGATCCGCACGATCTCGCGGCCGGGCTCGGTCAGGCCGGTCAGGCGCTTGCCGTAGCGCTCGAAGATTTCCACCCCGAGCTCTTCCTCGAGCTCGCGGATCTGGCGCGACACGCCGGGCTGCGAGGTATAGAGCGCGTTGGCGACCTCGGTCAGGTTGAACTGGCGGCGCACCGCCTCGCGGATCGAACGCAGTTGCTGGAAGTTCATTGTGCGGCTCCTGCGGGCGCGGGCTTGGCCGGCGCGCGGGTTGACGATTCGGATTGGACAAAGACGCGCAGCTGGCGCGGCCGCACCGCGAGCAGCTCGCCTTCGCGGAAGCCCTGGTGGCGGAAGCGCTCGAGCGGCAGGGCCACCTCGATCACTTCCTGGTTGTCCTCGCGCTCGAGCTCGAGCTGGGCCACCGGGCCGAGCGTAAGCGCGCGGCGCAGGGTCACGGCGATGCCCTCGGCGCCCGGCGCGTAGCGCTCCAGGTCGAGGTCGTGCGGGCGCACGTAGGCGACCGCGTCGCCGGCGGTCTCGTGGCCGCTGCCGACCACCGGCAGGATCGCCTCGCCGGTGTGCAGCAGGCCGCCACGCTCGCCCACTTCCAGGCGGCCGTGGAACAGGTTGACGTTGCCGAGGAAGCCGAACACGAACGGCGTGGCCGGGTGGTTGTAGACCGCCTCGGGCGTGCCGGCCTGCTCCACGTGGCCGCGGTTCATCAGCACCACCTGGTCGGCCACCTCGAGCGCCTCTTCCTGGTCGTGGGTGACGAACACGCTGGTCACGTGCAGCTCGTCGTGCAGGCGGCGCAGCCAGCGGCGCAGTTCCTTGCGCACCTTGGCGTCGAGCGCGCCGAACGGCTCGTCGAGCAGCAGCACGCGCGGCTCCACCGCCAGCGCGCGGGCCAGCGCGATGCGCTGGCGCTGGCCGCCGGACAACTGCGGCGGATAGCGGTCGGCCAGCCAGTCGAGCTGCACCAGCTCCAGCAACGAGCGCACCTTCTCACGGATCTGCGCCTCGGCCGGGCGCTCGCCGCGCGGCTTCACGCGCAGGCCGAAGGCCACGTTCTCGAACACCGTCATGTGCTTGAACAGCGCGTAGTGCTGGAACACGAAGCCCACCTGGCGCTGGCGCACGTGCTGGTTGGAGGCATCGCGGCCTTCCAGCAGGACCTGGCCCGCGTCGGCGCGCTCCAGCCCGGCGATGATGCGCAGCAGGGTGGTCTTGCCGCAGCCCGAGGGTCCCAGCAGCGCCGTCAGCTGGCCTTCGTCGAAATCGAGCGAGACGTCGTCGAGCGCGACGAAATTGCCGAAGCGCTTCTGCACATTCCTGACCTGGATGCTCATGATGCCTGTCCTTGCAAATTGCCCGCGCCCGGGTTCTCCGGCGCGATATTCTCGTCTTCGGCGTGCTCGCGGCGCGCCCGGTATTCCACCAGCGTCTTGATGCCGAGCGTGACCAGCGCCAGCAGCGTCAGCAGCGAGGCCACCGCGAAGGCCGCCGCGAAGTTGTATTCGTTGTAGAGGATCTCCACGTGCAGCGGCATGGTGTTGGTCAGCCCGCGGATGTGGCCCGACACCACCGACACCGCGCCGAACTCGCCCATCGCCCGCGCGTTGCACAGGATCACGCCGTACAACAGGCCCCAGCGGATGTTGGGCAGCGTGATGCGGCGGAAGGTCTGCCAGCCGGACGCGCCCAGCACGATGGCGGCCTCTTCCTCCTCGCTGCCCTGCGCCTGCATCAGCGGGATCAGCTCGCGCGCGACGAACGGGAAGGTCACGAAGATGGTGGCCAGCACGATGCCCGGCACCGCGAACATGATCTTGATGTCGTGCGCTTCCAGCCACGGCCCGAGCCAGCCCTGCGCGCCGAACAGCAGCACGTAGACCAGCCCCGAGATCACCGGCGAGACCGAAAACGGCAGGTCGATCAGCGTGGTCAGCAGGTTCTTGCCGCGGAACTCGAACTTGGCGATGGCCCATGCCGCCGACACGCCGAACACCACGTTGAGCGGCACCGCGATGGCGGCCACCAGCAGCGTGAGCTGGATCGCGGCCACCGCGTCGGGCTCGACCAGCGAATCGAAATAGGTCTGCACGCCCTTGCGCAGCGCCTCGTAGAACACCGAGGCCAGCGGGATGAACAGGAACAGCGCGAGGAACAGGACCGCGACCGTGATCAGCGTGTAGCGCACCCACGGCGCTTCCGCGGTGGCGTCCGCGAAATGCGCGGCGGGCTGGGCGCGGCCGCCCAGGCCCTTGGTGACGATGCCGGCCATCTCAGCTCTCCTGTTCCTGCGCCGCGGCGGCGCGCCCGGCCGTGTGGTGGCGGCGCGTCCATGCCTGCAGCACGTTGATGAGCAGCAGCAGCGCGAACGAGATCACCAGCATCACCACCGCCACCGCGGTGGCGCCCGCGTAGTCGTATTGCTCCAGCTTCGAATAGATCATCAGCGGCGCGATCTCGGAGACCATCGGCATGTTGCCGGAGATGAACACCACCGAGCCGTACTCGCCGGTGGCGCGCGCGAACGACAGCGCGAAGCCGGTCAGCAGCGCCGGCAGGATGGTCGGCAGAATCACCCGCGCGAAGGTCTGCAGGCGCGTGGCGCCGAGGCTGGCGGCGGCCTCTTCCAGCTCCTGCTCCGCGTCCTCCAGCACCGGCTGCACCGTGCGCACCACGAACGGCAGCCCGATGAAGGTCAGCGCCACCACCACGCCCAGCGGGGTGAACGCCACCTTGATGCCGAGCGGCTCCAGGTAGCGGCCGATCCAGCCGTTGCCGGCATACAGCGCGGTCAGCGCGATACCGGCCACCGCGGTCGGCAGCGCGAACGGCAGGTCCACCAGCGCGTCGATCAGGCGCTTGCCCGGAAAGCGGTAGCGCACCAGCACCCACGCCACCACGAGGCCGAACACAGTATTGACGATGGCGGCGATCAGCGAGGCGCCGAAGCTCAGCTCCAGCGAGGCCACCACGCGCGGTGCCGTCACCGCGCCCCAGAACGCTTCCCAGCTCATGGTGAAGGTCTTGAGGAAGGTGGCCGACAGCGGGATCAGGACGATCAGCGTCAGGTAGAACAGCGTGAAGCCCAGCGACAGGCCGAAGCCGGGCAGCACCGTGAAATGCCGCCGGCTGGTCTTGCCGGGCAGGCGTCCGTGCGCCTGCGGGGCATCCGGCCGGGCCGGGGGCGGGTTGTCCGCCAGGGAAATCGAGGGAGGCATATCGTCTCGTGAGCGCCGTCTGTATCCGCCCGCGCCCTGCCCGTCACGCGCGCACCGGCTGCGCGCGCCTGGCAGGCGCACTGGGCGGCCGGGCTTGCAGGGGGCGGAACGGGAAACCGCTGGCGGCTTCTTTATGACGCCGGCGCATAACGCACCGGCCTACGAGACAAATTCTGCAGATACGTCCTTATAAACAGAACGAATATTTGCGTATTTTCTTAGACGTTTTAGATATAAGGGATGGTCGAGGACACTTCCACCTCAGCATCCCACGGCCCGGCGCGGTCTCCAGCCAGGCCGGCGCTGCCTTGCGCCTCGATGCGCTGGATCAGGGTATCGAGCAGGGCCAGCCCCGCCGGCCACTGGCCCAGGCCGGAATCGGCATTGATGTGACCCAGCGTGCCCGCGTCGTGCAGTTCGCTGCCCCACAACGTGCCCCAGCTGAACGCGGTGCGCTGCTGCATCCAGGGATCGTTGCGGCTGGCCACGAGGATGGTCGGGAACGGCAGCCGGTGCGCCGGCAGCAGGCCGGCCACGCCGAACTTGTCCGGATCGGCCGGCGCCACCAGCAAGGCGCCGGCGATGCCCTCGGCGTCGAGCGCGGCCTGGCGCAGCGTGGCCAGGCAGCCGAAACTGTGCGCCACCAGGATGGCCCCGCGCGACGCCACGCGCTGGGCGCGCATGATGCTCTCCGAGACGCGCTCGGCCCACAGCGGCAGGCTCGGGCGCGACCAGTCGTGCTGCTCCACGCGCTGCCAGTCGGGAAAGCGCTGCTCCCAGCGGCTCTGCCAGTGGCCCGGGCCGCTGCCGTGCAGGCCGGGCACGGTGAGGATCTGCAGGCCCTTCGGCACTTTCAGCCGCACCTCGGCCGCCGGCGCGGCGGCCATCCCCTTGCTTTGCGTCATATCGGCTCCTTGCTGTACTCCAGCGGCGCGCCGCCCGGCCCGGAGCGCGCCTGCCCGCCGGCATCGCCGGCGCCGGGCGCCTCCGTGTCCGGCCGCGTCTCGCGCAGCCGGCGTGCGCTTACCGCCTCTCCGGTAAACACGCCCTGCCCGAGCACGATGCCCGCCGCCTGCAGCCGCTCGGCATGCTCGGCGTTCTGCAGCCGGCGCCCGATCAGGGTCACGCCGGCGCTGTCGGCGCTGGCCTGCAGCCCGGCGAGCTGGCGGTCGGTCCAGTTGCGGCGCATGTCGAGCTTGAGCCAATTGGGCAGCGCGTGCGCCATCAGCGCGCCGGCCTCGGCCGGGTCGGACGCCTGCAGGCTCACGGCGAAGCCGTTGCGCCGGTAGTTGCCGACCACGTGGAGCAACAGCGGCAGGTCGTCGTTGGCGCTGGCCGGCACCTGGATCACGAAGCGGTCGAGCGGCAGGCCGAGCGACTGCAGCGCGCGCCGGAACGCCGCGCCGTGGTCGTCCGCGACCGCGGCCAGCAGCCGGTTGTGCACGTTGAGCACCAGCTTGCGGTCGCCGTCCGCGGCGAAATAGTTGATCGCGTGCACCAGCCGCGAGAGCCGGTCGAGCGACACCAGCGAGGCGTCGTCGGCCGCCATCGCGAACAGCTTCCACGCCGCCAGCCCCACGCCGTCGCCGGCATAGGTGCGCAGCGTGCCTTCGTGCGCCACCACGTCGCGGCTCGACAGGGTGATGAGCGGCTCGAAGGCGCTGGTCAGCGAACAGTTGTAGAACTGGCCCTGCACCTGGCCGTGCTCGTCCCGCCATAGCTGGCGGTCGCTGCCGGGTTGCCGCGGCAGTCCGTCCAGGTAATGCGTGAGGGCTGCCAGCCCCACGCCTGCTTCATCCGCGCTTGCCATGACGAATTCCTTTTGCGCCTGCCGCCTGAGGCGGGGCCTCAGAGCTTGGCCAGCGAAACCTCGGTGGCCTTGACCAGGGCAACCACTTCGCTGCCGATGGTGAGGCCGAGATCCTTGACCGAGCGGGTGGTGATGACCGAGGTGACGATGCCGGCCGGCGTCTCGACGTCGACTTCCGAGACCACCGGGCCTTCGATGATGGCGGCGACCTTGCCGCGGAACTGGTTGCGAACGTTGATGGCTTGAATGCTCATGATAGAAGCTCCGTTGTACGAGTGAAAATGAAGAATGCGTAAAAGATGGCGCTGAGTGGCGCCCGCGGCGCGCCCGGCACGGACGCGGGATGTGCGCCGTGCCACCTGTGCCGCCTGCCGCTTCTGCCGCTTCTGCCGTTCCTGCTGCCGCTGCTGCCGCTGTTGTCCCTGCTGTCTCTGTTGTCCCTGCCCTGCCTCCCGCCGGGCGCTAGATCGCCCAGCGCACCGAATCCACGGTCCGCCCGGCCAGCCAGTCGGCCTGGCCGTCCTCACGCGGCGCCGGCTCCTCGCCGGCGCGCTGCATGACCCGGCGCAGCACCGCGTCCTCGAGCTGCGCGAAAGCCGCCGAGCCGCGCTGGCGCGGCCGCGGCAGCGCCACGCGCTGGTCCAGCGCGATGCGCCCGTCCTCGATCAGCACCACGCGGTCGGCCAGCGCCACCGCTTCCGAGACATCGTGCGTGACCAGCAGCGCGGTGAAGCCCAGGCGCTGCCACAGTCCTTCGATCAGGCCCTGCATCTCGATGCGCGTGAGCGCGTCGAGCGCGCCCAGCGGCTCGTCGAGCAGCAGCAGGCGCGGATGGTGGACCAGCGCGCGCGCCAGCGCCACGCGCTGGCGCTGGCCACCCGACAGGCGCGCCGGCCATTCGTCGGCGCGCTCGGCCAGGCCGACCTGCGCCAGCACGCGGGCCGCGTCGGCGCGGCGCGCACGCGGCAAACCCAGCGCCACGTTGTCCAGCACCTTCTTCCAGGGCAGCAGGCGCGCGTCCTGGAACATCACCCGCACTGCCTCGCGCTGCGCGCGGCCCGGCGCGTCGTCGAGCGCCACGGTGCCGCCGTCGCTGTCTTCCAGGCCCGCCACCAGCCGCAGCAAGGTGCTCTTGCCGCAGCCGCTGCGGCCCACGATGGCGAGGAACTCGCCGGGCGCGGCCTGCAGGTCGATGCCGTGCAGCACCTCGCGCCCGCCGTACTGCTTGACCACCTGCTGCACGCGCAGCGCCAGGCCGGGGACGGCCTCGCTGGCGGGAACCTCGGCCAGTGCCGCGTGTTCGATCGGATTGCTCTGCATGTCGTGTTCTCCTTGGCGCGCGCTCAATGCGCCTGGTAGCCGGGATGCCAGCGCAGCCAGAACCGCTCCAGCCCGCGCGACAGCAGGTCGGCCAGCTTGCCCAGCAGCGCGTAGAGCAGGATGCCCACCAGCACCACGTCGGTCTGCAGGAATTCGCGCGCGTTCATGGTCATGTAGCCGATGCCCGATTGCGCCGAGATGGTTTCCGCCACGATCAGGATCACCCACATCAGGCCAAGCGAGAAACGCACGCCCACCAGGATGCTGGGCAAGGCGCCCGGCAGGATCACCTCGCGGTACAGCCGCCAGCCGGACAGGCCGTAGCTGCGCGCCATCTCGATCAGGCCCGGGTCCACCGCGCGGATGCCGTGGTAGGTGTTGAGGTAGATCGGGAAGAACACGCCCAGCGAGACCAGGAACAGCTTGGCGGTCTCGTCGATGCCGAACCACAGGATCACCAGCGGGATCAGCGCCAGCGTGGGAATGTTGCGGATCATCTGCAGCGTGCTGTCGAGCAGCGTCGCGGCCGGGCGGAAGGTGCCGGTCAGCAGCCCCAGCACGAGCCCGAAGCCGCCGCCGATGGCGAAGCCGGCCGCCGCGCGCCAGCTGCTGACCCATACGTGGCGCCACAGTTCGCCGGTCACGGCCAGGCCCCACGCGGCTTTCACCACGTCGAGCGGCGCCGGCAGGATGCGGCTGGACAGCCAGCCGGCCTGCGCGGCCAGCTGCCAGCCCAGCACCAGCAGCACCGGGACCGCCCACGGCGCGGCGGCGGCCGCGGCCTGATGCAGCCACGCGATGCGGCGCGGCGGGAGTGTCGAGGGGGCGCTCATGGCGTGTCTCCTCAGCTCTGCGACGCGCGCGGCACGATGCCGGTCGCCATCACTTCGCCGAACGGGCCGGACAGCACCTTGCCCGGCAGCTTGTCCTGCACCGAGCGCGGCAGCAGCGGGAACACCAGCTCGGCGAAGCGGTAGGCTTCCTCGAGGTGCGGGTAGCCGGACAGCACGAAGGTGTCGATGCCCAGCTCGGCGTATTCCTGCATGCGCGCGGCCACGGTCCGCGCGTCGCCCACCAGCGCGGTGCCGGCGCCGCCGCGCACCAGGCCGACGCCGGCCCACAGGTTGGGGCTGATCTCCAGCTCCGCGCGCGAGCGCTTGCCGCCGCCGGCGTGCAGCGCGGCCATGCGGCGCTGGCCCTCGGAATCCATCTTGGCGAACACCGCCTGCGCGCGCGCCACGGTCTCGTCGTCGAGGTGGCTGATCAGCTGGTCGGCCGCGGCCCAGGCCTCGGCGTCGGTCTCGCGCACGATCACGTGCAGGCGGATGCCGAAGCGCACGGTACGCCCGTGGCGCGCGGCGCGCGCGCGCACGTCGGCCAGCTTCTTCGCCACGTCCTGCGGCGGCTCGCCCCAGGTCAGGTAGGTTTCGACCTGCTCGGCGGCCAGCTCGTGCGCGGCTTCCGACGAGCCGCCGAAATACACCGGCGGATGCGGCCGCTGCAGCGGCGGGTACAGGACCTTGGCGCCCTTGACCTTGAGATGCTTGCCTTCGAAGTCGACCGCGGTGCCTTCGTGGCTGGCGGCCAGCACGTCGCGCCACACGCGGATGAACTCGGCCGAGGCTTCATAGCGCTCGGCATGGTCGAGGAACAGGCCATCGCCTTCGAGCTCCGACACGTCGCCGCCGGTCACGAGGTTGACCAGCAGCCGCCCGCCGGACAGGCGGTCGAACGTGGCCGCCATGCGCGCGGCCAGCGTGGGCGCCATCAGACCCGGGCGCACCGCCACCAGGAAGCGCAGCCGGCGCGTGACCGCGGCCAGCATCGAGGCGGCCACCCACGGATCTTCGCAGGAGCGGCCGGTGGGAATCAGCACGCCTTCGTAGCCGAGGTTGTCGGCGGCGGTGGCGATCTGCTTCAGGTAATCGAAATTGACTTCGCGCGCCCCATCCGAGGTGCCGAGATAGCGGCTGTCGCCGTGCGTGGGGATGAACCAGAAAACCTGCATGTCTTCACCTGTTGAGCTTGTCGGGGGCTATGGGATCAGGGCCGTTCTGGGCGACAGCCTCGTGGAATCGCGCGCGGCCGGCGCGCCGCTCAGCGCTGCGCCTGCCAGGCGGCGTCGGCCACCTTGACCGGCTTGGGAATCAGCTTGAGCGTGTAGAACACGTCGGCGATGCGCTGCTGCTCGCCCAGCACGGCCGGCGTCACGGCCTTGGCGCCGTAGGAAAAGCGCGACACCGCCAGCGTCACCACGGCCGGGTCGAGGCCCAGTTGCGGGACCAGCACGGTCACGGCTTCCTTGGGGTTCTTCTCGGCCCAGGTGCCCAGCGTGGCGAGCTCGTCCAGGATCAGGTTGACCACGTCGGGCCGGGCCTGCGCGTAAGGGCGCGAGGCCAGGTAGAACTGGTGGTTGCTGACCACGTTCTTGCCGTCGGCGCCGCGGCCGTCGGCCAGCACGCGCGCGTCGAGCTGCTTCTCGGCGGCGGCCAGGAACGGGTCCCAGATCGCCCAGGCGTCCACCGCGCCGCGCTCGAAGGCCGCGCGCGCGTCGGCCGGGGCCAGGTAGACCGGCTGGATCTCGCTGTAGGGCACGCCGGCCTTTTCCAGCAGGCGCACCAGCAGGTAATGCACGTTCGAGCCCTTGTTCAGCGCCACGCGCTTGCCGCGCAGGTCCGCCACCGACTTGAGCGCCGAACCCTTGGGCACCACGATGGCCTCGGCCGCCGGCGCGGGCGGCTCGTTGCCGATGTAGGCCAGTTGCGCGCCGGCGGCCTGCGCGAAGATCGGCGGGGCTTCGCCCACGGTGCCGAAATCGATGGCGCCCACGTTCAGGCCTTCGAGCAGTTGCGGGCCGGCCGGGAACTCCGTCCACCTGACCGCGATGCCCAGCGGCGCGAGGCGCTTTTCCAGCGTGCCGCGCGCCTTGAGCAGCGTCAGCGTGCCGTACTTCTGGTAGCCGATGCGCAGCACCTTGTTGCTGGTGTCCTGCGCCTGCGCGCGGCCGGGCAGCAGCGCATAGGCCAGGCCGGTGGCGGCCACCAGCGCGGCCAGCAGCAGGCGGCGCTTGAGGCTGGCGCCGGCGGCGGGCGCGCTGTGGTGGCCGGCGGGCGTGGAGATGGGCGAAGTCATGTGGAATGGTCCTGTACGAAGATGATCCTGTGCGAAGCGAAGCAAGGCGATGCGGCGCGCGCATGCCCGCCTGCCGGCCCGCAGGCGGCATGGCAATCAAGGCGCGAGGCACGCGGGCGGGCGGCAGGCGCCGCCCGCGTCAACTCAGGCGGAACATCGCCCGGCCGCGGCCGGGCGCGCGGCCGCGCGCGAGAATGCGGCGGGCGCGGTGGACGTATCCGCGCCGGCGGCCGTGCCGGGCAGCAGGTCCAGCGGCACCGCGATGCGGGCATGGGCCAGCGCCTCGCGCAGGCGCAGCACGCCTTCGGCCAGGCGCGCATCCAGCGCGGGATCAAGGCTCAGGCCTTGCGTCTCGGAATAGGCGATCTGCTGGTCCACGGCGAAGATGCCGGGCAGGATGTGGCGCGCGCCGAGCGCGGACAGCACCGGGCGCAAGGCGTAGTCGATGGCCAGCGTGTGGGCCAGGCTGCCGCCGGTGGCGATCGGCAGCACCACCTTGTCGCGCAGGCCGGTCTGGGGCAGCAGGTCGAGGAAGGTCTTGAGCAGGCCGCTGTAGGCCGCCTTGTAGACCGGCGTGGCCAGGATCACCACCTGGGCCTCGGCCACCGCGCGGGTGGCGGCGGCGATCTCGGGGTCGTCCACCCTGGCCGCCAGCAGCGCGGCGGGCGGCAGTTCCCGCAGCGCCAGGTGGCTGGTACGCTCGCCGGCGGCTTCGAGCACGCCGCGCAGATGCGTCAGCAGGTGTCCGGAGCGCGACGGTGCGGAGGGGCTGCCGGACAGGGTCAGGATGGACATCGGGCTTTCCTTGTTGGCTGGTTGGCGCAGCGGGCGCGGCGGGCGCGGCGGGTTCGGTGGGCGCCGCACTCACGCCGCCGCTTATTTCTTGCCGGGCTGGTAGATCTGGTCGAACGAGCCGCCGTCGGCGAAGTGCGCCTTCTGCGCCTTCTGCCAGCCGCCGAACTCTTCGTCGATGGTGAACAGCTTGACCTTCGGGAAGTTGGCCGCGTACTTGGCAGCGATCTTCTCGGAGATCGGGCGGTAGTAATTCTTGGCCGCGATTTCCTGGCCTTCGTCGGTGTACAGGAACTGCAGGTAGGCCTCGGCCACCTTGCGCGTGCCCTTCTTGTCCACCACCTTGTCGACCACCGCCACCGGCGGCTCGGCCAGGATCGAGATGGACGGCGCGACGATGTCGAACTTGTCCGGACCCAGTTCCTTGATGGCCAGGATCGCTTCGTTTTCCCACGCGATCAGCACGTCGCCGAGGCCGCGCTCGACGAAGGTGGTGGTCGCGCCGCGCGCGCCGGAGTCGAGCACCGGCACGTTCTTCAGCAGCGCGCCGACGAATTCCTTGGCCTTCTGCTCATTGCCGCCCGGCTGGCGCAGCGCGTAGCCCCACGCCGCCAGATAGTTCCAGCGCGCGCCGCCCGAGGTCTTCGGGTTGGGGGTGATCACCTGCACGCCCGGCTTGATCAGGTCGTTCCAGTCCTTGATGCCCTTGGGATTGCCCTTGCGCACCAGGAACACGATGGTCGAGGTATAGGGCGAGGCGTTGTGCGGCAGGCGCTTTTGCCAGTCGGCCTTGAGCAGGCCCTTCTCGGCGATGGCGTCGATGTCGTAGCCCAGCGCCAGCGTGACCACGTCCGCATCCAGCCCGTCGATCACCGAGCGCGCCTGCTTGCCCGAGCCGCCGTGCGACTGGCGGATGGTCACGGCGTCGCCGCCCTTGGCCTTCCAGGCCTTGGCGAAAGCGGCGTTGACATCCACGTACAGCTCGCGCGTGGGGTCGTACGAAACATTGAGCAGCGTGGTGTTGGCCCAGGCGACCTGGGTGGAACCGATCACGGCCAGTGCCGCGAATCCGATGGCCAGCTTGCGAATCATGTGTCTTGCTCCCGTCATCTGTCGTGAAATGGCGCCTTTGCGCCGCGTTTCATGGCCTTCCTTCGTGGGAAGGCTTGTGTCAGGGAAGAAGACTACCGACCGGCCTATCTGAAAGGAACGAATGGTTTCGCCGATCCTTGCACGTTTTCCGCATAAGATTTCGCGGAAATATGGACATGCCCGGCGCGTCATACGGGGTGCCCGCCGATGGCGCCCATGACGCCTCGCGACCGCCCTTGCCGCCCCTGCCGCCCCGTTCGCCCTCAGCCGGCGTGGAATGCCGGCAGGATCTCCGCCGCGATTTCCTCCATCACCTCGCGCGGCGCGCGCGGCGACGAACCCAGGTTGAGCGTGACGTGGTGCGTGCCGCTGTCGCGCATCCCGGCAAGCACGGCGGCCAGCCCGCGCCGCCCGGTGCGGTAGCCGAGCGGGATGGCCGCGGGCGGCGCGCCGGGATCGTCGGCGAGGTCGAGCTGCATGGCCACGCCGAACGCGCGGAACTGCCCCGGCGCGGCGCGCTCGACCGCCGCGCGCCACATGCGGTAGCGCTCGCGCTGCACCGCCGGCTCGCGGTGGTACGTCATCCAGCCGATGGCATGGCGCGCGATCCAGTCGACGCTCTGCCCGCCGGAGCCGACCGCGAGCAGCGGAATCGGCTGCGCGAGTTCCGGCAGCAGGAAGAAGGCTTCGGCGCCGCCCGCCTCGCCTTCGGCAACGAGGTCCGGCACCACGCGGGAGGGCCTGGCCACCGCCGCCGCGACGGTCTGCCAGTGGCGCAGATACAGATCGCGCCGCGCCGCCGTGTCCTGCCCGAAGGCGGCATATTCGGCCGGCCGGTCCCCGGAACCCAGGCCGAGGATGAAGCGGCCCTGCGACAGCGCCGCCACCGATACCGCCGCCTTGGCCACATGCAGCGGGTGGCGCAGCGTGAGCACGATGGCGCCGCTGACCAGCGCGATGCGCCCGGTCCGCGCGGCCAGCGCGCCGAGGAAGACCCAGGGATCGAGATGCCCGACCGGATCGGGATAGGCGGCGCTGTTCAGCGGCACGTCGCGCACCCACAGCGCGCGAAAGCCGAGCGCGTCCGCGTGCGCGGCCAGGCTCAACTGCTCCCCGAAATCCGCGACGATGCGGCCCGCGCCCAGCAGCGGCAGCGTCAGGCCGACCGAGAGCCGGTCCGGCGCGAACGGCGCGGGCGCCACATTTCCACTCGATGTCATGCATGCCCTCCCCGCAGAAAATCAAATTTGCGCAAACCCGAGGATTTATAATCCATTTTGCTCACCCGAAATCGGCGGACACCCCAAAGACCCGCCGATGATCGTTTTTGCGCCGAGGCCGGCGCGTCAACCTACCGGAACCTGCACATGCCTGACCTGCCTGATGACCCGGCCGGTGCCGCCTGGCTGGCCACGCACTACAGTGTGATGCCCTTGGCACGGCTGCCCGTGCTCAGCCGGATCGGCGGACGGCGCGCCAGCGAAGCCAACGACGGCTACCGGCTGGAGACCTACCCCGAAACCATGCGCCCGGCGGACGAAGCCGCGGCGCACCTGCAGTTTCACCTGCGGCACGAAGTGCCACAACTGGAATTCCTCGCGCGCTTGTTCACCCGCTCGGGTCCCGGCTTCGTCCAGGACTGGGTGATGGCCGAGCCCACCGGGCAATATGCCCGCCGCGCGGCCTTCTTGTACGAGTGGCTGACCGGCGACCATCTGCAGGTGCCCGAGCGGTTGGCCGGCAATTATGTCGACGTGCTCGACGATGCCAAGCTGGTCGCCGCGTCGGCTGGCCAGATCGTGAAGACCCAGCGTTGGCGCATCAACGACAACCTGCCCGGGACGCGCCACTTCTGCCCGACGCTGGTGAAGACCGAGGCCTTCCAGCAGGCCGCGGCACTGGACGTGCGCCGGCTGTTCGACGATCTGGCCAACGAGTTCGGCGAAGACCTGCTCATGCGTGCCGCCGCCTGGATGACCTTGAGAGAAAGCAAGGCCAGCTTTGCCATCGAGGGAGAGGCCGATCGCACGACCCGCATCCAGCGCTTCGCCGACGTGATGGCGCGGCGCACCGCTCAGGGCGAGCAGCCCCTGGCGGACGCCGCCGTAGCCGAACTGCAGCGCGACATTCTCGGCAACACGACCACGCTGACGCATTTCGGCCTGCGGCAGTCGCCGGTGTTCGTGGGGGAAACGGTCCGCTTCAATGAAGTCGTGCATTACGTCGCCCCGGTCCAGGAAGATGTGCCCGCCATGCTGGAGGGACTGCGGATCTTCCTGGCGCGCACGCGCGGCCAGTCGCCGGTGATGCGTAGCGCCGTTGCCGCCTTCGGCTTTGTCTATATACACCCGCTGGCCGATGGAAATGGCCGGGTTCACCGCTTCCTGATCAACGACGTGCTGCGGCGGGACAACGTCATTCCCGAACCGGTCATTCTGCCCGTATCCGCGGCGATTCTGGACGATGCGGCAGGCCGCCGCGACTACGACAGGGTGCTGGACCAGGTGTCCGGACCACTCATGCAGGGCGTGCGCGACTACGTATCGTTCGAATCCACGCAGACCACGTATCCGGACGGCGTCGTATCGAACTTCGCCTTCACGGGCGCCGACCCGGCCAGGCCCCTGTGGCGCTATCCCGATCTCGGCCCCCATGTGTTGTACTTGTCCGACCTCATCGCACGCACACTCACCGAGCAGATGCGCGAAGAATCGCGCTACCTGCGCAGTCACGCGCAGGCCCGCCGCGCGCTCAAGGAAATCGTCGAAATGCCGGACCACCAGGCCGACCGCGTGTTGCGCTCGATCGAGCAGAACCAGGGCCAGCTCAGCAACGCGCTCGCTAAGGAAATTCCCGTGCTTCGGCAACCCGGCATATGGCCGGCGATCGTCGAAGCCGTCGCCGCGGCGTTTCGCGACGGCGCGCAGGCCGCGCAAGCGCGCCACACCTGACCAGACCGCACAAGATGGACCGCCAAAGAAAAAAGCCCGCCCCACTTGCGTGGCGCGGGCTAAGTTTCCGTACTTGGAAACGGGTAGACAAGTCATGAAGAGCGCCCCCGCATCTCCATGACGGAAACCATCTTAGCGGGACGGCTCGCGGCGGCCATTGACCCACGTCAAACGCATGTCGGGAGCGGAAATTTCCGTCGGCGCGGCGGTTGTGCCGCCTGCGGCGCTTGCCGTGGCACTTCCGGCTCCCCCGGCGCCTACAGCGCCTCCGGCACGCCCGGCTCCGCCTCGACCGGCGCGGGCGGTGCGCCCGGTGGCACCTTGTAGCGGTTGTAGCTCCACAGGTATTGCTGCGGAAAGCGCCGGATCAGCCGTTCCATCTCGGCGTTGAGCAGCGCCGCCTGCGCCGGCGCCGCGGCCGGCAGTTCGGGCAGGCGCACGTAGTGCATGCGCCAGCCGCGCCCTTGCGGCAGCCGCTCGCCCGCGGCCAGGATGATCGGCACGCCGGTCTGCATGGCGAGCTTGCCCGGCAGCGTCATGGTGTAGGCCAGGCGGCCGAAGAACGGCACCCACACGCCATCGCCGAAGCTCGGCGCCTGGTCCGGCAGCAGCCCGACCGCGTTGCCCTGGCGCAGCGCCCGCACGAAGGCGCGCACGCCCTGCGAGGTGGCCGGCACCACCTGCAGGCCCGACATGCCGCGCGCGGCATCCAGCAGCGGCGCCATGATGTCCTTGCGCGGCGGGCGGAACATCACGGTCAGCGGCAGGCGCTGGGCGGTGTAGCGCGCGGTGATCTCGAAGCAGCCCAGGTGCGGCGTCAGGAACAGGATGCCGCGGCCGTCGTCGACGGCGTCCTGCACCACCTGCCAGTCGTCGGTGACCACCTGGCCCACGCTCTGCTGGGTGCGGAACCAGACCCGCGGCAGTTCCATGATCATGGCGCCGGCTTCGCCGGCGGCGTGGCGCGCGAAGGCGGGATCCGCATAGCCGGCGATGGCGGCGTTGGCGCGCAGGCGCTCGCGGTAGCGGCCCGGCGCCGCGTAGGCCAGCTTGCCGAGCAGGCGCCCGGTGGCCTGCAGCAGTGGCAGCGGCAGCCTGGCAAGCAGCCGGAACAAGATGGGCAGCGCACCTGCCCCGTGCCGAAAATGGTCATCCATGTTGTCATCAGTTCGTCGGTGCGTGGCTGTCGCCACGCGCATTCATGCATTCAAGCACTTGCAGCGGGTCCTGTGCAGATTGATCGGCCGGCGCTCAGCCGGCGGTGACTTCGATGCTGTCGACCCTGGCCGGGTCGAACGCGAGATAGCCGGCGATCTGCGCCACGGCCGCGTAGGGATGCTCGTAGGTCCACACCGCGCGGGCGGCGCGCGCGCCGCCCGCGGGAATACTGTAGTAGGCGCAATCGCCCTTGTACGGGCAATAGGTGGCATGGTCGGTGCGCTCCAGGCGCGCCATGTCCACGTCCGCGCGCGGCACGTACTGCACCGCCGGGTAGGACGCCTCGCACAGCGTCAGCGCCGCGCGGGTATCGGCCACCACCGCGCCGCCGGCCCTGACGACGACGCGCCCGGGATTGGCGGCGATCGTGATCGGGTGATCGGGGCCGGGAATCTTGACTGTTTTCGTGTTCATGGGGAAGGTCTCCGGGTGCGGGCTGGCGCCATGTCCGCAATGTTACTTCGATGCCGGCGCCAGCGCAGCCCGGCGCCCCGGTTCGGTACCCTTTCCCGCGCCGGCCCGGCCCGCCTCAGCGCGTCGCCACGATGAAGAAGCGCGGGAACGGCAGCAGCACGGAGCCGTCGGCCAGGAGCGGGTAGGCGCGCGCCACTTCCGCCGTGTAGCGCTCGAGATAGGCGCCGCGCTGGGCTTCGTCGAGCGGATCGAGGAACGGGCGCAGGCCGGTGCCCTTGAACCATTCCACGATGGCCGCCGGGCCGCCCGCCAGCGCATGGTAGTAGGTGGTCTGCCAGACGTCGACGGTGCCGCAGTGCGCGCGCAGCAGCGCGTAATACCAGTCCGGGCGGGCCAGCGTGGTGCGCGCCTGCGCGGCGGCGGCGAGCCGGGCGGCCCACGGGCCGTCGGCGGCGACGTCGCGCATCAGGCGGTGCGCGGGCGTGTCGAGCGTGTCCGGCACCTGGATGGCGAGGCTGCCACCGGGCGCCAGCTTGGCGGCCAGCGCCGGCAGCAGGCGCTCGTGGTCGGGCAGCCATTGCAGCACCGCGTTGGCGAGGATGAGGTCGTAGGGGCCGGGGGCCTGCCAGTGCTCGATGCTGGCCACTTCGAACTGCAGCGCGGGCAGGCGCTTGCGCGCGGCGGCGATCATGTCGGCCGAGCTGTCGAGGCCGGTGACGCTGGCGCCCGGGAAGCTGGCCGCCAGCACCTCGGTCGAATTGCCGGGGCCGCAGCCGATGTCCACGGCAAGGCGCGGCGCGCGCCCCGGCACGGCGGCCAGCAGGTCGCGCACCGGGCGGGTGCGTTCGTTCTCGAATTTCACATACTGCTGGGCTGACCACGTCATTTGTGCTCCTTCGCTGTTCGTGCCTGACAAGCCGTGAGCATAGGCCCGAACGACCGCGCCTGGCGAGGCGCCGGACGCACCCGCCCGGGCCGGATTATTGTCCCGGGCGGCGGAATCATTGTCCGGCCTGACGGACAACGGCAACGACGCATGCCCGCGCCGCTCCCGCGCGGGCGCCGCCGCACGCGCCCCAATCCCTTGATTCTGCTGGGTTCCAACGCCTGCGCCGCCAGCCGCCGCCTCAGGAATACGCATAGCGCGCGGACCCGCTTCGCAGGCGCCGACGCGCGTGGGCGCGTGCCGCCGCTGCGCGCACGCGGCGGTACAGCTTCAGCCGGCATCGCCCCTGCCGTAAATACGTATTGAGATTTTCCTCAATACATGGATCAAGCAATGCTATCGAAGCTCACCATCAAGGCCCGGCTCGCCATCGCGATGTTCGTGCTTTCCCTCCTCCTGGTCGTGGTCGGGGCGCTCGGCCTGCTCGGCATGACGCGCAGCAACGAGGCCAACCACGCGACCTACGCCAACCAGTTGCCGAGCGCCATCGCCATCGCCGAGGCCGATAGCTGGCTGGGCCGCGTGCGGACCTCGCTGTTCAGCGCCGCCCTGGACCCGGCCTCGCCCCACGCCGCCGAGCTGCTGGCGCGCAACGTGAAATTCCTCAGCAACGCCGATGCCGCCTGGCAGCGCTACCTGGCGCTGCCGCGCGACGCGGAGGAAGACCGCCTGGCCCAGGAAGTGAGCGCGAAGCGCAAGGCGCTGTACGGCGCGCTCGATACCTTCACCGACGCGATCAGGTCGGGGGACCATGAGAAGATCATCGCCACCGGCGTCGCGCACACGCCGTTCTACGCCGCGCTGCAGTCCAGCGCCGAGGCGCTCAGCAAGCTGCAGACCGAGCGCGCCCGCACCAGCTACGAGGATGCCGAGGCTTCCTTCTCGCGCTTCCGCACCATCACCGTGGTCGCGCTGCTCGGCGGCCTCGCGCTTGCCGTCTACAGCTGGCTGGCGCTGCGCCGCGCCATCGCGCGGCCGCTCGAGGCCGCGCTGGAGCACTTCGAGTACATCACCGCCGGCGACCTGAGCCGCACCGTCCACGTGCACTCCCAGGACGAAATGGGCCTGTTGCTGGCGGGCATCGCGCGCATGCAGGACGGGCTGGCGCAGACCGTGCTGGCCGTGCGCACCGGCAGCGAGACCATCGCCGCGGCCACCAAGCAGATCGCCGCCGGCAACGTCGACCTGTCGTCGCGCACGGAGCAGCAGGCCGCCTCGCTGGAGCAGACCGCCGCCAGCATGGAAGAACTCACCGGCACCGTGAAGCAGAACGCCGACAACGCGCGCCAGGCCGCCTCGCTGGCCGCCACCGCGTCGGGAACCGCCAACCACGGCGGCGAGGTGATCCGCAACGTGGTCTCGACCATGAGCGAGATCAACGAAAGCTCGGCGCGCATCGCCGACATCATCAGCATCATCGAAGGCATTGCCTTCCAGACCAACATCCTGGCGCTCAACGCCGCCGTGGAAGCGGCGCGCGCCGGCGAGCAGGGCCGCGGCTTCGCGGTGGTGGCCGGCGAAGTGCGCACGCTGGCGCAGCGTTCGTCGAGCGCGGCCAAGGAGATCAAGGACCTGATCGACAAGTCCTCGGCGCGCGTCACCACCGGCACCACGCTGGTCGACCAGGCCGGCGCCACCATGACCGAGATCATCCGCGACATCCAGCGCGTGTCCGACATCATGGGCGAGATCTCGGCCGCCTCGGTCGAACAGACCAGCGGCATCGACCAGGTCGCGCGGGCGGTGAGCCAGATGGACGAAGTCACCCAGCAGAACGCCTCGCTGGTCGAGGAAGCGGCCGCGGCCGCGCAGTCGCTCGAGGAACAGGCCGGCAAGCTCAAGGACACGGTGGCCGTGTTCCGGCTCGGCGCCCAGGCCGCCGCCGGCGTGCCCGCCCGCCCCACCCTTCCCGCGCGCCGGGCCCTTCCCGCCGCAACGCGGCCGGCGGCGGTGCCGGCGCGCGCCGCCCCCCCCCCCCCCCCCCCCCCCCCCCCCCCCCC
>NZ_JBYTEL010000023.1:99676-107602 GCF_058789195.1 Cupriavidus sp. FW216-B1 | reverse complement strand
ACTTTCTTTTCGGGGAAAAGAAAGTAGGTCGCTCCGGGGGAGCGAAAGCCTTTGACTTTGATGTTGACTTTGACGTTAAGCAGTTAATCAGTTTAAGAAGTTGACGTTAAACAATTCCCGCAAAGGAAAACCCGAAAGGTAAAAAAACCCCCAAGAAAAAACCCGCGAGAAATCGCGGGTTTTTTCTTTCGGGCCCAGATCAGGACCGAACCCCAAAAACCTTAATCCGTCACCGCCCCCTTGCTCGCCGTCGAGGCCAGCTTCGAGAACTTCGCCAGCACGCCGCGCGTGTACCGCGGTGCCGGCTGCTTCCATTCGGCGCGGCGCTTGGCCAGTTCTTCATCGCTCACGTTGAGCTGCAGCAGCAGCTTGTGCGCGTCGATGGTGACGGAGTCGCCTTCGCGCACCAGCGCGATGTTGCCGCCCACGTGCGCTTCGGGCGCGACGTGGCCGACCACCATGCCCCAGGTGCCGCCGGAGAAGCGGCCGTCGGTGATGAAGCCGACCGACTCACCCAGGCCCTTGCCGATGATGGCGGAGGTGGGGGCCAGCATCTCGGGCATGCCCGGGCCGCCCTTGGGGCCGAGGTAGCGCAGCACCAGGATGTCGCCGGCGTTGATCTTGTCGGCCAGGATGGCGTCCATCGCGCTTTGCTCGTCCTCGAACACGCGCGCCGGGCCGGTGATGACCGGGTTCTTCAGGCCGGTGATCTTGGCGACCGCGCCTTCCTCGGCCAGGTTGCCTTTGAGGATGGCGAGGTGGCCTTCCTTGTACAGCGCCTTCTCGATCGGCAGGATCACGTCCTGGTCGGCGCGCGGGGTGTCGGGCACGTTTTCCAGTTCCTCGGCCAGGGTGCGGCCGGTGATGGTCAGGCAGTCGCCATGCAGCAGGCCGGCCTTGAGCAGGATCTTCATCACTTGCGGGATGCCGCCGGCGCGGTGCAGGTCGGTCGCCACGTACTGGCCCGAGGGCTTGAGGTTGCAGATCACCGGGACCTTGCGGCGGATGCGCTCGAAGTCGTCGATGGTCCATTCCACCTCGGCCGAGTGGGCGATCGCCAGGTAGTGCAGCACGGCGTTGGTGGAGCCGCCGGTGGCCATGATCAGCGAGACCGCGTTCTCGATCGACTTGCGCGTGATGATGTCGCGCGGCTTGATGTCCTTCTTGATGGCCTCGACCAGCACGCGCGCCGATTCGGCGGCGCTGTCGACCTTTTCCTGGTCGGGGTTGGCCATCGTCGACGAGTACAGCAGCGACATGCCCAGCGCCTCGAACGAGGAGCTCATGGTGTTGGCGGTGTACATGCCGCCGCACGAGCCCGAGGTCGGGCAGGCGTTCTTTTCCACGCCCTCGAAGTCTTCCTGGCTCAGGCGCCCGGCGGTGAATTCGCCCACGGCCTCGAACGACGACACGATGGTCAGGTCCTTGCCCTTCCAGTTGCCCGGCTTGATGGTGCCGCCGTAGACGTAGATACCCGGCACGTTGGTGCGCGCCAGCGCGATCATGCCGCCCGGCATGTTCTTGTCGCAGCCGCCGATCACCACCACGCCGTCCATCCACTGGCCCTGCGCCGCGGTCTCGATGCAGTCGGCGATGACTTCGCGCGAGATCAGCGAGTACTTCATGCCCTCGGTGCCCATCGACATGCCGTCCGAGATGGTCGGCGTGCCGAAGATCTGCGGGTTGGCGCCGGCGTCCTTGATGGCGGCCACGGCCGCGTCGGCCAGGCGCTGCAGGCCCGAGTTGCACGGCGTGATGGTCGAGTGGCCGTTGGCGATGCCCACCATCGGCTTGTCGAAGTCTTCCTTCTTGTAGCCAAGCGCGTAGTACATCGAGCGGTTGGGGGAGCGCGCCACGCCTTGCGTGATGTGCTGCGAGCGTTTGTTGAACGTCATGGGGAATCTCCGGGGGAATGGGTGCTGGCCGGCGCGGTGGTTCGGGTTGGCCTGAACCCCGCGCGGGCGTCTGCCGTGTTGTGGGCGAAAGCATGCCGCTTGCGTTTTATCGTGTCAAATATATTATTCAACCTCTATTGAGTCGAGAAACATATCAGGAGCCCGATTGGACCTGCGCCAGCTACGCTACTTCGTCACGGTGGCGGAAGAACTCCATTTCGGCCGCGCGGCGCGCCGCCTGGCCATGACCCAGCCGCCGCTGTCGCAGCAGATCCAGGCGCTGGAGGAGGAAATCGGCGTGCCGCTGTTCCTGCGCACGCGCCGCTCGGTGGCGCTGACGCCGGCCGGCCAGCAATGGCTGCCCGAGGTGCGCCGCGTGCTGGCCGACGCCGCCGCGCTGCCCGGGCTGGCCCAGCGGCTGGCGCGCGGCGAGGCGGGCACGCTCTCGCTGGCCTTCGTCAGCACCGCCGACTACGGCATCCTGCCCGACCTGCTGCGGCGCTTCCGCGCGCACCACCCCAACGTGCACCTGCAACTGCGCGAGGCCACCAGCGACATCCAGCTCGAGGCGCTGATGGAAGGCGCCATCGACGCCGGGCTGGTGATCCGCCCGCAACTGCCGGCCATGCCGCACGGCGTGTCCTACCTGCCGCTGGTGCGCGAGCCGCTGGTGCTGGCCGTGCCGCAGGGCTGGCGGCCGCGCGGCGCGGCGCAGGACAGCGGGGACAGTGGGGACAGTGGGGACGGCGGCGATGCGCAGGCCGGCATCGCGCTGCGCGACGTGGCCCACGAGCCGCTCATCATCTTCCCGCGGCGAAGCGCGCCGGCGTTTTATGACATCATTACGGGCTGTTATGCGCGCGAAGGGCTGACGCCGGCGATCGCCCAGGAGGCCATCCAGATGCAGACCATCGTCAGCCTGGTGTCGGCTGGCATGGGCGTGGCGCTGGTGCCGGCCTCGCTGTGCAACCTTCGCCGCACCGGGGTGTCCTACCTGCCGCTGCGCGATGCCGGGCCCGACATCGAGACCGGGCTGGTGTGGCGCGAGGCGGGCGCCGGCAGCGTCAGCCCGGTGCTGCGTTCCTTCATCGAGATCGCCGGCGCGCTGGCGTCTGCCATGACCGTGACGCAAAACGCTGGCATAAAGCCGGACGCGGCCGCCGGCTGATTTCCCGCCCGCCGGCTTTTTTCCTGGCCTGCCGTGCGCGGCGCGGCCCCACAACCTACTTCACGGCAAACATGCTGATTCACCCGCAATTCGATCCGGTCGCCATCCACCTCGGTCCGCTGGCCATCCGCTGGTACGGGCTGATGTACCTGGCCGGCTTCATCATGTTCCTGTGGTTCGGCCGGCTGCGCATCCGCCAGCCGCATATGGCCGCGCAGGGCTGGACCGCCCGGGACCTGGACGACATGCTGTTCTTCGGCGTGCTGGGCGTGATCCTGGGCGGGCGCCTGGGCTACGTGCTGTTCTACAAGGCCGACTACTACCTCAGCCACCCGCTCGAGATCCTCAAGGTGTGGGAGGGCGGCATGGCCTTCCACGGCGGCTTCCTCGGCGTGATCGTGGCGATGTGGCTGTTCGGCAAGATGCGCGGGCGCCACTGGATGGAAGTGACCGACTTCATCGCGCCGCTGGTGCCGTGCGGCCTGGCGGCCGGGCGCATCGGCAACTTCATCAACGGCGAGCTGTGGGGCCGCCCGACCGACCTGCCGTGGGGCATGATCTTCCCGCAGGCCGGCGACAACATCCCGCGCCATCCGTCGCAGCTCTACCAGTTCGCCGGCGAGGGCGTGGCGCTGTTCATCATCCTGTGGCTGTTCGCGCGCAGGCCCCGCCCGATGGGCGCGGTCTCCGGCGTGTTCCTGATCGGCTACGGCGGCTTCCGCTTCCTGGTCGAGTTCGCGCGCGAGCCCGACAACTTCCTCGGCCTGCTGGCGCTGAACTTCTCGATGGGCCAGTGGCTCAGCCTGCCGATGATCCTGGCCGGCATCGCCATGCTGGTGTGGGCCTACCGGCACGGCGAGGCGGTGCGGGCGTCGATGCGCTGACGCGCGGCGCTTGCCCCCGGTTTGCTCCCCTCTCCCGCGTGCGGGAGAGGGGCAGAGGGAGAGGGCCGGCGCTTGCGAATGCCACCGTGCTGGAAAAAACCGGCGGCTTCCTTCGACGCTTCCACAAATCCCGCTTGCCGCTGCGCAACATCGATTCTTGTTGTGTTAATGCCGCCGTTATTCATAATTATGAATTATTGAGTTGGCGGAAGTGCCGCTGCGGCCACCTCGATGCCATTGCCCCGTTCCCGCCGGAGAACTCCATGCGCATCATCCAGCAGGCCCTGTATCTCGAAGTCGCGGAGCGCCTGCGCACGCTGATCGACGAGCACGCGCTGATGCCCGGCGCGTGGATCGACGAGGCCAGCGTGGCCGAATCGATGGGCATTTCGCGCACGCCGCTGCGCGAGGCGCTCAAGGTGCTGGCGGCCGAGGGGCTGGTGCGGCTGGAGCCGCGCCGCGGCTGTTTCGTCAACGCGCTGTCCGAGCAGGATCTCGACGAGATCTTCCCGCTGATGGCGCTGCTCGAAGGGCGCTGCGCCTTCGAGGCCGCGCGCAAGGCCAGCGCCGCCGATCTCGAGGCGCTCGAAAGCCTGCATGCCGAGCTCGCGCGCTACGCGCGGGACGGCAATATCGACGCCTATTACGAAACCAACTACCAGATCCACGAAGCGATCCAGCGGCTGGCCGGCAACCGCTGGCTGTCCGGCCTGATCAGCGACCTGCGCAAGGTGCTGCGGCTGTCGCGCCACAAGAGCCTGAAGCTGCCGGGCCGCATCCGCGAATCGTGCGCGGAGCATCTGTCGGTGTTCTCCGCGCTCAAGGCGCACGATTCCGAGGGCGCCGAGGCGCTGATGAAGACGCACCTGATGCGCCAGCGCGGCGCGCTCAGGGCGCTCGACGCCGCCGAGGCGCAGGGCGCGGCGCCGCCCGCCGCCGAGGTCGCTGCGGCGCCGCGGCGCGGGCGGCTGCGCCTCGCGGACAAGGCGGGCGGCGGCGATGCCGGGCCGGCCCGCGCGCGCCGGCTGGCGGCGCCTTCGTCCGATGCCTGACCGTTTTGATCGTCCGACCGTTCGATAGCAGTTCGATAGCAGGTACGTCATGGACTCCTTCAACAGCGAACAGAAAGTCAGCGCGCCGCTGGCCGGCCCCGAGCCCGCGGGCGGCACCCTGTGGTCGCGCTTCGGCCGCTGGTGGGGCCGCAAGGGCGAGCGCGATGCCGACGGCACGGGCAAGCCCGCGGCCCGGGCCGACGGCAAGGTGGACGCCGCGCCGGCGCCGCTGGCGGCGCGCGTGCTGCGCCGCCAGCGCGAGCAGTTGCGCCAGTGCTTCGACGCGCGCCTGACCGATGGCGCCGCCAACGCCGCCGCGCAGTCGTGGCGCGCCGAATACGAGGCGGCCGGCGACGACGCGCGCCAGGCCATGCTCGGCGTGCTGGCCGAGGTCGCCGCCAATGGCGAGGCCGCCGAAGCGGCTGGCAGCGGTGCAGGCAACGGCGCCGGGACTGGCGCAGGGACCGGCGCAGCGACTGGCACAGACAAGGCGGCCGCCGCCCCGAACCTGTCGCAGGCGCTGTCCAACGCCCGCATCCGCTTCTTCAGGCGGCTCGCCGCGCTGCACGGCCAGCAGGGCGACAGCGTGTGCGGCCTGCATTTCCTGATCGGCCTGCGCGCCGACATGCTGCGCTGGCAAAAGCGCATGCCGGGCCTGCGCCCGCTCGACGACGATCTCGAGGCGCTGTTCTCCAACTGGTTCGACGTGGGCCTGCTGGAGCTGCAGCCGATCACCTGGGACTCGCCCGCCTCGCTGCTGGAAAAGCTGATCCGCTACGAGGCCGTGCACGAGATCGCCTCGTGGGCGGACCTGCGCAACCGGCTCGACTCCGACCGCCGCTGCTACGCCTTTTTCCACCCGCGCATGCCGCGCGAGCCGCTGATCTTCGTCGAGGTGGCCTTCGTGCCGGAGATGGCCGCCAACGTGCACGCGCTGCTCGACGAGGCGGCGCCGCTGGAAGACCTGCGCCGCGTCAAGTGGGCCATCTTCTATTCCATCTCCAACACGCAGGCCGGGCTGCGCGGCGTGAGCTTCGGCAACTTCCTGCTCAAGCGCGTGATCGAGGAACTGCAGCGCGAGTTTCCCAAGCTCAAGCAGTTCGCCACGCTGTCGCCGATTCCCGGCTTCGCCGACTGGCTGCGCAAGCGCGACGGCGCCGCGGTGGCCGCGCTGCTCGGCGACAAGCGCCTGGCGCGCTGGCGCGAGCAGCATGGCGAGCCGCCCGCCGACGGCGCGGCCTGGCTGGCGGCGCTGGCCGCCGGCGCGGACGCGGCGCACGGCGAGCACGAAAAGGGCGCCCGGGAAGACGCCGTGATGCGCGACACCGCGCTGGCGCTGGCCGCGCATTTCCTCGTGCGCGAGCGCCACCACGGCATGCCGGCCGACCCGGTGGCGCGTTTCCACCTCGGCAACGGCGCCTGCGTGGAGCGGCTGAACTGGGCCGCCGACCTGTCGCGCAAGGGCCGCGCGCAGTCGTGCGGCATGATGGTGAATTACCTGTACGTGCCCGAGGCGCTCGATGACAACCTGGCCCGCCTCGGCAACGGCAACCCGCGCATCAGCCGCGCCGTGGGCAAGTTCTTGTGATCGTGGCCGGGTCCCGGGGCAGGCCCCTCGCCGGGCCGGCGCCTTGTTGTGGTGGCAGTTCCGTCGTTTGACTTTCCGCAGAGAAAAGACACAGGAGACAGAGCAATGAAACGTCGTCAGTTCCAACTGGCCGGGCTGGCCTGCGCGCTCGGCGCGGCCCTCGGCATGGCAGCCCCGGCAGTCCGGGCCGATGCCTGGCCGTCCAAGCCCATCACCGTGATCGTGCCGTTCCCGGCCGGCGGCGGCACCGATGCCTTCGCCCGCCCGCTGACCGCGCAGCTTTCCAGGCAGCTCGGCAAGCAGTTCGTGATCGACAACCGCGGCGGCGCCGGCGGCACGGTGGGCGCGAGCATTGCCGCCAAGGCCGCGCCGGACGGCTACACGGTGTTCATCGGCGGCGCGCACCACGCCATCGCGCCGTCGTTCTACAAGAAGCTCGACTACGACATCGAGAAGGACTTCATTCCCGTCACCGTGATCGCGCAGCCGCCGCAGGTGGTGGTGGTCAACCCGGCCAAGGTCTCCGCCAACACGCTCGGCGAGCTGATCGACTACGCCCGCAAGAACCCGGGCAAGCTCAACTACGGCTCGGCCGGCAACGGCTCGTCGCACCACCTCGCGGGCGAGCTGTTCAAGCTGCAGACCAAGACCTTCATCACGCACATCCCGTACAAGGGCGCGGGGCCGGCGCTGTCGGACCTGATCGCCGGGCAGGTCGACATGGTGTTCGACGGGCTCGGCTCGTCGGCCCAGCACATCCGCGCCGGGCGCATCAAAGCGCTGGCGGTGGCATCGACCAAGCGCTCGGCCGCCTTTCCCAACGTGCCGACCGCGGCCGAGGCCGGCGTGGCCAACTACGACGTCTCCACCTGGTACGCGATGTGGGTGCCCAAGGGCACGCCGAAGGACATCGTCGACAAGCTCTACGCCGAAGTGGAGAAGGCGCTCAACACGCCCGAGATGAAGCAGGTCTGGCTGGCCAACGGCTCCGACACGCCGGCCTTCACGCAGGAACAGTTCGCCCAGTTCCAGCGCGCCGAGATCAAGCGCTGGGCGCAGGTGGTGCAGCAGTCCGGCGCCAAGATAGACTGATTTGGCCGGTTCGGCTGGTTCGACTGGTTTGACGCGAGGAGGATGGTGATGACGGCAGGAGCAAGGGCATGAGCGGCACGGTGGAATTCACGCGCGATGGCGGCATCGCCACGGTCACGCTGGCCAACGCGGGCAGGCTCAACGCGATCTCGGTGGCGATGTGGCGCGCGCTGGCGCAGGGTTTCGCGCGGCTGTCGGCGGACGACTCGCTGCGCTGCGTGGTGGTGCGCGGGGGGGGGGGGGGGGG
>NZ_JBYTEL010000023.1:0-99666 GCF_058789195.1 Cupriavidus sp. FW216-B1 | reverse complement strand
CAAGTGCGCCGCCGGCGCCGACATCGCCGAATTCCCGCAGGAGCGCGGCGACGACGCCGCGCTGCGCCGCTACCACATGGAGATCATCGCGCCGGCGCTGGCCGCGGTGGCGGACTGCGTCCATCCCACGGTGGCGATGATCGAAGGGGTCTGCGTGGGCGGCGGGCTGGAGATCGCCTGCCATTGCGACCTGCGCATCGCCGCCGCCGACAGCCGCTTCGGCGTGCCCATCAACCGGCTCGGCTTCCCGATGGCGCCGGGCGAGCTGGGCGGGCTGCTGGCGCTGGCCGGCCGCGCGGTGGCGCTGGAGATCCTGCTCGAAGGCCGCGTGTTCGACGCCGCCGAGGCGCACGCGAAAGGGCTGCTCACGCGCGTGGTGCCGGCCGCCGCGCTGGCCGGCGAGGTGGCCGCCGCCACCGCGCGCATCGCCGCCGGCGCGCCGCTGGCCGCGCGCATCAACAAGGAGACCATCCGCCGCCTGGCGCCCGCGCCCGAGCCGCTCGGCGCGCACGAGCTGGCCGCGCATTTCCGCTACGCCGGCAGCGCCGACCACGCCGAAGGCGTGGCCGCCTTCCTGGCCCGGCGCGCGCCGCACTTTACCGGGCACTAGCCGCGGGCCTATCATGGCCGGCTGTCGGCCCGCCCGAAAGTCCGGGCCCGATGAAGTCCGCTAAACCGCACTCGTACCGCCTCATTGACCTCTCGGGCCGATCTCCCGGGCTCCCGGCCCCCGATTGCCAATGTTACTGACGATCCCGTTCCATATCTTCCGCAACATGAACGCCAACCTGTTCGCCCTGTTCGAATCCCGCTTCCCGGCAGACCGCAGCGCCTGCTGCATCGAAACCCACGACGGCCTCTACTACAGCTGGGACGACCTCGACCGCGCCACCGCCAGGCTGGCCAGCCTGCTGGCCGCGCTCAAGCTGCCCGAAGGCGCGCGCGTGGCCGTGCAGGTGGAAAAGTCGCCCGAGGCGCTGTTCCTCTACCTCGCCACGCTGCGCGCCGGCTACGTCTACCTGCCGCTCAACACCGCGTATCAGGAAGCCGAGATCGACTACTTCATCGGCAATGCCGAGCCCGACGTGGTGGTGTGCAGCAGCGCCAGCTTCCCGTGGGTCTCCAAGGTGGCCTTCCGCCACGGCACCCGGCACGTGTTCACGCTCGACGACGACCGCTCCGGCTCGCTGCTGGCGCGCGCGGCCGGCAAGCCGGATACCTTCGCCACGGTGGCGCGCGGCGCCGACGACCTCGCCGCCATCCTGTACACCTCCGGCACCACGGGCCGCAGCAAGGGCGCCATGCTCACGCACGGCAATCTCGCCTCCAACGCCAAGACGCTGCACGCGTACTGGGGCTGGCGCAGCGACGACGTGCTGCTGCACATGCTGCCGATCTTCCACGTGCACGGCCTGTTCGTGGCCTCGCACGGCGCGCTGCTGGCCGGCGCCAAGATGATCTGGGCGCCCCGCCTCGACATGGCCCAGATCCTGAAATTCCTGCCGCGCTCCACCGTGATGATGGGCGTACCCACGTACTACGTGCGCATGCTGCAGGAATCGCGCTTCGACGACGACACCTGCCGCCGCATGCGCCTGTTCGTGTCCGGCTCCGCGCCGCTGCTGATGGAAACCTTCGACGCCTTCCGCGCGCGCACCGGCCACACCATCCTCGAGCGCTACGGCATGAGCGAGACCGTGATGCTGGTCTCCAACCCGTATGACGCCGCCGACGGCGAGCGCATCGGCGGCACCGTCGGCAAGCCGCTGCCCGGCGTCTCGGTGCGCGTGGTTGACGGCGACGGCAAGCCCTGCGCGCCCGGCGAGATCGGCAACGTGGAAGTGCGCGGCCCGAACGTGTTCAAGGGCTACTGGCGCATGCCCGAGAAGACGCAGGAAGAATTCACCGCCGACGGCTGGTTCAAGACCGGCGACGTCGGCCGCTTCGGCGGCGCCATCGTCAGCCAGTCCGGCGAGCGCAAGGTGCCCGACGACTACCTGACCATCGTCGGCCGCAGCAAGGACCTCATCATCTCGGGCGGCTACAACGTCTACCCGAAGGAGATCGAAAGCTTCATCGACGAGATGCCCGGCGTGGCGGAGAGCGCGGTGATCGGCGTGCCGCACGCCGACTTCGGCGAAGCCGTGGTGGCGGTGGTGGTGGGCAAGCCCGGCTCGGCGCTGGAGGAGGCCAGCCTGATCGGCTTGCTGAAGGGGCGGATTGCGAATTTCAAGGTGCCGAAGCGGGTGCATCTGGTGGATGAGCTGCCGCGGAATACGATGGGGAAGGTGCAGAAGAATTTGTTGAGGGTGCAGTTTGGGGGGGATTAAGGGGGGGCTTTGGCTTAACGTTAAAGTCAACTGCTTAACGTCAACGGCTGAACGTCAAAGTCAAAGTCAAAGTCAAAGTCAAAGTCAAAGTCAAAGTCAAAGTCAAAGTCAAAGTCAAAGTCAAAGTCAAAGGCTTTCGCTCCCCCGGAGCGACCTACTTTCTTTTCCCCGAAAAGAAAGTAGGCAAAGAAAGCGGGCTGCCTGGCCGGCAGGGGCAGAAACGTTGGGGTTTCTTCTTGTTGGTGGTTTCGTCGTGGGGTTCGTGGTTCTGCTGGCATCCTGCCGTTACCGGTTCGGCTGGCCACGATCTGGCTGGCGGTATGGGTTGCGGGGTCAGACCTATGATGGCGGGCGCACTGCTGGTTCGGACATCTGCCGTTACCGGTGCTGGCGGTCACGGCGTAGCACCACCGGCACTGGTTTCGTGGTGGGCGTGGTGGACCCCGCGCGGGTGTGCGGGGTTGCTTTGAACCGGATTGCCTCTCAAGTCAAAACCGTTTGGCAGTGAGATCGAATGGGGGGCCACCACGCCCACCACGAAACCAGCACCGTCCCTCTGCCGTGTGCATTTGCCCCGGTCGCGGCAGCAGCCCGAAGGGCCTGGGCCACCGCCATCATGCAGCGCCACCACGAATCGAACACCACCCGAGAGACAGTGGCCGCCAAAACCGGTACCGGCAGAATCCCAGCAGAACCACCACCCCCACCACGAAACCACCAACAACCAGCAACCCTGTTCGGCTCTGCCCCTGCCGGCCAGGCAGCCCGCTTTCTTTGCCTACTTTCTTTTCGGGGAAAAGAAAGTAGGTCGCTCCGGGGGAGCGAAAGCCTTTGACTTTGATGTTGACTTTGACTTTGACGTTAAGCCGCTGGCTTTAAAGTTGACTTCGATCTTGACGTTAAAGCTCTTAAAGCCGTTGACCTTGAACCTGAATAAAATTCCAAAAAAAATCACGCCACCCCCAACCTCTCCCTCAACTCCGCGATCTTCGCCCGGCTGACCGGCACTAGCGTGCGCTGCGCATCATCCATGACCAGTTGCACACGCTCCTCGTTCCTCACTACCTCCACCGCGTAAGCCAGGCTGACGATATGGCTGCGGTGCACCCGCAGATAAACACTGTCGTCGAGCCGCATCTCCAGGTCGGTCAGCGACAGGTTGGAGAGATAGTGTTCGTCCCTGGTGACGATGGTCGTGTAGTGCCCGTCGCCCTGGAAGCGCACGATGTCCTTGAGGTCCACCAGGATCACGCGGTTCTTGCGGTACACGGGGATCTTGAACAGCCGGCGCGGCAGCGGCGCGCTGCCTGACGCGGGCGCGTGGTGCGGCTCGGTGGTGATGTCGGTCACGTCGTAGAAGATCATGCAGGTGCCGCATACACCGCCGCTGTCCGCCATCTTGGACACCTTGATGAGCAGCACGCGGTCCGGGATGTTGATCATCATCGCCAGCGGCGGCGGCGACTTGACCGGGCAGCCGCTGGCGTCCTCGGACTGCAGCAGGAAGCGCAGTTTCTCGCGGCTTTTTTCCGGGTGCAGCTGCACCACGTCGATGCCGATCAGCCGGTCCTGGCTGACGCCGAGCGACTGCTCGCTGGCGGGGCCGAGGATTTGCAGCGCAACATCGTTGAAGGCGGTGACGCGGCCTTGCGCATCGAGCCAGACGATGCCCGGGTTGAACTGTTCCAGCTTGTGCTGGAAGGTCTCGTTGCGGCGCACCTCGGGGGCTGGCGGGGTGAACGGCGCGAGGCGGTCCATTGTGCAATCTCCTGGTTTCGATGTCGGCCTGTCGTTGTTCTTGTCTTCGCGCTCGCGGTTGCCCGGTTGCTGCCCATCGCGCGCCTGCGCGGCAATTCTGTTGTACGTCCCTGCCGTAGTTCGTGCAAGTTTCCCGGCGGTTGACGCAGCCTTGCCGGGCGTTCGGGAAGTCACATTGCTTTGCTGCGCTGCATTATGAAATGCTCCTGAAAACACAGCGATGCGCGCAAGGCCGCCGGCACGGACCGCAGGCGCGGGCGCGCGAGCGAGACAAGGAGACCAGCGTGATCCCCCGCCCGTTTGAATATCATGCGCCCAGGACGCTGCCCGAGGCGGTGGCCATGCTCGAGGAATACGGCGACGGCGCCAAGCTGCTGGCCGGCGGGCACAGCCTGCTGCCGATGATGAAGCTGCGCTTCGCCGAGCCGGCCCACCTGATCGACCTCGGCAAGGTCGAGGGCCTGAAGGGCATCCGCGAGGAAGGCGGCGAGCTGCGCATCGGCGCCATGACCACCGAGAACGAGCTGATCTGGTCGGCGCTGCTGCAGCAGAAGTGCCCGCTGCTGGTGGAGGGCGCGCGCCTGATCTCGGACCCGCAGGTGCGCTACCGCGGCACCATCGGCGGCGACATCTCGCACGGCGATCCGGGCAACGACCATCCGGCGCTGATGATCGCGCTGGACGCTTCCTTCGTGCTGGCCGGCAGGCTGGCCGAGCGCGTGGTGCCGGCCGACGGCTTCTTCCTCGGCACTTACATGACGCTGCTGGAGCCGGGCGAGATCCTCACGGAAATCCGCATCCCGGCGCCGGCGCCGGGCAGCGGACACTGCTACGCCAAGCTCAAGCGCAAGTCCGGCGACTTCGCCACCGCGGCGGCGGCCGTGATGCTGCGCCGGCGCGGCGAGACGGTGGAGGACGTGCGCATCGCGCTGACCAACGTCGCGCCCACGGCGATCCGCGCCACCGACGCCGAGCAGAGCCTGCGCGGCAAGCCGCTCGACGACGCGGCCATCGCCGAGGCGGCGCGGCTGGCGATGGCCATCTGCGACCCGGCCGAGGACCTGCGCGGCGACGCCGAATACAAGACCGCGATGGCGGGCGAGATGACGCAGCGGGCGCTGCGCACCGCGTGGTCGCGCGCCGCGCCGTAGCCGGGCGCCAGCCGCGCGGCGGGTTGCACGGCAGACAGCACGGCAAGCAGCACAGCAAACAGCACCGCAGGCCGCGCACGCGCGCGGCGACCATCGCAAGCCCCAGCGGAGACCGCACATGATCAAGAAAGTGATGGTGTCGTTCAAGCTCAACGGCAAGGACACCGACGTGGTGGCCGAGCCGCGCGAGCTGCTGATCCACACCCTGCGCGAGCGCTGCCTGCACACCGGCCCGCACATCGGCTGCGAGACCTCGCACTGCGGGGCCTGCACGGTGGACCTGGACGGCATGTCGGTCAAGTCCTGCACGGTGCTCACGGTGCAGGCCGAGGGCGCCGAGGTGCTGACCGTGGAGGGCCTGGCGCAGGGCGGCGAGCTGCATGCGCTGCAGGAGGCCTTCATGCAGGAGCACGCGCTGCAGTGCGGCTTCTGTACGCCCGGCATGCTGATGCGCGCGTACCGCCTCCTGCAGGAAAACCCCGACCCGTCCGAAGAAGAGATCCGCTACTGGATGGCCGGCAACCTGTGCCGCTGCACGGGCTACCAGAACATCGTCAAAGCGGTGCAGTATGCCGCCCGCAAGCTGCGCGGCGAAGCGGTGCAGACCTCGCATCCGCTGATGAACGAGGCAACGCACTGACGCGGCCGAATGGACCATGCCGGGCGCGCAATGGCCGTGCCCGGCGTCTGAAGCAGACGCACGGAGACGCACCATGGGAACGATGAACGCCGAAGCCGAGCGCCTCGCCGCGCTGGAGGGCATGGGCTGCTCGCGCAAGCGCCGCGAAGACCCGCGCTTCCTGCAGGGCAAGGGCACCTATGTCGATGACATCAAGATGCCGGGCATGCTGTTCGGCGCGATGGTGCGCAGCCCGTACGCGCACGCCCGCGTGAAGAAGATCGACAAGTCGCGCGCGCTGGCGCACCCCGGCGTGCACGCGGTGCTGACCGCCGACGACCTCAAGCCGCTCAAGCTGCACTGGATGCCGACGCTGGCCGGCGACGTGCAGGCGGTGCTGGCCGACGAGAAGGTCTGCTTCCAGAACCAGGAGGTGGCCTTCGTGGTGGCCGACGACCGCTACGTGGCGGCCGACGCCGCCGAGCTGGTCGAGGTGGAATACGAGGAGCTGCCCGCGCTGGTGGACCCGCACCTGGCGCTGGCGCCGGACGCGCCGGTGATCCGCGAGGACATCCGCGACAAGCAGGTGGGCGCGCACGGCGCGCGCCGGCATCCCAACCACATCTTCAACTGGAAGATCGGCGACAAGGACAAGACCGACCGCGCCTTCGACAATGCCGAGGTCACGGTCACGCAGGAGATGCTGTATCCGCGCGTGCATCCGTGCCCGCTGGAGACCTGCGGCTGCGTCGCGTCCTACGACAAGGCGCGCGGCGACCTGACCGTGTACATCACCTCGCAGGCGCCGCACGTGGTGCGCACCGTGGTGGGCATGCTGTCGGCGATCCCGGAGTCCAAGATCCGCATCGTCTCGCCCGACATCGGCGGCGGCTTCGGCAACAAGGTCGGCGTGTATCCGGGCTACGTGGTGTCGATCGTGGCGTCGATCGTGCTGGGCCGGCCGGTCAAGTGGATCGAGTCGCGCGCCGAGAACCTGAGCAGCACCGCGTTCGCGCGCGACTATCACATGAAGGGCGAGCTGGCCGCCGACCGCGACGGGCGCATCAAGGCGCTGCGCGTGAACGTCGTCGCCGACCACGGCGCGTTCGATGCATGCGCCGACCCGAGCAAGTGGCCGGCCGGCATGTTCCACGTCTGCACCGGCTCGTATGCGATTCCCAACGCCTTCGTCTCGGTCGATGGCGTCTACACCAACAAATTCCCGGGCGGCGTGGCCTACCGCTGCTCGTTCCGCGTGACCGAGGCGGTCTACCTGATCGAGCGCATGATCGACGTGCTGGCGCTCAAGCTCGGCATCGACAAGACCGAGCTGCGGCTGCGCAACTTCATCCGCAAGGACCAGTTCCCGTATCTCACGCCGCTCGGGCTGGAGTACGACTCGGGCGACTACGAGCCGGCGCTGCGCAAGGTGCTGGCCGCCGTGGACTATCGCGCGCTGCGCGCCGAGCAGGACGCGCGCCGCGCCGACCCCAAGGCCGAGTGGCTGATGGGCATCGGCGTGTGCACCTTCACCGAGATCGTCGGCGCGGGGCCGTCCAAGGCGTGCGACATCCTCGGCATCGGCATGTTCGACTCGTGCGAGATCCGCGTGCATCCGGACGGCTCGGCCATCGCGCGCATGGGCACCATCACGCAGGGACAGGGCCACCAGACCACCTACGCGCAGATCATCGCGTCGGAGGCCGGCATCCCGGCCTCGGTGATCCAGGTGGAGGAGGGCGACACGTCCACCGCGCCCTACGGGCTGGGCACCTACGGCTCGCGCTCCACGCCGGTGGCGGGCGCGGCGGTGGCGCGCGCGGCGCGCAAGATCCGCGAGAAGGCCCGGCTGATCGCCGCGCACCTGTTCGAGGCCGGCCCCGACGACGTGGAGTTCGACCTCGACCGCTTCGTGCTCAAGGGCTCGCCGGGCAAGTTCAAGACCTTGAAGGAAGTGGCCTGGGCCGCCTACAACAACGTGCCCGAAGGCATGGAGATGGGGCTGGAGGCGGTGGACTACTACGACCCGCCCAACTTCACGTTCCCGTTCGGCGCCTACCTGTGCGTGCTCGACATCAACCGCCATTCGGGCGAGACGCGCGTGCGGCGCTTCTACGCGCTCGACGACTGCGGCACGCGCATCAACCCGATGATCATCGAAGGGCAGATCCACGGCGGCCTGACCGAAGGCTTCGCGGTGGCGATGGGGCAGGAGCTGCCCTACGACGAAGCCGGCAACCTGCTGGGCGGCACGCTGATGGACTACTTCGTGCCGACCGCGCTGGAGACGCCGCACTGGGACACCGACTTCACCGTCACGCCGTCGCCGCACCATCCGATCGGTGCCAAGGGCGTGGCCGAGTCGCCGCACGTGGGCTCGATCCCGTGCTTCACCTCGGCGGTGGTCGATGCGTTCGCCCATCTCGGCATCACGCACATGAACATGCCGCACAACGCCTACCGCGTCTGGCAGCAATGCCGCGCGCTCGGCCTGGCGCAGCGCTGACGCCGGGCCCGACCACGCGCGCCGCGCCGCGGCGCGCAAGCCTGCGAGGACAAGCTGATGAAAGTCGTGCTCGAAAAGGTCTTCCCGCTCGCCGCCGGTGCCGACGCGGCCTGGCAGTCGCTGCAGGACATCGCCGCGGTGGCCGGCTGCATGCCGGGCGCCGCCATCACCGAGCGCGTGGACGACACGCACTACAAGGGCACCATCGTCGTGCGGCTCGGGCCGGCCACGATGTCGTTCAAGGGCGAGATCGAGGTGCTCGGCCTGGACCCGGCCGCGCGCAGCCTGCACCTGGCGGGCAAGGGCGCGGACTCGACCGGCACCTCGGGCGCGTCGATGGACCTGCTGGCGACCGTGCAGGGCAGCGAGGGCAGCGGCGGCGCCTGCGCGCTGTCCGGCAGGAGCGAGGTGACGATGAGCGGCAAGGCGGCCGCGTTCGGCGGCCGCATGATGAACACCGTGGCCGACCAGATCCTCAAGCAGTTCGCGGCCAACTTCGACGCGCTGGCGCAGTCGCGGCAGGCGCCCGCGCGGGATGCGGCGGCGCCGGACGGCGACACCGCGCCGGCCACGGTGGCCCAGGCCGCGCCGCCGCGCACCGAACTCAACGGCCTCGCGCTGGCGTGGGCGGTGCTGCGCGACTGGCTGCGCGGGATCTTCTCGCGCAAGGCCACCTGACGCAGGCACGCCGCCATGCCAGCCGACCGCATGCCCGACGTGGCGGCGCTGCAGCAGCGCCTGGCGCAGCATGGCTACATCGCCGAGCGCAGCTTCGCCGCCACCTTGCTGCTGACGCTGGAGATGCGCCGCCCGCTGCTGCTCGAGGGCGAGGCCGGCGTGGGCAAGACCGAGGTCGCCAAGGCGCTGGCGCGGCTGCTCGGCACGCGCCTGATCCGCCTGCAATGCTACGAGGGGCTGGACGCGCACGCGGCGCTCTACGAATGGAACTACCAGCACCAGTTGCTGGCGATCAAGCTGCTGGAGCAGGACCCGCGCTCGGTGGCCGACAAGGAGCAGGACATCTTCTCCGAACGCTACCTGCTCAAGCGCCCGCTGCTCGACGCGATCACCGCCACGCCGGCGCCGGTGCTGCTGATCGACGAGATCGACCGCACCGACGAAGCGTTCGAGGCCTACCTGCTGGAGCTGCTGTCGGACTTCCAGATGTCGATTCCCGAGCTGGGCGTGGTGCGCGCAACCGAGCGGCCCTACGTGGTGCTGACCTCCAACGGCACGCGCGAGATCTCCGACGCGCTGCGCCGCCGCTGCCTCTACCAGTACGTGGACTATCCGGGCTTCGACAAGGAACTGCTGATCGTGCGCATGCAGGTGCCGGACGTGCCCGAGGCGCTGGCGCGGCAGATCGTGGAGTTCGTGCAGGCGGTGCGGCAGATGGACATGCAGAAGCGCCCCGGCCTGGCCGAGACGCTGGACTGGGCCTCGGCGCTGCTGCGCCTGGGCGTGAGCGCGCTCGACCCCGGCGGCGCCGAGCGCATCATGGATTCGCTGGCCGCGCTGGTGAAGACGCGCGCGGACCTGGCCGGGCTCACGCGCCCGGTCGTCGAAAAACTGGCGGCGGCATGCTGAACGCGCTGCCCGGCGCCGCGCAGCGCGCTCCCGAGACGGACCTGGCGGCGCGGCTGGTGTCGCGCTACACCGGCTTCGCGGGCTGGCTGCGCGCCAACGGCTTCCGCGTGGCGAGCGAGGACATGGCGGCCTCGATGGAAGTGGCGCGGCGCATGGGCCAGCTCGACAGCGAGCTGCTGCGCTGGAGCCTGCGCGCGCTGCTGTGCTCGCGCGCCGAGGAATGGCGCCGCTTCGACGCACTGTTCGATGCCTACTTCCAGCGGCCCAACCGGCGCGCGCTGGCGCCGGCGCAGGCCAGCGGCGCCGGGCGCCTGGAGCCGCGCCGCGACGCCGGGCCGGGCGACGACAGCGAAGGCACCGCGCTGGCTTGCGCCGGCCCCGAGGCGGAGACGCTGGCGGCGGAGGGCCGCGCGGCCGCGCGCGGCGCCAGCGCGGCGGAGTCGCTCGCGCACGCGGATTTCCGCCATCTCAACCAGCCCGACGCGCTGTTCGCCATCGACGACGCGATCCGGCGCTTCGCGCAGCGGCTGCGCGGCGTGCAGACGCGGCGCGAGCGCAGCGCGGCGTCGGGCCGCATGATCGACATGGCCGCCACCATCCGGCGCAGCGTGTCGCGCGGCGGCCTGCCGCTGGAGCTGGCGTGGCGGCAGCGCCGGCGGCAACGCCCGCGCATCGTGCTGCTGCTGGACGTGAGCCGCTCGATGAGCCTGTACAGCTTTTTCTTCCTGCGCCTGGCGCGCGTGCTGAGCGCGCGGCTGGCCGACGTGCACTGCTTCATCTTCCACACTACGCTGGCGAACGTGGGGCAGGCGCTGCGCGACCCCGACCCGTGGCGCTCGCAGGAGCGCCTGGCGCTGCTGTCGGCGGGCTGGGCCGGCGGCACGCGCATCGGCGAAAGCCTGGAGGCGTTCAACCGCCGCCACGGCGCGGCGCTGCTGCATTCGCGCACGGCGGTGGTGATCGTCAGCGACGGCTACGACGCGGGCGAGCCCGGCCTGCTGCAGGAAGCCCTGCGCAAGATGCGGCGGCGCTGCCGCCGGCTGGTCTGGCTCAACCCGCTGATGGGCCAGACCGGCTTCACGCCGGCCAGCGCCGGCATGTCGGCGGCGCTGCCGTATCTCGACCTACTGGCCGGCGCGCGCGACCTGGCGAGCCTGCGGCAGGTGCTGCCGCAAGTCCTGTCGGTATTGCAGTAAACGACGTTCCGGACCCTGCCATGAACCACGCCACCATAGACCCCGCCACAGACACCGCCACGGACGCCATCGACGGCGAAGCGCTGCTGCTGCGCGAGCAGCGGCTGATCGACGCGCTGCGCCCGTTCGCGGTGATCACCGTGATCCGCGCGCAGCCGCCCACCTCGGCCTGGGTGGGCGCGCAGGCGCTGCTGGAAGAGGACGGCGCGCTGCACGGCTGGGTCGGCGGCGGCTGTTCGCGCGCCATCGTGATCCAGGCCGCGCTGGAGGCGATCCGCACCGGCGCCCCCAAGCTGCTGCGCATCAGCAACGCGCCCGCGGCGGCGGAGGCCGGCATCGAGATGCACGCCATGCCGTGCGCGAGCAACGGCACGCTGGAGCTGTTCATCCAGCCGACCCTGCCGCCGCCGGTGGCGCTGGTGCTGGGCGCCACGCCGACCGCGCTGGAAGCCTGCGTGCTGGCGCAGCGCATGGGCTTCGCCGTGGTGGCCGCGGCCGGCATGACGGTGCCGCTGGCGGCGCTGGGCCTGCGCCAGGTGGTGGCGGGCTATGACCCGGCCGCGCTCGCCGCGCTGGCGCCGCGGCTGGTGCTGGTGGCCACCCAGGGCGACGGCGACGAGGACGCGCTGGAAGCGGCGCTGCGCGGCCCGGCCGCGGCGGTGCTGCTGGTGGCGAGCCAGCGCAAGGCGCGGACGCTGCGCGAGGCCATGCAGCGGCGCGGCATCGCGCCGCAGCGGCTGGCCGCGCTGCATGCGCCGGCCGGCCCGCACATCCACGCGCGCACGCCGCAGGAGATCGCGCTCGGCGCGGTGGCCGGGCTGGTGGCGCTGCGCCGGCAGATGGAGGAAGAACAGGCCGCGCAGGCGCCCGCGCAGAGCGGCGAGGCGCTGCCGGCGATGCTGCCGTGCGAATCGATGGCACCGGCTCCCGCTGCCACCGCCGCGCGCTACGTCAATCCGGTGTGCGGCATGGCGGTCGACATCGCGTCGGCCAGGCACGTGGTCGAGCATGGCGGGCAGCGCGTGTATTTCTGCTGCGACGGCTGCAAGGTGGAGTTCGAGCGCGACCCGGACAAATACCTGCCGGCCGCGCGCGGCGCGCGCAAGGCCACATGAGCGCGCCGGCGGACGCGGCGTTGCCGGCCTTCTCGGCGGTGGTGCTGGCCGCGGGCATGTCGTCGCGCATGGGCGGGCCGCACAAGCTGCTGCTGCCGCTGGACGGCGAGCCGGCGGTGCGGCGCACGGTGCGCGCGCTGCTGGCGGCGCGGCCGCGGGAGATCGTGGTGGTGACGGGGTACAAGGGCCGCGAGGTGATCGGCGCGCTCGACGGCCTGCCGGTCGCTTTCCAGCCGAACCCGCGCTACGAGGAGGGGCAGATGACTTCGGTGGCCGCCGGCGTGGCGGCGCTGCGCATGCCGTGCCGCGTGGTGCTGGTGTGCCTGGCCGACCAAGTCCTGCTGGAGGCGGCCGACTACCTGGAGCTGGTGCGCGCGTTCGCGGCGATGCCGCGCGGCGCGATCGTGGTGCCCATGCACGCGGGGCAGCGCGGCAACCCGGTGGCGTTCTCGGCGAGCTACGCCGCGGAGGTCGTGGCCGGGCACGTGAATCCGGGCTGCCGCAGGCTGATCGCCGAGCACCCGGACGAGGTCTTCGTCCACGAGGCCGGCCACGACCGCTTCACCACCGACATGGATACGCCGGAAGACTACGCGCGCATCGCCGCGCGCGTGGCGCGGCTCACTTCAGCATCTGCACCGAGCCGTTCACCGTCACCGTGACCTGGGCCTTGCCGCCCTCGACCGGCACCGGCGCCGCATCCGACATCATGGCCTTGGCCGCGTACATGCGCGGCATCGGCTGCACCGCGCCGATCTCGCTGACCTGCACTTCGCGGATCGCGTAGCTGCTGTAGCCGAACAGCTTGGTGGTGGTGTCGGCCTTGGCGCGGAACGAGGCCACGGCCTGCTCGGCCAGCCTGGCCTCGGTGGCCTGGCGCGTTTCGCGCGAGAGCGAGAAGGCGATGTTCTGCACCTGCATCTGGCTGGCAAGCTGGCCGGCGAGCTTCGAGACCGCGGCGAAGTCGCGCGATTGCAGGATCACCTCGGCGCGCCCGCGCCAGGTGCTGATGCGGCCGTTGCGGTCGGTGGACGGGTTGATCGTGAAGCCGCCCGATTCCGCCTGCACGCCGGCCGTGCGCCGGGCCTGCGCGATGACCTGCTGCGCCTTGGCGGACAGCGCGGACGAGATCGCGCCGGGCTCGGCGCCTTCCTGCTCGGCGGCCAGGGTCAGGTGGACCACGTCGGTGGGCACGTCGGTGGCGGCCTGGGCCGACAGCGACAGCACGCCGGCGGGCGCGGGATCGCGGGCCGGGGCACCGCCCTGGGCCGAGGCGATCATGGCGGTGGTGCCGAGCAGCGTGGCGGCAAGCAGTTTTTTCATGGTGTTCTCCCGTTTCTGGCAATGCGTATTCTGACGCACCCGCGGCGCGATCGTTCCACGATGCGGGATCGACCTTGTATCCACTTGTATCCGCCCACTTGTATCTGCCCGCTAGAGCGCCTGGAGCGCGAACGCGTGCCACGCCTTCCACAGCATGTAGGCCGACAGGCAGAACAGCAGGCAGGCGAAGACCTTCTTCAGCTGCGCCACGTCCAGGCGGTGCGCGGTGCGCGCGCCCAGCGGCGCGGTCAGCACGCTGGCCAGCGCGATCACCGCCAGCGCGGGCAGGTAGATGTAGCCGAGCGAGCCGGCCGGCAGCCCCGCCACGCCGAAGCCGCTCCACACGTAGCCGATCACGCTGGCTACCGCGATCGGGAAGCCGAGCGCGGCCGAGGTGGCCACGGCGTTGTGGATCGGCACGTTGCACCAGGTCATGAACGGCACCGAGATGAAGCCGCCGCCGGCGCCCACCAGGCTGGACAGGAAGCCGATCACGCCGCCCGCGCCGAGCATGCCCGGCGTGGCCGGCAACTGGCGGTGCGGCGCGGGCTTGCGGTTGCGCAGCATCTGCCAGGCCGAGAAGCCGACGAACACCGAGAACAGCAGCGACAGCCAGCCGGTCTTGAGCGCGGCGAAGACCTTGCCGCCGCCGAGCAGGCCGCCGGCCAGGATGCCGGGCGCCAGCGCGAGCACCAGCTTCCAGCGCACCATGCCGTGCAGGTGGTGGGCGCGCACCGAGGACAGCGAGGTAAACAGGATGGTCGCCATCGAGGTGGCGATCGCCATGTGGACGATGGCCTCGTGCGGGAAATCCAGGTAGGTGAACAGCAGCGTGAGGAAGGGCACCATCAGCATGCCGCCGCCCACGCCGAGCAGGCCGGCGCAGAAGCCGGTAAAGGCGCCGAGCAGCAACAGCCCGGGAATCAGGGAGACATGCATGGAACGAGGCCGGCCTTGTGGATGTCGTTGGCGCCGATGCGCCGGGGAGGGCGGACGCGGCGCGCGCCGCGCGGGGGCAGCCGACCGGCCGATCAGCCGGTCAGCCGGTCAGCCGATCAAGCGGTCAGCCCATCAGCCGCGTGGTGATGAAGCGCCATTCGGCCGGCGTCACCGGCGTGATGGACAGGCGATTGCCCCGCCGCAGCACCACCATGTCGGCCAGTTCCTCGTGCGCGCGCAGATCGGCCAGCGAGATCAGCGGGCCCTTGCCGACGTAGCGCACGTCGACCAGCACCCAGCGCGGCGCGTCGGGCCTGGAGGCGTCGTCGTAATACTCGCTCTCGGGATCGAACTGGGTGGGATCAGGGTAGGGCTGCGAGCCGACCTCGGCCAGGCCGGCGATGCCGGGCTGCGGGCACGACGAGTGATAGAACAGCACGCCGTCGCCGATGCGCATGGCGTCGCGCATGAAGTTGCGCGCCTGGTAGTTGCGCACGCCGGTCCAGGGCAGCGTGCCGCGCCTGGCGAGGTCGTCGATGCTGGCCTCGTTCGGCTCCGATTTCATCAGCCAGTACTGGCGGGCCCGGTCGGCGGCATTGGCTTGCGAGGTGCGGCTCATTGGCGGGTTGGCTCACGGCGGAGTGGCGTTGGCGACAGCGCTATGGTGCAGCAAGCCCGGCCAAAAGAAAACCGTGTATGCCAATCGTGCGGCAGTCGCGCAGCAGCCGTGCGCCAGCCGTGCGCGGCTCGCGCGGCCGGGTGCGCCGCGCGGGCGCGAAGCGTGAAAAATGCGAAAAACGCGAGGAAATGCGGGGAGGCGCGAGGAACCGGCAGGCATCGCCAGGGCCGCGCAAAAAGAGGCCGCGCAAAAAAAACGAGCGCAAAAAAAAGGCGGTGGTTTCAAACCACCGCCTTCTCTCGTTGGGGTCCCCGCCTCGGCCGCTGGATCGGCATCCTGAACCCAAGTGAGGTTCAGAGTGGCTGCGGAAGCCGCATTTTGGGTACATCACTGACTCAGGGAGTCCCGACTGCGAACTTTGAATCAAGCGACGCGCTCGCCCACACGGCATTGTCCCGCACCAACAAATGCTTATCGGTTCAAGGAATATGATCCTGACGAACCAGGCAGGGAAACTGTCAAACGTCTGACTTTGTTGCCGTAGGACCAATCGCTTCCGCAGGCTGTCAGACGTTTGCCGTTTCTAACTTGGATGGGATGAAAACGGCGGTCAGGCACGATAACCCGACCTTTGGTGTCGCGACTATGTGGCTTGGCGCGACTTGGCTCCACTATACACCGCCGGGCATTTCATACCAAGCCCGCCGTGCCGGGCCGTTACATTTTGCCGACGCGCGCGGCACCTCGGGCACATCGCGGTCATTGCGGTGTCACAACTGTGCCGTGCGGGGCACCGCGCCGCGGCCGGCCGCGCGCGGTCCTGCCCGGTCCGCGCCCGGCCCCGTTCAGCCGCGGGAAATGGGCGCGCCGGTGCCGACATGGGCGTACTGGCGCAGCGCCTCGTCGGCGCGCTCGTTGAGCTCGCGGATGCGCGCGCGCACGGCGTCCACCGGAATCGCGCCGTCTTCCTGCTGCTTGCGCTTGAGCGAGAGCAGGTCCGAGGCGATGCTGATGGCCGCCATCACCGCCACGCGCTCCACGCCCTTGGCGGAGACGCCGCTCTTGAGGCGGGTCATCTGGTCGTCTACCAGGGCCACCGCTTCCAGCAGCGCGGCTTCGTTGTCCGGCGCGATGGCGAAGCGGTAGGACTGGCCGGCGATGCTGACTTCGACTTGCTTGTTGCTCATGCGTTTTCTCCGGGTGCCTTGGTGAGGGCGCTGTCCGCGGCCTGCGCGGCGCCGTCGCCGAGCAGGTCGAGCTGGCGGGCGTCGCTGGCGGTGGGGAGCTTGTCGAGGATCGACTGGATGCGCAACTGCGCTTCCTCGATCTTGATATTGAGCAGCTCCCGGTCGGCGGCCATCGCCTCGCGGTCGCCGCGCAGCTGGCTGGCCTCGGCCTGCAGGCGTTCGATCTCCTCGCGCAGGCGCTGGTTCTCCGCTGCCAGGGTGTCGGCGTGATGCAGCACGCGCCCGATCTTGGCGGCGAGTTGTTCGAGTTCGGTGAGCATAGAGCCTGTCATATCCGGGTTTCGGGTTCTGGGATTTTAGCCCAAGCGCTCCGCGCGCAGCCGTGGAAAGCAGCCCGGTGTGACCGGGCCAGCGCGCCGAAGTTGCATGCAACGTCGCCCAACGGGCGCCGCGGTGGCATTTCCCGCCTGCTTCCATGCATTTTCGCGCGGCCCGGGGCGGTGCGCGGGGCGTCATTGACGCTCGCGGTGAAACTGCCTACACTCGCGCACGTTCCAGGTGCTCGCAATCCTGTTCACTACAGGGTTGCAGTTCAACGGGAAACAGGGAGCCAGCCGCCGCCGCCAGGGCGCGTGCCGGGCCAACCTGTGCTGCCCCCGCAACGGTAAGCGACCGCGATCGGAAATATCGCAAGGCCGACCCATCAGCCACTGAACCGCAAGGTCCGGGAAGGCGGTCGGACTGGTGTCGCCAGCCCGGATACCGGCCTGAACGAGAGTGCGCCGCCTTCCGCAGGATGCGTGGCGCGCTTCGTCGCCAGACGGTCCGCGGGGGAACGGACCAGGCTGCTCTCTCCCTCTTCGCACCATGCGTTCATCGTCTTCCCGGCATCGCCGGCCGGCATCGCCGGCGCTTCGCCAGTCTGTTCCCGTTCTCGTTGCCGCGCGCGCGCGCCGGCCATTGTTCGCCGGCCTGCTTGCCGTGCTCGCCGCCGGCGCGCACGGCCTGGCCCAGGCCCAGCCGGCGCCCGACAGCGAACCCGCGCCGCAGCCGGCCGCGCAGCCTGCCGTTGCGCAACCGGTCGCACAACCCGCCGCGCAATCTGCCACGCAACCGGCCACGCAACCGGCCACGCAACCCGCCGCCACGCCGCTGGCCCCGGTGGTGGTGACGGCCACGCGCACCGCGCAGGCGCTGACCGAGGCGCTGCCGCACACCACCGTGGTCACGCAGCAGGACATCGTCAACTCGCAGGCGCCCGACCTGCGCACGCTGCTGCGCTCGCAGGCCGGCGTGGAATTCGCCGCCAACGGCGGCATGGGCGCCAACACCACGCTGTTCATGCGCGGCGCCAACGGCAACCAGACCCTGATCCTGATCGACGGCGTGCGCGTGTCGTCGGCCAGCAGCGGCACGGCGCAGCTGGCCAACATCCTGCCCGACCAGATCGACCACATCGAGGTGGTGCGCGGCAACGTGTCGGCGCTGTACGGCTCGGACGCCATCGGCGGCGTGGTGCAGATCTTCACCAAGACCGGCGCGGGCAAGCCGCCCGCGGCCAACGCGCAGATCGAGTACGGCAGCAACAACACGCGCCAGGCCACGGTGGGCTACGGCGGCCAGGTCGGCGACACCTCGTTCAACCTTACCGGCTCGATCTTCAAGACCGACGGTTTCTCCGCCGTCAACCCGCAGCAGCAGCCCAAGGCCAATCCCAACGACAACCCCTACGACAACAAGAGCGTGTCGGGCCAGGTCAAGCACCGCTTCACCAGCGACTGGGACGCGGGCGTCACGGCCTATTACTCCAAGAGCAAGCTGTCCTACGACAGTACCTCGGGCAAGCCGACCGACGTCTGGTGGATGGACAGCGAGCTCTACACCGTATCGGGTTTCGTCAACGGCAAGCTGGGCCGGGACTGGAGCACGCATTTCAAGGTGGCGCAGAGCGAGGACCGCAGCACCACGACCAGGAACGGCCTGTTCGACAGCCGCTTCAACACGCGCAACCGCCAGTACACCTGGCAGAACGAATACGCGCTGGCGCCCACGCACACGCTGCTGTTCGGTGCCGAGTACGCGCAGCAGGAGCTCGATTCGAGCTCCTACGCCACGCCGGTGCGCAATATCGCCTCGGTGTTCGCCGGCTACGACGGCCGCCTGGGCAAGCACCAGCTGCAGCTCAACGTGCGCAACGACCACTACTCGGACTTCGGCAGCCAGGCCAGCTACTTCGCGGGCTACGGCTACAACCTGACCGAGGCGTTCAAGCTGATCGCCAACGCCAGCAACGCCTTCCGCGCGCCCACCTTCAACGAGCTGTACTACCCCGGCTACGGCCAGCCCGGCATCCAGCCCGAGCGCGCCCGCTCGGTCGAGCTCGGCGCGCAGTACAGCACCGACGGCGCCGGCCTGCTGCGCGTGACCGCGTTCGAGACCCGCTACGACAACCTGATCGTCTCGGCGCTGCAGCCCAATGGCCTGTACCTGGCGCAGAATGTCGCCGAAGCCAAGGTGCAGGGCGTCGAGGCCTCGTGGCGCGCGCGCCTGCTGGGCACCGACGTGGGCGCCAGCGTGACCTTCCAGAACCCGCTCGACGAGCAGAACAACACCCAGTTGCTGCGCCGCGCGCGCCGCCACGCCGCCTTCGACGTGGGCCGCCAGTTCGGCGACTTCCGCCTCGGCGGCGAGTGGGTCATTTCGTCGGCGCGCCTGGACAGCGGCTCGCGCACGCTGGGCGGATACGGTATCGTCAACCTCAACGCCCGCTACAACATCGACAAGCAATGGTTCATCGCCGCCCGCGTGGAAAACCTGTTCGACAAGAACTACCAGCTCGCCTATCCCTACAACACGCAGGGGCGCGCCGGCTTTGTCACGCTGGGCTGGCGCCAGCGTTGACGGCGGCCTGAGATGCGCCGCGCGCTGGCCGTCTGGCTGATGCTCGCCGCCGCCGGCGCGGCGGTGTTCGTGCTGTCGCTGGCGGTGGGCAGCGTGCCGCTGAGCGCGGCGCAGGTGTGGCACGCGCTGGCCGGCGGCGGCGCCGACACCGCCGACACCGCCAGCGCCATCGTGCGCGAGCTGCGCCTGCCGCGCGCGGCCGCGGCCTTCGCCTGCGGCGGCCTGCTGGCGCTGACCGGCGCGCTGATGCAGGTGCTGCTGCGCAACCCGCTGGCCGAGCCCTACGTGCTGGGCGTCTCGGGCGGCGCGGCCACCGGCGCGCTCGGCGCCATGCTGATGATGTGGCCGCTGTGGACCGTGCAGGCCGGCGCCGCCGGCGGCGCGCTGTTCTCGATGCTGCTGGTGGCCACGCTGGCGCGGCGCGACCTGCTGCATCCGCAGGTGCAGGGCGGCCACCACGAGGCCGGCTCGCGCCTGCTGCTGACCGGCGTGATCCTGGCCGCGGGCTGGGGCGCGCTGATCACGCTGATCCTGAGCGTGGCGCCCGAGGCGCGCCTGCGCGGCATGCTGTTCTGGCTGACCGGCGACCTCGGCGGCACCGCCAGCTACGGTCTCGCGCTCGGCGCGCTGGCGCTGGCCGTGCTGCTGGCCATGCCGCTGGCGCGCGCGCTCAACGCCATGCTGATGGGCGAGACCGTGGCGCAGGCGCTCGGCGTGCGCGTGGGCGCGGTGCGCATGTCGGTGTTCGTGCTGGCCTCGGTGGCGATCGCGGTGGCCATCACCTCGGCCGGCTCGATCGGCTTCGTCGGGCTGGTGGTGCCGCACCTGGTGCGGCTCGCGTGGGGCAACGACCAGCGCCTGCTGCTGCCGGCCTCGGCGCTGCTGGGCGGCGCGCTGCTGATGGCGGCCGACCTGGTGGCGCGCACCGTGATCGCGCCGACGCAGTTGCCGGTGGGCGTCATCACCGCGCTGCTGGGCGTGCCGACCTTCCTCTTCCTGTTGCTGCGCAGGCCGCGCTGATGCCGATGCCAAGCTGGAACGAACCCGTCTCGAACTGTCCCGTGCTGGAATTGCAGGCCCTGCAGTTGCGCGCCGGCGCGCGCGTGCTGCTCGACGGCCTGAGCTTGTCGGTGCGGGCCGGCGAGCTGTGGTGCGTGGTCGGCCCCAACGGCGTGGGCAAGTCCACGCTGATGTCGGTGCTGGCCGGGCTGCGCAAGCCGGACGGCGGCGCGGTGCTGCTCGACGGCCGCGCGCCGCTGGAGATCGCGCCGGCCGCGCTCGCGTTGCAGCGCGCGTATCTGCCGCAGGCGGTCAGCGACACCTTCTCGATGCGCGTGCGCGACGCGGTGGCGGTCGGCCGCCATCCGCACCTGTCGGGCTGGGGCTGGGCGCGCCGCGAGGACGATGCCGTCGTCGCCGCGGTGATGCGCGAGCTCGATCTCGACGCGCTCGCCGCGCGCGACGTGCTGACCCTGTCCGGCGGCGAGCGCCAGCGCGTCTCGCTGGCCGCCACGCTGGCGCAGCAGGCGCCGCTGCTGCTGCTCGACGAACCCGCCGCGCACCTCGACCTGCGCCACCAGATCATGGTGCTGGACACGATGGCGGGCCTGGCGCGCGCCGGCCGCCATGCCGTGATCGTGATCCTGCACGACCTCAACCTCGCGCGCCGCTACGCCACCCACGCGCTGCTGCTGGCCGAGGACGGCCTGTGCCTGCACGGCGCGGCCGCCGACGTCCTCACGCCGGCGCACTGCTCGCACGCGCTGCGCACGCCGATCGTCAGCGTCAGCGACGGCCGGCATACCGCGCTGATCGCGCACGGCGCCTTCCACCCGCACCCGGGCGGGCCAGACGAACAAGACGGAATTTCATCATGACCGAACCCAACTCCAATACCACTTCCACCCCCACGCCGGAAGACGCCGCGCGCGACGAGCGCCACAACGCGCGCATGGCGCGCAAGAAGGACGTGGTCGACGCCAAGATCGCCGCCGCGCAGGACGAGCGCGGCGTGATCGTCATCACCACCGGCAACGGCAAGGGCAAGTCCAGCTCCGGCTTCGGCATGGTGGTGCGCGCGCTCGGCCACGGCATGCAGGCCGCCGTGGTGCAGTTCATCAAGGGCGCGATCCCGAGCGGCGAGGAAATGTTCCTGCGCCGCTTCCCGGACCAGTGCGCGTTCCACGTGATGGGCGAGGGCTACACCTGGGAGACCCAGGACCGCGCGCGCGACGTGGCCAAGGCCGAAGCCGCGTGGGAAGTCGCGCGCGGCCTGCTGCGCGACCCGGCCATCGGCCTGGTGCTGCTGGACGAGCTCAACATCGCGCTCAAGCTGCACTACCTCGACGTGGACACCGTGATCGCCGACCTGCGCGCGCGCCCGCCGATGCAGCACGTGGTGATCACCGGCCGCGGCGCGCCGCAGGCGCTGATCGACGCCGCCGACACGGTGACGGAGATGACGCCGGTCAAGCACGCGTTCAAGCAAGGCATCAAGGCCCAGCGCGGCATCGAGATGTAAGCTCGCGCTACGCGATTCCAGAACGACTACGAGTATTCGAACATCATGCAGTTTCCCGCCATCGTCCCGCTCGATGCTTCTCTCCGCCCGGCGCTGCAGGCTGCCATCGACGCCAAGACCAAGCCGCTCGGCGCGCTGGGCCGGCTCGAATCGCTGGCCCTGCGGATCGGCCTCATCACAGGCAGCACCGCGCCCGAGCTCCGGCGCCCGGCGGTGATCGTGTTCGCCGCCGACCACGGCATCGCCGATGCCGGCGTGAGCGCCTATCCGGCCGAGGTGACGGCGCAGATGGTGCTCAACTTCCTCGGCGGCGGCGCCGCCATCAACGTGCTCGCGCGCCAGCACGGGCTGGCGCTGGAGGTGGTGGACGCCGGCGTGCGCGCGCCGCTGCCGGCGGCGCCGGGGCTGGTCAACTGCCGCATCGCCGCCGGCACGCGCAACTTCGCGCGGGAGCGCGCGATGAGCGCGGAGCAGGCCGAGGCGGCGCTCACCGCCGGCATGGCGCGTGTGCTGCGCCACGCGCAGCTGGGCACCAACGTGATCGCCTTCGGCGAGATGGGCATCGCCAATACCTCGTCGGCCGCCTGCCTGATGAGCCGGCTCGCCGGCACGCCGCTCGACGCCTGCATCGGCCGCGGCACCGGGCTGGATGACGCCGGCCTCGCGCGCAAGCGCGCGGTGCTGGCGCAGGCGCTGGAACTGCATGCCGATGCGGTCGAGCCGCTCGACGCGCTGGCCGCGTTCGGCGGCTTCGAGGTCGCCATGATGGCCGGCGCCTTCCTGGCCGCCGCCGCCAGCCGCATGGTGATCGTGGTGGACGGCTTCATCGCCTCGGCCGCGCTGCTGGTGGCGCAGCGCCTCGATCCCGCGGTGCTGGACTACTGCGTGTTCTCGCACTGCTCGCACGAGCACGGCCACCGCGAGCTGCTCGCGCGCTTCGGCGCCGAGCCGCTGCTGGCGCTGGACCTGCGCCTGGGCGAGGGCACCGGCGCGGCGCTGGCCTATCCGCTGCTGGTGTCGGCCACCGCGTTCCTGCGCGAGATGGCCACCTTCGGCGGCGCCGGCGTCAGCACGGCGTCGGCGTAGACTGCGCGGATCGCTCCCAGGCACCGGCCCATGCTCGACGAACTTCGCTACTTCCTCACCGCGGTCGGCTATTTCACGCGCGTGCCGGTGCCGCGCTGGGTCGGCTTCGCGCCGCACTACCTGAACGCGGCGGCGCGCTATTTCCCGCTGGTGGGGCTGCTGGTGGGCGCGCTCGGCGCGCTGGCGAGCTGGGGCGCGCTGCAATGGTGGCCGCCCGGCGTGGCGCTGCTGCTCGGCATGGCGGTGACGCTGCTGGCCACCGGCGCCTTCCACGAAGACGGGCTGGCCGATTGCGTGGATGCGTTCGGCGGCGGCTACCGGGCCGAGGACGTGCTGCGCATCATGCACGACTCGCGCATCGGCGCGTTCGGCGCCATCGCGCTGGTGATGGCGCTGCTGCTCAAGTGGCAGCTGCTGCTGGCCATCGCCATGCGCGGCGGCACCGCGGACCTGCTGCTGGTGCTGGTGGCCGCGCACGGCGCCAGCCGCGCGCTCGCGGCGAGCTATCTCGCCACGCTCGACTACGTGCGTCCCGAAGGCAAGGCCAAGCCGGTGGCGCAGCGCCTGTCCGGCTTCGGCCTGGCCTTCGCGCTGCTGTGCGGCGCGCTGCCGCTGCTGCTGGTGTCGCCCGCGTTCGCCGGCGCCGCGCTGGCCGCGCTGGCGCTGCTGCGCTGGCTGCTGGGCCGCTACTTCGTGCGGCGCATCGGCGGTTATACCGGCGACTGCCTCGGCATGGCGCAGCAACTGGCCGAACTGCTGATCTACCTCGTGGCGGCGGCATGGACCTGGTCCTGATCCGCCACGCGCAGCCGCAGGTGGCGCCGGGCCTGTGCTACGGCGCGTTCGACCTCGCGCTGGCCGAGCCGGTCGCGCCCGCGCCGGCGCGCATGCTGGCCGCGCTCGATGGGCTGGCCCCGCGGCGCATCCTGTGCAGCACGCAGCAGCGCGCGCGGGCGACCGCGGCGCTGCTGGCCGCGGGCCATGCGCTCGTGCCCGAGCCCGACGCGCGCCTGCGCGAGCTGGATTTCGGCAGCTGGGAAGGGCTGGCCTGGGACGCGGTGCCGCGCGCGGAGCTGGACGCCTGGGCCGCCGACCTGCTGCACGCGGCGCCGCACGGCGGCGAGAGCGCGGCCGCGGCGCTGGCGCGCGTGGCGGCCTGGGCCGATGCGCTGCCGGCGGATTCGGGCGATTGCCTGTGGGTGGTCACGCACGCCGGGCCGATGCGCATGCTGGCCGCGCACTGGCTCGGCGTGCCGCTGGCCACCACGCTGGGCTGGGATCTGGCGTTCGGCGCCAGTTGCCGCTTCGCGCTGGGCGGCGGCGCGGCGCGGCTGCGCTGGTGGAACCGGATCTGACGATCCGTCTCGGCGCTACTGCGCGGGCCGCCTGGCGCGCGCTTCGTCGAGGTCCTTGCAGATGATCTCCGCCCCGCGCGCCAGGCGCGGCCCGGCGCGGTTGACGAGGTCGCCGTCGATCGCGTACAGGTTGCCGCGCGCCACCGCCGTGACCTGCTTCCAGCGCTCCCACATGGCGAAGTCCGGCAGCGGGCGGTCGGCGCGCGTGGCGCCCATGCTCGCGGTCATCATGACTTCGGGATTGCCGGCCACCACCGACTCCACCGAGACCGTCGGCACCAGCAGCGATTCGCTGGCGAACAGGTTGCGCCCGCCGCACAGCGCCAGCACGTCGCTGATCAGGTGCTGGCCGTTGAGCGTCATCAGCGGCTGCTGCCAGACCTGGTAGAACACCGTCACCGGCGCGCGCGCGGCGTAGGTCTGGCGCAGCTTGTCGATCTGCTGGCGGAAGCTGGCCGCGGCGGCGCCGGCGGCGGGTTCGGTGCCCATCAGCGTGCCGAGCCGCTCGATATTGCCGGGTATGCCGTCGAGCTTGCGCGGCTCGCTGAAGAACAGCGGCAGGCCGAGCGCGCGCAGGCGGTCGGTCTGCTTCTGCGCATTGCCGTGGCGCCACACCACGATCAGGTCCGGCTTGAGCGCGGCGATGCGTTCGAGGTCGAGCGCCTTGTTGTCGCCCACGCGCGGGATCTCGCGCGCCTGCGGCGGATAGTCGCTGTAGCTCACCGTGCCGACGATGCGCGCGCCGCCGCCGGCGGCGAACAGCAGCTCGGTGGCGTGCGGCGCCAGCGAGATCACGCGCTGCGCGGGCTGCGCCAGCGTGACGGTCTGGCCGGCGTCGTCGACCACCGAGACGGTGGCGTGGGCGCCGGCGCACAGCGCACAGCCGAGCAGGACGGAGAGGGAAAGCAGGGCGCGGATCATCGGCGGGCGGCTCATGTGCGGCTCATGCATGGGTGGGATTGGAGGCGTGGCCGCAAGCACTGGCCAGGGCGGCGTCGAGCCGCTGCCAGGCGTCGTCGCGCGCCGGCGGCAAACCCAGGCGCAGGCTCGGCGGCGCGCCGTTGCCGGGCGCGTCGAACAGCCGCGTCCACACGCCTTGCCGCGCCAGCGCGTCGTGCAGCCGCGCGGCATCGGCGTGCGGCACCCAGCTGAACAGCGCATGGCTCGCGGGCGCCAGCCCGTGCGCGCGCAGCAGCGCCGCCAGGCGCTCGCCGGACTGGCGCAGCCGCGCGCGCGTAGCGTCCTGCCAGGCCGTGTCGGCCAGCGCCAGGCGCGCCACCGCGCGCGCCGGGCCGGCCACGGTCCAGTGGCCGAGATGCGCCGACAGCGCGGCCAGCAGCGCGGGTTCGGCCAGCACGAAGCCGCAGCGCACGCCGGCCAGCCCGTAGAACTTGCCGAGCGAGCGCAGCACCGCCAGCCCGGGCCGGTGCGCGTGCGCCGCCAGCGACAGCGCGGGCGTGCAGTCCATGAACGCTTCGTCGAGCAGCAGCGTGCCGCCGCGCGCGGCCAGCTGCGCGTGCCAGCGCAGCAGCGTGTCCGGCGCCAGCGTGCGCGCGGTCGGGTTGTTGGGGTTGACCACCACGAGGTGGTCGAGCCGCGCGGGCAGGTCCGGCCGCGCGAAGTCCGCCTCGGCCAGCGCCACCACCTCGTGGCCGGCGCGCGCGAAGGCGGGCGCGTATTCGCTGTAGCCCTGCGCGGCCACGCCCGTGCGGCCCGGCCGCAGCAGCAGCGGCAGCGCGCGGATGGCGGCCTGCGAGCCGGCCACCGGCAGCGCGTGCGCGGCGCCGCAGGCCCGCGCGGCCAGCGCGGCGAGGCCGTCGTCGTCCTGCGGCAGGCGCTGCCAGGCGTCGGCGGGCAGCGCCGGCACCGGATAGCCGTCGGGGTTGATGCCGGTGGAGAGGTCGAGCCAGCCGGCGGCGGGCCGGCCGTAGCGGCGCTCGGCGGCGAGCAGGTCGCCGCCGTGGCGGATGGGCATGGTCATGCGGGCAAGAAATGAAGGAGGATGGCGCTGGCGGCGGCAAGGGCCAGCCACAGCCACAAGGTGCGCCGGACCAGCCGCAGGCAGGCCCGCACTTCGGCGCTGCCGGGGGCCGCGCCCGCGCCCATCGGCGGGCGGTCTTCCCATTCGCCGTGGTAGCGCGCGGGGCCGCCGAGGGCCACGCCGACCGCGCCGGCACCGGCCGCCATGACCGGCCCGGCGTTGGGGCTGGACCAGGCCGGCGCCTGCGCGCGCCAGCAGCGCAGCGCCTGCGCGGTGTGGCCGAGCAGCGCGTAGGACAGCGCGGTCAGGCGCGCGGGAATCAGGTTGAGCAGGTCGTCGAGCCGCGCCGCGGCCCAGCCGAAATACACGAGGCGCGGGGTGCGGTAGCCCCACATCGCGTCGAGCGTGTTGGCCAGGCGGAAGGCGACCACGGCCGGCGCGCCGCCGAGCAGGAACCAGAACAGCGCGCCGAACACGGCGTCGTTGCCGTTTTCCAGCGCGGACTCGCAGGCGGCGCGCGCCACCGCCTCGGCGTCCGCGTCGGCGGTGTCGCGCGAGACGATGCGCGCGGTCAGGCGGCGCGCCTCGGCAAGGTCGCCGCGCGCGAGCGCGGTGGCGATCGGCGCGATGTGCTGGTGCAGGCTGCGCGCGCCGAGCGCGGCGTACAACGCCAGCGCCTGCAGCAGCCAGGCCAGCGCCACGCTCAGTTGCGCGGCGGCCTGCACCAGCAGGGCGGTGAGTGCGGCGGGCACCAGCACCATCAGCAGCCACGCGCCGATGCCGGCGATGCGCTGGCGCAGCGGCGCGCCGCCGCGGTTGACGCGCCGCTCGAGCGCGGCGGCGAGGTTGCCGAAACCGACCAGCGGATGCCAGCGGCGCGGCTCGCCCAGCCACTGGTCCAGCAGCACGCCGGCCACGGCCGCCGCCACGCAGGCGGGCCAGGTGAAAAGCGCGGACAGTATCAGCACGCCGGATCGGCGCCCTTGACGCTCACGGGAATGCCGGCCACCACCAGCCGCACGCGGTCCGCGGCGGCGGCCAGCTTCTGGTTGAGGCGGCCCAGTTCGTCGACGTAGAAGCGCGTGATGGCGCCCATCGGCACCACGCCGAAGCCGATCTCGTTGGAGACCAGGATCACGTGGCCGGGCAGCGTGGGCAGCGCGGCCAGCAGCGCGTCGATTTCCTCGGTGAACGCGGGCGGCGGCGTCACCAGGCCGTGCTCGGGATAGCTGCGCGCGTCGAGGAACAGCAGGTTGTTGAGCCACAGCGTGACGCAGTCGACCAGGATGCAGCCGTCGCGGGTGGCGTTGGCGTAGAGCGCGTCGGCCAGGTGCAGCGGCGCTTCCACCAGGCCCCAGTCGACCGGGCGGCGCGCGCGGTGCAGCGCGATGCGCAGTTGCATTTCCTCGTCGGCGCTGTCGTCGTCGTGGCGCGCGGTGGCGATGTAGGTGACGGGGCCGCCGCAGGCGGCGGCGTGGTCGGTGGCCAGCTGCTCGGCGAAATGGCTCTTGCCGGAGCGCGCGCCGCCGAGCACCAGCGTGAGCTGGCGCGCCGGTCCGGCGGCAGCGGTGGCAGCGGCGGCATGCGGCGCCGCAGCGGCGCGGGGCGCACGCTCGCCTTGCGGCACGGCGGTGGCCGTGGCGGCGGGCTCGGTGGCGGTAGCGGAAGCGTTGGCCGGCGTCATCCGGGTATTGTAGCGGGCGCATCCGGGCTCCGCACGCTCGGCGAGGCCGCCGCCGGCGCGCAGGCGGGTGCGATAATCCCGCGATGCAAAATCCTCTCTCCGAAGCCGGTCCCGGCGCGCTGCCGGGTGGCTTGCGCGGTACCTTGATGGTGCAGGGCACGACCTCCGACGCGGGCAAGAGCACGCTGGTGGCGGGCCTGTGCCGCCTGCTGGCGCGCGCCGGCGTGCGCGTGGCGCCGTTCAAGCCGCAGAACATGGCGCTCAACAGCGCCGTCACCGCCGACGGCGGCGAGATCGGCCGCGCCCAGGCGCTGCAGGCGCAGGCCGCCGGGCTGGCGCCGCACACCGATATGAATCCGGTGCTGCTCAAGCCCAGCAGCGATACCGGCGCGCAGGTCATCATCCACGGCCAGGCGCGCATGGACCTGAGTGCGCGCGACTACCACGCCTACAAGCCGGTGGCGATGCAGGCGGTGCTGGCGTCGCACCGGCGCCTGTCGGATGCCTACGAGGTGGTGCTGGTGGAAGGCGCCGGCAGCCCGGCCGAGATCAACCTGCGCGAGCGCGACATCGCCAACATGGGTTTTGCCGAGGCGGTCGACTGCCCGGTGGTGCTGGTGGCCGACATCGACCGCGGCGGCGTGTTCGCGCACCTGGTGGGCACGCTCGACTGCCTGTCGGACTCGGAGCGCGCGCGCGTGAAGGGTTTCGTCATCAACCGCTTCCGCGGCGACATCGCGCTGCTCGAGCCGGGCCTGGACTGGCTCGAGGCGCGCACCGGCAAGCCGGTGCTGGGCGTGCTGCCTTACCTGCACGGCCTGCACCTGGATGCCGAGGACGCCATCATCGGCGCGCAGGCGGCCAAGCACGGCGAGCTGCTGCGCGTGATCGTGCCGGTGCTGCCGCGCATTTCCAACCACACCGATTTCGACGCGCTGCGCGCCCATCCGCAGGTGGACCTGCGCTTCGTCGGCCCCGGCATGCCGGTTCCGCCAGCGGACCTGATCGTGCTGCCCGGCAGCAAGAGCGTGCGCGCCGACCTCGCCTTCCTGCGCGCCAACGGCTGGGAAGCGGCGCTGCGGCGGCACCTGCGCTACGGCGGCAAGGTGATCGGCATCTGCGGCGGCATGCAGATGCTGGGCCGGCGCGTGGAAGACCCGGCCGGCCACGAAGGCCCGGCCGGCGGCAGCGACGGCTTCGGCCTGCTCGACTACGCCACCGAGCTGGCGCCGCACAAGCAATTGCGCGTGGTGGCCGGGCGCCTGGCGCTGGAGAGCGGGGACGCGGCGGTGCAGGGCTACGAGATCCACATGGGCGTGAGCACCGGCCCGGCGCTGGCGCGGCCGGCGCTGTGGCTCGACGGCGCGCGCCCGGACGGCGCGCTGTCGGAGGACGGGCAGGTGCTGGCGTCCTACGTGCACGGCCTGTTCGACCAGCCCGCCGCGTGCGGCGCGCTGCTGCGCTGGGCCGGGCTGGCGCGGGCCGAGGGCGTGGACCTGGCGGCGCTGCGCGAGGCCTCGCTGGCGCGGCTGGCCGACACGCTGGCCGCCCATCTGGACCTGGCCGCGCTGTTTGCCCCGCTGCAAACGCCCGCGGGCGGCTGTCACGAAGCCGCCGCCAACTGCTAAACTCGCACGCGGGCCCGCGCCGCCAGGGCCGGCGGCATCGGCGTCGCGGGCGGCAGGAGCCGATGCGGCGCCCGATGGCGGCCGCCCTGGAAATCGCTTGCGGAGAGCCCGGAAATGCCCGTAGTCGTGATCGCCAATCCCAAGGGCGGCGTAGGCAAGACCACGCTGGCCACCAACCTGGCCGGCTATTTTGCCCGCGCCGGCCACGCGGTGATGCTGGGCGACACCGACCGCCAGCAGTCCTCGCGTGCGTGGCTGGGCCTGCGCCCGCCCACGGCGCCCGCGATCCGCACCTGGGAAATCAGCTCCGACCACATCGCCCGGCCGCCCAAGGGCACCACGCATGTGGTGCTGGACACGCCGGCCGGCCTGCACGGCTGGCGCTTCAACGAGGTGATGAAGCTGGCCCACCGCGTGGTGGTGCCGCTGCAGCCATCCATGTTCGACATCCTCGCCACCCAGGACTTCCTCGCGCGCCTGGCCGACGACAAGCGCGTGCGCCACGGCGACGTGGCGGTGGGCGTGATCGGCATGCGGGTGGACCTGCGCACGCGCGCGGCCGAGCAGCTGCAGCGCTTCGTGGCGGGGCTCGGGCTGCCGGTGCTCGGCTTCCTGCGCGACACGCAGAACTACGTGCAGCTGGCCGCGCACGGCCTGACGCTGTGGGACGTGGCGCCGTCGCGCGTGGCGCGCGACTGGGAGCAGTGGCAGCCGATCATCGGCTGGCTCGATCCCGCCGCCGCCAGGGCCAACGGGGCCACCGGGGCCGGCGCGCCGCGGGCGCCGGGCGCGTCGGCGCTGCCCGAGGCCGCGCCCGATGCGGCCAACGATGCCTCGGCGGCCTAGCCGCCCAGCCGCGCGAGCAGGGCGCCCACGTCGCCCCAGCTGACACGGCGCACGGTCACGATGAGGCCGGCGCCCGGGAACGGGTCCTCGAACGGCTCGCTCTCGGCGCCGCCCAGCCGCCGGTAGAACTCGCGCGCCTGCGCGTTGGCGTCCAGCACGTAGAGGAACAGCGGCTGCCCGGGCCAGCCGGTGGCGACGCGGCGCGCGCAGGCGGCCAGCAGGCGCTTGCCCACGCCGGTGCCGTGCCATTGCGGCATCACATGCAGGTTGTCCAGGTAGATGCCGAAGGCCGGCTCGGCCTGCGGCTGCAGGCAGGAAAAGCCGGCCGGCTCGCCGTCCACGCGCGCCAGCGTGACCTCCAGCGGCGCCTCGGCGCCTTCCACCAGCCGCGCGTGCCAGGTGCGCAGGCGCTGCGCCGGGGCTTCGTGCTCCAGGTAGCCGTCCGGCAGGATGCCGCGGTAGGCGTGCTGCCAGCTGCGCGCGTGGAGCGAGGCGACCAGCGCCGCGTCGTGCGGGCCGGCCGGGGTCAGTTCGATGGTCCTGTTCATGTCGGTCATGGTTTGGCCGGTCCGGTCCAGGGGACCGGCGGTTCCTGGGGCCGCGCCGGCCCCGGACCGACATTCTGCGCCAACTCGCGCGTCCGCCGGCACCGCCGGCATTGCTGACACCGCTGACATATGGCCGCTACACAGCCAATGCACAGCCGCGCGGCCGTCCTGATAGAATCGCGAATCCTTCGCATTCTCATTGTTGCCGGCGGCCTGCCAGGTACTCTTGCCTGCTGTCGCCGCATGCTGTGCGCCTTACCCACCCCACACACGGATTCCCGTCCTCATGGTCACCGGCCGCCTGCGCGTCGTCATCGTCAAGACCCACCTGTACATCGGCCTGTCGCTGGGGCTGCTGTTCATCATGCTGGGGCTGACCGGCACCACCATCGCCTGGCGCGACGAGCTCGACGCGCTGATCAATCCCGAACTGCTGACCGCCACGGCGGACGTGCCGATGCCGCTGGCGCCGGCCACCATCAAGGCCGTCGCCGGGCGCCTCGAAGCCGACCCGCGCTATGGCCGGCCGCGCATGCTGATGCTGCCGTCCTCGCCGCGCGAGGTCTTCGTCGCCTGGTATCCGCTCAAGGGGCCGGGCGGCGAGGGCCGCTCGCGCCAGGTCATGGTCGACCCGGTCACGCTGGCGGTGAAGGGCGAGCGCATCTGGGGCCAGCCGGGCCTGTCGCGCCCGCTGCTGATGCCCACGCTGTTCCAGTTGCACCACTACCTGCTGTCCGGCGAGACCGGGCGCACCATCCTCGGCGTGACCGGCATGCTGGTGCTGGTGCTGGTCGTGGCCGGCGTGCTGCTGTGGCTGCCCAAGCCCCGGCCGCGCGCGCTGCTGCGCGCGTTCCGCATCAGCCACGGCGGCTCGTGGTCGCGCTTCAACTACTCGCTGCACCGCACCGCCGGCATCTTCGCCGCGCCGGTGCTGGCCACGATGGCGTTCTCCGGCTGGTACCTGAACCTGCCCAAGTGGGTGACGCCGATCGTGGCCAGCGTGATGACGGTGACGCCGCCGGGCAAGCCGGTCTCGGCGCCCGCGCCGGCCGGCACGCCGTTGCTGGACATCACGCAGGCGGTCGCCGCCGCGCGCGGCCTGTACCCGGCGGCCGAAGTCACCCGCGTGAGCTTCCCGCGCAAGCCCGGCGATCCGTTCGAAGTGCGCCTGCGCCAGCCCGGCGAGGTGCGCCGCGACACCGGCGCCACCCGGCTCTGGCTCGACGCCCATACCGGCCAGCGCGTGGCGGTGCGCGATCCGCTCAAGGCGCCCGCCGGCGACACCTTCCTCAACTGGATGTACCCGCTGCACACCGGCGAGGCGTTCGGGCTGCCCGGGCGGATCTTCATCTCGGTGTTCGGCCTGGCGCCGCTGGCGTTCGGCCTGACCGGCTTCCTGATCTGGTGGAAGCGGCGGCGCGGCCACCGCAGGCATGTCGCGCGCACGATGGCGCGGGCGCAGGTCGGCGGGGTCAGGGGCGCCTGAGGCGAGATGCCGACAAAGAAATTCAGGGAATTTCGGCGTTTCTGAATAAAATCCGGTCTCGCTGAAGAAAATCCATGTGTGCGATGCACGTGGGCCCTCCCCGACGGCGTGTTGTTTGGGGCACTACTGAACAAAAGCCTGTCCTACACTGTGATTCTGAGAGAAATCATTGTCCGGTGAGGAAAAACATGGCCGTGGTGGGATACGAGTTCTTGCGCCGCGCGGACGGGCTATCTGCTTTTCCTCTCAAGCGCCAGGCGGAGGTCCGGCCGGTCACGCGCGTGCTCGTCGAGCACGGTTTCATCGCGGTGCCGGCTTCGGTTGCGCCCCGGACCGAAGACAGGCTTGAACACCTCCTGTTCGCGCTCAAACACGAAGGCGTGAATCTCCAGGTGCTTGCACAGGCACTGCCGCTGATTCCCGCGCAGCGCGTGCTGCGGGCGGTCTGCGATACGCCGAATGGCCAGTACGTGCGAGTGGCAGCCTACCTCTGGGAGCATTTCACGGGGCAACGGCTGGCAGGGCATCCGGAAACCACGGCCGCCTACGTTGACGTGTTCGACCCGGCCCGCTACGTGACGGGGCTGGCGCGGCGCGACCCACGATGGCGGGTCAATTTCAACGGCCTGGGCACGCTCGCCTACTGCGCCACGGTGGAACGCACGCCGGCGATCATGGCCGGCATCCAAAGCCGGGTCCTGGAGCGTACCGCCGAATTCCTGGACGGCCTGGGGCCCGAAATGCGCGACCGCGCGCTGGCGTGGGCGTACCTCCATGAGACCGAGGACTCCTACGCCATTGAGCGCGAAACGCCCAGCGAGGACAAAGCCGAGCTCTTCGTGCAGTTGCTCCACCAGGCTCACGACGGCCGCCGGCTCAGCGAGGACTACCTCTGCGAGCTCCAGTCGTCGACGGTGAGCAATCCCCATCTGCAGGCCGACCAGTTCAGGACCGGGCAGAACTGGCTGCGCGGCCCTGGCCGTGGCGCCAGCGGCGTTACCTACGTGCCGCCGCGGCCCGAGCTTGTCGAGCCGCTCATGGCCGAGTGGATGGCATTCGCCAATGATGCGCCGGGCCAGATCGACCCGATCGTCGCGGCAGGCATCGCCTCATTCGGGTTCGTATTCATCCACCCGTTCTGGGATGGCAATGGCCGCTTGTCCCGCTTCATGTTTCACAAGGCCCTGTGCAGCTCGGGCAAGCTGGCCAAAGGCCTGCTTCTGCCGGTGTCGGTGGCGATGAAGCACCATGAGGACGAGTACCTGGCTGCGCTGCAATCGTATTCGCGCCCGGCCAGGGAGCGGGTGAAAGTCAGCTGGATCGGTGAAGGCGAATACACGTTCGACTTCAAGGCCGATGACGCCATCTTCCGCTTCTGGGATGCCACCCCGTGCGTGGAGTTCGGTTTCAGGATGGCCGCGCTGGCACTGGATGTGGAACTGCGCCAGGAGACCGTTTTCCTCCAGCGGTACGACAAGGTGCTGCGCCGGGTGAACGATCAGGTGGACATGATCGGAAGCGACCTCAGCACCTTGGTCGTCATCTGCCTGGACGCGGGCGGAACCCTCTCCAACAAGAAACGAAAGCGGTATGCGAACAAAGTGCCGGAGGCGTATTTCGGCCTCATCGAGGACGCCGTGCGCGAGGTGCTCGAAGACGACGAGGATGGCGGCGAGCCGGCCTGACACCCAGGGCGCCGCCGCGACCGGCCGGCCTTCGCCCGCGGCTCAGATCTCGAGATTGTCGATCAGGCGGGTGGCGCCGAGCTTGGCGGCGGTCAGCACCACCAGCGGCTCGCCGGCGACGAACTCCTCGCGGCTGGGCGGCTGCAGATCGGCGCGCTTGCGCACCGCGACGTAGTCCGGCTTCCAGCCGCGCGCGGCCAGCGCGGACACGGCGCCGGCCTCGATCGCGGCCAGGTCCGCGCTGGCGCTGTTGGCGGCCAGCACGGTGTCGCGCACCTGGTGCAGGGTCTGGTAGAGCACGGGCGCCTCGGCGCGCTCGCCGGGGGTCAGGTAGCGGTTGCGCGAGGACAGCGCGAGGCCGTCCTCGGCGCGCACGGTCTCGGCCGGCACGATGTCGATCGGCAGCGCGAACTGGTTGGCCATGCGGCGCACGATCATGAGCTGCTGGTAGTCCTTCTTGCCGAACACGGCCACGCGCGGCTGCGCGCACGAGAACAGCTTCATCACCACGGTGCACACGCCCTTGAAGAAGCCGGGGCGGAACTCGCCTTCGAGGATGTCGCCGAGGTCGTGCGGCGGCTCGACGCGGTATTCCTGCGGCTCGGGGTACATGTCGCGCTCGGTCGGCGCGAACAGGACATAGACGCCTTCCTTCTGCAGCTTCTCGATGTCATCCTGCAGCGTGCGCGGGTACTTGTCGAAGTCTTCGTTGGGCCCGAACTGGAGCCGGTTGACGAAGATCGAGGCGACCACCGGGTCGCCGTGCTGGCGCGCCAGGCGCATCAGCGACAGGTGCCCTTCGTGCAGGTTGCCCATCGTCGGCACGAAGGCCACCCGGTTCTGCCCGCGCAACTGGTCCCGCAACTCGTGAATGGAGGAAATGACTTTCATGAAGTTGGTGTGCTGGTCGTGGTAGGAGTATGCCCGGCGTGGTCCCGCGCGGATGGCGGCGGGTGGGGAACCGGGCTGGCGCTCTTGTCGGCGCCGGCTGTCGGCGGATTGTAGAGCAAGTCGCGCCGTTCGGACGGCGCCGGGGAATGCGGACTAGTTGGGAATGTACGCCAATCGCACATAAATCGGCGCGAAGGGCTCGGCCTGGGTGATCTCGACCAGCGACTCGCGCGACAGCTCGAGCATGGCGATGAAGTTGACCACCACCACCGGCACGCCCTTGCCGGAGCGCACCGCTTCGTCGAAGAGCTGGGTGAACTCCATGAAGCGCGCATGCTGCAGGCGGCGCAGGATGTTGCTCATGTGCTCGCGCACCGACAATTCCTCGCGCGAGATCTTGTGGTGCTGGTTGAGCCGGGCGCGCTTGAGCACGTCGGCCCAGGCGGCCTGCAGGTCCGTCAGCTCCACGTCGGGGAAGCGCGGCGCCAGGCTCTGCTCGATGTACACCTGCGAGTGCAGGAAGTCGCGGCCGAGCTGCGGCACCTGGTCGATGCGCATCGCGGCGAGCTTCATCTGCTCGTATTCCAGCAGGCGGCGCACCAGTTCGGCGCGCGGGTCCTCGGCTTCCTCGTCGCTGTCGGTCTTCCTGACCGGCAGCAGCATGCGCGACTTGATCTCGATGAGCATGGCCGCCATCAGCAGGTACTCGGCGGCCAGTTCCAGGTTGCTCTTGCGGATCTGCTCGATATACGCGAGGTACTGGCGCGTCACTTGCGCCATCGGGATGTCGAGGACGTTGAAGTTCTGCTTGCGGATCAGGTACAGCAGCAGGTCGAGCGGGCCTTCGAACGCTTCCAGGAAGACCTCGAGCGCGTCCGGCGGGATGTAGAGATCCTGCGGCAGCTTGAACAGCGGCTCGCCGTACAGGCGCGCGAAGGCCATGCCGTCCACCGCCGCGGGCGTGGAGTCCTGGCCGGGCGCGACGCTCGGCAGCTCGATCGCCAGCGACAGCTTGTCCTGCTCGCTCTGGTTCATCGGGGGCGGGGGCGGCGCGGCGGCTGCCTCAGTCCAGCGCGTAGACGTAGGGCTTCTGCGCCACGCGCGAGGCGATGGCGCGATCGCGTTCCTCGAGGTTGATCGGCGCCTTGTCCCACAGCAGGGCGCGGCCCTGGCGCTGTTCCGTCTCGAGCGACGGGCGCTCTTCCTTGAGCGACTTCAGGAACTGGGTGATATCCGATTCGTAGGCAGCCATGACGGGGAAATTGGTGAAATTGAAGGGGCAGCCGGGATTTTACCGTATCGGCAGGCGCCGGCAGGGGTTTGCGCGCGGGTCTGCCTGCGGACCCTCCCCGGGGCGGCCCGGCCGGGGCCGCACGCGGGCGCTCTTTTTCGCCCGCATCGGCAGGCTGGGCGCGCGGTGTGGTCAAATGTCGACTTCGCATGAAGTGCACCGATCGATGAGGATGGATCCAGGGAACGAGCGCCTGCCGCCTGCCGCGCCCTCCGGCCCGCCGCCGGGGAATGCGTCCGTCCGGCGCCGCTCGCGGCGACTGCCGCCGGCGGCCACGCCGGCCGGCTGGGTTGTCTGGGCCGTCCTGGCGCTGTGCGCGCCGCCGGCCGCGGCCACCTACAAGGTCGAGGTGGACGCGCCCAAGGCGATCAAGGACATGCTCGAGGAGCACCTCGACCTGTCGCGCTACCGCACGCGCGACGACATCTCGCCGGACCAGTTCAACTACATGGTCGAGACCGTGGGCGAGCAGGTGCGCCAGTTCACCTCCACCGAAGGCTATTTCGACCCGGCCACCACCACGCGGGTGGAAGGCCGCGGCGACCAGCGCACCGTGTACCTCACCGTGGAGCCCGGCGCGCGCACGCTGATCCGCAACGTGGACGTCGACGTGACCGGCCCGGCCGCCACCCAGTCGCCGGCGCAGGTGGCCGAGCTGCGCGCCAAATGGGGCTTGCCTGCGGGCGAGCCGTTCCGCCAGGCGGACTGGGACAAGGCCAAGGACGACGCGCTGGCCGAATTGCAGAGCCATACCTATTACGGCGCGCGGCTGGCCGGCTCGCAGGCGCGCGTCGACCCCGACGAGCGCGCCGCCGACCTGAACGCGCGTTACGCCAGCGGGCCGGCCTACAGCCTCGGGCCGCTGCGGATCAGCGGGCTGCGCCGCTATCCCGAGCAGATCATCCGCAACGTCAACCCGTTGTCGCAGGGCGAGCCCTACCGCGTGGAGCGGCTGCTCGAGTTCCAGCGCGCGATCCAGAACCAGCCGTATTTCTCCAACGTGGAGATCGACCTGGGCCCGCAGAGCGACGCCCGGAGCACCGACGACCAGGGCGCCGACGACCAGCCGTCCGGCGCGCCGGCCGACCCGCCGCTGGACCAGAACGCCGAGCGCGTGACCGCGCCGGTCCACGTGCGCGTGCGCGAATACCCGGCCAACCGGCTCACCTCGGGCGTGGGCTACACCACCGACACCGGGGCCCAGGTGGAGGGGCGCTATTCGTACTACAACCTGTTCAACCGCGCCTGGGTGTTCGACTCGCAGGCCCGCATCGAGCAGAAGCGCCAGTACGCCTTCGCCGAGGTGGCCATGCCGCCCGACACCCGCACCTACCGCAACAGCGTCTATGGCAGCTACGAGCGCACCATCGACCTGGAAAGCACCGACCTGACCAGCCTGCGCACGGGCCTCAAGCGCTCGCGCTCGCGCGAGAAGTACGACACCACGCTGTCGCTGGACTACTACTACGACAGCCTGCAGCCCTACGGCGAGGAGGCGCAGCTCAGCCGCGCGCTGGTGCCGGCCTTCGCCTGGACCCGGCGCGACGTCGACAACCCGGTCTTCCCCCGGCGCGGCAACGTCATCAACACGCAGCTCGGGGTGGCGGCCAAGCACGTGCTCAGCGACGAGACCTTCTTCCGCCTCTATGGCCGCATCCGCCAGTACATCCCGGTGGGCAAGCGCGATCTCGTGGTGGCCCGGCTGGAGCTGGGCGCCGACATCACTCGCGGCGACGTGACCGGCGTGCCGGCCTCGCTGCGCTTTCGCGCCGGCGGCACCGATTCGATCCGCGGCTACGGCTACCAGTCCATCGGCACGCGCAGCGGCGCCAGCGTGCTGCCCGCCAAGTACCTGGGCACGGCCAGCCTGGAATACCAATACTGGTTCCTGTACGACTGGGGCGTGGCGGTCTTCTGGGATACCGGCACCGCCACCGACAACCTGACCGGCGTGCGGCTCTACAACGGCGTGGGCATCGGCGCGCGCTGGCGCAGCCCGGTCGGGCCGGTGCAGCTCGACGTGGGCTACGGCATCCAGGAGAAGCAGTTCCGCCCGCATATCTCGCTGGGAGTCGCATTCTGATGACGCTGCGCGCGCCCGCCCGCGGAGGACCTGCCGCATGAGCATTCCCGACATGCCCCCGGTGCCGGCCGGCGACGGCGCGCCGCCGCCGCCGCGGCCGGGCCGCCGTCGCCTGGGACGCTGGCTGGCCTGGCTGGCCGCGCTCGTGCTGCTGGCACTGGTGGCCACGGTGCTGGCGGTGGTGCTGGCGCTGCGCACGGAAGCCGGCACGCGCCATTTGTGGTCGCTGGCGACGCGGCTTTCCGCCGGCGCCCTGTCGGGCACGCTGGAGGGCGGCACGGTGGCGCACGGACTGCGCCTGCGCGACGTGGTCTTCGCCAGCGGCCAGACCCGCGTCACGGTGGACCGCGCCGAGGGCGACTGGGCGCTGGGCTGGTCGCCGGCGCGGCTGCACGTGAACTGGCTGCGCATCGGCAAGGTCACGCTGCGCCTGCCGCCCGCCGCGCCGGCCGCGCCCGGCAGCGCGCCGGCCACGCTGCCGGCGTCGCTCGAGCTGCCGCTCGCGGTGGACGTGGACTCGCTCACGCTGGAGCGCCTGGCGCTGCTGCAGGGGCCGCCGGCCACGCCCGACGAGTTGGTGTTCTCCGGGCTGGCGGGCTCGCTCCATTCGGACGGGCTGCGCCACCGCGTCAGCATCGACCAGCTGCTCACGCCCTACGGCAAGCTGGCCGCCAACGCGCAGCTCGCCGGCCAGGCGCCGTTCGCGCTCAACGGCGGGGCGCTGCTCGAAGGCAACTGGCAGAAGGAATCGTTCAGCATCAGCGCCGGCGTGAGCGGCACGCTGGCCGCGCTGCACGCGCAGGCCGAGGCCAGCGGCGACCGCCTGCGCGGCCGCGCCGCGGCGGACCTGACGCCGTTCGGCAAGGTGCCGTTTACCCACGTGGGCATCGACGCCGAGCAGATCAACCCGCAACTGTTCAGCCCGTCGGCGCCGCGCGCCAACCTGTCCGTGCATGCCGAGCTGCGGCCGGTGGACGGGGCCGCGGCATCGACTCCGGCATCGGCATCGGCATCGGCCCCGGCCCCGGCCCCGGCCCCGGCCGCCGCGGGGGCGTCGGCCGCCGGGGCTTCCGCGCCGGCGGCGCAAGCGGCCGGCGCGGCGCCGCTGCGCGTGGCCGGCGAGGTGCGCGTGGTCAACCACGAGGCCGGCCCGATCGACGCGCAGCGCCTGCCGGTGGCGTCCGCGCAGGCGCGCATCGAGGTGAGCGAGGCCTCGCAGGTGGTGCGCGACCTGCGCGTGGCGCTGCCGGGCGGCGGCGAGATCCGCGGCAGCGGCGCGCTGCGCGACGGCCGCGGCGGCTTCGACCTCGACGTGCGCGACCTCGACCCCAAGGCGCTGCACGGCAGCCTGAACCGCGTGCGCCTGTCCGGGCCGGTGATCGTGCGGCTGGAGCCGGGCCGCCAGAGCCTGGCGGTGGACCTGTCCGGCGGCGAGCTCAAGCTGTTCGCCGACGCGCGCCTCGACGCCGACGCGGTGACGCTGACCGCGCTGCGCGCCGGCATCGGCCGCGGCACGCTCAGCGCCGAGGGCACGCTCTCGCTCAAGGACGCGCAGCCCTTCAGCTTCAAGGGCAAGCTGGCCAACTTCGACCCCGCGCGGCTGGCCGCGGTGGCGCCCGGCAACATCAACGCGGAGTTCGCCGCCAGCGGCACGCTCGCGCCCGAGCGGCGCGTGGCGCTCGATTTCACGGTGGGCGACAGCGTCTACGCGGGCCTGCCGATGCGCGGCGAGGGCAAGCTGCGGCTGGCCGGCGAGCGCCTGCTGCCGAGCCAGGCCACGCTCGACATGGCCGGCAACCAGGCCCGCCTCGACGGCAGCTTCGGCGCGCGCGGCGATCGCCTCAGGCTGCACGTGGACGCGCCCCAGCTCGAGCGGCTCAAGTTTGGCGTGGCCGGCCTGCTCAAGCTCGACGCCGACATCACCGGCACGCTGGCCCGGCCCGAGGTGGCGGGCAGCTACAGCGCGCAGGCGCTGGCGGTGGGCCCGCACAAGGTGGCCAGCGCCAGCGGCAAGGCCGATCTGCGCGGCGGCCTGGACGGCACGCTGGCGCTGCAGCTCAACGTGCGCGACTACCGCGGCCCGTTCGCCGCGCTGCGCACGCTCGACGCCTCCATCAGCGGCACCCAGGCCAGCCACGTGTTCGACCTCAAGGCGGCCGGCGCGATGCACGGCAAGCCGCTCGACCTGGCCCTGGCCGGGCAGGGCGCGTGGCAGGGGGCGGCGGGCTGGAGCGGCACCATCCGCACGCTCGAGGAGCGCGGCACCGCCAACGTGCGCCTGCTGGCGCCGGCGTCGCTGCAGGTGGCGGACCAGCGCGTGAAGCTGGGCGCGGCCGGCCTGCAGTTCGAGCACGCCCGCGTCGACGTGGACGGCTTCGAGTTCGACCACGGGCGCATCCGCACGCAGGGCAAGCTCGACGGCCTGGAGGTGGCGAACCTGCTGCGCCTCGCCGAGGCGTTCACCGGCGAGGCGCCGCCGCTGCGCTCGGACCTGGTGCTGGACGGGCGCTGGAACGTCACGCTGGCCGAGAGCGCGGCCGGCTTCGCCGAGCTGCGCCGGCGCAGCGGCGACCTCTCGGTCAACGCGGGGCGCGGCTTCACCACGCTGGGTTTGGGCGAGAGCGCGCTGCGCGCCGACCTGGCCGGCAACCGCGTCAACCTGCGCGGCGGCATCGAGGCTTCGCGGCTGGGCCGGGTGACGGTGGACGCCTCGGCCGGGCTGCTGCAGGAACAGGGCCTGATGACGGTGACGCCGGCCTCGGCGCTGGCGGGCAAGGTGACGGCGGACATCCCCCGGCTCAAGACGCTCGAGGCGCTGAGCGGCCCGCAATATGCGTTCGAGGGCCGGCTGGCGGCCGTGCTGCAACTGGCGGGCACGGTGGGCAAGCCGCTGCTGACCGGCAACATCGACGGCGAGGACATCGCGCTGACGCTGTACGACGAAGGCATCCGCCTGACTGGCGGCGTGGTGCGCGTGGCGCTGGACCAGGACACGATCGAGCTCCGGCAGGTGGAGTTCCACGGCGGCGACGGCAAGATCGTCGCCACCGGCAACATCAAGCTGGGCGACACCGACCCCAACCTGACCGGCCGGATCGTGGCCGACAAGCTGCAGATCTTCGCCAGCCCGGAGCGCACGCTGATCGTTTCCGGCGACGCCAGCATCCTCAACGAGAACCGCCAGATCGTGATCCGCGGCAAGTTCCGCGTGGACCGCGGGCTGTTCGACCTGCCCAAGGCCGGCGCCCCGGTGCTTGGCGACGACGTGGTGGTGGTGCGCCGGCGCGACCAGCGCGAGCTGAAGACCGCCGCCACGCCGGTGCCGGAAACCAAGCCGGCCGGCCGCTTCAGCCCGCTGATCGACCTCACGCTGGACCTCGGCGACAACTTCCGCTTCCGCGGCGCCGGCGCCGACCTGCGGCTGGGCGGCCAGCTCGGCGTGCGCAGCGCGCCGCTCACGCCGCTGCGCGCCACCGGCACCATCCGCGTGACCGACGGCACCTACGAGGCGTTCGGGCGCAAGCTGGACATCGAGCGCGGCATCGTCAATTTCAACGGGCCGGTGGACAATCCCAACCTGAACATCCGCGCCATGCGCCGCAACCAGGAAGTGGCGGCCGGCGTGGAAGTGACCGGCACGGTGCGCCTGCCGCGCGTGCGGCTGGTGTCCGAGCCCAACGTGCCGGACGAGGACAAGCTGTCGTGGCTGATGTTCGGCTACGGCGCCGAGAGCAATACCAGCGGCCAGCAGCGGCAGCTCAGCGCCGGCGCGCTGGGCGGCGCGGCGCTGGGCATGCTGGGCGGGCGCGCGGGCAAGGGCGTGGTGCAGCAGCTCGGCATCGACGAATTCTCGATCGGCCCCAGCACCGCGGGCCTGAACGACCAGCAGGTGGTGAGCGTGGGCAAGGCCGTGACCGAGAAGATCTCGGTCGGCTACGAGCAGAGCCTGACCAGCGCCTCCAACGTGGTCAAGCTGACCTGGGCCTTCTCGCGGCGCTGGTCGCTGATTGCCAAGGGCGGCTCGATCAACGGGCTGTCCGTGCTGTTCAACCGCCGCTTCGACAGCTGGGGCAACCTGTTCAGCGGCACTTCCCGCCGCGCCGCGGGCGCAAGGAGCCAGACCGATGCCAGCCAGGACACCACTACCGACAACGCCACAGCGCCGGCCGGCGCCGCCTCGGATGCCCGCGCGCGCTGAGCCCGGCGGGCGCGCTTTCGCCATGTTCTCCACTCACGCGCCGTACCGGCGCCTTGCCGCCATGGGACTGATTTCCTCCGTGCTTGCGCTGTTCGGCTGCGACCAGCAGAAGGTCGACGAAGCCATGAAGAAGGCGGGCGAGGGCGCGCGCTCGGTATGGAACGCCGTCAAGCCCGACAGCGAGCTGTTCAAGGGCATCGTGGTCGGCCAGTCGGGCGAGGACGACGTGCGGCGCCAGGCCGGGCGCCCGGAAATCGTGTGGGAGGAGGACAACGGCGCGCGCCGGCTCGAATACCCGCGCGGGCCCGAGGGCGCCACCACGTGGATGGTGACCATCGGCGCGGACGGCAAGGTCGGCGCCATCGAGCAGGTGCTGACCGCGGAGAATTTCGCGCGCGTGCATGCCGGCATGAGCCGCGACGACATCCGCCGCCTGCTCGGCAAGCCGACCAAGGTGGAAGCGTTCGCGCTCAAGAAGGAAGAGGTGTGGGGCTACCGCTGGTGGGAGAGCTCGCAGGACAAGGCCTTCTTCAACGTGCACTTCGACGCCGCCGGCAAGGTGACGCACACCTCGCGCAGCGACGATCCGTCGAAGATGCAGGGCGGCTAGCTAGGCCGGCGGCGCGGCGGGGGCGGCCTGCGTCGCCTGGGCGGCATCGCGGGCAGCGCGCCCGGCCAGCAGCACGCCCGCGCGGGCGCAGGCCGCGGCCAGCGTGTCGCAGCAGTTCTCGGGGCCTATGCGCTCCAGGAAGCCGGCGCGCCGCATCAGCGAGAACACCTGCGCGGCGGCGTTGCACACCACCAGCGTGCCGCCGCGGCGCGCCAGCGTGCGGCGCAGCGCGTCGAGCGTGTCCAGCCCGGTGGTGTCCAGCGCCACCAGCTTGCCCACTTCCAGGATCAGCACCGCCGGCGCCGGCTGGCTGCGGTCGCGCGGGTCGATCAGCGCTTCCACCTTGTTGACCGCGCCGAAGAACAGCGCGCCGGTCATGCGGTAGGCCTGCACCTCGCCCGCCGGCAGCGCGCCGCCGGGCGCCGGCGGCAGCTCGGCCGGCGCGATCGGCTCGATCTGCGTCAGCGAGGCCATGCGGTAGATGAAGAACAGGCAGGCCAGCACCAGCCCCACCTGCACCGCCACGGTGAGGTCGAACACCACCGTCAGCACGAAGGTGCCGAGCATGATGATGCGGTAGTTGTTGCTGAAGCGCTTGAGGTGCGCCAGCCCGAACACGTGCCATTCGCCCATGTTCCACGCCACGTAGAGCAGGATGGCGGCCAGCGTGGCCAGCGGGATGGCGCTGGCCAGCGGCGCCGCCGCCAGCATGATCACCAGCAGCGTGGCGGCGTGGATGATGCCGGCCACCGGCGTGCGTCCGCCGCTGCGCACGTTGGTGACGGTGCGAGCGATGGTGCCGGTGGCCGGCAGCCCGCCGAAGAACGGCGTGACGATGTTGGCGATGCCCTGCGCCATCAGTTCCTGGTTGGGGTCGTGGCGGTCGTCGATGAGGCTGTCGGCCACGCGCGCACACAGCAGCGACTCGATCGCGCCGAGCAGCGCGATGGTCAGCGTAGGCGCCAGCAGCTGCTGCGCCAGCTGCCAGCTCAGGTGCGGCAGCGCGAACGGCGGCAGGCCCTGCGGGATGCCGCCGAAGCGCGTGCCGATGGTCTCCACCGGCAGCTCCAGCAGCGCGTTGGCCGCGGTGGCCAGCACCAGCGCCACCACCGTGCCGGGCACCATCGACAGGACCCGGCTCCAGCGCCCGGGCGCGGCCGGCGGCTGCGCCGGCGCGGCATGCCGGCGCCGGTCCGCCAGCCGCGCGAGGCGCGACCAGCCCGCCACCACCGCCAGCGAGCCCAGCGCGAGCGCCACCGTGGGCCACGATATGGTCGGCAGCGCCTGGCCCAGCACGCGCATTTGCGAGAGGAAGTCGCCCGGCAGCTTGCCGGTGCGCAGGCCGAGGAAGTCGCCGATCTGCGACACCATGATCAGCACCGCGATGCCGTTGGTGAAGCCGATCACGATGGCCACCGGAATGAAGCGCACCAGCGTGCCGAGCCGGAACAGCCCCATCGCGAACAGCAGCATCCCCGCCAGGATGGTGGCGATCAGCAGGTTGGCCACGCCGTAGCGCGCCACGATGCCGTAGACGATGACGATGAAGGCGCCGGCGGGGCCGCCGATCTGCACCGGCGAGCCGCCCAGCGCGGCGATCAGGAAGCCGGCGATGATGGCGGTAAACAGGCCGGCCTGGGGCGGCAGGCCCGAGGCGATGGCGAAGGCCATCGCCAGCGGCAGCGCCACCACGCCCACGGTCAGGCCGGCGGCGAGGTCCTTGGCGAAGGTGGCGCGGTCGTAGTCCCGCAGGCTGTCGCGCAGGCGCGGGTGGAAGGCGGCGAGGGGAAAGGGCTGGCGCAGGCGTGGGCCGCTGCGCGGGGTACCGGCGACGGGAGCGTGGCCGGGAACGCTGTCGGGCATGCCAGGGACTCCATCAACGCCCTTGTGGGGCAGGAATGCAGTATGGGCTTGCCGGCGCGGTGTCGTCAATCGCCGGTGCCGGCCGCCGCGCGGCGGCCGGCCCGCGTGGCGCGCGGGCGCGCTCGCCTGCGCACCGGCGCGCGCTCAGCGGATGCGCATGCCGGGCACGGCGCCGTCGTGCGGCTCCAGGATCCACAGGCCCGGCGTGGCCTTCTCGTCGGCGGCCGAGGCGGCCAGCACCATGCCTTCGGACAGGCCGAACTTCATCTTGCGCGGTGCCAGGTTGGCCACCATCACGGTCAGCTTGCCGACCAGCTGCTCGGGCGCGTAGGCCGACTGGATGCCGGAGAAGACGTTGCGGGTCTTGCCTTCGCCCGCGTCCAGCGTGAGCTGCAGCAGCTTGCTCGAGCCTTCCACCTTCTGGCAGGCCACGATCTTCGCCACGCGCAGGTCCACCTTGGCGAAGTCGTCGATGGTGATGGTCTCGGCGACCGGCTCGATCGCGGCGGCGCCGGCCGGCGCGGCGGCCTGCAGCGAGTCGCGGTTGGCGGCCAGCAGCGCGTCGACCTGCTTGGCGTCCACGCGCGTCATCAGGTGCGAGTACGGCTGCACCGGGCGCGCGGCGCTCAGCTGCTTGTCGATCGCGCGCCAGTCGAGCGGCTCGACGTTGAGGAAGCGCTCCACGCCGGCGGCCATCTGCGGCACCACCGGCTTGAGGTAGACGGTGAGCAGGCGGAACGCCTCGAGCGAGACCGAGCAGGCCGCGTGCAGGGCGGCGCGCCTGGCGTCGTCGCGCGCCAGTTCCCACGGCTTCTCGGTGTCGACGAAGGCGTTGACCGCGTCGGTCAGCTCCATCACCAGGCGCAGCGCCTTGCTGTACTCGCGGCTTTCATAGAGCTGCGCGACCTGCGGCGCGGCCTCGCGCAGCTGCTTGAGCAGCGGGTGCGCGAGCGCGGCCTCGTCCACCGCGCCGTCGAAGCGCTTGACCAGGAAGCCGGCGGCGCGGCTGGCGATGTTGACGTACTTGCCGATCAGGTCGCTGTTGACGCGCGCGATGAAGTCCTCGAGGTTCAGGTCGAGGTCTTCCATGCTGGCGTTGAGCTTGGCGGCGAAGTAGTAGCGCAGCCATTCCGGGTTCATGCCGGTGTCGATGTAGCTCTGCGCGGTGATGAAGGTGCCGCGCGACTTGCTCATCTTGGCGCCGTCCACGGTCAGGAAGCCGTGGGCGAACACGTTGGTCGGCGTGCGGTGGCCCGAGAAGCGCAGCATGGCCGGCCAGAACAGCGTGTGGAAGTAGAGGATGTCCTTGCCGATGAAGTGGTACTGCTCGGCGGTGGAGTGCGGGCCGACCCAGGCGTCGAAGTCGATGCCCTTCTTTTCGGCCAGGTTCTTGAAGCTGGCGTAGTAGCCGATCGGCGCGTCCAGCCACACGTAGAAGTACTTGCCGGGCGCGCCCGGGATCTCGAAGCCGAAGTAGGGCGCGTCGCGCGAGATGTCCCAGTCCGACAGCGTGGAGGCCTCGCCCTCGGCGCCGAGCCATTCCTGCATCTTGTTGGCGGCTTCCGGCTGGGCCAGGTCGGCCACCCACTCGCGCAGGAAGGTCTCGCAGCGCGGGTCGGACAGCTTGAAGAAATAGTGGGCCGACGACTTGCGCACCGGCGTGGCGCCCGACACCACCGAGTACGGGTTCTTCAGGTCGGTGGGCGCGTAGGTGGTGCCGCACACCTCGCAGGAATCGCCGTACTGGTCCTTGGCGCCGCATTTCGGGCACTCGCCCTTGATGAAGCGGTCCGGCAGGAACATGTTCTTGACCGGGTCGTAGAACTGCTCGACCTCGCGCTCGGCGATCAGGTCTTCGGCCTTCAGCGCCAGGTAGATCTTCTCGGAAAGCTGCTTGTTCTCGTCCGAGTCGGTGCTGTAGTAGTTGTCGAACGACACCAGGAAGCTGTCGAAATCGCGCTTGTGCTCGCTCCAGACGCGGTCGATCAGCTGCTTGGGGGTGATGCCTTCCTTCTCGGCGCGCAGCATCACGGGCGTGCCGTGCGTGTCGTCGGCGCCCACGTAGTAGACCTCGTTGCCCATCATGCGCTGGAAGCGCACCCAGATGTCGGTCTGGATGTACTCCACCAGGTGGCCGATGTGGATCTGGCCGTTGGCGTATGGCAGGGCAGAGGTGACGAGGATGCGACGTGCGGTCATGGATGGTGCCGGTCAGGGGTAAACGGGGAAAGCGGGCACGCGCGGCGGGAGGCCGGCGCGCACCGTGAGACGGCTATTCTAGCAAGCGGGGCCGCAGGCGCGGGTGGCGCGCGGCGGACCGGTGGCGGACAGGACGGTGGCGGGGAGGGCCGGCGCGGCTTTGTAGTGACTTATATGCCACTTGTAGAGCTGCGGGCAAAAAAAGCGCCGGTCAGAACCGGCGCAGCTTTCCACAACGGAAAAGGAGGAGAAATCAGGTACCGCCCGGGAGGTCAGTCACCCATCGCGAGCCAGCAACGGTGACAAGCGGTACCTGTTTCTATGACTGCATCACCCTTGAATTGGTTTCAAAAAAATTTCCACGCGGCGATTCTGCGCGCGTCCCGCCTCGGTCGCGTTGTCCGCGATCGGCTGCGTCTGCCCGCGGCCCTCGGCCGCCAGGCGGTTGCGCGCGACGCCGCGGTCACCCAGGTAGCCGGCCACGCTCTGCGCGCGGCGCTGCGACAACTGCATGTTGTAGCTCGGGTTGCCGGTGCTGTCGGTATGGCCGACCACGGTGGCGGCCACGTCCGGATGCTGATTGAGGGTCTGGGAGACCTGGTCGAGCACCGCGCGGAACGACGGCTTGATGGTCGAGCTGTCCGTGTCGAACGTCACCTGGCTCGGGATGTTCACCTTCAGCGAGCCGTCCGGCTGCTCGGTGATCTGCGTGCCGGTGCCGGCCGTGTCCTTGTTCAGCTTGCCGCGGATCGCGTTCCAGTTGTAGCCGGTGGCGCCGCCCAGGGCGCCGCCCACCGCCGCGCCGACCAGCGTGCCGGTGGTGTTGCCGCCGATCAGGTTGCCCAGCCCGGCGCCGACCGCGGCACCCACGCCGGTGCCGACCGCGGTCTGGGTGCCTTGTTCGGTGGCGCAGCCGGCAGCGAGCACGGCGACGGTGGCGAGGCTGACGAGCTTGAGTTTCATGCTTTCTCCTTCAGGACGAATCGTTGTTGGCTGGTTTTTTGACACGGTGCGCACCACAACGCTAGAAATAACGCGGAAGGCACGTGAATACAAGTATCCGGCGGTCCGCGCCGGGCGGCGTTTCTGGCGCACTACAATAAGGACATGAAGCCGGGCGCACAAGCGCAAGCCTGTGACAGTTGTAAGTGCGTGTAATTCCATGCGCGGCGCATGGGCTTGTCGGCCGCGCGCCACCCTCGGCGGGCGCGTGGTCCATACTTTGATACAGTACGCGCCTTCCCCCACATCCAGCAGCGGAGATTGTCTTGAGCCTCACCATCGACCAGGTTACCGAAGTCCTGCGCACCGTGATCGACCCGAACACGGGCCGGGATCTGGTGTCCACCCGCTCGGCGCGCAACGTGCGCGTCGATGGCGGCGACGTGTCGCTGGAAGTGGAACTGGGTTATCCCGGCAAGAGCCAGCTCGAGCCGATCCGCCAGGCGGTGCTTGCTGCGTTGCAGCAAATCCCGGGCCTGGCCAATGCCAGCGTGACCGTGACCAGCAAGATCGTGTCGCACGCGGTGCAGCGCGGCGTCAAGCTGCTGCCCGGCGTCAAGAACGTGATCGCCGTGGCTTCCGGCAAGGGCGGCGTGGGCAAGTCCACCACCGCCGTCAACCTGGCGCTGGCGCTGTCCGCCGAGGGCGCGCGCGTGGGCATGCTCGACGCCGACATCTACGGCCCCAGCCTGCCGATGATGCTCGGCATCACCGGCCGGCCCGAGTCGTCGGACGGCCAGACGATGGAGCCGCTCGAAGGCCACGGCCTGCAGGCCAACTCGATCGGCTTCCTGATCGAGCAGGACAACCCGATGGTGTGGCGCGGCCCGATGGTGACCTCGGCGCTGGAGCAACTGCTGCGCCAGACCAACTGGCACGACCTCGACTACCTGATCGTCGACATGCCGCCGGGCACCGGCGACATCCAGCTCACGCTGTCGCAGAAGGTGCCCGTCACCGGCGCAGTGATCGTCACCACGCCGCAGGACATCGCGCTGCTGGACGCCAAGAAGGGCCTCAAGATGTTCGAGAAGGTGGGCATTCCCATCCTCGGCATCGTCGAGAACATGGCGGTCTACTGCTGCCCGAACTGCGGCCACGTCGAACATATCTTCGGCGAGGGCGGCGGCGAGAAGATGTGCGAGGACTACCACGTGGACCTGCTCGGCAGCATGCCGCTGAACCGCTCGATCCGCGAGCAGGCCGACACCGGCCGCCCGACCGTGGTGGCCGATCCCGACAGCCCGGTGGCCGAGCTGTACCGGGCGATGGCGCGCAAGGTGGCGGTCAAGGTGGCCGACCGCGCGCGCGACATGAGCAGCAAGTTCCCCAGCATCGTGGTGCAGAACACCTGAGCGGCGTCCGGCGGGCCGGCCCGGGCGGGCGTCCGCCGCCTGTCCGTCGCTTGCCCGCCACCTGCCCGCCGGCGCGCGCCATCGGGCGGCAAACTCTCGCCGGCACGTCACATTGCGGCGGTACAATCGGCCGCACAACACCGTGAGAGGAGGTTCTGCATGAAGCATGTACGCGTACTTTTCTGCCTGGCGGCAGTGGGCGCCCTGGCCGGCTGCGGCAGCATGGACATCGGCGGCGACAGCGCGGTGGCCAAGCTCGACGCCAAGAGCGGCACCGCCACGCAAGGCACCGTGACCTTCACCCAGCGCGGCGACCGCGTGCTGGTCAAGGCCGACGTGAGCGGCCTGCCGCCCAACACCGAACACGGCTTCCACGTGCACGAGAAGGGCGATTGCTCGAGCCCCGATGCCATGAGCGCCGGCGGCCATTTCAACCCGACCGGCAAGCCGCACGGCTCGATGTCGATGCCCGACCACCATGCCGGCGACATCAACAACCTGCGGGCGGACGCCGGCGGGCGCGCCCAGGCCAGCTTCGAGCTGACCGGCGTGACCGTGGCCCCTGGCCCCACCAGCGTGGTCGGCCGCGCCGTGGTGGTGCACAAGGACCCGGACGACTACCGCACCCAGCCGACCGGCAACTCCGGCGGGCGCGTCGCCTGCGGCGTCATCGCCAAGTCCTGACGGGCGGGCGCGGGAAGCGGGGCGCGCCGTCCCGGTTTCCCGCGCCGCTCCCCGCGCCGTCCATAGTCGCTCACGGCCGCTCCCGGCCAGCTTTTCGGTCCGGTCCTGGCCTGGTTCCGGCCTGGTTCCGGCCTGATGCGAGCCCGATCCGAGCCCGATCCGCGCCTGATTCCACTCCGGCTCACTTCCCCGATGCCCGCGCGCCGGAAGCGCTTCCGATTGGTTGTACAATGCGGCCCATCGCGAGGCCCCGGCAGGTCCGGCGTGCCGTGAGCAAATGCGAGCAGCGTTCCCGGCTGCCCGGCGCGGCAACGCCGCCGGCCGCGCCCGAGCCTGCCCGCATTTGTTCATCCCGGTACCCATATGAGCATCAAATCCGACAAGTGGATCCGCCGCATGGCGGAGCAGCACGCCATGATCGAGCCGTTCGAGCCCGGCCAGGTACGGGAGTCCGACGGCCGCAAGATCGTTTCCTACGGCACCTCGAGCTACGGCTACGACATCCGCTGCGCCGACGAATTCAAGATATTCACCAACATCAATAGCACCATCGTCGATCCCAAGAACTTCGACGAGAAGTCCTTCGTCGACTTCAAGGGCGACGTCTGCATCATCCCGCCCAACTCGTTCGCGCTGGCGCGCACGATGGAGTATTTCCGCATCCCGCGCAGCGTGCTGACCATCTGCCTGGGCAAGAGCACCTACGCGCGCTGCGGCATCATCGTCAACGTGACCCCGTTCGAGCCGGAATGGGAAGGCTATGTCACGCTGGAGTTCTCCAACACCACGCCGCTGCCCGCCAAGATCTACGCCGGCGAGGGCTGCGCCCAGGTGCTGTTCTTCGAAAGCGACGATATCTGCGAGACTTCCTACGCCGACCGCGGCGGGAAGTACCAGGGCCAGCACGGTGTCACACTGCCGAAGACCTGATCGCTTTACAATGCGCGCGTCGCGGCATGCGCCGGCTCCCGAGTGAGCGCCGGCGGGCCGCGCGCCAAGCCCGAACGTCGAGCCACATGCCGCCCAGGGGAGAGCGTCCCCGGGCCATGTGGCTCAAGTCCTTCCTGCCGTCCAAGGATGCCCTATGAAATTCCGCTTTCCCGTCATCATCATCGATGAAGACTTCCGCTCCGAGAACATTTCCGGCTCGGGCATCCGTGCGCTAGCGCAGGCCATCGAGCAGGAAGGCATGGAGGTCATGGGCCTGACCAGCTACGGCGACCTGACCTCGTTCGCGCAGCAGTCCAGCCGCGCTTCGTCGTTCATCGTGTCGATCGACGACGACGAATTCGTCAGCGAGGACGACCGCCCCGAAGCCGCCGCCATCGAGAAGCTGCGCGCCTTCGTCAACGAAGTGCGCCGCCGCAACACCGACCTGCCGATCTTCCTGTACGGCGAGACCCGCACCTCGCGCCATATCCCCAACGACATCCTGCGCGAGCTGCACGGCTTCATCCACATGTTCGAGGACACGCCGGAGTTCGTGGCGCGCCACATCATCCGCGAGGCGCGGGTCTACCTGGATTCGCTGGCGCCGCCGTTCTTCAAGGCGCTGATCGCCTACGCGCAGGACAGCTCGTACTCGTGGCACTGCCCGGGCCACTCGGGCGGCGTGGCGTTCCTCAAGAGCCCGGTCGGCCAGGTGTTCCACCAGTTCTTCGGCGAGAACATGCTGCGCGCCGACGTCTGCAACGCGGTGGACGAGCTCGGCCAGCTGCTCGACCACACCGGCCCGGTGGCGGCCTCGGAGCGCAATGCCGCGCGCATCTTCAACTCCGACCACATGTATTTCGTCACCAACGGCACCTCCACCTCGAACAAGATGGTGTGGCATGCCAACGTGGCGCCGGGCGACATCGTGGTGGTGGACCGCAACTGCCACAAGTCGATCCTGCACGCGATCATGATGACCGGCGCGATCCCGGTGTTCCTGATGCCCACGCGCAACCACTACGGCATCATCGGCCCGATCCCGAAGAGCGAGTTCGACCCCGAGACCATCCGCCGCAAGATCGCCGCGCACCCGTTCGCCAGCCTGGCGAAGAACCAGAAGCCGCGCATCCTGACCATCACCCAGGGCACCTACGACGGCGTGCTGTACAACGCCGAGCAGATCAAGGAAATGCTGGCGACCGAGATCGACACGCTGCATTTCGACGAAGCCTGGCTGCCGCACGCGGCGTTCCACGAGTTCTACCGCGACATGCACGCGATCGGCCGCGACCGCCCGCGCAGCAAGGACGCGCTGGTGTTCGCCACGCAGTCCACGCACAAGCTGCTGGCCGGCCTGTCGCAGGCCTCGCAGATCCTCGTGCAGGACTCGGAGACGCGCAAGCTGGACCGCTACCGCTTCAACGAGGCGTACCTGATGCACACCTCGACCAGCCCGCAGTACTCGATCATCGCCTCGTGCGACGTGGCCGCGGCGATGATGGAAGCGCCGGGCGGCACCGCGCTGGTGGAGGAAAGCATCCAGGAAGCGATCGACTTCCGCCGCGCCATGCGCAAGGTCGAGGGCGACTACGAAGCCGGCAACAACGGCGACTGGTGGTTCAAGGTGTGGGGCCCCGACGCGCTGGTCGAGGACGGCATCGGCGACCGCGAGGAATGGATGCTCAAGTCCAACGAGCGCTGGCACGGCTTCGGCGATCTCGCCGACGGCTTCAACCTGCTCGACCCGATCAAGGCCACCATCATCACCCCGGGCCTGGACGTGGACGGCGAGTTCAGCGAGCGCGGCATCCCGGCGGCCATCGTCACCAAGTACCTGGCCGAGCACGGCATCATCATCGAGAAGACCGGGCTGTACTCGTTCTTCATCATGTTCACCATCGGCATCACCAAGGGCCGCTGGAACTCGCTGGTGACCGAGCTGCAGCAGTTCAAGGACGACTACGACCAGAACCAGCCGCTGTGGCGCGTGCTGCCCGAGTTCGTGGCCAAGCATCCGCAGTACGAGCGCATGGGCCTGCGCGACCTGTGCGACGCCATCCACAGCGTCTACAAGGCCAACGACGTGGCGCGCGTGACCACCGAGATGTATCTGTCGGACATGGAGCCGGCGATGAAGCCGTCCGACGCCTGGGCCATGATGGCCCACCGCGAGATCGAGCGCGTGGCCGTGGACGAGCTCGAAGGCCGCGTCACCGCCATCCTGCTCACGCCGTACCCGCCGGGCATCCCGCTGCTGATCCCGGGCGAGCGCTTCAACCACATCATCGTGCAGTACCTGAAGTTCGCGCGCGACTTCAACAAGCTGTTCCCCGGCTTCGAGACCGACATCCACGGCCTGGTGGAGGAAGAGACCGACGGCGGCGGCAGGGCGTATTTCGTCGACTGCGTGAAGCAGGTTCGCTGAGGCTGGCCGGCAGCAGGAGCCTCCCCGGCATCCCAAGGGCCTCGCGCGAGCGAGGCCCTTTCCATTGGCAATCCGCCCGCCGGCAAGCCGCGCGGGAATGCGCTAGAGTGGCGCCTGAATCGCCGCGGCCCGGCGGCATGTGGAAATCCCATCGGACGGAGTGAGCATGGCTTCAGCGCGTAGAGTGGAATTGACTGAGTTCGGCGGCGTCGAGGTGATGCGGCTGGTGACGGTCGACCTGCCGGCGCCGGCGGCGGGCGAGGTGCAGTTGCGCCAGACCGCCGTCGGCTTCAACTACATCGACGTGTACCAGCGCGCGGGCAAGTATCCGCTGCCCAACCCGACCGGCCTCGGCCACGAGGCCGCCGGCGTGATCGAGGCGGTGGGCGAGGGCGTGGCGGACCTGCGCGCGGGCGACCGCGTGGTCTACATGAACGCCGGCATCGGCGCCTACGCCGGGCGCCGCAACGTCGCCGCCGACAAGGTAGTGAAGCTGCCCGACGGCATCGACGACGTGGCCGCCGCGGCGGTCTTCTTCAAGGCCATGACCGCGCAGTACCTGGTGAAGAAGACCCATCGCGTGCAGCCCGGCGACATCGTGGTCGTGCATGCCGCCGCCGGCGGCGTGGGCCAGATCCTCGCCAGCTGGGCCAAGGCGCTCGGCGCCACGGTGATCGGCACGGCCGGCTCGCCAGCCAAGTGCGAGGTCGCGCGGGCGGCCGGCTGCGACGCCGCCATCGACTATTCGCAGGCGGACTGGGTGCGGCAGGTGATCGACGCCACCGGCGGGCGCAAGGCGCGCGTGGTCTACGACTCGGTCGGCCAGCACACCTTCATGGGCTCGCTCGACTGCACCGCGCCGTTCGGGCTGGTGGCGCTGTACGGCGCGGCATCGGGCCCGGTCGCGGCGTTCGAGCCGGAGCTGCTCAACAAGAAGGGCTGCCTGTTCCTGACGCGGCCCTCGGTGTTCCCGCACAACGCCGACACCCAGACCTTCCGCGCCAACGCGGCGGACGTGTTCCAGGCCATCGAACAGGGCGCGATCCGCGCCACCATCGGCGCGCGCTATCCGCTGGAGCAGGTCGCCGAGGCGCACCGTGCGGCCGAGGCGCGCGCCACCACCGGCGCGATCGTGCTGCTGCCCTGAGCGGCCGGGCGCGGCGGGTAAAGAAAAAGGTCCCGCGTGCGGGACCTTCGGATTGCCGGCAAAGCCAGCATGCCGCCTGTGTTCTCCCCTCGCCCATTTCATGGGAGAGGGGAGCAAACCTCCGACAGCCTGAAAGCCGCGCCGCGCGGCCCTTGTCCGCGCAGGACACCCATCCCGCTCACTTCTTCTTGTCGAACTCGAACTGCGGCGCGGCCGGCTCGTCCTGCGCCGGGGCCGAGGGCAGCTCGAGCGTGCCGGCGCCGCCGGCCGCGCTCGAGGGCGGCGCCGAGGCTCCGCCGCTGTCGCCGCCGAGCGGGATCGACACCTCCGCCGCGTTGCTATGGTGCAGCGAGCCCTTGTCGAGGAACATCGTGACCATGCCCGGCCAAAACATCACCATCACCACCATGATGAGCTGCAGGCCGACCCAGGGCAGCGCGCCCCAGTAGATGTCCGCGCTTTTCACTTCCTTGGGGGCGATGCCGCGCAGGTAGAACAGCGCGAAGCCGAACGGCGGGTGCATGAACGAGGTCTGCATGTTCACGCACAGCATCACGCCGAACCACACCAGCGCCGCGGTGGCGGCCGCCTCCGGGTTGCCGCCCATCGAGTCGGCCACCACCGGCGCCAGCACCTTGACCGCGACCGGGGCCAGCATCGGCACCACGATGAAGGCGATCTCGAAGAAGTCGAGGAAGAACGCCAGGAAGAAGATGAACAGGTTGACCACCAGCAGGAAGCCGATCCAGCCGCCCGGCAGCGAGGTGAACATGTGCTCCACCCACGCGCCGCCGTCCACGCCCTGGAACACCACCGAGAAGCAGGTCGAGCCGATCAGGATGAACACCACCATCGCCGTGATGCGCGCGGTGGACTGGTAGGCGTCGACGATCAGCACGCGCAGGTCGGTCAGCTGCCCGGCGCGCAGCAGCAGCCAGGCGATGACGAGGTAGACCACCGCCAGCGGAATGCGGAACAGGTGCGAGCCGAAGGCGAAGAAGCCGGCCACGATGGCGATGCCGGTGGCGGCGATGGCGGTGCGGTAGAGCGCGCGGTCGAGCTTGCCGAAGCCGGGGTTGCGCAGCACCGCCAGCACCAGCGCGCCGACCGCGCCCATCGCGCCGGACTCGGTGGGCGTGGCGATGCCCAGCATGATGGTGCCCAGCACCAGGAAGATCAGCACCGCGCACGGCACGATGCCGCGCAGGCACTTGCGCCACAGCGCCCAGCCGCGCAGCGTGCGCTCTTCCGCCGGCACCGGCGGCAGCCAGTCCGGCTTGATGCGCGCGAGCACGAAGGTGTAGAGCGCGAACAGCGCGATCTGCACCACCGACGGGCCCCACGCGCCCAGGTACATGCTGCCCACGTCGGCGCTGCCCATCGGCGTCTTGAGCTGGTCGGCCAGCACCACCAGCACCAGCGACGGCGGCACCAGCTGCGTGATGGTGCCCGACGCCGCCAGCACCCCGGTGGCGTACTTCATGTTGTAGCGGTAGCGCATCATCACCGGCAGCGAGATCATCGCCATCGCGATCACCTGGGCCGCCACCGTGCCGGTGATGGCGCCGAGGATGAAGCCGACGATGATGACCGAGTAGCCCAGGCCGCCGCGCACCGGGCCGAACAGCTGGCCCATCGAGTCGAGCATGTCCTCGGCCAGCCCGCATTTCTCGAGGATCGCGCCCATGAAGGTGAAGAACGGGATCGCCAGCAGCAGCTCGTTGGCCAGCACGCTGCCGAACACGCGGCTCGGCACCGCCTGCAGGAAGCTGACCGGGAAATAGCCCCACTCGATGGCGAGGAAGCCGAACGCGAGGCCGACCGCCGACAGCGAGAATGCGACCGGGAAGCCGATCAGCATGAATACCACCAGGCCGCCGAACATGAGCGGCGGCATATATTCCAACGGAATCATCATTGCACCGGCCTCTCGTATTTCGATTCGATGCGCACCAGCCCCTTGAGGGCGGCAATGCGCTTGATCAGTTCGGACACGCCTTGCAGGCCGAGCAGGGCGAAGCCGAGCGGCACCACCAGCTTGATCGGGTAGCGCGGCAGGCCGCCGGAGTTGCCGGATTGCTCGAGGATGCGCCACGAGGGCAGGAACAGGGATTCCCACGACAGCCACGCGAACAGCACGCACGAAGGCAGCAGGAAGACGACGATGCCGAAGATGTCGATCCAGTGCTGCGCGCGCTCGGACACGTTGCCGTAGATCAGGTCCACGCGCACGTGCTCGTTGCGCTGGAACGTGTACGACGCGCCGAACATCACGGCGATGGCGAACATGTACCACTGCAGTTCGAGCGGCCAGTTGTCGCTGAGGTTGAAGCCGTAACGCAGCAGGGCGTTGCCCGCGCTGATCAGGCACGACAGCAGGATCATGATGTTTGCAAGCCTGCCCGTGTGCTGATTCAACCTGTCGATCTGCCGTGACAGACCAAGCAAGTAGTACATGGGTTGTCTCCCCCTGTTTTTGCGCCGATTAGTTTATCTGTAACAAAATGCATCGGCGCTTGGGGCTAATACCTACCGCATTGCGCAAAGATCGGCGGCGCGAACCGGCGGCACAAATGAAAAAGCCGCCGAGGGCATGCGCCCTGGCGGCTCTTGCGCGATGCGCGGCTTACGTGGGACCTACATCGGCGGACGGCGTTTCGCTCAAAGCGCCGTGCGCGCGGCGGCGATCGCCGCGCGCACCTGCGCCGGCGCGGTGCCGCCGACATGGTCGCGCGCCGCGACCGAGCCTTCCAGCGTCAGCACCGCGTGCACGTCGTCGCCGATCAGCGCGGCCTTGTCGCCCAGGCCGGTGGCCTCGCGCAGCTCGGCCACGGTGAGGTCGGCCAGGTCGCAGCGGCGGTCGTCGCAGGCGCGCACGGCGTGGGCCACGGCTTCGTGCGCGTCGCGGAACGGCAGGCCGCGCTTGACCAGGTAGTCGGCCAGGTCGGTGGCGGTGGCGTAGCCCTGCAGCGCGGCGGCGCGCATGTTGTCGGGCTTGACGGAGATGCCCGGCACCATGTCGGCGAAGATGCGCAGCGTGTCGGCCACGGTGTCGACCGTGTCGAACAGCGGTTCCTTGTCTTCCTGGTTGTCCTTGTTGTACGCCAGCGGCTGGCCCTTCATCAGCGTCAGCAGGCCGACCAGGTGGCCGTTGACGCGGCCGGTCTTGCCGCGCGCCAGCTCGGGCACGTCCGGGTTCTTCTTCTGCGGCATGATCGAGCTGCCGGTGCAGAAGCGGTCGGCGATGTCGATGAAGCCCACGCGCGGGCTCATCCAGATCACCAGTTCCTCGGAGAAGCGCGAGACGTGGGTCATCACCAGCGCCGAGGCGGCGCAGAATTCGATGGCGAAGTCGCGGTCGGACACGGCGTCGAGCGAGTTGCGGCACACGCCGTCGAAGCCAAGCTGCTGCGCCACGAACTCGCGGTCGATCGGGTAGCTGGTGCCGGCCAGCGCGGCGGCGCCCAGCGGCAGGCGGTTGACGCGGCGGCGGCAGTCGGCCATGCGCTCGGCGTCGCGCGTGAACATCTCCACGTAGGCCAGCAGGTGGTGGCCGAAGGTGACCGGCTGCGCCACCTGCAGGTGGGTGAAGCCGGGCAGGATGGTGCCGGCGTTCTTCTCGGCCAGGTCCAGCAGCGCGCCGCGCAGCGCGCCCAGCAGGCCGATGATGGCGTCGATCTCGCTGCGCAGCCACAGGCGGATGTCGGTGGCGACCTGGTCGTTGCGCGAGCGGCCGGTGTGCAGGCGCTTGCCGGCGTCGCCGACCAGCGCGGTCAGGCGCGCCTCGATGTTGAGGTGGACGTCTTCCAGGTCGAGCTTCCACTCGAAGCCGCCGGCCTCGATCTCGGCACGGATCTGCGCCATGCCGCGCTCGATCTCGGCACGGTCGGCCTCGGCGATGATTCCCTGCTTGGCCAGCATGGCGGCGTGCGCGAGCGAGCCCTGGATGTCGAACAGCGCCAGGCGCTTGTCGAAGAACACCGAAGCGGTGTAGCGCTTCACCAGGTCGGACATCGGTTCGGAGAAGCGGGCGGACCAGGCTTCGCCTTTCTTGGCAAGTTGGGAGGTCATGGGCGGGTAAGGCTGGGTTGGCTCGCAGGCCGGCGGCGGCACCGCGGCGCGAGCGGGAAAATCGGGGAAACAGCGATTATATCGCTGCCGCCGCCTTCCCAGCCCGGCTTGTGGCTGGCGCCGGCGGCAGGCCGCGCGGACGCCGGCGGCGCGCCGGGGCCGGCCGGGCGGGCGCGCCGCGGCGCCGATGGCCGGCGGCGGGTGATGCCTGCGGCACAAGACCGGCGCGGGCCGGCGCGCGCGAGCCTGCCGCGGCCCGAACGGAAACCCGGGCCGGGCGGACTGGCGCCGCCGAGGCCCCGGCGGGGTCGGCGGAATCGGCGGAATCGGCGGAATCGGCGGAACCCGCGGAACCCGCGGAATCAGCCGCTGTTGCGCAGCCCCGCCGCCACCCCGTTGATGGTGAGGTGGATGCCGCGCCGCACGCGGATGTCGTCGCCGTCCTTGCCCGAGCGGTAGCGCTTGAGCAGCTCCACCTGCAAGTGGTTGAGCGGGTCGAGGTAGGCGAAGCGGTTCTTGATCGAGCGCGCCAGCAGCGGGTTGTCGGCCAGGCGCTCCTGGCGCCCGGTGATCAGCGCCAGCATGTCGCAGGTCAGGTGCCACTCGGCGCTGATGCGCGCGAACACGGTCTTGCGCAGCGCCGCGTCCTCGCACAGCGCGGCGTAGCGCGAGGCCACCGCGAGGTCGGTCTTGGCCAGCACCATGTCCATGTTGGACAGCAGCGTGGAGAAGAACGGCCACGACTTGACCATGCGCCGCAGCGTGGCCTGCGCCGCCTTGCGCGCCTTGTCGTCGGGCGCCGCGTCCAGCACCGCCCTGACCGCGCTGCCGAAGCCGAACCAGCCCGGCAGCAGCAGCCGGCACTGGCCCCACGAGAAGCCCCACGGAATCGCGCGCAGGTCCTCGATGCGGCGGTGCTTCTTGTCCATCAGCTTGCGCGAGGCCGGGCGCGAGCCGAGGTTCAGGTCGGCGATCTCGGTGATCGGCGTGGTGGCGAAGAAATAGTCCTTGAAGCCCGGCGTGTCGTAGACCAGGTCGCGGTAGGACGCGAAGGCGCGGTCCGAGAGCCGCTGCATCATCGCCTCGAACGCGGCCAGCTCCTTCGGCGCGTTCTGCGTGGGCAGCAGCGACGCTTCCAGCGTGGCGGCGATCACCGTCTCCAGGTTGCGCCGGCCGATCTCGGCGTTGGCGAACTTGCTGTTGATGATCTCGCCCTGCTCGGTCAGGCGGATCTGCCCGTTGACCGTGCCCGGCGGCTGCGACAGGATGGCCTGGTAGGTCGGGCCGCCGCCGCGGCCGACCGTGCCGCCGCGGCCGTGGAACAGGCGCAGCTTGACCTTGCGCTGCTCGAACAGCTGCACCAGCGCCAGCTCGGCCTTGTACAGCTCCCAGTTCGAGGTCAGGAAGCCGCCGTCCTTGTTGGAGTCCGAATAGCCCAGCATCACTTCCTGCTCGCCGCCGTGGTGGGCGATCACCGGGGCGAAGCCGGGCAGCTCCAGCAGCGACTGCATGATGCCGGCGGCGTTGCGCAAGTCCTCGATGGTCTCGAACAGCGGGATCACCATCAGCTCCATGCGGGCCGGGTCGGTCTTGCTGCCGAGCGTGCCGCGCAGCATGCCGGCTTCCTTCTGCAGCAGCATCACCTCCACCAGGTCGGACAGCGTCTCGGTGTGCGAGATGATGTAGTTGCGCGCCACGCGCGCGCCGTAGCGGGCGCGCAGCTGGCGCGCGGTGTCCAGGATGGCGAGTTCGCTGCGGGTCTGCTCGGAGTAGGTGTGCCACGGCAGCGTCAGCAGGCGCGGCTGGCGCAGCTCGGCCAGCAGCAGCTCGAGCTTGCGCGCCTCGGGCAGGCCGGCGTAGTCGGCCTCCACGCCGGCGGCGGCGAACAGCTCGGCGATCACGGCTTCGTGCACGTCGGAGACCTGGCGCATGTCGATCGACGCCAGGTGGAAGCCGAACACGGCGATGGCCTTGGCCAGCGCGTCGATGCGCGTGCGCGCCAGCGCCGCGCCGTGGTGGGCGCGCAGCGAGTCGGTCACCACCTGCACGTCGGCGGCGAACGACTGCGCGTCGGCGTAGGGCGCGGCGTCGGCCACCGGGTGGCGCGGCGCGGCCTGGCCGTTGATGGCCAGGCAGGTGGCCGCCAGGCGCGCGTAGATGCCGATCAGCGCGCGGCGGTAGGGCTCGTCGGCGCGATGGTCGGAGTGGTCGGGCGAGATGTCGGCCAGCGCCAGCAGCTCGGGGCTGGCCTCCACCATCAGGCTGGACATCGACAGCTCGGCGCCGAGCGCGTGCACCTCGTCCAGGTACCACTCCAGGATCAGCGACGACTGCTTGGTCGCGGCCTGCTCCAGCGTGGCCGCGGTGACGTTGGGGTTGCCGTCGCGGTCGCCACCGATCCACGAGCCCATCTGGAAGAACGGCGCGAGCTGCGCCGGGCCGGCGGCGGCCGGCGCGCCCTTGTGGCGGCGCGAGGCCGGGAACACCGCGGCGATGTCCTCCTCCAGCTCGCTCATCAGCTGCGGGATGCCGCGCAGGAAGCAGGTGCGGTAGTAGGACAGCGCGTTCTCGATCTCGTCCACCACCATCAGGCGCGTGTTGCGCAGCATGCGGGTCTGCCACAGCGTGGTCACGCGCGCGCGCAGCAGCGCGGTGTTGTGCTCGCGCTCGCGCGCGGTCATGGGCAGGTCGCGCTCGGCCAGCAGGCGCGCGATCTCGCGCTCGGCGTCGAGGATGCTCTTGCGCTGCACCTCGGTCGGGTGGGCGGTGAGCACCGGCACGATCAGCGCCTCGTCGAAGAACTGGCGCAGGGTCTTGCCCGACACGCCGGCCGCGTCGATGGCCTGCAGCGCGCGCGCCAGGCTGCCCGGCTGCGCCGGCGAGCCGGCCAGCGCGTGCACGCGGCGGCGGCGGTTGTGGTGCTGGTCCTCGGCGATGTTGGCCAGGTGCGAGAAATAGCTGAACGCGCGCACCACCCAGTTGGTCTGGTCGCGCGACAGGCGCTTGAGCAGGCGGTCCAGCTCGGCGCCGGCGGCGCGGTCGTTCTCGCGGCGAAAGCGCACCGCCATCTGGCGGATGGTCTCGACCAGCTCGAAGGCGGCCTCGCCTTCCTGCTCGCGCACGCAGTCGCCCAGCAGGCGGCCCAGGAAGCGGATGTCCTCGCGCAGCGGCACGTCCTTGTCGCTGGCGCGGCGGGCCGGCACCGGCGCGGCGGTGGCGTTCGCGGCACTGGCGGCCTTGGTGGGCCTGGTGGGCCTGGTGGCCTTGACGGGCTTGGCGGCGTCGGCGGATCGGGGGAGCCGGGCCGGTCTGGCGCCGGCGGCGGGCGGGGCGGGGGGGCTTGCGGGAACCGTGGCCAGGGCCAGGGCGGCATCGGGGGCGTCGGCCCGGCTGGCGGCGGTCTGGCGCCGGCCGGCAGGGCGCGCGGCTTGCTGCGTCATGCAATCTCCTGTTGTCTCGTCTCTCTTATTCGTCGCCTGGAGCGGCTTGGGGTGCGTGCTAACATGCGCGGATGCAAGCATCCGTTCCCCAGTCTTCCTCCGGCGCCGCGCCGCGCAAGCTTGTCATCGCCTCCCGCGAAAGCCGTCTGGCGATGTGGCAGGCCGAGCATGTGCGTGCTGCGTTGCAACAATACTATCCCGCGTGCGATGTGTCCATCCTGGGCATGACGACCCGCGGAGACCAGATTCTAGACCGCACGCTGTCGAAAGTCGGCGGCAAGGGGCTCTTCGTCAAGGAGCTGGAGATCGCGATGGCCGACGGCCGCGCCGATCTCGCCGTGCACTCGCTCAAGGATGTGCCGATGGAGCTACCCGCCGGGTTTGCGCTGGCCGCCATCATGGAGCGCGAGGACCCGCACGACGCGCTGGTGTCGGCGCGCTTCGGCTCGCTCGACGAGATGCCCGCCGGCACCGTGGTGGGCACCTCCAGCCTGCGCCGCGAGGCCGCGCTGCGCGCGCGCTACCCGCACCTGGAGATCCGCCCGCTGCGCGGCAACCTCGACACGCGCCTGGCCAAGCTCGACCGCGGCGACTACGCCGCCATCATCCTGGCCGCCGCCGGGCTCAAGCGCCTCGGGCTGGCCGGCCGCATCCGCGCCGTGCTCGATCCGGTCAGCTCGCTGCCGGCCGCGGGCCAGGGCGCGCTGGGCATCGAGATTCCCGCCGGCCGCCCCGAGCTGGCCGCCTGGCTTGCCCCGCTCAACCACGCGCCCAGCGCGCTGGCCGTGACCGCCGAGCGCGCCGTGTCGCGCCTGCTGGGCGGCTCCTGCCAGGTGCCGCTGGCCGCCCACGCGCGCTGGGACGGCGCGCAGCTGCGCATCGACGCCTTCGTGGCGCTGCCCGACGGCAGCCGCAGCGTGCGCGCCAGCGCCGCGGCGCTGGTCGCGGGCGACGACGCGGTGGCCCGCGCCGAGGCGCTCGGCAGCGCCGTCGCCCGCGACCTGCTCGACCAGGGCGCCGCCGGCATCCTGGCCGCGCTGGCGGATCCGGCTTCGCCGCAAGCTCCCGCCTGAGGCCGGCCCATGCCCCGCCCGACCGTCGTTGTGACACGACCCGCCGGGCAGTCCCGGCAACTGACCGAGGCGCTCTCGGCAGCCGGCCTGGACGTGCTCGGCTTTCCCCTGCTGGCGATCGGCCCCGCCGCCGACGAAGGCCCGCTGCGCGCCGCGCTGGCGCAACTGGCGGACTTCGCGCTGGTGGTCTTCGTCAGCCCCAATGCCGTGGCTTTCGCGCTCGACGCGCTGGCCCAGGTGCAGGACAAGCCCGCGCCGCGCTGGCCCGAGGCCGTGCCGCTCGCGGTGGTCGGCCCGGCCAGCGTGGCCGCGCTGGCCGAACGCGGCATCGCCGCGCCCGCCTGCCGCGTGATCGCGCCGGCGGGCAGCCATGCGCATGAGGCGGACGGCGCCGGCCTGGCCGACAACGGCGACGGCGCCGACAACGAAAACGGCAATGGCAACGGCAACGACAGCAGCAACGGCAACGACGGCGGCGACACCCGCTTCGACTCCGAAGCCCTGTGGCAGCAGATCGACAGCCAGCTCGGCGCGGCGGCGCTGGCCGGGCGCCAGGTCCTGATCGTGCGCGGCAACGGCGGGCGCGACTGGCTGGCCGAGCGCCTGCGCGGCGCCGGCGCCGAGGTGCGCGCCGTCGAGGCCTACCGGCGCTCGGTGCCCGCGCCCGGCAGCATGCAGTGGCAGGCCGTGCGCGACGGGCTCAAGCCGGGCGCGCCGCCGCAGGCGTGGCTGCTGACCAGTTCCGAGGCCGTGCGCAATCTCGACGGCATGGCCCGCGAAGCGCTCAGCCCGCAGGAGCTGGCGGGCCTGCGCCAGGTGCAGTGCATCGCGCCGCATGCGAGAATCGCCGAGCAGGCCGCCGCGCTGGGCTTCGCGCACGTGCTGCGCGCCGCGCCGGGCGACGAAGGCCTGCTCGCCGCGTGCCGCCAGTGGGCCCAGGCCCACGCCGGCCCGCCCGCGCCGATGCCGGCGCCGGCATCGGCACCGTCCGCCGTGGCAACGGTGGCGCCGCCGCCGCCGGCCTTGCCGGACAACGCTTCCTCCGCCATATCGTCAACAACGCCAACGAAGGCCGATCGCGTGACGCAAGAACATACCGCTACCGCTCCTCCCGCCACCAGCCCGCCACCCGCGGCGCCGCCCGCCCGCGGCGCGGCGCGCGTCAGTCCGTGGTGGCTGCTGCTGGTCCTGCTGATCCTCGCCATCGGCGGCGGCTTCTGGTGGCTGCAGAACCGCGTCGAGCACCTTACGCAGGAACTGGCGCGGCGCCAGCAGAGCAACGACGCGCTGGTGCAGGAAACGCGCGTGTTGTCGCGCAACGCGCAGGACACGGTCAAGGAGCTGCAGGCCAAGGTCGGCGCGCTCGACGGCCAGCTCGGCGAGGCGCGCGACAAGCAGTCCGCGCTCGAACAGGTCTACCAGGACCTGATGCGCAACCGCGACGACTGGGAAATCGCCGAGATCCAGCAACTGCTGACCAACGCCGGCCAGCAGCTCCAGCTGACCGGCAACGTGCAGGTGGCGCTGGCCGCGCTGCAAAGCGCCGACACCCGCCTGGCGCGCACCGACAAGCCGCAGTACAACCTGCTGCGCCGGGCCATCGCGCGCGATGTCGCGCGCATGAAGGCGGTGCCGGACACCGACCTGACCGGCGCCGCCATCAAGCTCGACGAAGCCATCAACCAGGTCGACACGCTGCCGCTGCTGTCGAGCGAGCGCATGCTCGAGCGCAGCGAGGCCGACGCGCGCAAGGCGGAGGCGACCACCAGGGCCGAGGCGAAGCCCGACAAGGGCAATACGAAGAACGTGGCGCGCAGCGCCGCCGCGCCGTCGGTGGGCAACGCCGTGGCCGGCTGGTTCGGCGGCCTGTGGGACAGCGTGCGCGACGAGCTGACGCAGGTCATCCGCATCCGCCGCGTGGACGACGCCCAGGCGCTGCTGCTGACCGGCGACCAGGGCTGGTTCCTGCGCGAGAACGTCAAGCTGCGCCTGCTCAACGCGCGGCTGGCGCTGCTGTCGCGCAACGAGCCGGTGTTCCGCAACGACCTCGCCGCCGCGCAGGCCATGATCGGCCGCTATTTCGACACCAAGTCGCGCCGCGTGCAGGCCGCGCTGACGCTGCTCAAGCAGGCCCAGGCCGGCGCGGTGTCGGTGCAGCTGCCGACGATGGCGGAAAGCCTCGGCGCGCTGCAGGCGCTCAAGAAGGAGTAGCGCATGCGGCTTCTGTTCTGGGTGGCGATCCTCTTTGGCGGCGCGGTCGGACTGGCGCTGTTTACGCAATTCAACCAAAGCAACGTGGTGCTGTTCTACCCGCCGTACCGGGTCGAACTCTCGCTCAACCTCGCGCTGGCCCTGCTGCTGCTGGCGTTCTTCGTGGTCTGGACCATCCTCACCACGGTGCGGCACCTGTCGGAGATGCCCGGGCGCGCCGCCGCCTACCGCGAGCGCAGCCGCATGAACCGCGCGCAGGCCGCGCTGCGCGAGTCGATCGAGAACCTGTTCGCCGGCCGCTTCGCGCGCGCCGAGCGCACCGCGCGCGAAGCCCAGGCCTGGCCCGAGCAGGCCCAGACCGCGGCGCTGATCGGCGCGCGCGCCGCGCACCGCATGCAGGAAATGGAGCGGCGCGACGCCTGGATGGCGCAAGTCACCGACCCCGAGCGCGAGCAGGCGCGGCTGGTGTCGATGGCCGAGCTGCTGGTCGACGCGCGCGACGCCGAAGGCGCGCTCGAGACCATCGCGCAACTGCAGTCGCAGGGCGCGCGCCAGATCCACGTGCAGCGCATCGCGCTGCGCGCGCACCAGCACCTGAAGAACTGGTCCGAGGTGCTGCGCCTGGCGCGCTCGCTGGAAAAGCGCAACGCCATCCACCCGGTGCTGGCGCTGCGCCTCAAGCAACTGGCCTGCGAAGCGCTGCTCGAAGAGCGCCGCCACGACGCCGAGGCGCTGCAGGACCTGTGGCGCTCGCTGTCGGCCGACGAGCGCCGCGCCGCGCGCATCGCCGAGCCCGCCGCGCGCTACTTCGCCGCGCTGGGCCGCCAGGACGAGGCGCGCAAGATCGTGGAAGACGCGCTCAAGGTGAACTGGGACAGCCGGCTGGTGCTGCGCTATGCCGAATGCGCCGAGCCGGGCCACGCGCTGCCGCAGATCCAGCAGGCCGAGAAATGGCTGGCGCAGCATCCGGTCGATGCCGACCTGTATTTCGCGCTGGGCATGCTGTGCCTGGGCGAGAAGCTGTGGGGCAAGGCCCAGTCGAGCTTCGAGCGCGCGCTGCGGTACGCCGACGACGAATCGCAGCGCCGGCTGCGCGTGCGCGCGCACCTGGCGCTGGGCCGGCTGTACGAAGAGACCGAGCGGCCCGAGGAAGCGCAGAAGCACTATCGCGAAAGCGCCATGCTGGCGGCGTAGCGAGGTAGCGGCCGCCGCGCCGGGCGCTCATCCGGCCGGTTTGCCGCCCGCGTCGTCGGGAATCGCCCCCGCCTCCGACTTTGTATCCGCCTCGCCCGGACTGCCGTCCGGGCGTTTTTCCTTCACCACCGCGTAACGCGCGAGCGTCTCCCTGCGCGCCACGTCGTGCTGCACGAGCGGGCGCGGGTAGTCCTCGCCGAGCTTCACGCCGGCGGCGGCCAGCACGTCGTCGGGCGCGGTCCACGGGGCGTGGACGTACTTGTCCGGCAGCCGCGCCAGTTGCGGCAGGTACTTGCGGATGAAGCGCCCCTGCGGATCGAACTTCTGCGATTGCGTGACCGGGTTGAAGATGCGGAAGTAGGGCTGCGCGTCGCAGCCGGTCGAGGCCGCCCACTGCCAGCCGCCGTTGTTGGCGGCCAGGTCGAAATCGTTGAGCTGGTCGGCGAAATACTGCTCGCCGCGCCGCCAGTCCACGCCGAGGTCCTTGACCAGGAAACTGGCCGCCACCATGCGCAGGCGGTTGTGCATGTAGCCGCTCTGCCGGATCTGCAGCATGGCCGCGTCCACCAGCGGGTAGCCGGTGCGGGCGTCGCGCCAGGCCTGGAAATAGCGCTCGCCGGTGTCGCCCCCCACCCAGCGGATGGCGTCGTAGGCCGCATGGAACGCCTGTCCGGCGGCCACGCGCGGATGGTGGTGCAGGATCATGAAATAGAAGTCGCGCCAGATCAGCTCCGACAGCCACGTCGCCGCGCCCGCGCTGTCGGCGCCGCCGTGCAGCACCGCCTCGTGGGCCGCGCGCGCCAGCGTGCGGATCGAGAGCGTGCCGAAGCGCAGGTGCACCGACAGGTAGCTCGGCCCGCGCAGCGCGGGAAAGTCGCGCCGCCGGGCGTAGTCGCCCATGCGCGCGAGGAAGTCGCCGAGCAGCGCGTGGGCGCCGGCGCTGCCCGCCGGCATGGCGATCTCGGCCAGGTTGGATGGCGCGAAACCCAGCGCGCGCAGCGTGGGCAGCGCCCGCGCGTGGGCCCTGGGGACCGGGGCGAGCGCCGGCAGGTAAGGCTCGACCGGGTAGGGCTTGAGGTCGAACGGCAGCAGCGCCTTGAGCCAGGCGTTCTTGTACGGCGTGAACACCGAGAACGGCGCGCCCTGGCCGGTCAGGATCTCGTCGCGCTCGAAGACCGCCTGGTCCTTGAAGGTGAAGAAGGCGCGGGATGCCGCCGCCAGCGCCTGGCCGACGTCGGCATCGCGCGCCTGCGCGGCGGGCTCGTAGTCGTGGTTGGCGAAGACCGCCTCCGCGTCCAGTTCGGCGGCCAGCGCGGGGATGGCCGCGCGCGCCGCGGCGTCGAGCACGATCAGGCCGCCGCCGGCCGCCCTGAGGGCGGCGTCCAGCGGCGCCAGCGAGGCGAGGATGAACTCCACGCGGCGGTCGGCGGCAAGGCCGCGCGCGCGCAGCGCGGCGAGGATCTCGCGGTCGAACACGAACGCGCACCACACCCGGCGGCAGTGCTTGAGGGCATAATGCAGCGCCGCGTGATCGTCGGCGCGCAGGTCGCGCCGGAACCAGACCAGGCCGCGTTCGAAGCGCCGGTCGATCCGGTAGGGCTGGCGCGTGCCGGCGGGCGGGGTGGGCAAGATCGGCGTTCCTCGGGATTGAAGCCTGCTACCCTAGCACACGGGCGGCCGGAGGCCGCGCCGCGGCGCCGGTTTTGCATGCCGGTGCATATACTTCCCGATTTTTCCAGCATTCCAGACAGCAAGAAGCAAGACATGGCCACCACACTCGACCGCATCCTCCAATCGCAAGGCTTCGGCACCCGCCGCTACTGCGGCGACCTGATCGGCGCCGGCCTGGTCGAGGTCGACGGCGTGCTGTGCGAGGACTCGCGCGCGCAGTTCGAGATCGACGGGCTGCGCCTGACCGTGGACGGCGAGGAATGGATCGGCCACACCAAGGCCTACCTGATGCTCAACAAGCCGGTCGGCTACGAATGCTCGCAGCGCCCGCGCCACCATCCCAGCGTGTACAACCTGCTGCCGGTGCCGCTGCGCCAGCGCGAGGTGCAGGCGGTGGGCCGGCTCGACCAGGACACCACCGGGCTGCTGCTGCTGTCGGACGACGGCCAGTTCATCCACGCCCAGACCTCGCCCAAGAAGAAGGTGCCCAAGGTCTACGAGGTGACGACCGCCGAGCCCGTCACGCAGGCCCAGGTCGACGCGCTGTTGGCCGGCGTGCAACTGGAGGACGAGCCGGCGCCGCTTGCCGCCGTGGCCTGCGAGGCCACCGGCGAGCGCGGCCTGCGCCTGACCCTGTCGGAGGGCAAGTACCATCAGGTCAAGCGCATGGTGGCGGCGGCCGGCAACCACGTGGAGGCGCTGCACCGCAGCGCCATCGGCGGGCTGGTGCTGGAGCCGGCACTGGCGCCGGGCGAATGGCGCTGGCTCACGCCGGACGACCTCGCCGCGCTGACGCGCAAGGAGTAGGGCGCGCGGCAACGCGCGCCGGGGCCGGAAGGGTGTTCATGTTGCAGTGCGGCATGGGCGAATCTTTTCCGGACGGACGGCTTTGATTTGATAAAATGCAGGGATGGCGACGCTGGAAGCCCCAATCAATCTCACCAATCAGTTCCTGATTGCCATGCCCGGCATGGCAGACCCGACCTTTTCGGGTTCCGTCGTCTATTTGTGCGAGCACAACGACCGCGGCGCGCTGGGCCTGGTGATCAACCGGCCTATCGACATCGACATGGCCACGCTGTTCGACAAGATCGACCTCAAGCTCGAGATCCAGCCGGTGGCGCAGCAGCCCGTGTATTTCGGCGGTCCGGTGCAGACCGAGCGCGGTTTCGTGCTGCATGATCCGGTCGGCATCTACGTCTCGTCGCTGGCGGTGCCCGGCGGGCTCGAGATGACCACCTCCAAGGACGTGCTCGAAGCCGTCGCCAACGGCAGCGGCCCGCACCGCTTCCTGCTCACGCTCGGCTACGCCGGCTGGGGCGCCGGGCAGCTCGAGGACGAGCTCAGCCGCAACGGCTGGCTGACGGTCCAGGCCGATCCCGAGATCATCTTCAGCGTGCCGCCCGAAGAACGCTTCGCCGCCGCCATCCGCCTGCTGGGCATCGACTTCACCATGCTCTCGGGCGAGGCCGGGCATGCCTGAGGGCGCAGCGGCGTCCACGCCGCCACGCCCGCTGCCCGCCGACGGCACCGTCCTCGCCTTCGACTACGGCGAGAAGAAGATCGGCGTGGCGCTCGGCAACTTCATCACGCGCGAGGCGCGCCCGCTCGTCATCCTGCCCAATCCCACCGTGGAAGCCCGCTTCGAAGCGGTGGCCGCGCTCGTCAGGGAATGGGCGCCGGTGCGGTTCGTGGTGGGCATGCCGGTCAACCCGGACGGCGGCGAGCAGCCTTCCATGCGCCTCGCCCGCCGCTTCGGCAACCAGCTCAACGGCCGCTTCGGCCTGCCGGTGGAGTGGGTCGACGAACGCTACACCTCGCGCCTGGCCCAGATGGCCGGCTACCGGCCCGGCGAGCTCGATGCCGAGGCCGCCCGCCTTATCCTGCAACAGTACTTCGACCAGCATCCCCTATGACCCAGACTTCCTCTCCAGACGCCGAGGCGCTCTATCGCACGCTGCGCGACCAGGTGCAGGCCGCGCTGCCTGACGCCGAGCGTGCGCAATGGTCGGTGGCCGGCATCCATTCCGGCGGCGCCTGGATCGCCGAGCGGCTGGCCGCCGACCTGCATCTGGCCGGCCACGGGGTCATCAACGTCGCCTTCCACCGCGACGACTACGCCAAGAAGGGCCTGCACAGCCAGGCCCAGCCGACCACGCTGCCGTTCGACGTGCAGGACCGCAAGATCCTGCTGATCGACGACGTGCTCGCCACCGGCCGCACCATCCGCGCCGCCGTCAACGAACTGTTCGACTACGGCCGCCCGGCCCGCGTGGCGCTGGCCGTGCTGGCCGACCGCGGCGGGCGCGAGCTGCCGGCCGCGGCCGACTTCGTCGCCGCGCACGTCGAGCTGCCGCCCGGCACCACGCTGGTGCTGTCGCACGAGGGCAGCGGCGCCGGCATGCGTTTCGCCTTCGCCGTCGAGGCCACCGGCAACTGAGGCCGGCGCATGGCCGGGCCGGGCGCGCGCGGGCGGATGCCCGCCACGCCGGGCCGGCCTGCAAGCTCAGCAACGAACCAGACCGCTCCAGACCAGCCAATCGCCGCCGCCCGGCTCTCTTCCACTGCCATGATCAAGACGTTCCGCAACCCGCAACTGACCAAGAACGGCGAGCTCAAGCACCTGCTGTCGATCGAAGGCCTGTCGCGCGAGATGATCGCGCACATCCTCGACACGGCCAGCCAGTTCGTCTCGCTGTCCGATTCCGACCGCGACGTCAAAAAGGTGCCCTTGCTGCGCGGCAAGAGCGTGTTCAACCTGTTCTTCGAGAACTCCACGCGCACCCGCACCACCTTCGAGATCGCCGCCAAGCGGCTCTCGGCCGACGTGCTCAACCTGAACATCAACGCGTCCTCGACCAGCAAGGGCGAGTCGCTGCTCGACACCATCAACAACCTGTCGGCGATGTCGGCCGACATGTTCGTGGTGCGCCACGCCAGCTCCGGCGCGCCCTACCTGATCGCCGAGCACGTCGCGCCGCACGTGCACGTGATCAACGCCGGCGACGGCCGCCACGCGCACCCCACCCAGGGGCTGCTCGACATGTACACGATCCGCCATTACAAGCAGGACTTCACCAAGCTCACGGTGGCCATCGTGGGCGACATCCTGCACTCGCGCGTGGCGCGCTCCGACATCCACGCGCTGACCACGCTGGGCGTGCCCGAAGTGCGCGCGATCGGCCCGCGCACGCTGCTGCCGTCCGGCCTGGAGCAGATGGGCGTGCGCGTGTTCCACAACATGGAAGAAGGGCTCAAGGGCGTCGACGTGGTCATCATGCTGCGCCTGCAGAACGAACGCATGAGCGGCGCGCTGCTGCCGTCGGCGCAGGAATACTTCAAGGCCTACGGCCTCACGCCCGAGCGGCTGGCGCTGGCCAGGCCCGACGCCATCGTGATGCACCCCGGCCCGATGAACCGCGGCGTGGAGATCGACTCCGCCGTGGCCGACGGGCCGCAGTCCGTGATCCTCAACCAGGTGACCTTCGGCATCGCCGTGCGCATGGCGGTGATGGGGATCGTGGCCGGGAACCACGACTGACCGCGACCGCACTCCAGCGCCACAGCCAGAACAACCGCAACAAGCCAAGCGACACGATATGAAGATCCACATCAAAGGCGGCCGCCTGATCGACCCGGCCGCGAACGTCGATGCGCAGCAAGACCTCTACATTGCCGCCGGCAAGGTCGTCGGCGTCGGCAGCGCGCCGGCGGACTTCCACGCCAACAAGACCATCGACGCCAGCGGGCTGGTCGTCTGCCCCGGCCTGGTCGACCTCTCCGCGCGCCTGCGCGAGCCCGGCTACGAATACAAGGCCACGCTCGAATCCGAGGTGGCCGCCGCCACCGCCGGCGGCGTCACCAGCCTGGTCTGCCCGCCCGACACCGATCCGGTGCTCGACGAGCCCGGCCTGGTGGAAATGCTCAAGTTCCGCGCCCGCACGCTCAACCAGACCCACGTCTATCCGCTCGGCGCGCTCACGCTCGGCCTCAAGGGCGAAACGCTGACCGAGATGTCGCAGCTCACCGAGGCCGGCTGCATCGGCTTCTCGCAGGCCGAAGCCCCGATCCGCGACACCCGCGTGCTGCTGCGCGCGCTGCAATACGCGCAGACCTTCGGCTTCACCGTGTGGCTGCGCCCCGAGGATCCCTATCTCGGCGGCGGCGTGGCCGCCAGCGGCGCGGTGGCCTCGCGCCTCGGCCTGTCCGGCGTGTCCGTGATCGCCGAGACCGTGCGCCTGCACACCATCTTCGAACTCATGCGCAGCACCGGCGCGCGCGTGCACCTGTGCCGCCTGTCCTCCGCCGCCGGCATCGAGCTGGTGCGCCAGGCCAAGCGCGAAGGCCTGGCCGTGACCTGCGACGTCAACATCCATCACGTCTCGCTGACCGATATGGACATCGGCTACTTCAACTCGCAGATGCGCTTCTCGCCGCCGCTGCGCGGCAGCCGCGACCGCGACGCCATCATCGCCGGGCTGATCGACGGCACCATCGACGCGCTGTGCTCCGACCACACCCCGGTGGACGACGACGAAAAGCTGCTGCCCTTCGCCGAAGCCTCGCCCGGCGCCACCGGGCTCGAACTGCTGCTGCCGCTGACGCTGCGCTGGGCCGAGCAGCACAAGGTCCCGCTCGCCAGCGCGCTCGCCCGCATCACCTCCGAGCCCGCGCGCGTGCTGGGCCTGCCCGCCGGCACGCTGGCCAGCGGCAGCACCGCCGACATCTGCATCTTCCACCCCGCACAGGAATGGAAGGTTGAGCGGCGTGTGCTCAAGAGCCAGGGCAAGAACTCGCCGTGGCTCGGCTACGACATGCGCGGCCGCGTGCGCGCCACGCTCGTCAGCGGCCACGTCGTCCACGAACTGCACTGACACCGTGCCGGGGAGCCACGCATGACCTGGCTGCGCAAGACCGCGCTGATCCTCCACCTGCTGCGCGGCATCGTCACCTGCGCGCTGCTGTTCCCGTGGCTGGGCGCCGAGTCCCGGCGCTGGCACATCCGGCGCTGGTCGCGCCGGCTGCTGCGCATCTGCGGCATCACGCTCGAAGTCCAGGGGCTGGAGCCGGGCGAACTGCCGCCGCGCGGCGCGATGGTGGTGTCCAACCATATCTCCTGGCTGGACATCTACGTCATCAATAGCTGGTACCCGCCGCGCTTCGTCGCCAAGTCGGAGATCCGCGACTGGCCCGTGATCGGCTGGCTGTGCGGCCACACCGGCACCATCTTCATCGAACGCGCGCGCAAGCGCGACGCGCACCGCGTGCTGCACGCCATCACCGACGTGATGCTGCAGGGCGACCTCGTCTGCGTGTTCCCCGAAGGCACCACCACCGACGGCGCCAGCGTGCTGCCGTTTCACGCCAACCTGATGCAGGCGCCGGTTTCCGGCGGCCTGCCGGTGCAGCCGGTCGGGCTGTCCTACCTCGACGCCGCCACCGGACAGCCGACCACCGCGCCCGCGTACATCGGCGACCTGAGCCTGCTCGATACGCTCAACGCCGTGCTGCGCTCCGGCCCGATCACCGCCCGCCTGAGCTTCGCCCCCGCGCTGCACGCAACGTCGGCCAGCCGCCGCGAACTGGCCGAAGCCGCGCGCGAAGTGGTCAGCCACCTGAGCCAGGGCGCCCGGCAGCACGCCGTGGACGCGGTCGTGCGGGTCAACAGCGCCAGCGCCGCCGGCCGCGCCCGCTGACGACCTGCCCGGCCTCGCGGACGACGGCTCGCCCGCGCCGGCTACGTCGCAATAAACCGGCTGCGCTAGGCCAGCGGGTCGCAGTACTGCGGGCACTCGACCTGCACCAGCGTCCGCCCGGCCGGATCCGCCGTCAGCCGCGCGGCGGTCAGCTTGCCGCCCCAGACGCAGCCGGTATCCAGCGCCATCAGGTTCGGCCGCATCACCAGCCCGAGCGTGGACCAGTGGCCGCACACCACGGTGGTGTCGGCCGTGCGGCGGCCCGGGACGTCGAACCACGGCATGACCCCGGCCGGCGCATCGGCAAGCCCCTCCTTGGTTTTCAGGTCCATCACGCCATCCGCGCTGCAAAAGCGCAGGCGCGTGAGCGCGTTGACGACGACGCGGTGACGCTCGATGCCGCGCAGGCCGTCGCTCCAGCGGTCGGCGCCGTTGCCGAAGATGTCGGCGAGAAAACCCTGCCAGTTGGCGCCCCGGAGCTGTTCCTCGATCTCCTGGGCAAGCTCCACCGTCTGCGCGGCGGTCCACTGGGGCAATACACCGGCATGGACCAGCAGGAAACCCCCCTCGCGGATGGCCAGCGGCCGGTGCCGCAGCCATGTGATCAATTCATCGCAATCCGGCGCGCCAAGCATCTCGTCCAGCGTATCGCTGCGCCCGCGCTTGCGCACGCCCGCGGCCACCGCCAGGAAATGGATGTCGTGGTTGCCCAGCACCGATTCGGCGCGCGCGCCGAGGGCGCGCACGGTGCGCAGCGTCCGCAGGGAAGCGGGGCCGCGGTTGATGAGGTCGCCGACGAAGCGCAGGGTGCTGTCGGTGGGAAGGCGGGAGAGCAGTTCGTCGAACGAACCGGCGCAGCCTTGGAGGTCGCCGATGGCGAAAAGAGGGTTTTGAGTCACAAATCAGAAGTGGTTAAATATTGTGTCAGAGCCTCATGCTGCTGGTATTTGGCGGTACAGATACGTTACAACAGGCTACAAAAAGATGGGCGAGCATCTCAAGCTAGGGGATTCTGTCGGATAGAATACCGCCACTTCTGCAAATACTTAACATGATGCCGCCCCAACCGGGCCAGGCGGAGACTTGGCGATCGCCGTGTTCTCGAATACCTAGATAGCAGGGAGCACAGGTCTTGTCCCATATTCTTGTCACTGGTGGCGCCGGTTTTGTCGGCGCCAACTTCGTTCTCGACTGGCTGCGCGACGATCGCGCCGATGCCGTCGTCAACGTGGACAAGCTGACCTATGCCGGCAACCTGGATTCCCTGGCATCGCTCGAAGGCAACGGGCGTCATGTCTTTTCCCAGACCGATATCTGCGACAGGGGAGCACTCGATCGGCTCTTTGCGGCGTACCGGCCGCGTGCCGTGGTCCACCTGGCGGCAGAAAGCCACGTCGACCGCTCGATTGCGAGCCCGGCGGCATTCATCCAGACCAATGTTGTCGGGACCTTCACGCTGCTCGAGGCCAGCCGGGCTTACTGGCGCGATCTTGATGGCTCCGAGCGTGAGTCCTTTCGCTTCCTGCATGTCTCCACGGACGAAGTCTTCGGATCGCTCGAAGCCCATGAGGCGGCCTTCACGGAAGCGACAGCGTATGCACCCAATAGCCCGTATTCGGCGTCCAAGGCCGCGGCCGACCATCTGGTAAGGGCATATCACCACACCTACGGTTTGCCTGTCCTGGCGACGAACTGCTCCAATAGCTACGGTCCTTATCATTTTCCCGAGAAGTTGATCCCGTTGGTCATCATGAGGGCGCTGGCCGGCGAAACGCTGCCCGTCTACGGTGATGGGCTCAATGTACGGGACTGGCTCTATGTCGGCGATCACTGTGCCGCGCTGCGCAGCGTGCTGGCCTGGGGCAAGGTAGGCGAGACCTATAACGTCGGCAGCGGTAACGAGCAGACCAACCTCGCGGTGGTGCAGACGCTGTGCGACCTGCTGGACGAACTAGCCCCCAAGGGCCTCGGTTCCTATCGGGACCAGATAGCCTTCGTGGCCGACCGCCCCGGGCATGACCGACGTTATGCCGTCGATGCGCGCAAGCTACGAGCGGAACTGGGATGGACATGTGCCGAGACATTCGAGACCGGCCTGCGCAAGACCGTCCAGTGGTATCTGGACAACCAGTCGTGGGTTTCGAATGTTGCGTCCGGACAGCGCAGGAAGATGCAGGGATGAGTAATGTGAGTAATGTGTCATGCGGTGCGCCGACTCTTCTTGTAACAGGAAGAAACGGACAAGTTGGCTTTGAACTGCGGCGGGCCCTTGCCCCCCTTGGCCGGGTAGTGGCTCTTGACCGCGCCGCGTGCGACCTGACGCAGCCGGACATGATCCGGCGTGTGGTGCGTGAACATCGTCCCGACGTCATCCTTAATGCGGCCGCCTACACTGGCATGGATAGGGCAGAGGCGGATGAGGAGGGGGCCTTCGCCGTCAATGGGACCGCCGTCGGCATCCTTGCCGAAGAGGCGAAGCGGCTCGGCAGCCTCCTGGTCCACTACTCGACCGATTGCGTATTCGACGGAAACCAGCATGCTCCTTACACGGAAAGTGACGCGGTCAATCCGATTTCCGTCTACGGCAAGAGCAAGGCCGCCGGAGAGCGGGCGATTGCCGCCGCGGGTGCGGCGGCGTTGACTCTTCGCACCAGTTGGGTTGCGGGCGTGCATGGCAGTAATTTTGCCAAGACCATGTTGCGGTTCGGGCGCGAGCAAACGTCCATCCGCGTGATTTCCGACCGCTTCGGCGCACCGACAAGTGCGGCGCTCGTTGCCGACGTTACGGCGCAGATCGTTGCCCGGCACTGGCTTTTCGGCGAACGGCAGGTTTTTGCGGCGGGTATCTTCCATCTTGCCGCTGCCGGAGAGACAAGTCCCTTCGGCTACGCGAGCGAGGTACTTGGCTATGCGGCGAAGCATGGCATAGCGCTGAAGGCCGGTCCTGACCAACTACAGGCGATTCCTGCAAGCGAATATCCGTTGCCGGCCCCGCGTCTGGCCAGCGCCCGCCTCGACACGGCAAGGCTGCGGCAGACCTTCGGCATTCACCTGCCGGACTGGCGGGAAGGCGTTCACCACTTGCTGGATCAGATACTTGCCGAGGGGCGGCTGGCATGAGGCTGAAAGCGACACCGACCGCACTTCCGGAGGTGCTGATTCTCGAACCCCAGGTGTTTGCGGATCAGCGGGGATATTTTTTTGAGAGCTTCAATGCCCGTGATTTTGAAAGTGCAACCGGCTTCACAGGCGCGTTTGTGCAGGATAATCACAGCCGGTCCGTGAAAAATGTGATTCGTGGCTTGCACTATCAAGTCGGGCAGCCACAGGGAAAATTGGTTCGTGTCATTTCGGGAAGGATTTTCGATGTGGCGGTGGATTTGCGGCGCGCATCGCCGCGGTTTGGACATTGGGCAGGAATAGAGCTGTCCGCAGAGCACTTCCAGCAACTCTGGGTACCGCCGGGATTCGCTCATGGATTCCTGGTCTTGTCCGATGCAGCGGAAGTGATTTACAAGACGTCGGAGTACTGGAGCCAGAGCCATGAAAAAACCCTTGCGTGGGGCGATCCGCAACTGGGTATCCGCTGGCCTCTGGAGGGAACCGCGATACAGTCCGAAAAGGACCGTCAGGGCAGTGCGTTTGCCGAGGCAGAAGTCTTTGCCTGACATGACGCAACGACCTATTCAACACTAATCATGCTGCTCAAGAAAATCTCCGAGATGTCGCGCCAGAAAAAGATCCTTCTGATGCTGGTGCTCGACTTCTTTCTGCTGCCGCTTTCGCTCTGGTCGGCTGTCGGCTTGCGCACGGATCATTGGCAGGTCAGTTCGCAGTATCCGATCGGGATCTACTTCGTTACCTCGCTGGTTGCCATCCCTGTCTTCATCAAACTGGGCTTGTACCGGTCGGTGGTCAGATACATGGAGGACCGTGCCATTCTGACGATCGTGGCCGCGGTCACCATTTCGATCGGCATATTCGGTTCGCTGATTTTCTTCCTGAACCTGTCCAACGTGCCGCGTGGCGCATTGCTGATCTATTGGCTGCTCGCAATCGTCTACATCGTGTGCAGCCGGTTTTTTGTGCGGGCTGCGTTTCGGATGCTGCCGTCGTTCGCCCGCCACGGGCAGAAAGTCATCATTTACGGTGCCGGAGACGCAGGCCGCCAACTTGCCGTGGCACTGGGCGTCGGCACGGAGTACGAGCCAGTGGCGTTCGTCGACGACGATTCCGCCAAGCGTGGCCTCAGCATCGCCGGGATCAAAGTCCACGGCGCGGACGAGTTGCCAGTCCTGGTCAAGCGTTTTGCGGTCCAGCAGGTGCTGATCGCCATCCCGTCGGCAGCGCGCAGCAGGCGTATTGAGATCGTGAACGCGCTCGAGCCGCTGGCTGTCGAGGTGCGCGCCGTGCCAGGCATGGCCGAGATGGTTTCCGGCGAGGTACGCCTGGATGATGTGCGCGAGGTCGAGATCGACGAATTGCTGGGCCGTGATGTGGTGGCGCCCAACAAGAAGCTGTTGATGAGCAACATCAATGGCAAGAGCGTCATGGTGACCGGCGCGGGCGGCTCGATCGGTTCAGAGCTGTGCCGACAGATCGTCAAGAACAGCCCGTTGCGGCTGGTTCTGTATGAGCAGTCCGAGTTTGCCCTATACGCGCTCGAATACGAGCTCCAGCAGACTATCGCGGCCAAGGGGCTGTCGATCGAACTGGTGCCGGTGCTTGGCTCGGTGCAGAACGGCGAGCGGGTGTACGGGATTATGTCCCGTTACGGCGTACAGACGATCTACCATGCAGCGGCCTACAAGCACGTGCCGATCGTCGAATTCAACATGACCGAGGGCATCCTGAACAACACAGTCGGCACGCGGGTCACGGCGGAGGCGGCGATCCGCGCCAACGTAGAGGCGTTCGTGCTGATTTCGACCGACAAAGCGGTGCGGCCGACCAATGTCATGGGCGCCAGCAAGCGCATGGCCGAGCTTTGCCTGCAGGCCTTCGCGCAGGACCCGCAGGTGCGCACCCGCTTCAGCATCGTGCGCTTCGGCAACGTGCTCGGATCGAGTGGTTCGGTGGTGCCCCTGTTCAGGACGCAGATCGCCAACGGCGGTCCGGTGACCGTCACCCACCCGGACATCATTCGCTATTTCATGACGATCCCCGAGGCCGCTCAGCTTGTCATCCAGGCTGGTGCAATGGGTGGCGACGGCGAGGTATTCGTGCTCGACATGGGCCAGCCGGTGAAAATCGTCGATCTGGCCCGCCGCATGATTCACCTGAGCGGGTTCCAGGTGCGCGACGAGAACAATCCGAATGGGGATATCGAGATCGCATTTACCGGCCTGCGTCCGGGCGAGAAGCTTTACGAGGAACTCCTGATCGGGGATGCCGTCAGCGGCACCGGACATCCGCGCATCATGAAAGCGGATGAATCCTGCCTGAGTCGGGAGAAACTCGACGAAGAAATGCGCGGCCTTATCGCAGCCTGCGACTGCAACGACTGTGAAGCAATCCGGAATATTCTTCTCGAATGCGTGTCGGGTTTTCGTCCCGACCGTGACATCAAGGACCACTTGCATGAAGAGCCGGCACCCCGGATTCGCCTGCTGCGCTGAGGACGGAACGATGGTCAAGCCTCAGGTCACGCAGAGTACGCCGGTTATCGCGTGCCGTGTGGCGTCTTCGTCTCGCCTTGGTGCCGTTTCATTTCGGCGTATCCAAACTGTGGCAAAATATCGGCAATTTTCTTGTCCCGTGCCGGCCATTGAGCAAGCGGACAAGAGACGGGGACGGGACGCGGTCTTGCGTTCTGTCGCAGCCGCTCGCGCAGCCTTCTCCCTTGTCTTCCTCACCTGGCTTGCAGATTCGTGCATGCCAGGCTGCAGCATTCCAATCGAGTCCCGAACCGTCAATACCCGGTTACGCATCGGAGAATGCCTTGTTTGGAAGCGTGAAGATCTGTATTGCGGCGGCGGACTATTTTCGGGAATGTGAAGTCATGGCGACGGAGCAGTTTTTTCTTCCGGTTGCCGCTTTGTGTAAGCAAATATTGGCTTGAGAAATGAGAATTACTATTATCGGAACCGGCTATGTCGGGCTTGTGACAGGAACCTGCCTGGCCGAATTGGGCAACAATGTTTTTTGCCTTGACGTAGACGCCAAGAAAATCGATTTGCTCAACGGTGGCGGGGTCCCCATCTATGAACCGGGCCTGAAGGCCCTGATCGACCGGAACCGCGCGGCGGGCCGCCTGAAATTCTCGACGGACGTGGCCGCGAGCGTGGCCCACGGCGACATCCAGTTCATCGCAGTCGGTACGCCTCCCGACGAAGACGGCTCGGCAGACCTGCAATACGTCATCGAAGCGGCCCGGAACATCGGGCGGTACATGGACGGATTCAAGGTGATCGTCGACAAATCCACGGTGCCGGTCGGCACCGCGGACAAGGTCAAGGCCGCGGTCGCAGAAGAGCTGGCAAAGCGCCAGGCATCTCATCTCGATTGCGCGGTCGTTTCCAATCCCGAATTCCTGAAGGAAGGCGCCGCAGTCGAGGACTTCATGCGTCCCGACCGTATCGTGGTGGGAGTACCTGCCGACGCGGCTGGCGACAAGGCAAAGGCGATGATGCGCACGCTCTATGCCCCATTCAACCGGAATCATGAGCGCATGTATTTCATGGATGTGCGTTCGGCGGAGTTCACCAAGTATGCGGCCAACGCCATGCTGGCTACCCGCATCAGTTTCATGAACGAACTGGCGAACCTCGCCGACCGTGTCGGCGCAGACATCGAACTAGTGCGCCAGGGCATCGGCTCCGACCCCCGCATCGGCTACAGCTTCCTGTACGCCGGCATTGGCTACGGCGGCTCGTGCTTCCCGAAGGACGTACAGGCGCTGGCGAGGACCGCAGCGCAATTCGGCCAGTCGATGCACGTGCTAGACGCGGTCGAACAGGTCAACCAGGCACAGAAGCGCGTGCTGATCGACAAGATCCTGGCGCGCTTCGGCAACGATCTCGTCGGCAAGCGCTTCGCGATTTGGGGCCTGGCCTTCAAGCCGGAAACGGACGACATGCGCGAGGCGCCGAGCCGCGTCATCATTCAGGAACTGCTGGCGCGCGGCGCCGTGGTGCATGCGCATGACCCGGTGGCGACCGACGAGGCGCGCCGCGTGCTGGCCCAGGATCTGGCCGGCCGGCCGGAAGCCTTGCAGCACCTGCATTTCGCCGACCGGCCGGAGGCTGCCCTGGACGGCGCAGATGCGCTGGTGATCGTCACGGAATGGAAGGCTTTCCGCAGTCCCGATTTCGAAGCCATGCGCAGCGAAATGAAGACCCCCCTGATTTTCGATGGCCGCAATCTTTTCGATCCGTCTTCGATGAAGAAACAGGGCTTCGAGTATTTCGGCATTGGCCGTTCCTAGAACAAAGTCCTGAACATGCGAAATTACAATTCCCGCCAGCGTATCCTGGTGACCGGCGGTGCCGGCTTCCTTGGCTCGCATCTTTGCGACCGCCTGATCGAGCAAGGCAACGAAGTCCTGTGCGTCGACAACCTGTTTACCGGTGCGAAGCAGAATATCGAGCATCTGCTGGGCAATCCCCGCTTCGAGTTCATGCGCCACGACGTGACCTTCCCGCTGTTCGTGGAAGTGGACCAGATCTACAACCTGGCCTGCCCGGCGTCGCCCGTGCACTACCAGCACGATCCGGTGCAGACTACCAAGACCTCGGTGCATGGTGCCATCAACATGCTCGGCCTGGCCAAGCGGCTCGGCGCCAGGATCTTCCAGGCCTCCACCAGCGAGGTCTACGGCGATCCGGTAGTGCATCCGCAGCCCGAGGCGTACTGGGGCAATGTAAACCCGATCGGCATCCGCTCCTGCTACGACGAAGGCAAGCGCTGTGCCGAAACGCTGTTCTTTGACTACCATCGCCAGCATGGCCTGGAGATCAAGGTCGCCCGGATCTTCAACACCTATGGCCCGCGCATGCATCAGAACGATGGTCGTGTGGTGTCGAATTTCATCATGCAGGCCCTGCGCGGCGAACCGATCACCGTGTTCGGCGAAGGCAAGCAAACGCGTTCGTTCTGCTTCGTCGACGACCTGATCGACGGCTTCATTGCCATGATGGACACGCCGAAGGAATTCACCGGCCCGATGAACCTGGGCAACCCGCACGAGATGACGATGCTCGAACTGGCAACCCACGTCATCGATCTGACCGGCTCGCGCTCGACCATCGAGTTCAAGCCGCTGCCGGCCGACGATCCCACGCAACGCCGCCCTGACACCCGCCTTGCTGAAGAAGTAATCGGCTGGAACCCTTCAGTGCATTTCCGCGATGGACTTGCCAAGACGGTCGATTACTTCAAGCGCTTTGTATAAGCGGCTCAGCTCATACTTCAGAAGAGATACGCAATGTTTGATAACAAGTCTATTTTGATCACGGGCGGTACGGGCTCGTTCGGCAAGAAGTACGCGCGCACCATTCTGCGCCGCTACAAGCCCAAGCGCCTGGTGATTTATTCGCGCGACGAGCTCAAGCAGTTCGAGATGCAGCAGGAGATCGACGCGCCGGCGATGCGCTACTTCATCGGCGACGTGCGCGATGGTGAGCGTCTTTCGCAGGCCATGCGCGGGATCGACTATGTCATTCACGCCGCCGCGCTCAAGCAGGTGCCGGCCGCGGAATACAACCCGCTCGAGTGCATCAAGACCAATATTCACGGTGCCGAGAACGTCATCAACGCCGCGATCGCCAATAACGTGCACAAGGTGATCGCCCTGTCGACCGACAAGGCGGCCAACCCGATCAACCTCTACGGCGCGACCAAACTGGCGTCGGACAAACTGTTCGTCGCGGCCAACAATATGGTCGGCGCCAACCAGACCTCGTTCGCGGTGGTCCGCTACGGCAACGTGGTCGGCTCGCGTGGCTCGGTGGTCCCGTTCTTCGAGCAACTGCTGGCCAAGGGTGAAAAGGAACTGCCGATCACGCATGCGGATATGACCCGTTTCTGGATCAGCCTGCAGGATGGCGTCGATTTCGTGCTGAAGAATTTCGAGCGCATGCACGGCGGGGAGATTTTCGTGCCGAAGATTCCGTCGATCCGCATTACCGACCTGGCTGAAGCGGTGGCGCCCGGCGTCGGCACGCGCGTGATCGGCATCCGCCCCGGCGAGAAGCTGCACGAGATCATGTGCCCCGCCGACGACTCGCACCTCACGCTTGAATTTGAGGACCACTACGTCCTGCGCCCGACCATCAAGTTCCATCACTCGGACATCGACTACACGGTCAATGCGCTGGGCGAGGAGGGCGTGCGCGTCAGCCAGGGCTTCGAGTACAACTCCGGCAACAACCCGCATTTCCTCACTCCGGAGGAAATCCGCGAATTCAACGCCAAGGCGATGGCATGATTCCCTACGGCCGGCAAGACATCTCGGCGGATGACATCGAGGCGGTGGTAGCCGTCCTGAAGTCCGATTTCCTGACGCAGGGCCCGGCAGTGCCGGCCTTCGAGGCAGCAGTCGCGGCCTACGTTGGTGGCGGGCAAGCGGTCGCCGTCAACAGTGCCACTTCCGCGCTGCACATTGCCTGCATGGCGCTGGGCGTGGGTCCTGGCGACACGGTCTGGACGACGCCGAATACCTTTGTCGCGTCGGCCAACTGCGCGCGCTACTGCGGCGCCTGCGTCGATTTCGTCGATATCGATGCGCGCACCTACAACATGTGCGCAGATGCGCTCGCTGCCAAACTAAAGGACGCCGCGGCGCGCGATGCCCTGCCCAAGGTGGTGATTCCGGTGGCATTTGCCGGCCAGTCCTGCGATATGAAGGCTATCCGCGCGCTTGGTGACGAGTATGGCTTTGCGATCATCGAGGACGCATCCCATGCCATCGGGGGCCGTTATCTGGGCAAGCCGATCGGATGCGGCGACTACGCCGACATCACCGTCTTCAGCTTCCACCCGGTCAAGGTCATCACCACTGCCGAGGGAGGACTGTGCGTAACTCACCGGGCCGATCTGGCGGAGGCGATGCGCAAGGCACGCTCGCACGGTGTCACGCGCGACCCGGACGAGATGACAGGCCCTGCGGACGGTGCCTGGTATTACCAGCAGGTCGCACTGGGCTACAACTACCGCATGACCGACATGCAGGCGGCGCTGGGCGTCAGCCAGATGCATCGCCTCGATGCCTTCGTGGCGCGGCGCCACCAACTGGCACGCCGCTACCACGAACTGCTCGCCGGAGCCGCCGTGACGGTGCCGCTTCAGCATTCGGATGGTTTGTCCGGTCTTCACCTGTATCCGGTTGTGCTGCACGACACCGCGCGCCGTAAAGCCGTGTTCGACGCGTTGCGCGCGGCGGGCATCCACGTCAACGTGCACTATATCCCCGTGCACACGCAGCCGTACTATCGCGAGCTCGGCTTCAAGGACGGCGATTTCCCCAACGCCGAGGCCTACTATGCGGGCGCGATCAGCCTGCCGATGTTTCCCGGCCTGACCGATGCGCAGCAAGAGTACGTCACGTCCACGCTGCGCGGGATACTTGCATGAAGCTGGCGTTGGGAACGGTGCAGTTCGGACTGCCCTATGGCATCACCAATACGGCCGGACAGGTTTCCGGGGACGAGGTGGCCCGCATTCTGGCGCGCGCGCGCGAACTGGGCCTGGAGGTGCTGGACACCGCCGCGGCCTACGGCGATAGCGAGCGTGTGCTTGGCCGCAGCGGCGATACCGCTCGCGCCTTCCGCATCTATACCAAGACCTTGCCGCTCGCCGGCGCCGTGGCGGACGCCGCCGCGATCCGGCGGGTGGTGCAGGGGGTGCGCGACTCCCTGCACAATCTCGGAGTGGACCGCCTCGATGGCCTGCTGGTGCATCACGCGGGCGACCTGCTGGGCGAGGGCGGCCAGGATCTGTACGCCGCGCTGCAGGCGCTCAAGGCGGAAGGACTGGTTGAGCGTATCGGCGTATCGGTCTACGGCGTGGAGGAAGCGCGCGCCGCGACGCAGTGTTTCGGCATCGATGCCATGCAACTGCCGCTGAACATCCTGGATCAGTCTTTCACCGCGTCCGGCGAGTTGCAGCGTCTCAAGACGGCTGGCGTGGAGATCCACACGCGCTCGGCATTCCTGCAGGGCGTCCTGCTGTCCGAGCAGTTGCCGGCATTCCTGCATGCGCTGGTGCCCGGCTTCAGTCGTTTCCAGGCCATATGCAGGAAGGCCGGTGCGAGCCAGCTCGAGGGCAGCCTCGCGTTCCTGCGACAGCAAGGCGCGATCGACCACGTCGTGGTCGGCGTGCTCGACCAGGGCCAGCTTGGGCAGATCGCCGCGGCATGGGAGCGCAGCTCTGATTATCTCGATCTCGATTTCGCGGAATGCAATATGGCGCCATCGGCAGCTGTCATGCCGTCGAACTGGCCCGGGCTGAAGAAGGAGTATCAATGACCGTGATGGCACTGCTGCAAGCGCGCACGAGCTCGACGCGCCTGCCGGGCAAGGTCCTGAAGCCGTTGCTCGGCGAGCCAATGATCCTGCGGCAGATCGAGCGCCTGCGGCGCGCCCGCAACATCGACCGGCTGATGGTGGTCACCAGCGACAGTCCCTCCGACGATGCGCTCGCGGCCTGTTGCGCTGCGGCTGGCGTGGAGGTGTTTCGCGGTAGCCTCGACGATGTGCTGGACCGTTTCTACTCGGCGGTGAAGGACATCAGGCCGGAGCATGTCGTGCGGCTGACGGCCGACTGCCCGCTGGCCGATCATGAAGTCATCGATGCGGTCATCGATTTTTATCGTGACGGCGGCTACGACTATGCCAGCAATGTACTGCCGCCCACTTATCCGGACGGGCTCGATGTGGAAGTGTTCCGTTTCAGCGTGCTCGAGACGATCTGGAGGGAGGCCAGCCTGCCTTCGCAGCGAGAGCATGTCACTTCCTTCATCTATCAGCATCCGGAGCGCTTCCGGCTGGGCGGGCTCACGCGGAAAAAGGACCTGTCGTCGCTGCGGTGGACCGTGGACGAGCCATCGGACATGGTCTTCGTCGAGGCAATCTACGAGGCGCTGTACCGTGGCAATCCCGCCTTCTTGATGGCCGATGTGCTACGCCTGATGGCGCAGCGGCCCGAACTGCTGGAAATCAATTCCGGACAGGTCCGCAACGCAGGCTACCTGAAATCTCTTGTGCAAGACGACCAACAACCTCGAGGTGTGTGAACATCATGTCGCAACGCTATCAACAGTCTGAAGCCCTGCTCGAACGCGCCTTGCGCACCATTCCACTCGGTTCGCAGACGTTCAGCAAGAGCCGCACGCAATACCCGTTCGGCGTATCGCCGTATTTCATCGAACGCGGTCGCGGCAGCCACGTGTGGGATGTCGACGGCAATGAATACGTCGACATGATCAGCGCCTTGTGCGCGTTGACGCTGGGCTACAGCGATCCCGACGTTGACGCCGCGGTCAAGGCGCAACTGGAGGACGGTATCATCTTCTCGCTGCCGCATCGGCTCGAGATGGAAGTGGCAGAGCAACTGGTGTCGATGGTTCCTTGTGCGGAGAAGGTCCGCTTCGGCAAGAATGGCTCCGATGCCACCGCCGGCGCCGTGCGAGTGGCGCGCGCGTTTACCGGCCGCGACCACGTGGCGGTGTGCGGCTATCACGGCTGGCAGGACTGGTACATCGGCACCACTGCGCGCAACCGCGGCGTGCCGCAGGCTACGCGCGACCTGTCGCACTCTTGGGCATACAACGACATCGCCAGTCTCGATGCGATCTTCAAAGCCCATCCGGACCAGGTTGCCGCGGTCATCCTCGAGCCGATGAACGTGGTCGAACCGGCCCCGGGTTTCCTGCAGGCGGTCAAGGAACTGGCGCACAAGCACGGCGCGCTGCTGGTGTTCGACGAAACCATCACTGGCTTCCGCTACGCCAACGGCGGTGCCCAGCAACTGTTCGGCGTGACCCCCGACCTGGCCACCTTCGGCAAGGGTCTAGCCAACGGCTATCCGGTCTCCGCCGTCGCGGGCCGCGCCGATGTCATGCAACTGATGGAGGAAATCTTCTTCTCGTTCACATTCGGCGGCGAAACGTTGTCGTTGGCCGCGGCGCTTGCCACCATGAAGAAGCTCGAACGCGAGCCCGTCACCGCCACCCTGGCAAGCCAGGGGCAGGTGGTGATCGACGGCCTGCGCCAACGCATCGCCGCACTGGGTGCCGACGATTTTCTCTCGGTTTCCGGGCATCCGAGCTGGAGCTTCCTGCTGATCAAGGACACCGCGCGCTACCCGATGTGGCATCTGAAGACCCTGTTCATGCAGGAGATGCTGGCCCAGGGCATACTGACGTTCGGCACGCACAACATGGGCTACAAGCATACCGACGCCGACATCGCCAAGCTGTTCTCCGCGTACGATCACACGCTGCCGATGCTGGTCCAGGCGGTGCGCGACGGCGGCATCGAGCAGATGCTGAAGTGCGCGCCGCTCGAGCCGCTGTTCAAGGTACGCTGATTGCCATGAAGGTTGCAATTCGCGCCGATGCTTCCGTGCAGATCGGGTCAGGCCACGTCATGCGTTGCCTGACGCTGGCCGATGCCCTGCGCGAGCGCGGAGCCGAGGTGCGTTTCATCAGCCGCGATCATCCGGGCGGGGCGGCGGCGCTGCTAGACGAGCGGGGCTATGCGTGCCATGTGCTGCCCCCGGCGGCCGGCAGGCATGTCGGCGACTTGGCTCATAGCGCATGGCTGGGCGTTGCCTGGGAAGAGGATCTGGCGCAAAGCTCCGCCGTGCTCGCAGGCTGGGCCCCCGACTGGCTGGTCGTCGACCACTATGGCATCGACTGGCGGTGGGAGCAGGCGATGCGCGGCCACGCGCCGCGCATCATGGCCATCGACGACGTGGCCGACCGCCGCCACGATTGCGACCTCCTGCTCGACCAGAATTACTACAGTGACATGGACCGGCGCTATAGTGGGCTCGTGCCGGCGCACTGCACGTGCCTGCTGGGTCCGGGCTATGCACTGCTGCGGCCGGAATTCACCGCCGCCGCCAGCGTGCAACGCACGGAGGGCCCGGTCCGGCGTGTCCTGTTGTTCATGGGAGGCATGGACCAAGACAATGCCACCGGCATCGCGCTGCTCGGCCTGCGCGATGCCGCCGCCGCCGGCATTGTCATCGACGTGGTGCTCGGTGCCGCCGCGCCGCATCGTGAGCAGGTACGGATCTTGTGTGAACGCACGCCTAACGCCTGCCTGCATGTGCAGGTAGGCAACATGGCCGAGCTGATGGCCCGGGCGGATATCGCGATCGGGGCCTGCGGTTCCGCTACATGGGAGCGCTGCTATTTGGGCCTGCCGACCATCGCCATCGTGTTGGCCGACAATCAGCGCAAGTCTGCTGGCGATCTGGCCGGGGCCGGTTATATCGTCAACCTGGGCGATGTGTCGACGGTCACACCGAGCGACATCGCCCGGGCGGTGGCTGCCATGCAGGCCGATGGCGCCGGACGGCAAGCAATGTCGAGGCGCGTCACGGCCCTGGCCCGGCGCCAGCCGCGTGGAGCGGCTGACCTGATCTACGAGGGCCGGCAGCATGCATAGATTCGACGATTGCGAACTGCGTCCGATCCGTGAGGGAGACAGGGACATCCTGCTGGCTTGGCGCAACAGCGAGCCGGTGCGCAGCAACATGTACACGGACCACCTGATCAAGCCCGAAGAGCATGCGCGTTGGTTCGCATCGGCGCTCCAGCATCCGAGCGCATCGTTCACCGTGTTCGCGCTGCGTGGCGTGCCGGTTGGGTTCAGCTCGTTTACCGGAATCAGCCGTGAGCACCAGCGTTGTACCTGGGGCTTCTACCTGGGCGAGCAGGATCTACCGAAAGGCACCGGCTCGGCGCTCGGTTACCTGTCGCTGGCCCATGCGTTCGATACGCTGGGCATCTATAAGCTGGCCTCGGAGGCGTTCGCTTTCAACCAGGGGTCGGTGGGGCTGCACCGCAAGCTCGGCTTCCGCGAAGAGGGCCGTCTCGTCGAGCACTACATGAAGCAGGGCCGGCGCGAGGATATCCTGTGCTTCGCCAAATTCAGCAATCAATGGGAAAGTGACCGGCAGGCGCTGCGCGCGCTGTGTTTCTTGCCCGAAGGAGCATCGAAATGACGATCAATATCGGCGGACGCCTGGTCGGCCGCGAGCATGAGCCATTCCTGATCGCCGAGATGTCCGGCAATCACAACCAGTCGCTCGACCGCGCGCTGGAAATCGTCGACGCCGCAGCGGCGTCGGGCGCGCATGCGCTGAAGATCCAGACCTACACGGCGGATACCATGACACTGGATATCCGCGAGCGCGAATTTTTCATTTCGGACCCCAAGAGTCTCTGGAAGGGCAAGTCGCTCTACGAGTTGTACCACGAGGCGCATACGCCCTGGGAATGGCACAAGGCCATCTTCGAGCGCGCGCGCGGGCACGGCATGATTCCGTTCAGCACGCCGTTCGACGACAGCGCGGTCGATTTTCTCGAAGGGCTCGATGTGGCCGTCTACAAGATCGCGTCGTTCGAGAACACGGACATCCCGCTGATCCGCAAGGTCGCGCGTACCGGCAAGCCGATGATCATCTCCATCGGCATGGCCAGCATCGCCGAGCTGGATCTGAGCGTGCGTGCCGCACGCGAGGCGGGCTGCAAGGACCTGATCCTGCTGAAATGCACCAGCACATATCCGGCATCGCCCGAGAATACGAATATTCGCACCATTCCCCATATGCGAGAGCTGTTCGGCTGCGAAGTGGGCCTGTCCGACCACACCATGGGCGTGGGCGTGTCGGTGGCGAGTATCGCCGTGGGCGCCACCGTGATCGAGAAACACTTTACGCTGGACCGCGCCGACGGCGGCGTGGACTCGACGTTCTCTCTCGAGCCAGCCGAGTTCAAGTCGCTGGTAGTGGAAACGCACCGTGCTTGGCAGGGCCTCGGCGGAGTGAGCTATGGCCCCACCGAAGCGGAGCAGAAATCGCTGGTGTTCCGCCGCTCGCTCTACATTACGCGCGATCTCAAGGCCGGCGACGTACTCGACGCGTCGAGCGTGCGAGCTATCCGGCCCGGTTTCGGCCTCGCACCACGGCACTTCGATCAGGTGCTGGGCCGCGCGGTGAAGCGGGACATCAGCCGCGGCACGCCGCTCGCCTGGGACCTGCTCGCCTGAGCGAGGTCACGGCTATTGCCGCCGCTGCCGCGCCGGTCTTGTTTGCACCCATAACTACTACTATATGCGTCTCGGTTTTGCCACAATCTATGCCTATCGCCCACACGTAGAACACGTCTACTTCCTTTCGTCGATGATGAAGGCGCGCGGGCACGAAGTGTTCTATCTCAGTTGCGACAGCGCGCTGTCGGAGTGTTACACGCGCGAGCTGCGAGATAGTTCGAGTTCGGCCAAGGAATGCCTGAAGTGCACGATGGGCGGAATCCGCTCGTTCGCCCCGGGGGTGGATTCGATGCGGCGCTATCGCGATCCGGCCGGTGCCAAGGCCGCTGCGGACGCTGCGCAGCAATGGGGGTTTTCCGGTGCCTGCACTATTCTTCGCACCGAAAGCCAGACCGATAAGCAGACCGGGGAATTCCATGCGCTGCACCAGCGGCTCGCTACCGGCTCGGCCGAAGCCTTCGCCGCCGCCTGTCGCTGGATCGACGACCGCAAGCTGGATGGCATCGTCTGTTTCAATGGGCGCATGGAAGGTCCGCGAGCACTGCTGGAAGCGGCCAGAGCCAAGGGTATCCCGTTCATCTCGATGGAGCGTACCTGGTTCGGCGACGGCCTGTTGCTGATTCCGGACCAGAACTGCCTGGCGCTCGGGGAAGTCGGCCGCGTGGTCGGCGAATATGCGGACAAGCCGCTCACCGAAGCCCAGGCGCGCATCGTTGCGTCGCTGCTTGCTGCGCGCTTCCTGCGCACGAATACGCTGGAGTGGCGCGCCTACAATCGCAATGCCGAAGACCTCGCATGGCCAGCGCAACGAAGCGGCCTGAAGCTGTTGATCACTCCCAGCAGTCTGAACGAGTTCGACGGGCATCCCGATTGGCGTACCAGGTGGCCTGACCAGATAGCAGCGCTGGATTTCCTGTTCGATCACCTCGAGGTGGATCCGGCCAGCTGCATCCTGCGTTGCCATCCGAACTGGGGTGAGAAGATCGGCCTGCGGGACGGCAGCCTTGCCGAGCGCATGTACACCGAGTGGGCGCAACGGCGCGGCGTGCATATCATCGGCAGCAAGGAGCGGGCGAACACCCTCGACCTGATCGCCCAGGCCGACGCCGTGGTGGTCAATGGCGGCAGCGCTGCTTTCGAAGCCGGTGCGCTGGGCAAGCAGATCATCGCCCTCGGTACTTCGATCTACCAGACCGCCGGCTTCCAGATCCAGCTCTACGGTCCCGACGATGCACCCAATCTGGCCAGGGTCGGCCAGCAGATGCCGGACGAGATCGCGCGGCAGGTGCTGCGCTTTGCCTACGCGTTCAATTTTCGCTTCAACCAGTACGTGGATGACATTCGCGCCAGGACGACCACGCAGTATGCGTACAATCCGGAACCGGACGCCACGCGGCTCGAACGGCTGCTGCTTACTCGCCGCGTCGAGGCCGACGATACCGAAGTCGCATCGGACACCAGCGGCGAGGATCGCGTGCTGAAGCTGCTGCACGAGCGGCGCTGGGAGGAATTGCGCGAAGCGCAGAAGCCGATTCCGCCGACGTACCGTCCGATACATCGGCGTGGCGTGTTCCGCTATCTGGACGCAATCCGGGAGCGCATGCCGATTGGCGATAGATAATGCGGACCGGAAGAGTACGGGCATACAAGTACGACGAGCTCGCCTCGTATCTTTAGTGGTGCTGACCAGTTTGCCCCCGTCCCCGGCTTTTGGCGCGCGGTCAGGAGCCAGAGTGCCGCATCGCGGAAATTAGTCCACGGCAAGTGGGGGGGGAACTACCCCAGTCGCAACCGAATACCTCAAGGCCGCAGAATCGTCCTCGGGGTACTAGTTACCCGATCTGAGCACAGCCTTGTGGATAGAGGCGACAGCGCGATAACCGATGAGCCATAAGCGAAATCTTGTAACCACATGCTTAAATGGATTTGCGGCCATCTTGATGATGTGCCGCATGTTCGCGTATGCCAAAGTGCTTGATGTCGAGCAGTTCGGCACCCTCAGCGTTGGCCTGCTGATTTCCGCATCGCTCGGGATGGTCAACGCATTTGGTCTCTATCTGCTGATGCAACGGGACATGCCGCGATTGTTCGTGGCTGGACGTGTCATGCGCGGTATGGTGCTGATGAGCAAGGTCGCACTCGTGACTCTTGCTTCTGCCGTTCCCCTCATTGTTCTGAGTCTGACGGGCGCGTCACTTGCCGGGGCGGCGGGGTTGCTCCTGGCACTTGCCACATTCCACGGCCTGAGCAATCAACTCTTCGGCGTGATCTCCACGGAAAGCAAGAGTCGGTTGAGGCAGGTCGAGTTTGCTGTCACGTTGTCTGTGCGTAGCTGCGTTGTCTCCATTGCTGGACTGTGCGCGGCTTTGAAATGGGGCAGCGCGGAGGCAGTCCTGATGGCGGAACTGGGGCTCACGGCCGCTGTAACGGTGATTGCATCCGTACGGGCGGGGCAGCGCTTCCCGTTGGGACTCAGCTTGCTACCACGCCTGGCCGTTCGTCACCTCCGTCGTTCGGAATGGCATGTTGCCAGCGGTCTTCTGTTCAGTGTGATTCTTGCCTTTCTAATTCAGAACGTCGACCGTTGGATTGCTGTGGACGTATTGGATAAAAGGGTTTTTGCTCAGTTTGCCTTTGGCTGGACCCTACTCTCGATGGCATCGACTTTCCAGGCGACCATCAATGCCAATTTCTTTCCGGGGCTTGCCGCGCGTGTCTACCACGACGGTCCCGAGTCCGTGCGTCTGCAAACGTGCAAGGTATCGCTGGGAATCCTTACTGTTCTGACTGTGAGCGCTATTCCGGGATTCTATATCATCAAGTGGGGAATTGATGCTCATTACCGTCAGTATGCAGAAGTGGCGAATTATATACCGCTGTTTTTGGCGGCTGCGGCATTTCGAGCTTCGGATTTCTGGTCAAATTATCTGATCATTTCTGCAAAGACACGTTTACTATTTATCAGCCAGAGTGCGGTCTTGTTGGGTGCGATCTTTCTTTGGCTCATCGTGAGCCATTATACTGTCTCGTTTACGATGCTCTTCAGATTTTCCTTCCTGACATTGCTGCTTTCATTCATGTCATTTGCTTTCGGATTCGCTGCACTGCGTGTCGGGAGAGATAAATGAATTCGATGGTACAGATACCGTTTTCTCGCTGCAGTCACGTCGCGATCATTGGCGTGCTACGGCGGTCACGGATGAACGAGTTGCGGCTCAGGGCCAGTCAAATGCGCTCTACTACTTGCTGTGTCTGTCGATGAACTTGTCGTGAAGATACTAAAGAGTTTCCTCGTCGCATGGTGCTTCTATTGGTTGCTGCAGTTAATTCTGCCGGTAAGGCCAATGGGAGAGGCGGTGCTATTGGGGTTGGTGATTCAGTTGATTTTCGTACTGGCAGTGACCCTTGGTTATCTGGCTGTGGAGCGTTGGCCAGATGCCCCGGCTGATATACCGGAGTGGACGATTGATCGCAGGCTGGTGCTGATTGCATTGATCCTGTCAGCGCTCGGAACTGCTGCGCTAGCTTATGACAAGATCGTAGTGCAGGGGATAGACTACTCGGCGGGCCTCGCTGTCGCCCGGGAGCAATGGCGGGAACTTGGGGCCGAACGGGAGGGCGCGATATCATCCCCGGCTAGTGCCCTGGGATATTTGTTAAGTTCCTGCTATATAGCTGCAATTGTTCTCTTTCCGTATGCCGGCCTCGGCAGGCGGGTCATTGTCTACGGAACGGTTGCGGGGCTTCTTGCCTTCGCCAATACCGTGCTGACGGGAGGCCGGTCAACGCTGATCCTGACGCTGTTGTTCTATATTGCTACCCGGATTCTGATGGGTAGACGTGTATATCCCGGCATTCCGACGGCGAGCCGCAAGTCGCTATGGTTGGCACTGGGACTTATTTTTGTTAGCGGATTGTATTTTGTATTTATTTTTCTTCAGCGCGCAGATGCAGCCGGCATATCCGTGACAGACTATTCTTACGGCGTGCTTCAGGACCTCGGTCTGTTTCCAAGTGAGTGGCTGGAAGATATGGATCCGAGGAACACGTCGACCAGTCTGCTTAATTTGCTGGTGATGTCGGTTTCCTATTTTTCGCATAGCTTTGCGACCACAGTTGCTATAGCTGACTATGGTCACGTGAATAATTCTGCGACTGTGGTTTTCATTACTGTCCTAGGTCTGGCAGCAAAGCTGCATATCATTCAGACTCCGGATACTGACTGGTTCCTTGCGGGGGCCTTTCCCTCTCTGCCGGGGGCCTTCTACTTACAAGGAGGATGGCTCATGCTAGTTTTGGCAGGAGCTATCCTTGGCACGCTCACTGCACTTAGTCGGTGCTGGTTTCGTAGCTCGCCTTCGATTCTCTCTCTGGGGTGTCTGACGGCACTGATGTGTGTGTTGCTGGCGAGCCCAATCCTCTTTGTTGCAGATGTGATGATGTTTCCTTTCGTCATTCTCCAGTTCTGCCTTATTTACCTGGTCGCGAAAATCATAAAATGAAAGTCTGGATCGTCAATCCCTACGGCAGCTTGCCAGGAGAAGCGTGGCGCGAGTACCGCAGCGCGATGCTGGCGGAGGCCTATGCCCGCGCCGGCCACGAGGTGACCTGGTGGCTATCGAACTTCGAGCACCGCTCCAAGAAATTCCGCAGCGAGGGCTACAGCGAGCGGCGGCTGGAAACCGGCGTCAACGTCCGTATCGTGCCGACCACCCCGTACAGCAGCCACGTCTCGATGGCGCGCATTCGCAGCGAGCGCAACTTCGCCAAGAATGTCGCGCAGCGGGTGAAGGCCAACCCGCAGGACAAGGCCGACCTGATCGTCCTGGCCGAACCGTCAATCTTCTACGGCAAGTACGTGGTGGAGATGGCGCGCAGCATTGGTGCCAAGCTCGTGGCGGACATCATCGACATCTGGCCGGAAGTCTTCGCCATGATCCTGCCCAAGCCGCTGCGGCCGTTCGAGCGTCTGCTGCTGGCGCCGCTGTACATGCGGCGGGCCTCGATCCTGCGTGCGTGCGACGGGATTGTCGGCGTGTCCGAGGACTACCGCGACGTAGGCGTGCGCTCGGCACCGTCGGTACCGTCTGGTGTGTCTTACTGGGGCGTGGACGTCGCGCAGATGCGCGCGGCCATGGCCGAGGAGAGTGGCGGCGTCCTGCGCAGGCTTGGCCTGGAGCAGAAGAAACCGAATGACGTATGGGTGATCTACGCCGGTACGCTCGGTGCGGGCTACGACATGGAGTCGATCCTGAAGGCGGCTGGTTCAGAGCGGCTGCGCGGCAAGCCGGTCAAGTTCCTGTTCGCCGGCGACGGCCCCCAGCGCGGCCTGCTCGAGGGCGCCTGCGCAGAACCGGGTGGCAATGTGGTCTATCTGGGTCGGCTGGATCCGAATGACCTCAACCTGATGTACAAGTACTGCGACATCGGGTTGAGTACCTATCTGGCGCATTCGACGGTGTCGATGCCGATCAAGTTTTACGACTACCTCGCGGCAGGCGTGGCCACCGTCAATTCGCTCGAACGCGAGATCCAGCGCCTGATCGCCAGTCAGCAGCTCGGGCGGCAGTACACGCCCGGCGATGCGGATTCGCTGGCCGCTGCGATCGAGACCCTGGTCGCGGATCGCAAGCTGCTCGATGCCTGCAAAGCCAACTCCGCCGCGCTGGCGCCGCGCTTCGACCAGTACGTGCAACACGATGCGTTCGTGCGTTTCACCGATACGCTGCGCTGAAAGGACCCCCATGTTCCGCCGACTCTATCTCTCCCCAGCCGGTTACGCGATATCGGTGGTGCTCAATGTCCTGGGCATGTTGTTGCGCCCGTTCATGGTCTACGGATATTTTTCTCGGCGTGACGGCAGGTTCCTGCGCTTTACGCGGGTCAGCTCCAGCGCCAAGATACTGTCCGAGCGTGACCTTGTCATCGGCGACCATTGCTGGATCGGGCCGCATTGCCTGATCGATGCTAGCGGCGGCGTGGAGATAGGGGAGGGCGTACAGATCAGTTCGCTCAATGCCGTGCTGTCGCATAGCAGCCACGTGTCGATTCGCTTGCTGGGCAGGCATTTCATCTCCACACCGACGCCGCAGCGTACTGGCTTCATCCAGTCGCCGGTGGTGATCGGAGCCTTTACATTTGTAGGGAGCGGCGCGATTATTCTGCCGGGCACGAGGATAGGAAAGGGCTGCGTCATCGGTGCCGGCAGCGTGGTCCGGGGCAACATACCCGATCACTCCGTAGTCGTCGGCAACCCGGGACGCATTGTCGGCACCACGGAAAAATACGATCTCGAGTTCGTCCGCAACGGCGGCATCGACGACACCTATTTCGATCCCGACCGGCTGGCGGAACTGCGCCGCATCGCCGAGCCCGGCACAGGATCGTGAAATACTGCCGCACCGCTTCGCGGTGCTGTCTCGCAGGCCGACGCACGGCCAATTTTCGAAGCATTCAAGCCAAGGGATGGCTTTACCATGAACACTAGTTTCCTTCCATTCGCACAGCCGGAAATCGGCGAAGAAGAGATCGCGGAAGTCGTGGCAACGCTGCGTTCCGGCTGGGTGACCACGGGGCCGAAGACCAAGCAGTTCGAGAGTGACTTCTCTGCGTTCCTTGGCGGTGGCGTGGAGTCTATCGCAGTGAACTCGGCCACGGCCGGCCTGCACCTCGCGCTGGAAGCTGTGGGTGTGGGTCCTGGCGACGAAGTCATCACGACCACCCATACTTTCACCGCCACCGCGGAGGTCATCCGCTACCTGGGGGCCCACCCGGTATTCGTCGATGTCAGCGCCGAGACGCTGTGCATCGACGCGGACGCAATCGAGCAGGCCATCACGCCGCGTACGCGCGCCATCATGCCGGTGCACTTCGGCGGTCGCGCCGCGGAGATGGGAAAAATCATCGCGATCGCGAAGAAGCACGGCTTGCGTGTGGTGGAAGACGCAGCGCATTCGCTGCCCGCGACCAGCGGAGGCAAGCTGGTCGGCACGCTCGACACCGACGCCACTGTGTTCAGCTTCTACGCCAACAAGACCATCACCACCGGTGAGGGCGGCATGGTGGTCACGCGCGACCCGGAGATCGCCAAGCGCGCCAAGGTCATGCGTCTGCACGGCATCAGTCGCGATGCGTTCGACCGTTTCGTGTCGACCGCGCCGAGCTGGTACTACGAGATCGTGGCACCTGGCTTCAAGTACAACATGACCGACGTCGCTTCCGCGATCGGCATCCATCAACTGAGGAAGGCGGATGCGTTCCACCAGCGCCGCGCCGCCATCGCCGCCCGTTACGACGAGGCACTGGCCGACCTGCCGCTGGTCCTGCCGCCGCACGCCGCCGAAGGCGACATCCATTCCTGGCATCTCTATGTGATCCAGCTCGCCGAAGGCGCGTCGTGCACGCGCGATGCGCTGATCGACCACCTGTTCAAGCAGGGCATCGGCTGTAGCGTCCACTATATCCCTTTGCATCTGCAGCCATATTGGCGCGACACCTACAAGCTCACGCCCGAAATGTTCCCAGTCAGCCAACGCATCTATGAGCACACGCTGACGCTGCCGCTGTACACGCGCATGCGCGACGAAGATGTCGAGCGCGTCATCCGGACCATTCGGAGCGCGTTCAACTGATGCTGATCAAGAGGCTCTTCGACCTGGTCGCCAGTGCGGCCGGCCTGCTCGTGCTGGCACCGGTATTTGCCGCCATCGCCATTGCCATCAAGCGGGAGTCGCCCGGCCCCGTTTTCTTCCGCCAGGAGCGTGTCGGCCTGCATGGGCGCACATTCCGTATCCACAAGTTCCGCACCATGGTCGTGTCGGGCGAGGGAAAGGGGCCGTTGATCACGATCGGTGCAGATCGTCGCATCACCGCCAGTGGCGCGTTTCTACGCAAGTACAAACTCGACGAACTCGCTCAACTGATCGACGTATTCACCGGCGAAATGAGCCTGGTCGGACCGCGGCCGGAAGTGCCCAAGTACGTGGCGCTGTACCCGGCCGACGTGCGCGAGACCGTGTTGAGCGTGAGGCCGGGCATCACGGATCTGGCATCGATCGAGTACAAGGACGAGAACGCTCTGCTCGGCCACAGCGCGGATCCGGAGCGTACCTATGTTGAGGAGGTGATGCCGGCCAAGTTGCGGTATTGCGTGGAGTATGTGCGGAACCGGTCGCTTTGGCTCGACCTGTGCATCATCTGTCGCACGGTCGTGGCCGTGTTCACGTAATGCCCCGACTGTTTGCGTAAGCCCCACGCCATATGACGTTCAGGTCCCTGACCAACGCCGAATCCAGCCAGCTTGACTCGCTGCGGGGACTGTCGGCGTTTGCCGTAGTCATCGGGCACGCGAACCAGGTCCTCGTTGCGCCGGCATTCGACAAGCTCAACCCCGTGATGGGATTGTTTGCTCAGAGTGCGGTCATGGTGTTCTTCGTCATGAGCGGCCTGCTGATCGGCAAGTCCGTGTCGAGCAATGTCGCCAGGCATGGTGGTTCGTTCTCGCTGCCAAGGTATCTCGCGGACCGGATCATCAGGATCTGGCCGCCGCTCGTGGTTTCACTGTTGCTCATCGCCGTTCTGCTCCAGCTCGCGCCACTGTTTTTCCCAAGTGGAACCAATGCATTTCTGGTAGCGCCGGGACATGCGCTGGCGCGGTCCGCATTCATCAGCGACAGGACTCAATTGGTCGGGGCAGCACTGATGCTGAACGGCTTTGTCACCGACACACCGAATGCGAATGGCCCCTTGTGGAGCCTGTCTATCGAGGTCTGGTACTACGTCCTGGCTGCCATTCTTGCCGTGCCGCGAGGTTGGTGGAAGCTGCTCGCCTTGCCGCTGATGGGTGCCGTGGTCTGGCACGGAATGAACAATGATGCATTTGTCTATTACCTTCCCGTATGGTGGGCCGGATATCTGCTTGCCGTATTGCATGACAATGCGCTACTGCGCCGCCCGGGATGGTGGTGGAGTGGGGCGGCGGCTTCCTTTGCGGCAGCAATATGGTTTGGGGCCCGCTTCCTCGAGGCGAGCTACGCTCACGATGCTGTCGCAGACCGGTTCGTTACGATTGCGCATTTCAACATTGCTGTAGGTTTCTGCGTCTTTGCCCTGCTTGCGTTGATGCTGCAGGGGCGTGTCTCGATTCCCATCTTTGCCCGCAAGGCATCCAGGTATTCCTACACGTTGTATATTGTCCACGTACCGATTTTTCTTTTTGCGTTTGGCCTCCTGCAACGGCAGGTGCAGGATTCGCCGGCCTTGGGAGTGTTGGCTGCAGCGGTAATACCCCCTGAAATCCACCGCTGGGAGAAGTAGAATTTTCTCGTTAAGAGGGAGTTCTGCAGATGAAGAAGTC
>NZ_JBYTEL010000022.1:0-122937 GCF_058789195.1 Cupriavidus sp. FW216-B1 | reverse complement strand
CGGAACGAGTTGGCCGGATCGACCACGATCTCCTCGCAGGCCGCGGCCACGCCGGGGGAGTAGGCCAGCGCCAGGTCGCGCTGGTTCGACAGCGGCTTGGTCGGCGTGACCGAGATCTTCCCGGGGGTCGGAAACTCGTGATATTCCAGGGCGGCTTTGCGCAGCGCCTCACGCTGCTGCTGCTTCAGTTCGTCTTGGGGCGTGGGCTGCTGGGGACTGGTCATCGGCGCATCTTCCGGTCGGTGGAACCGTTGTAGACGTTATGGGAAACGAAAAGGCGGGCCGGTTCCACATACCCGCGGTCTCTTCCTTCTGAACCTGACATTTTATATTGTGAAATATTATTTCACAATAAGCGTTTTGCGCGGGGCAGCTTTGCGTTTCGGTACAATATGCCGCATGCCGCCAGCGCTGACCAGCGGGGCGTAACCCGCGGCGCCGGGCGCCGCCCCGGGCGGAATCCCGCCGCCACCCGTCCCATGCCATCTTCTTCCCGCGCCGCCGGTGCGCCCGGCGCCCCGCTCTCCGAATTCGACCTGATCCGCCGCTTCTTCACCCGCCCCGCGCGCAAGGCGGTGCTTGGCGTGGGCGACGACTGCGCGCTGATCGAAGGCCGCCCCGGCCACCACCTCGCCATCAGCACCGACATGCTGGTCAGCGGCCGCCATTTCTTCCCCGACGTGGCGCCGCGCGCGCTGGGCCACAAGGCGCTGGCCGTGAACCTGTCGGACCTGGCCGCGATGGGCGCCGAGCCGCGCGCGTTCACGCTGGCGCTGGCGCTGCCCGAGGCGGACCCGGACTGGCTCGGCGAGCTGGCCGCCGGCATGCTGGCGCTGGCCGATGCCCACGGCTGCGAACTGATCGGCGGCGACACCACGCGCGGCCCGCTCACGCTGAGCCTGACGGTGCTCGGCGACGTGCCCGCCGGCATGGCCCTGCGGCGCGATGCCGCACGCCCCGGCGACGACATCTGGATTTCCGGCACGCTCGGCGACGCGCGCCTGGCGCTGGGCGACTGCCGCGGCGAATGGCTGCTGCCCGAGCCGGACTTCACGCAGGTGCGCCCGCGCATGGACACGCCGCTGCCGCGCGTCGCGCTGGGCATGGCGCTGCGCGGCGTGGCGCATGCCGCACTCGACATCTCCGACGGCCTGCTCGGCGACCTCGGCCACATCCTTGAGCGCTCCCAGGCCGGCGCCCTGCTCGATGTCGACGCGCTGCCGCGCTCGGCCGTGCTGGCCGAGCAGCCCGAGGCGCGCCAGCGCGAATGCACGCTGGCCGGCGGCGACGACTACGAGCTGTGCTTCACCGCGCCGGCCGGCGCCCGCGAGGAAATCGCCGCCATCGGCGCGCGCCTGGGACTGCCGCTCACGCGCGTCGGCAACATCACCCCCGAGCCGGGCCTGCGCCTGGTCGACCGCGAGGGCAACCCGTGCACCTACGGCGGCAGCAGCTTCGACCACTTCGCCTCCCCCTGACAAGCGGCGCCCGGCCGTGTCATGATGCTGCCGTGCGGGGCGCCAGATCCCGCCCGGGCGCAGCCGCCCGGGACAATCCCATCCAAACCAGACGAGCCAATCCTTGATGTCCGCCTATCCGCCCGGGCCCGCCGCGCACGATCCCGCCCTGACCCTGGAAGCCGGCCAGGCTGCCAAGGTGCTGCGCCCCACCGCGCGCTTCATGCTGTCGCATCCGGCCCACCTGATCGCGCTGGGCTTCGGCTCGGGCCTGTCGCCGGCCGGCCCCGGCACGGTCGGCACGCTCTACGCCTGGCTGTCCTACCTGGTGATCTCGATGTGGGTGCGGCCGGAGGCCTGGCTGTGGATCATCGCCGGCGGCTTCCTGCTCGGGCTGTGGGCGTGCGCGCGCACCGCGCGCGACATGGGCGTGCACGACCACGGCAGCATGGTGTGGGACGAGATCGTGGCGTTCTGGCTGGTGCTGCTGTTCGTCATGCCGACCGGCTTCTGGGGCCAGCTCGCCGCCTTCCTGTGGTTCCGCCTGTTCGACATCGTCAAGCCGGCGCCGATCGGGCACCTCGACCGCACGCTCAAGGGTCCCGGCCTGCGCGGCGGCTTCGGCGTGATGTTCGACGACGTGATGGCCGCCTTCTACACGCTGCTGGTGTTCGCGCTCTGGCGCTCGCTGTAGGCCGGCCCTGCCGCTCTCCCTGCCACCCTCCTCACCGAATCCGCCATCATGTCCGTCAGCCGCTTGCTCGATCAACTCGCCATCCAGGCCGGCATCTCCCTGAACGAGAAATCGCTGCTGCTCGCCACGGCGGAATCCTGCACCGGCGGCCTGGTGGCCGCGGCAATCACTGATGTATCGGGGTCGTCGGGCTGGTTCGAGCGCGGCTTCGTCACCTACTCGAACGAAGCCAAGACCACCATGCTGGGCGTGCCGGCCAAGCTGATCCGCGACCACGGCGCGGTCAGCGAGGAGGTGGCCCACGCGATGGCCGAGGGCGCGCTGCTCAACAGCCGCGCCCAGGTCGCGCTGTCGATCACCGGCGTGGCCGGCCCCACCGGCGGCACGCCCGACAAGCCGGTCGGCATGGTCTGCTTCGGCTGGAGCAACCGCATCACCACGCGCGTGGAAACCCAGCGTTTTCGCGGCGACCGCCAGCAGATCCGCCGCCAGGCGGCCGAGCACGCCATCCGCGGCCTGCTCGAGCTGGTCCGCAACGAGTCCTGAAGCCTCCCGCGGATTCCGCTGCGCCGAACCGCGCCGGCGCGCCGCCGTCAGCCCGCGCGGAAGCGGTTGATGGCCTCGCGCGTCTGCAGCGCGACGTTGCGCGCGGCCGCGGCGAAGTCCTTCTCGCGGCTGGCGTAGAGGATGGCGCGCGACGAGTTGATCATCATGCCGGTGCCGCCGGCCGTGCGCCCGGCGCGCACGGTGGCCTCGATGTCGCCGCCCTGGGCGCCGATGCCCGGGATCAGCAGCGGCATCTCGCCGACGATCTCGCGCACCCTGGCGATCTCGGCCGGGAAGGTCGCGCCCACCACCAGCGCCATCTGCCCGCTGGTGTTCCAGCGCGTGGCGGCGGCCTCGGCCACCACCTGGTAGACCGGCTTGCCGTCCACGTTCAGGAACTGCACGTCCGAGCCGCCCGGATTGGAGGTGCGGCACAGCACGATCACGCCGCGGTCGGGATAGGCCAGGTAGGGCTCGAGCGAGTCCAGGCCCATGTACGGGTTCACGGTGACGGCATCGGCCTGGTAGCGCTCGAAGGCCTCGATGGCGTACTGCTGCGCGGTCGAGCCGATGTCGCCGCGCTTGGCGTCCAGGATCACGGGGATGCCGGGATGGGCGTCGTGGATATAGGCCACCAGCTGCTCGAGCTGGTCCTCGGCGCGCTGCGCGGCGAAATACGCGATCTGCGGCTTGAAGGCGCACACCAGGTCGGCGGTGGCGTCGACGATTTCGCGGCAGAACGAGAAGATGGCGCCGCCGGCGCCCGTCATGGACAGCGGCAGCTTGGCGGGATCGGGGTCGAGCCCGACGCACAGCAGCGAGTCGTTGCGCTGCCAGGCCTCGGCCAGTTGTTCGGTGAAGTTCATGGAATGCTCGCTGGTCTGGGTCGGCCGCGGCGGAGCGGCCCGGGCGGGGCCGGGCCCGCGCTGCGCGCGGCGACGGTGGTTGCCAGCGATTTTACCCGCTGCATGCTATCTTCTGCCGTTCCTCCCCGATACAAAGAGCGGCATCGCACGCAGCCGCCCGCCCGCCATGTCCCTTGACCGCCGCAGCCTCGTCCTGCTCGTCGTCCTCACCATCGCCTGGGGCGTCAACTGGCCCATCATGAAACTCGGCGTGGCGCACTTCCCGGCAATGGGATTCCGCCTGCTGTGCATGGCCGGCGGCGTGCTGGCGCTGGGCCTGGCCCTGCGCGTGCGCGGCGAGCCGCTGCGGGTGCCGCCCGGCCAGTGGCCGACGATCGTCAAGCTCGCCCTGTTCAACATGGTGGTGTGGCACCTGCTGGCGATCTGCGCGGTCAAGATGCTGTCCTCGGGCCGCGCCGCCATCCTCGGCTACACCATGCCGATCTGGGCCGTGGTGTGGGGCCTGGTGCTGTACCGCGAGCGCATCGGCGCCGCGGCCTGGGCCGGCATCGGCTGCGCGCTGGCGGGCACGGTGCTGCTGCTCTCGGGCGAACTCGCCGCGCTCACCGGCAGCCCGGCCGGCACGCTGCTGATGCTGGGCGCCGCGGCGGGCTGGGGCCTGGGCACGCAGATGATGAAGCGCAGCCGCATCGAGATGCCGGTCGGCGCGCTGACCTTCTGGATGCTGGTGGTGACGCTGCCCTTCCTGCTGGCCGGCACGCTGGCCTTCGAGAGCAGCTGGCGCCTGCCCGACGCGGTGGAATGGGGCGCCATCGCCTACAACGCGGTGGTGGTGTTCGCCTACTGCCACCTGGTGTGGTTCGTGCTGGCGCGCAGCCTGCCGCCGGTGGTGTCGAGCCTGTCGGTGATGTTCATCCCGGTGGTGGGCGTGTTCTCGGGCATGTGGATGCTGGGCGAGCAGCCGCACTGGCAGGACTACGCGGCCATCGTGCTGATGTTCGCGGCGCTGGCCTCGGTGCTGCTCGTGCCGCTGCTGCGGCGGCGCCTGCTGGCGGCCCGCGCGCGCTGAGCGCGGCACCGTTGCGCGCAGGGTGCGGCGGCGGCGCCATTCACCCATATTTCACTTAACAAGCCCCCTGCGTTGGGCTACACTCGCGGCCATCATAATCCCGGAGAAACTACGTGGGCAGTAGCATCGGGTGTTCGAGTTGCCGCGGCAAAGCCGCGACCACACCGAATGCCATGTCACTGCGGGCTGCGTAACGACGACCGCCGGAACCGGCCCAGGCCGCTTCCACCGCCTCGTCGGACTTGCCCGCAGAACCATACTGCGGGTGAGCGTTTTTCCGTGTCCCTTGCCGGCGCACCGCCAGTGCGCGCCGCTTCGTTCCGGATCTTCCCTCCCCCGGCTTGCCAGCCATGAACGGCAAACGCCATCGCCTTGCGCGCGCTTTCTCGCCGGCGCGCAGCGCGATCACGCTTGCCAGCGGCTTCCCGCCCTTGCGCCACGCGGCCAGGGACGGGTTCGCTTCCATGCCCGGCAAGCCGCGCCTGCGCGTTTCTTCGCCAAACGCAACAAGGAAGCCCTGGGATGATCAACCTGTTCGTCCTGCAGAAAGGCCGGCTCGCACAGGAGCAGGTCGATGACCGCAATGAACTGCTGCAGCACAAGCCGATCTGGATCGACGTCATCAGCCCCGACGACGAAGAACTCGCCTGGATCAAGGAAGCCTACGGCGTAGCCCTGCCCGAGCTCGAGGACCTGGGCGACCTGGAAGCCTCGGCCCGCTACTTCGAGGGCGAGGACGAGAACATCCACATCCGCACCGACTTCCTGCTCGACGAGGAAGACATCTCGCGCAACGTGCGCGTGGCCTTCGTGCTCGCGCGCGACGTGCTGTTCTCCATCCACGACGAAGACCTGCCGGTGTTCCGCCTGGTGCGCCTGCGCGCGCGCGTGCGGCCCGGCTCGGTGCGCAACGCCAAGGACGTGCTGATGGACCTGTACGCCACCGACGCGGAATACTCGGCGGACTCCATCGAGGAAGTCTACGAGCGGCTGGAAGAGGCCAGCAAGCGCGTGCTGGCCGAGAACGTGACCGACGCCGCCGCCGCCGACGTGCTGGAAACCATCGCCCGCGAGGAAGACCTGAACGGCCGCATCCGCCGCAACGTCATGGACACGCGCCGCGCGGTCTCGTTCCTGATGCGCAGCCAGCTGCTGTCGGCCGAGCAGCAGGACGAGGCGCGCCAGATCCTGCGCGACATCGATTCGATCGAGAACCACACCGCGTTCCTGTTCGACAAGATCAACTTCCTGATGGACGCCACGGTCGGCTTCATCAACATCAACCAGAACAAGATCATCAAGCTGTTCTCGGTGGTGTCGGTGGCGCTGATGCCGCCCACGCTGATCGCCAGCATCTACGGCATGAACTTCAAGCTGATGCCGGAGCTGGACTGGGCCGCGGGCTATCCGTGGGCGATCGCGCTGATGGCGGTGTCGGCGGCGGTGCCGCTGATCTACTTCCGCCGCAAGGGCTGGCTGAGCTGAGCGGACCCGGGGCGCCGCTCAGTCCGGCAGCGTGGCCGCGCCCATGCGGCGCGCGATGATGCCGGCCTTGACCTTGAAGTTGACGCGCACGCTGGCGCAGTACGGCTTCTTGTCGAAGCATTTCGGCGCCGGCAGCGCCGCGGCCAGGCGCGCCGCCTGGCCCACGTTGAGCTTCGCCGCGCTGGTCTTGAAGTAGTGCTGGGCGGCGGCCTCGGCGCCGAACACGCCCTCGCCCCACTCCACCGAGTTCAGGTAGATCTCGAAGATGCGCTGCTTGTCGAGCCAGAACTCCAGCATCCACGTGATGGCCAGTTCCTGCCCCTTGCGCAGGTAGTGCTGCTCGGGCGAGAGGAACAGGTTCTTGGCCAGCTGCTGGGTGATGGTGGAGCCGCCGCGCACGATGTGGCCGCGCTTCTTGTTGCGCTCCCAGGCATCGAGCATGGCGTCGAGCTCGTAGCCGGGATGGTTGACGAAGTCGGCGTCCTCGCTGGCGATCACCGCGCGCTTGAGGTTGCGCGAGATGTCGTCGTAGCCGACCCAGCGCCGGTCCACCTGGCAACTCCAGACGTTGAAGCCGCACAACCGCCAGCGCTCGGCGCGCATGAACGCGGTGGAAGACGGGTTCACGTATTGCCACGCGGCGATCTGCAGGAAGAAATACACCTGCATGGCCAGCACGCCGGCCACCGCGACGCCGATCAGGTAGGCCAGCCAGCGCAGCGCGCCGGGGCCGCGGGCGGACGTGGCGGCGGCGGAGCGGGCGGTGCGCCTGCGTTCTGCCATGACGGATGCGCGCGGCCGGCCGGTCGCTCAGCGGGCTGGCTTGCCCGCCGGCTCCGCCTGCAGCTCGGCGCGCAGTTGCGCCAGCACCGGCGCGGTGGCGGGCCGCACGCCGCGCCAGTTGTAGAAGGCCTCGGCGGCCTGCTCGACCAGCATGCCCAGCCCGTCGCTGGTGCGCGCGCCGCTTTGCGCGGCGAACTTCAGGAACACGGTCGGCTCGGCGCCGTACATCATGTCGTAGGCCAGCACGTCCTTGCCCAGCAGTTCGGCCGGCAGCGGCGGCAGCTCGCCCTGCAGGCTGCTGCTGGTGGCGTTGATGACCACGTCGCAGGCGTCGTCGCCGGTCAGCGCGGCGAGCGCGTCGAAGCCGCCGCCCCACAGTTCCACGCCGTATTCGTCGGCCTGCTGCGCCACGTCCTCGAGGATGAAGCTGGCGCGCTCGGCGGTGCGGTTGGCCACCACGATCCGGTCGGGGCGGCACATCACCAGCGGCAGCATCGCGCCCCTGGCCGCGCCGCCGGCGCCGAGCAGCAGGATGCGGCGGCCTTCGAGCAGCGTGTCGAGGTTGATCTCGATGTCGCGCACGAGGCCGATGCCGTCGGTGTTGTCGCCGTGGATCAGGCCGTCCTCGATCCACATGGTGTTGACCGCGCCGGCGCTCTCGGCGCGCGGCGTGAGGCGGTCGGCCAGGTCGTAGGCCTCGAGCTTGAACGGCACGGTCACGTTCAGGCCGTGGCCGCCGCCGGCGAAGAACGCGCGCACGGTGTCGGCAAACCCGTCCAGCGGCGCCAGCAGGCGCTCATAGGAAACGGCCTCGCCGGTCTGCCGCGCGAAGGCGGCGTGGATGGCCGGCGAGCGGCTGTGCGCGATCGGGTTGCCGACCACCACGTAGCGGTCGGCGGTGGCGGGGGTCTGCGTGGTTTCTGTTGACATCATCTGGCCTGTAGGCGGGTTTCCAGGCCGCTGCGCGAAAACCTGAAGGTGGAGATCACTTCGAGAATATCCTGGCGCGCCTGCATCTGCGGCGTGAAGCCGCCGAACGGCGCGGCCGCGCGCACGATCGCCACCGCCTGGCGGTCCAGCGCCGGGTCGCCCGAGCTCTTGACCACGTCGATGGCGTCGACGTTGTAGCCGTCGCGGTTGTAGCCGAGCCGGCCCTGGCGGTTGACGTTGATCACCAGGATCAGCTGGCCGTACAGCGGCTTGCCGTTGCGCTGGGGAAAATCGGCGGTGCCGCGCGCCTCGATCTTCTGGCGCAGGCGGTCGTAGTACTGCGCGTACTCGACTTCCTGCGCGCTGGTGGCGGTGAGCTGGAAGCGCTTGGGCCGCTTGGCGTACTGCTCCAGGCTGCGCCCGATCTCGGCTTCGAGCTTGGCCATCTCGTCGAGCGAGGTGCGCTCGTCCTGGCCGCGCAGCGGCATCTCGGTGCGCAGCTGGCCGGGCTTGAGCGGCTGGCTGCTGACCGCCGGCGCGGCTTCGCGCGCCTGCGTCATGAGCCGCTGCTGCTCCTGCTCGAGCTGCTCCACGCGGCGCTGCATCTGGCGCACCAGGTCGCCGTCCTTGGTGGCGGTCTGGGCCGGCAGCGGCGTGGTGGCGCGCTGCCGGTCCTGCTCGCCGCCGCCGTCGAGATTGGCCTGCGCCAGCACGGTCGGGTTCTGCGGGCGCTGCGCGGACTTGGAGTTGACCAGCACCACGTCGAGCGCGGCATCGGTGCGCTTGATCTCGAAGGCCTCGGGCGCGACCACGCGCACCGTGAGCAGCAGCGCGTGGGCCAGCACCGACACGGCCAGCGCCTTGCTCATCGTGCTGCTGGCATTCCACCACTGGCGGGGAGAAAAGGCGGCTTTCACGATGGCTGGCGTGGTTGCTGGCGTAGAGGGATCGGGGCGGCGGCGGGACCGGGCACGTGCCTGTCGGACCCGGCCCGGTTCAGACTGCGATTGTAAGGGAGCGCCCCGTTTTTTTCCGAGGGCGTCAGGCGCCGCCGCCGGCGCCGGTGTCGCGTGCGCCCGACGAAGCGTCGCCGGCGTCGCCCGGCGCGCCGGCGGCATCGGCGGCGTCGCCGTCCTGCGCCGGTGCTTCCACGGCAGCGCCGTCCGCGCCGCCCTCGGCAGCCGCTTGCGCGGCCTCCTCGGCGGCGGCTTCGGCGGCGGCCTCGGCCGACACCTCGGCGGCCTCGTCGTCGCCTTCCAGTTCTTCCGAGGGCAGCTCGCCCTCGCCGGCGAACACTTCCAGCACGCGGCACGACACCTCGAGCGAGATCTCGTCGGTGGCGCCGATCTCCAGCAGCACCTGGGTGCCGCGCGCGGCCTGGGCCAGCTCGGGCACGCGCGTGACCAGCGGGATCTCGGCAAAGCGCACCGCGCCTTCCTTGAGCACCGAGGCCATCATGCGCTCGCGCTTTTCCTGGGCCAGCCAGCGCAGGCACCAGTAGCGCTCCATCGTGGACTGGTGGTCGGCGTAGGCCGCGTAGGTGCCTTCGAAGTCGGCCACGGCGGCCAGCAGGTCGGCGTCCTTGGGCTTGAACGGCGCCACCAGCTTGGCGGTGACGCCGTGCTGGGCCACCGCCAGGATCTGCCACTGGTTGACCAGGTCGACGTAGCGGCGCAGCGGCGAGGTGCTCCACGCATATTGCGCCACGCCCAGCCCCTCGTGCGGCGCCGGGTAGGTCTGCATGCGGGTGCGGTGCATGCCCCAGGCCTTCTGCGTGCGGTAGATGCCCGGCACGCCGTGGTCGGCCAGCAGCTTGCCCCAGGTGCTGTTGGCCAGGATCATCAGCTCGGCCACGAGCTTGTCCAGCGGCGAGCCGCGCCGGCGCTGCTCGATGCGCACGCGCTCGCCGCCGTCCGGCAGCGCGTCGAGGTAGAAGTTGTAGTCCGCGCGGTTGTGCGATTCCGGGCGCAGGCCGCTGGCCAGGCGCGCCTTCTGGCGCTCGTCGTGCAGCCAGCCGGCGAAATGCCAGAGTTGGGTCAGCTCGGGGCGGAACGGATAGTCGCCGGTGCCGGCGGCCAGCGCGGCCTCGGTCACTACGTCATCGAGCAGGTTGTGGCGCAGGTTGGCGGCGATCATGACCATCTCGGCGCGGGTCTCGCTGCCGAGGATCATCTGCAGGGCCGGGTCGTAGTCGACGTAGAGCGACAGCGCCGGGCATTCGCGCCCTTCCTGCAGCGTGTAGCGCTCCACCACGGCGTCGGGCAGCATGGTGATCTTGTCGCCGGGGAAATAGACCGTGGACAGGCGCTGGCGCGCCACCGCGTCGAGCGGCTCGCCGCGGCGGATGCCCAGGCCCGGCGCGGCGATGTGCACGCCGACGCGGATCTTGCCGCCGTCCAGCGGCGTGACCGACAGCGCGTCGTCGATCTCGGTGGTGGTGACGTCGTCGATCGAGAACGCCTGCACCGCCGCGCGCGGCAGCTCGCCGGCCAGCTCGGGCACGGCCACCTCGGGAAAGCCGGTGCCCTTGGGGAAGCATTCGGAGAGGAACTTGGCCTCGTGCAGCGCGCGCGGGCTGGCGATGCCGCCCACCGCCACCATCAGCCGCATCGGCGACATGCCTAGCGCGGTGCAGGCGGCGTCCATCGCCTTGTATTCGAGGCTGTTCTTGTCGGGCTTGAACAGCAGTTGCAGCGCCTTGCCGCGGAACGCCTCGGGCAGCGCCAGCGCCTTGAGCTGGGCTTCGTACTCGGCCTGCACCTGGGCCTGCTGCTTCTTGCGCTCGAGCGCGGCCAGCGCGGCCTTCAACTGGTCTTCCGGCGCGCGCTGGTAGCGGCCCCGCCCCTTGCGGCGGAAATAGACCGGGTTGCCGTGCAGCGCCTGCGCCAGCGCGGCCTGCTGCACCACGCCCGCGCCCGCGCCGTAGTATTCGGCGGCCAGGTCGGCAAAGCCGAACTCTTCCTCGGCCGCGCATTCCCACAGGAAGTCCAGGTCGATCTCGCCGACCAGTTCGGCGGTCTGGCGCACCAGTTCGGTCGCCGAGGGCTGCGCAAACTGCAGCAGCACGTCGCGCGACTTGACCTTGGTGCGCTTGCCCGCGGGCAATTCCACCTGGTAGGCCTCGCCCTGCTGGGTCAGCACGGTGCCGGCGCGAATCTCGCCGCCTTCTTCGAACAGCAACTGCATGGATCGGTACTTTCAGAAATGCCGGGAGCCGCCCGGCGAAGCCGGCGCCTGGCGTCGGGCAACGCCGCTCGGAACGGCCCGGTGAGAGAAATGAAGCAAGGAGCCGCCTTCAGGCGAGGCGGCGACCGGACCCGAGATGATACCGCACCGCGCCGGCCGCCAGCCGGGCGCGGCCCGCCGTGCTACAGCGACATGCCGCCGCTGGCCTCGATCGCCACGCCGTTGACGTAGCTGGCGTCGTCGCTGGCGAGGAAGGCGTAGATGCTGGCGATCTCGGCCGGCTCGGCCAGGCGGCGCAGCCAGCACGCGGACTTCATGCCGTCGAGCACCTTCTCCGGCACCGTGCGCAGGATGTCGGTGGCGACGAAGCCCGGGCACACCGCGTTGACGCGCACGCCCTTGGGGCCCAGCTCGCGCGCCCAGGTCTTGGTGAAGCCGATCACGCCGAACTTGGTGGCGGCGTAGTTGGTCTGGCCGAAGTTGCCATACAGGCCGACCACGCTGGATGCATTGAGAATCACGCCGCGGCCCTGCTCGACCATGATCTCGGCCACCGCCTGCGCGCAGTTGAACACGCCCTTGAGATTGACGTCGATCACGGCGTCGAACTGGGCCTCGCTCATCTTGACCAGGCGCGCGTCCTTGGTGATGCCGGCGTTGTTGATCAGGATGTCGATGCGGCCGTGCGCGGCCAGCGTGGCGGCCACGGCGGCGTCGACTTCGTCGCGGTGCGTCACGTCGACCTTGAAGGCCAGCGCGGTGGCGCCGGTCTGCGCGATCTGCGCCGCGGCGGCGTGCACGCGCTCTTCCTGCACGTCGCACAGCACCACGATCGCGCCTTCGGCGGCGAAGCGCTGCGCGGTGGCAAAGCCGATGCCGGCAGCCGCGCCGGTAATGATGGCAACCCGTCCCTGCAATTTCATGATGTCGGTCCCTAGTTCCTGGTGGCGTTGGTGGTGGTGGGGGCGCGGTTGGTGTTGGTAGGTTTACCTGTGTTCGTGTCGATGTCGTGACCGTGGCTTCACTGGCCGCCGGCGAGCTCCGGCGCGCGGCGCGCGCGCAGGTCGGGCAGGAAGACCTCGGTCACGAGCATGGCGCCGCCGCCGCGGCGGAACAGCGAGCGGCGTGCCGGCAGCGTCACGTTCGGGGCCAGTTCGCGCATGGCCGGCACGGCCAGCGCCAGGCGCCGGCGCAGCGGGTGGTGCGCCGGCAGGCGGGCAAACGCGAACGGCTCGCGCCGCACGCGCGGATCGACGAACAGCGCGCCGCCGAGCGGGCGCTCGCCCAGGCCGCGCAGGAAGGGCCAGTCGCGCCGGGCGTGCGCGGCCACCACCACGGTGTGGGCGAAGATGGCCGGCGTGCCGTCGCACACCAGCAGCACCTCGCGCGCCAGCGCGCGGCGGCGCGCCGGCAGCCCCAGCGCCTGCCATTCGTCGGCCAGCGCCACTTCCATGCGCTGCGCCAGGCGGCGCACGCGAAAGCGCGTCGAGGCGGCCACCAGCCGGGCGGTCAGCGAGCCCTCGCCGCACACCCAGCGCCGCAGGTTGGCGCCGATGGCGCGGTCCTCGGGCAAATGGGCGTGCCAGGCGCCGCGGCGCAGGTGCGCCGCCTTCATGCCGCGCTCATGCCGGCATCTCCGGCCCGTCCTGCGGCACCGGGCCGCCGGGGCCATAGCCGCAGAAAGCCAGCACTTCGTCGACGTAGTCGGCGAATTCGCTGATGCCGTGGTCGCTGCCCTCGATCACGCGCGTGCGCGCGCCGGGAAACGCCGCCAGCATCTCGCGGTGGTCGAGCACCTCGTCGCCGGTCGCGGCCAGCAGGAAATAGCGCTCGGGCCGCGTGATCGTCTCGACGCGCAGGGCCAGCAGTTCGTCCAGATGATGGCGCTCCACGCGCACCGAGCCGCCGCCGTGCCACAGCGGCTGGTCGCCCAGGTAGCGCTCGAGGTCGGTCCACGGATGCACGGCCGGGTTGAGCAGCACCGCGCGGCAGCCGTGGCGCTCGGCCAGCCAGCGCGCGTAGAAGCCGCCCAGCGACGAGCCGATGATGGCCAGCGGCTGCGCGCCGCCGGCCTGCGAGGCGGCGATGGCGGCCTCCGCCTGGGCGATGGCCGCCGCCGGCGACACGTTCAGCACCGGGCAGGCGTAGTAGCGCGCGGCGCCCCAGGCGCGCATGCGCTCCTGCACCATGCGCGCCTTGAACGACTGCGGCGAGGAACGGAAACCATGCAGGTACAGCAGCATGCCGCGCCCCGCTCAGGCCGCCGCGCCGGCGGCGAAGGCATCCAGCAGCTTCTGGTGCACGCCGCCGAAGCCGCCGTTGCTCATCACCAGCACGTGGTCGCCCGGGCGCGCCGCGGCGCGCACCGCCCGCACCAGCGCGGCGAGGTCGCTGAAGGCGGCGGCGCGCTCGCCCAGCGGCGCCAGCGCCTCGCCCAGGTCCCAGCCGAGCGCGTCCTTGCCGCTGGCCGCGCCGTAGCCGAACACGAGGTCGGCCGCTTCCAGGCTGGCCGGCAGCTGCGCCTTCATCACGCCCAGCTTCATGGTGTTGGAGCGCGGCTCCAGCACGGCCAGGATGCGCGCCGCGCCGACACGCCGGCGCAGCCCCGCGAGCGTGGTCTGGATGGCGGTGGGGTGATGGGCGAAATCGTCGTAGACGGTGATGCCGCCGGCCTCGCCGCGCACCTCCATGCGGCGCTTCACGTTGGCGAAGCGCGCCAGCGAGTCGATGGCCTGCGCCGGCGGCACGCCCACGTGGCGCGCCGCGGCGATCGCGGCCAGCGCGTTCATGCGGTTGTGGGTGCCCTGCAGGGTCCAGTCGACGCGGCCTTGCACGGCGTCGCCGAACCACACGTCGAAGCGGTCCCGCTCCGTGTCCGCGCCGGCCAGCTCCGCCGGTTCGCCGGCGCGCCACTCGCCCAGGCCGAACTGCTCGGTCTCGCTCCAGCAGCCGCGCTCCAGCACGCGCGCCAGGCTTTCCTCCATGCCGTTGACGATCAGCCGGCCCTGCTCGGGCACGGTGCGCACCAGGTGGTGGAACTGGGTTTCGATCGCGGCAAGATCGGGGAAGATGTCGGCGTGATCGTATTCGAGGTTGTTCAGGATGGCCGTGCGCGGGCGGTAGTGGACGAACTTGCTGCGCTTGTCGAAGAAAGCGGTGTCGTACTCGTCGGCTTCGATGACGAAGAAGTCCGATGCCGTCACCCGCGCCGACACGCCGAAGTTCTGCGGCACGCCGCCCACCAGGAAGCCCGGCTGGTAGCCGGCATCTTCCAGGATCCAGGCCAGCATGGAGGTGGTGGTGGTCTTGCCGTGCGTGCCGGCCACCGCCAGCGTCCACTTGCCGCGCAGCACGTGCTCGCCCAGCCACTGCGGGCCCGAGGTGTAGGGCAGGTTGCGGTTGAGGATGGCCTCCATCAGCGGATTGCCGCGCGACACCACGTTGCCGACCACGAACAGGTCCGGCTCCAGCGCCAGTTGCGCCGGGTCGAAGCCCTCGATCAGCTCGATGCCCTGCGCCTCGAGCTGGGTGCTCATGGGGGGATAGACGTTGGCGTCGCAGCCGGTCACGCGGTGGCCGGCCTGCTTGGCCAGCACGGCCAGGCCGCCCATGAACGTGCCGCAGATGCCGAGGATGTGAATATGCATGGGAGTTCGGGTCGCGGGGCGGGCCTGGCGGGCCGGGCCCCTGTTGCTACGGGATGGAAAGGGATTGTACCCGAGGGGTATGGCGGCAATTGCCGGTATCTCGCCGGCACGCGCGAACCCGCCCCGCCGCGTAGACTCTAAGAGTCCAGCCTCCTCCCCCTCCGGTATCATCCCTCCATGTCCCGTCGCACCCCCCTCGACCCCATCCGCCTGCGCGAGGAAATCGCCCAGGCCGCCGCCCGCATGATCGCGGAAGACGGTGCCGACTACGCCACCGCCAAGCGCAAGGCCGCGCGCCAGTTGCTGGGCGACGTGCGCGTGGCCGGCGAGTGGCTGCCCGACAACGAGACCGTGGAAGCCGAAGTGCGCGCCTACCAGGCGCTGTTCCACGCCGACAGCCAGCCCCGCATCCTGGCCCTGCTGCGCCGGCTGGCGCTGCTGGCCATGCGCGACCTGGCCGGCTTCCGGCCCTACCTGGCGGGCGCGGTGCTCAACGGCACCGCCACCGAGCATTCGGACATCTATCTGCAATGCTTCTGCGACAGCCCCAAGGACCTGACGCTGCACCTGCTCAACGCGGGCGTCGATTTCGACACCAGCGAGTCGCGGCATTTCGCCGGCCGCGGCGACGTGGAGACGCTCAGCTTCCTGTGGAAAGGCCAGTGGCCGGCCCAGCGCGAGGCGCGCCTGCTGGCCGGCGAGGTGCGGGCCGAACTGGGCCAGCCGGTGGGCATCCACATCGCGCTGTATGATGCGGACGACGAACGCGGCGCGGTGCGCGCCGACGCCGGCGGCCGCGTGGCGCGGGCCGACCTCGCCGCCGTGCAGGCGCTGGTGGCGGCCACGCCGGACGCGCCGGATGCGCCCGGCACGCCGGCCGCCGCCTGACCCGCGCTGGCGCCGTCATAGTCATATATAGAAGAGCTTCCCGCCACCGCCGCGCCTTGCGCCTGGTTTCCGACTCCTGCCACCGCCATGACCACTGCCACCACCCGCCCCGCCCGCCGCAGCCGCCTCTGGATCTGGCTCGTCGCCATCGCCGCCGCCGTGGCGGGCGCCCTTGCCGGCCACTACGTGTTCTCGCCCCGGCCGGCGTCCGACGCCGCCGTGGAGACCTTCCTGAGCACCGAGCTGCCCGACCCGCAGGGCGGCAAGCTGCGGCTGGCCGATTTTCGCGGCAAGACGGTGGTGGTGAACTTCTGGGCGCCGTGGTGCGGCCCGTGCGTGGAGGAAATGCCCGACCTGACCGCGCTGTACCAGGAGTATTCGGGCCGCAAGGTGGAATTTGTCGGCATCGGCATCGATTCCGCCAGCAACATCCAGCAGTTCATCAAGAAAGTGCCGGTCGCGTATCCGCTGGCGGTGGCCGGCTTCGCCGGCACCGAGCTGTCGCGCAACTTCGGCAACGCGGCCGGCGGCCTGCCTTATACGGTGGTGATCGCGCCGGACGGCACCGTCACCTACCGCAAGATGGGTAGGGTTTCCCCCAATGACCTGCGTGCTGCACTGCCGCGCGGATGACGGCGAGACGCTTGAATTGCGGCGAATTTCAACTAACCTTGTTCGATTGTCCCGTAATTTTTGCGAATTAGCCTCGAAACCGCAAAACAGGCCGGCACCGGCCCGGAAATGCCGCCGAAAGACCGGAAATCGAGGCTGTCCTATGTCTGCGCTGCTAGACAAATCACTCTAAGCTACGGTAATCTCCGCGCAATTTCGTTGAAATGGTCGAGTCGCCGTGATCGATACGCCGCCAGAAAGCCGCTCCGCCCGCTACCGCAAGGTGCTGGTCCTGCACGGGCCCAACCTGAACCTGCTGGGCACGCGCGAGCCGCAAACCTACGGGCATACGAAGCTCGTCGACATCGACCTGGCCTTGGCGCAGCGTGCGCGCGAAACCGGCCTCGCCCTGGCGACGTTCCAGTCCAACCACGAGGGCGCGCTGGTGGACCGCATCCATGCGGCGCGCGACGAGGGGGTCGACTTCATCATCATCAACCCGGCCGCCTACACGCACACCAGCGTAGCCTTGCGCGACGCGCTGGCCGGGGTGGCGATTCCGTTCGTCGAAGTCCATTTGTCGAACGTGCATCGCCGCGAGAACTTCCGTCATCACTCCTTCTTCTCCGATATCGCGGTCGGAGTGATCTGCGGACTTGGCTGGCAAGGCTACCTGCTGGCGCTGGACTATGTCCTCGGGCAGGCGCCTGAACCGGCGCCCCCCGCGGCCTGACCCGCCCGCTGATTTCGATTTCATAGACGATGACCGCGCCCCCGGCGCCTGCCCTGCCCGCTGCTCGCGGTGGACGGAGGCAATACGCCGGACGCATGCAATTTACCCGGACGCAGCCGCCCCAGCGCAGCGCGCCGGACAACCCGATTCAGGAGGATAGAAGATGGACCTGCGCAAGCTGAAGACGCTGATCGACCTGGTGGCCGAGTCCGGCATCTCCGAGCTGGAAGTCACCGAAGGCGAAGGCAAGGTACGTATCGTCAAGGCGCCGCCCCAGGTCGTGGCCGCGCCGATGGCCATGCAGCCGATGCAGGCGCTGCCGCCCGCGGCCGCCGCTCCGGCCGCCGCGGTCGCCAGCGCCGAGCCCGCTGCGCCGCAGCTGCCGTCCGGCCATGTCGTGACCTCGCCGATGGTCGGCACCTTCTACCGCGCGCCGTCGCCGGGCGCGGCCGCCTTCGTCAACGTGGGCGACACCGTCAAGGAAGGCCAGACGGTCTGCATCATCGAAGCGATGAAGCTGCTCAACGAAATCGAGTCCGACAAGGCCGGCGTGATCAAGGAAATCCTGGTCGAGAACGGCCAGGCGGTCGAATACGGCCAGCCGCTCTTCATCATCGGCTGATACTGATCGGCATGCCGCGCCGCCCGCAGCCCGCGCCGGAAGATCCGGACGGCCGCGCCGGCGCCGGCGGACCGGACGCTCCCCGTCCGGCTGCCAGTTCCTCCGCCCGCACTCCGGCCGCGCCGCCGGGGGCGCCACGAGCCACCGCGGTGGGACTGCCCTTCTCCTCGCAGAGAGTGACTATGTTTGAAAAAATTCTGATCGCGAACCGCGGTGAAATCGCCCTTCGCATCCAGCGCGCCTGCCGCGAACTCGGCATCAAGACCGTCGTGGTGTATTCGGAGGCCGACAAGGAAGCCAAATACGTCAAGCTGGCCGACGAAGCCGTCTGTATCGGCCCGGCGCCGTCGCCGCTGTCGTACCTGAACATGCCGGCCATCATCTCGGCCGCCGAAGTGACCGACGCGCAGGCCATCCACCCGGGCTACGGCTTCCTGTCGGAAAACGCCGACTTCGCCGAGCGCGTGGAAAAATCGGGCTTCGTCTTCATCGGCCCGAGCCCCGAGAGCATCCGCCTGATGGGCGACAAGGTCTCGGCCAAGCAGGCCATGATCAAGGCCGGCGTGCCGTGCGTGCCGGGCTCGGAAGGCGCGCTGCCGGAAGATCCCAAGGAAATCCTGGCGACGGCCCGCAACGTCGGCTATCCGGTCATCATCAAGGCCGCCGGCGGCGGCGGCGGGCGCGGCATGCGCGTGGTGCACACCGAGGCGGCGCTGGTCAACGCGGTCAACATGACGCGCGAGGAAGCCGGCCGCGCCTTCGGCAACCCGGAGGTCTACATGGAGAAATTCCTGGAGAACCCCCGCCACGTCGAGATCCAGATCCTGGCCGACCAGCACCGCCAGGCGGTCTGGCTGGGCGAGCGCGACTGCTCCATGCAGCGCCGCCACCAGAAGGTCATCGAGGAAGCGCCCGCGCCGCACATCCCGCGCCGCCTGATCGAGCGCATCGGCGACCGTTGCGCCGAGGCCTGCAAGAAGATGGGCTACCGCGGCGCCGGCACCTTCGAGTTCCTGTACGAGAACGGCGAGTTCTACTTCATCGAGATGAACACGCGCGTGCAGGTCGAGCACCCCGTCACCGAGATGATCACCGGCATCGACATCGTGCAGGAGCAGATCCGCATCGCCTTCGGCGAGAAGCTGCGCTGGCGCCAGAAGGACATCCAGCTGCGCGGCCACGCCATCGAGTGCCGCATCAACGCCGAGGATCCGTTCAAGTTCATTCCGTCGCCGGGCCGCATCACCGCCTGGCACATGCCGGGCGGCCCCGGCGTGCGGGTGGACTCGCACGCGTATGATGGCTACTTCGTGCCGCCCAACTATGATTCGATGATCGGCAAGATCATCACCTACGGCGCCACCCGCGAGCAGGCCATCGCCCGCATGCGGATCGCGCTGTCGGAAATGGTGGTGGACGGCATCCAGACCAACGTACCGCTGCACCGCGAGCTGATGCTCGATGCCAACTTCGTCGAAGGCGGCACCAGCATCCACTATCTCGAGCATCGCCTGGCCCAGAAGACCGTGGCCAAGGGCGGCAAGATCTGAAGCCCGGCGCGGCCTAGTCCACTGCGTCAGGGAAAACGCCCCGGGTCGGCTGTGCATCGAGGTCGCAGGCCAGGCGCAAAGCGCCGCAATAGCTCGCTATTGCGAGCATTTGCAACGACGCATGCGGCCTTGAGGCGCAGTCGAACGGGGGGCTTTGGGAATGACGCAGTGGACTGACAACAACGGATCGACAAGGATCGCCAGTGGCATTTCAGGAATGTGTGATTGAAATCGCACAGGACCAGGCCGAAGCCTGGTCCGACGCGCTGTTCGACCTCGGCGCGCTGTCGGTCTCGGTGGAAGACGCCGATGCCGACACGCCCGACGAGCAGCCGCTGTTCGGCGAGCCCGGGCTGGAACCCACCCGCCTGGCGTGGAACCGCTCGCGCGTGGTGGCGCTGTTCGACGACGCCACCGACCCCGCGCTGGCGGTGGCCGCCGCGGCCAACGCGCTCGGCGCCGCCGAGGTGCCGGCCTACGCGCTGCGCCCGGTCGAGGACCAGGACTGGGTGCGCCTGACGCAATCCCAGTTCGCGCCGATCCGCATCGGCGAGCGCATCTGGGTGGTGCCGTCGTGGCACGAGGCGCCCGAGCCCGACGCCGTGGTGCTGGAGCTCGACCCGGGCCTGGCCTTCGGCACCGGCAGCCACCCGACCACGCGGCTGTGCATGCAGTGGCTCGAGCAGAACCTCGGGCCGGGCGAGTCGGTGCTCGACTACGGCTGCGGCTCGGGCATCCTCGCCATCGTGGCGAAGAAGCTCGGCGCCGGCGCCACGCTCGGCATCGACATCGACCCCAACGCGGTGGAAGCCTCGCGCCACAACGCGGAGCGCAACCGCGTCGAAGCCACCTTCGCGCTGCCGGAAAGCGTGTCCGAGGCCAGCTACGACCTGGTCGTGGCCAACATCCTGTCCAACCCGCTCAAGGTGATGGCCGCCATGCTGAGCGCGCGCGTGCGCCCGGGCGGCCGGCTGGTGCTGTCCGGCGTGCTCGAGCGGCAGGCCGACGACGTCGCCGCCACCTATGCGCCCTGGCTCGCCATGTCGGTATGGCGCAGCGAGGAAGGCTGGGTGTGCCTGCACGGCACCCGCGGCGAAGGCGCCGGCGTCCCGCACTGAGCCCCCGCCGATGGCCGCAGCCAAGCTCGTCACACGTTGCCCGGCCTGCCGCACCGCCTTCCGGCTGGTAGCCGACCAGTTGCGCCTGCGCCAGGGGCTGGTGCGCTGCGGCCAGTGCGACACCGTGTTCGACGCGCGCGAGCACCTGATCGAGCTGCCCGCGCCCGAGGCGGCCCCCGAGACCACCCCCGCGCCCGCACCGGACGCGCCGGCGGCGCCACCCGCGCACGGCGAGCCACGCCATCGCGCCACGCGCGCCCCGCACGAGAAGACCTTCGAGGACGCCCATGACGGCGGCCACGAAGGCGCCCATGAAGACACCCACGAAGCCGCGCATGCGCGCGCGACACGCGCCCCGCGCAAGCGCGCGCATGCCGGGCCGCATGCCGATCCACATCCCGCGCCGGATGCGCCCGCCGAGGCCGGGCACGACGCGCCGGCCGGCGTTCCGCCCTTTACCTCGCCCTTTATCCCGCCCTTCGACCCCGGCTACGACGTGCCGGCGCTCGACGCGCCCACCGTCATGCTGTACCAGACGCAGGCCGAGGCCGACCAGGCCGTGCAGGCGGCCGAGGCCGCCCGGCAGCAGGAACAGCATGCAGGCAGCGCCGCCGCGGAAGACGACGAACCGTCCGCGGTCTTCGTGCCCGGCGTGATCGAGCCGGAGCCGGACGAAGCCGCCACGCGCGAAGATGGCGATGCGCCGGCGCAGGCCGGGACCACGGCAGCCGGGTCCGCGGCCGAACCGCCCCGGGAGACGGAAGCGGTGGAAGCGGTGGAAACGGTGAATGCGGCGGAAGCGACGGAAGCGACGGAAGCGACGGAAGCGGCCGAGACCACGGGCACCGCCGAAGCCGCTCCGGCGCCCGCCGCCACGCCGTGGCCCACGCTGGACCCGAGGACGCTGTCCGACGACCTGCCGCCGTTCGCGCCCGCCGCCGCGCCCGAGGCCGCCGGCATTGCCCGCGCGGCGCAGGCGGACACGGCAGCGGCTGCGCAAGCCAGCGCATCGCTGCCGCCGCTGCCGCCGGAAACCGGCAGCGACGACGCCGCGCACGCGGCCGGCATCGCCGCCGACATCACGTCCGACACCGCGCTCGGCGTCACGTCCAGCGTCACCGCGAGCGCCACGTCCGGCATGGCGCCCGCCGAAACCGCCGCCATCCCGAGCGCGGGCGGCTACCTGCGCGCCGAAGCGCAGGACGATTTCCCCGAGATTCCCGCCGCCATCGCGCGCGAGCAGGCGGCGCGCCAGTGGACCAGCCAGAACGCGCCCGACGCGCCGGTGTTCGCGCCGGACTTCCTGCGCCACGCGCGCGAGCGCGATCCCGGCCCCGCGCGGCGCAGGCGGCGCCTGCAGAAAGCGGCCATCGGCGTGCTGGCGGTGGCGGCGCTGGCGCAGCTCGCCTTCCTCGCGCGCAGCCAGCTCGCCGGCCAGTTCCCGGTGCTGCGCCCGGCCTTCGAGGCGCTGTGCGCGCCGCTGCGCTGCGAGGTGGCGCCGTGGCGCGACATCGACGCGCTGCGCATCGAAAGCTCGCAGTTGCAGAAGCAGGACGAGGAATCCGACGCCTACCTGCTGGCCGTCACCATGCGCAACCAGAGCCGCGCCACGGTGGCGCTGCCCGCCATCGAGCTGGTCATGACCGACCTGCAGGACCAGCTCCTGCTGCGCAAGGTGCTGCAGCCGGCCGACTATCTCGAGCCCGCGCAGAAGGCGTTCGCCACGCTGGGCCTGCGCGCCGGCACGGAGCTGCCGGTTCGGGTACGATTCCGCACGCAGCAGGCGGCGGCCAACTACCGCGTGCTGATCTTCTACCCCTGAATTCCAGACGGGTCCGACGCCCGCCCCGGGCGTTCCCGTCGCGCCCCCGGGACCCGCACCGCGCGTGCGGGCCCACCATTCACACAGGAGCACATATGAGCAGCGTCACCCTCGGCGGCAACCCCATCGAAGTCGGCGGCAAGTTTCCGCAAGCCGGCGACAAGGCCCCCGCCTTCTCGCTGGTCGGCAAGGACCTGAAGGACGTCGCGCTGGCCGACTTCGCCGGCAAGCGCAAGGTGCTCAACATCGTCCCGAGCCTGGACACCCCGGTCTGCCAGACCTCGGCGCGCAAGTTCAACGAGGCCGCCAGCGGCCTGGCCAACACCGTGGTGCTGACCATCTCGGCCGACCTGCCGTTCGCGATGAGCCGCTTCTGCACCACCGAAGGCCTGGCCAACGTGGTGCCGCTGTCGCTGATGCGCGGCGCCGGCTTCAAGGACAGCTACGGCGTGGACATCAAGACCGGCCCGCTGGCCGGCGCGACCGCGCGCGCGGTGGTGGTGCTCGACGAGAACGACACCGTCAAGTACAGCGAGCTGGTGCCCGAGATCAAGAACGAGCCGAACTACGATGCCGCCCTGGCCGCGCTGAAGTAAGCGCCGCGCCCCGCGGTCCGGCCACCCGGTATCATGGGTGGCCTTTTTTTCGGCGGCCGCCGGCCAGCGCGCGCCGCCGGCCATCACCCGATCACCCGATTACCTGCATTTGGAGAGAGCATGTCCAGCCTGATCTGTGGCTCCGTCGCCTACGACACCATCATGACGTTCGAGGGGCGCTTCCGCGAACACATCCTGCCCGACCAGATCCACATGCTGAACGTGTCCTTCCTGGTGCCGGGCATGCGCCGCGAGTACGGCGGCTGCGCCGGCAACATCGCCTACACGCTCAAGCTGCTGGGCGGCGACCCGGTAGTCATGGCCACCGTGGGCGTGGACGCCGAGCCCTACCTGCAATACCTGCGCGAACTCGGCATCGGCACCGAGCACATCCGCACCCTGCCCGACACCTTCACCGCGCAGGCGATGATCACCACCGACCTGGACAACAACCAGATCACCGCCTTCCACCCGGGCGCGATGAACCAGTCGCAGCTCTCGCACGTGCAGGATGCGCTCAAGGGCGCCAACCCGCCGGCGCTGGGCATCGTCGCGCCGGACAGCCGCGAGGGCATGCTGCACCATGCGCGCCAGTTCGCCGACGCCGGCGTGCCGTTCATCTTCGACCTGGGCCAGGCCATGCCGCTGTTCAACGGCGAGGACCTGCGCCAGTTCGTTGAACTCGCCAGCTACGTCACGGTCAATGACTACGAAGCCCAGGTGCTGCTCTCGCGTACCGGCTGGACCAGCGAGCAGGTCGCCGCCCAGGTGCGCGCCTTCATCGTGACCCACGGCGAGAAAGGCGCGAGCGTCCACGCCGACCAGCGGCAGTACAATATTCCGGCCGTGCAGGCGGAGCGCGTGGTCGATCCGACCGGCTGCGGCGATGCCTTCCGCGGCGGACTGCTGTACGGCATCGAGCAGGGCCTCGACTGGGAAACCACCGGGCGCCTCGCCAGCCTGATGGGCTCCATCAAGATCGCGCACCAGGGTCCGCAGAACCACAAGCCGTCGCGCGACGAAATCGGCCAACGCTTCCAGTCGGCGTTCGGCTATCGCTACGAGTAACTTTTCCGGGATCGATCTCATGCATACCCTGATTCGCACCAGCGCCCTCGCGCTCGCCGCAGCCGCCACCCTCGTGGCCGGCTGCGCCTCGCAATCGAACTCCGCCAGCATCTACACGCCGGGCCAGGCGCAGCGCGAGCAGATCCTGCGCTTTGGCGTGGTCGAGAGCGTGCGCGAAGTGCTGATCCAGGGTGAGCAGACCGGCGCCGGCACCATCGCCGGCGGCGCGATCGGCGGCATCGCCGCGGGCAGCACCATCGGCAGCGGCGGCGGCTCGGTCGCGGCCGGCGTGCTCGGCGCCGTGCTCGGCGGCATCGCCGGCAGCGCGGCGGAAAACCGGATCAACCAGCGCCGTGGCCTGGAGATCACCGTCAAGCTCGACAACGGCGAGATGCGCGCGATCGTGCAGGACGCCGACGAAGCCTTCCGCCCGGGCGAGCGCGTGCGCCTGCTGTCCTCGGGCGGAACCACCCGCGTCACCCACTAGGAAGTTACCCTAGGACGATCCTGACGCCGTTGCGGGGCCCTGCCGCGGCGGCATACGGAGAGATCCACCAGCGGTCCACCTACGGGTCCACCAGCGGGTCCATCTGCGGGTCCATCTGCGGGTTCACCCGCAGGCCCGCCAGGCCGCTCGCCGAGGCGCCGGCTCCCACACGGAGCGGCGCCTTTTTCATTGGCCCTGCGCCGCGCTGCGCCGGTCCGCGCGGGCATGAAAAAACCCGCCGGGCTTGCGCCGTCGGCGGGTTGGCAAGACTGGCGTCTTGCAGACCGGATACCGCGTATCCGGTCAGTGCGGCACGCGCTGCGTGCCTTGGGGATTCCCGCAGGAATCCGTCAGCGGCACGGCTTACGGACGGGTGCCCGTCGGGAACGGCCATGCAGCGGCCGGGTTCAGCACGGTCTTCGAGGTCGTTGCGGGCGCGGCAGCAGGCGCAGCGGCAGGCTTGGCAGCAGGCGCAGCCTTCTTGGCGGCAGCCTTCTTGGCCGGGGCCTTCTTGGCAGCAGCCTTCTTGGCCGGTGCGGCCTTCTTGGCAGCAGCAACCTTCTTGGCCGGCGCAGCCTTCTTGGCGGCAACCTTCTTGGCCGGTGCGGCCTTCTTCGCCACGACCTTCTTGGCAGCAGCCTTCTTGGCCGGTGCGGCCTTCTTCGCTACGACCTTCTTGGCGGCGACCTTCTTGGCCGGCGCTGCCTTCTTCGCTACGACCTTCTTGGCAGCAGCCTTCTTCGCCGGCGCAGCCTTCTTGGCCGGTGCAGCCTTCTTCGCCACGACCTTCTTGGCGGCGACCTTCTTCACTGCGGCCTTCTTGGCCGGGGCTGCTGCCTTCTTGGCAGCAGGCTTGGCGGCTTTCTTGGCCGCCGGTTTCTTCTTTGCAGTCGTTGCCATGGATAACTCCTTCACTAGAGAGTGAATATCGAATGACCTAAGTTGGCGACCCGACCGACCCGAGGCGCGATACAGCGCTGCGACCCCAATCGAGCGAGCGATTCATCGGCGCACGGCAACACTGCGTCCGCACGCTAATGAATTCGGTGGCAGGGGCACCGCGGCGCGCGGTGCGAATGTGGCCAAGCGGAGCCCGCAACCGGGCTTCTGACGCTTGCCGCGCCCTGGAATATTCGGTCTGCCCGCGCCATCCGCCGGATCGGCGCGCAGCATCAATAGAAGAGATATCGGCCGGCATTGCCGCGATGCGGGCTAGGCCACGCGCACCACGGTCTGCATTCGTCTGGGGGTAGTTCGCCCATCCCGCTACTGGGCCAAAGGAGACTGCACGCGTTTTAGAAAACCAGTACGGCTTGGTCTGCGTCAAAGTTCTGGTGCTCCTGAGCTACCTGTCTCATTGCATCGAAGCGGGGGGCGCTTATCGTGGCGGAGCGCATCGCTCATCGTGAAGCATCGCGTCCGACATCATCGTTCGAGCTTGCTTCGATCCTGCCAACTACGACTACGACCACGGCCATGCAATGAAGTGAGACTCTTGTCAAGGCGAATCATAATTCGTTTGTTCGGCGATGTTAAGAAAAAAGTGCAAAAAAACACGCGCGCGCGCATGACAACTTCTTCATCGCCATCGCAGCGCTTCGCCGGCCCGCGCTTCACCTGCGCGCGACGCGCTCTCGACGCGTTCCATCGCATGCGAAATCGCCTCGCGCGAGCCCGCTGACGCGACAAGAAAAGCGGCATCGCGAGAGCGCGGAACCCACGCCGCGATGCTTCGGATTTTTCCTCGCACGCGGCGCCGCGCGCGCTGCCGGCGCGCATGCGCGGCCTCTTCACCGCCGCTGACGTCATCCCGGAAAGCCGCGCCGGCAAAGGCTTTGCGGGAAGCGGCAATGCGCTTGCGCAAGCGCGGCGCGCGAGCGCATCGGTGGCGCGCGCGTGCCACGCAACGTCGTGACGGCGCGCGACGAAGCATGCCGCGGCGCCATGCGCGGCGCCTCGCCATCGCGTCTCGGCGCAGCGTCGGCGCACGCGCCGCGCGGGCACGCTGCGCGCTCGCTCACACAGCGCGCGCAGTGATGCGTCGACGCAACGGTCTGCCCGTCTTCCTCGCGACGCGAGCACGACGAACCGGCTTCGCACATCGTCATGCGCAACGCGATTGGTGTCGGTCCGCGTCGGCGTGCATCGCTTCGTGTTCGTCTTGCCGCCGTCTTCCGCTCGCCTCGCATCCGCTGCGCCGTCGATGCGCGCCCGCCGATGAACGCATGCGCTCTCGCGACGCGAGCGCCGTCGCATCGATGCGGCCGGCGGGCGCCGCTCCGCATCCATCGGCATGCGTGCCGGCAACGGTCCGGCGACGGTCCGACTGCGCGCGGTCCGGCGCGATGTTCTCCGGCGTCGTCCGCGACGCGCGACGCGCGGCGGGCGATGCGGGCGCATGGCGCGACGAGCGCCCGCGAACGCGCCCGCGATGCCGGCGCGCGGCACGCTGCCCGCACTTGAAACGAACGCCTAGAGGATTGCTTCGGAGACCTGGAAAGAGCCGGTTTTGCTGCACGACAAAATACCCCGGGCGCCAGCAACCGCGCCGGTTTCCGGGCAGCGGCAAAGGTCCGCCTGGTGCGTGCGCAAACGGTGCCCCCGCATTGCGGCTGGCGCCCTTCGCCAGTAGATTGGCGTGACCGTGCCGCGCGGTCGCGCGCACCAACCTGAGAGAGGAGAACCCGATGCACTTTTCTGCCCCCCGACGCACAGCGCGCGCCGCCGTCACGGCGGCCCGGCTCGCCGTGCTCGCCGGCGCGCTGCTGGCCAGCGCCGCGGCACTGGCCCAGGCCTCGCCCGCCGGCTCGTGGAAGACCATCGACGACAACACCGGCAAGCCGCGCGGCCTGGTGGAGATCACCGAGAGCAACGGCGTCTACAGCGGCAGGCTGGTCAAGAGCTTCGTCGACGCGGAAGGCAAGTCCAAGGTGTGCGACAAGTGCACCGACGCGCGCCGCGACCAGCCCATCATCGGCCTGACCATCATCACCGGCGTGCGCAAGACCGGCGACAACGAATGGGGCGGCGGCGAGATCCTCGACCCCGAGAACGGCAAGGTCTACAAGACCCGCATGTCGCTCGCGGACGACGGCAACAAGCTCAACGTGCGCGGCTTCATCGGCATCAGCCTGCTGGGCCGCACCCAGACCTGGGAGCGCGAGCACTAGCCCGCCGCCCGCGCGCGCCAGCACCCGTACCGGCACCCGCGCCGGCGCGCGCCATCGCCGCCGGCGGCCGGCATCCACGCCGCCTTTCCCGCGCCGCACTTGCGGCACTTCCCGCACCCGTCGTATCTTCGCCCGCCTCGCGCCTCGCGCTTCGCTCTGCGCATCGCACCGCGCGAAGCGCGTCGACGCCGCCGCCGCGAACGGCAGGCTGCGCACCGCCGCGACACACCACACCACGCACCGCGCGCGCATCGCCGACAATCGCGGAGACGCCGCCGCGGGTCCGCCGGCGGGTTCAGCAAATTGACAGCTTTGCTGTTTATCATCGCTCGCAGGCCGGAGCTTGCCCGCGAGAAAAAAAGCCGGGCCACGACATCCGGCATCCGGCGCGGCCGAGCGCCGGCACCCATGCCAGAGCCGGTACCAGGATCGGTACCAAGACCAAGACCATTGGAGACAACCATGCGCATTTCCACCGCCAGCCGCGCGCTGGCCCTCGCCGCGCCCGCACTGTTCGCCACGAGCCTCGCCGCGCCCGCGCGCGCCGCCGATGCCTGGCCCACGCACGTCATCAAGTTCGTGGTGCCGTTCACCGCGGGCGGCGCCAACGATCTCGTGGCGCGCGCCGCCGCCGACGCGGTCGGCAAGCGGCTCGGCCAGACCGTGGTGATCGAGAACCGTCCCGGCGCCGGCGGCGTGGTCGGCGCGGACTACGTGGCCAAGGCCAAGCCGGACGGCTACACCTTCCTGGTGGGCGCCGTGGGCACCGTCACCAACAGCCTGATCCGCACCAAGATGCCCTACGCGCCGGACGACCTGATCCCCGTGTCGCTGGTCGCGGTGAGCCCCTCGGTGATCGTGGCCTCGCCCTCGCTGCCGGTGAACAACCTCAAGGAGCTGGTGGAGTACTCGAAGAAGCAGGGCGCGGCCGGCGCCAACTTCGCCACCGCGGGCAGCGGCAGCACGCCGCACTTCGTCGAGGAGATGCTCAAGGAGAAAGGCGCGGTGCTGACCGTGGTGCCGTACAAGAGCGGCTCGGAGAGCATCACCGCCGTGATCGGCGGCCAGGTCGCGGCCACCTCGGAAGCGAGCGTGGTGGTGCTGCCCAACATCAAGGCCGGCAAGCTCAAGGCGCTGGGCGCGACCTGGGACAAGCGCATGAGCGCGGCGCCCAACATCCCGACCACCGCCGAGCAGGGCATGCCGGAAGTGCGCATCGGACACTGGGCCGGCATCTTCGCACCCAAGGGCACCGACCCGGCCATCCTGAAGAAGATGAACGCCGAGATGAGCGCCGCCATGCAGACGCAGGAGACGCGCGACCGCCTGATCCCCAACGGCATCGAGCCGGCCGGCGGCTCGCAGGAGAGCTTCGTCGCCTTCATCAAGTCCGAGCGCGAACGGCTCGGACGGATCGCCAAGGCCGCCAATATGACGGCGGATTAAGAAAAATTTTTTTGCCGCCGCCCCGGGTGGCGGTAAATGTCTGTACCAGGCCTGCTACATGCAGGCCTTTTTTTGTTTTCGGATTGAGACGCAGGCGCCGCTTTGTAAGGCATTTGTGAGCTTGTGTAACTTCATGTAATGGCTTTGTCCTTGGATAAAGACATTGAGGCATGGCGACTAATGTCTGTGATGAAAAAGCAAAGCTGAATTGCAACGCTAATCATTCGCATTTATATTCCGGCTCGCCCAACCTTTTTGCCCCCGCCGTTGGCCGAACCACAGGCATGCAACTTCCGTCCGCTGCCAGCCAGCTCGCCCCCAATGGCCGTACCGGAACCGAGAAACGACATGACCCGCCGCACTCCGATCGCGACCGCGCTGCTCGCGCTCTTTGCCACTCCCGTTGTCACCCTGGCCCAGACGGCCCCGCCCGCTCCCGCCACTGGCCAGCCTCCGGCAACGCTCAGGGAAGTGGTGATACAGGGCGGCCGCGCCACCGATGACTACGGCGCGGTGAAGAACTCGGTCAGCAAGCTGCCCGAAGACCTGCGCGACGTCCCGCAATCGGTGACGGTGGTGAACAAGGCGCTGATCGACGCGCAGGGCGCCACCTCGCTGGCCGACGCGCTGCGCAACGTGCCGGGCATCACCATCGGCGGCGCCGAGGGCGGCCAGATCGGCAACAACATCAACCTCAACGGCTTCTCCGCGCGCACCGACATCTACCTCGACGGCTTCCGCGACCGCGGCCAGTACTACCGCGACGTCTTCGCGCTGGATTCGGTCGAAGTGCTGATGGGCCCGTCGTCGATGCTGTTCGGCCGCGGCTCGACCGGCGGCGTGATCAACCAGGTCACCAAGAAGCCGTCGCTCAAGGCCGCGACCACCGTGACCGGCTCGGTCACGACCAACGGCATGGTGCGCGCCACCGCCGACGTCAACACGCCGACCGGCGACACCTCCGCGTTCCGCATCTCGGCGATGGCGCAGGACGGCAAGCCCAGCACGCGCGACGAGATGCGCGCGATGGACTTCGGCATCGCGCCGTCGTGGAAGTACGGTATCGGCACCTCCACCGAGATCACCCTGTCCGCGCTGCTGCAGCACAACGAGGACATGCCCGACTACGGCCTGCCGGCCATCAACGGCCACCCGGTCAACGTCAACCGCAACACCTACTACGGCAACAACAACGACTACACGCGCCAGGACATCGTGGCGCTGTCCGCCGGCGTCGACCACAAGTTCTCGCCGAACCTGCGCCTGCGCAACCAGACCCAGTTCAACTACGTGGAGACCGACGCGCGCGAGACCGCGCCGCAGTCGGTCGGCTCGATCGCCAACGGCGTCTACACGCCGCTGACCACCACCAACCTGCCGCTGTCGGCGCTGTTCGTGCGCCAGCAGAGCCACGACCGCAACATCCGCGACTACTCGATCTTCAACCAGACCGAGCTGACCGCCAAGTTCGAGACCGGCTTCATCAAGCACACGCTGCTGACCGGCGTGGAAATCGGCCACGACGGCTACGACAACCAGGCCTACGCGCGCGGCAACCCCGCCGGCCCGTGCAAGGGCTTCGTCGCGTGCGTGCCGGTGATCGACCCGGTCTACCAGGACTCGCCGTCGAGCGCGATCACCACGCCGGGCAACCTGCAGGGCGCCTCGGCCAACACCATCGCCGTCTACGCCAACGACTCGATCGAGTTCACCAAGCAATGGAAGCTGGTGGCCGGCCTGCGCTATGACCGCTACATCGCCAGCATCAGCAACTCCATCAACTCGCAGAACACCGCCGGCAACACCGCGCTGGCCAATGCCCAGCAGACCGTCAACTTCACCAGCGTGCGGCTGGGCGGCATCTGGCAGCCGACCGAGGCGCAGTCCTACTATGTGTCGTACGGCACCTCGTTCAACCCGTCGCTGGAGCAACTGACCGGCACCGTCGGCCAGACCAGCCTCGACCCGGAAAAGAACAAGTCGTACGAGGCCGGCGGCAAGTGGGACCTGGCCGGCGGCGACCTGTCGCTGACCTCGGCCATCTTCCGCATCACCAAGGACAACGCGCGCAGCCAGATCGACGCCACCACCTACGCGCTGACCGGCAAGATCCAGGTCGACGGCGTGCGCTTCGGCGCCACCGGCCGCATCACGCCGAAGTGGCAGGTCTTCGCCGGCTACACCTACCTCAACGCGGTGATCGAGAACGGCATCGCCTCGGGCACGCAGGGCAAGATCCCGGGCAACACGCCCAAGCACACCGCCACGGCGTGGACCAGCTACAACATCCTGCCGAGCTGGGAAGTCGGCGGCGGCGCCTTCTATATGTCGCAGCGCTACGCCAACAACACCGACACCACCCAGGTCGGCGGCTTCGTGCGCTGGGACGGCATGGTGGCCTACCACCAGCCCAAGTACGACGTGCGCCTGAACCTGTTCAACATCTTCGACAAGAAGTACTACGACGCGCTGATCCAGTCCGACGGCGGCCGCTCGGTGCCGGGCACCGGCCGCACCGCCATGCTGTCGTTCACCTATCGCATGTAAGCGCAGCCATGCGCTGAGGTAAAGTGGCGTGACGTCCAGTCACGCCACGCGGCGCCGCCTTCCCCGGCGGCGCCCGCGCACCACCCTGCCGAGATCGCCATGCTTGTCTGCATTCCCAAGGTCCTCAACGCGGAGCAGCTCGCCATGCTGCGCCAGCAGCTCGATTCGGCCGGCGAGGCCTGGGTCGACGGCCGCGTCACCGCCGGCTACTCCGGCGCTCCCGTCAAGTTCAACCAGCAGATCGACGAGCGCTCCGAGACGGCCGCGCAGTGCCAGCAGTTGATCCTCGCCATGCTGGAGCGCAACCCGCTGTTCATCAGCGCGGCGCTGCCCAATATCGTCTACCCGCCGATGTTCAACCGCTACGGCGAGGGCATGACGTTCGGCGCCCACGTGGACGGCAGCGTGCGCATCCACCCGCACAACGGCCGCAAGCTGCGCACCGACATCTCCGCCACGCTGTTCCTGAGCGACCCGGCCAGCTACGACGGCGGCGAGCTGCAGGTCGAGGACACCTACGGCGTGCACAGCGTCAAGCTCGAGGCCGGCGACATGGTGGTCTACCCGGCCACCAGCCTGCACCAGGTCACGCCCATCACGCGCGGCGTGCGCGTGGCCAGCTTCTTCTGGATCCAGAGCCTGATCCGCGACGACGCGCAGCGCGCGCTGCTGTTCGACCTCGACAACGCGATCCAGAAGCTGAACCAGACCGGCGCCGACGAGGGCGCGCGGCGCTCGCTGGTGGGCTGCTACCACAACCTGCTGCGTCAGTGGTCCGAGACCTGACCGCGCGCGGGTAGCGCCGCACCACCACTCAGGCGAACTGCTCGGCCAGCGCGGCGCGCACCTGCCCCACCAGCGGCGCCTCGCCGGCGCGCGCGGGCAGCAGGAAGAATTCGGCCGCCGGCAGCGCCGGCAGCCGCAGCCGGGCGGCGGTGGCGGCGTCGATGCGCGCCACGCCGGGGCCGATGGCGGACTCGTTCAGGCACGACAGGCCCAGGCCCGCCGCCAGCGCCAGTTGCAGCCCGGCCACGCCGGAGGCGGAATGCGCCACCACGTAGTCGAGCCGGCGCCGCCGCAGCATCTGCACCACGTACTGGTGCAGCGAACAGGTATCGGGCAGCAGCACCAGCGGCAGCGGCGCGTCCAGCGCCCCGCTCTCGCCCGGCGCCGCCACCCAGGCCAGCGCCTCGCGGCGCAGCACCGCGCCGCGCTCGCCGCGGCCGGCCGCCGCCTTGCGCGCGCCCGGCAGCCGCATCGACAAACCGATGTCGAACGCATCGCTCTGCGCGCCGGCCTCGATCATGCCGCTCTTCATCACGGTCACGTGCAGCCGCAGGCGGGGATAGCGCTCGCGCAGCCGGCGCAGCATGCCGGCGATCTCGCCGGGCCGGAAGTAGTCGGTCACGGCCAGCCGCAGCTCGCCGTCGAGCGTATGGCCGCGCAGGTCCTGCAAGGCCAGCTCGGACAGCGCCAGGATGCGGCGCGCGTGCGCCAGCAGGCGCAGGCCGGCCGGCGTCGGCGCCGCGCCCTGCTTGCCGCGCACCAGCAGCGGCACGCCGGCGCGCTCCTCGAGCTTGCGCAACTGCTCGCTGACCGACGACTGCGACAGGAACAGCCGCGGCGCCGCGGCGGACAGGCTGCCGGCGTCCGCCACCGTGACGAAGGTGCGTAGTTGATCGAGTTCCAGCGCGCGCATGGCGGCCTCCTGCGGGTTTCGCATATTTCGGTATTGACGATGGATGGTATCGCAAATTCCCGTTTTTCCGATGGCACGCCAAACCCTAGACTGGCATCTCCGGCAGCCCCGTCCCGGGGCCGCCTCCCAGACCCAAGGAGCCAGCCATGCCCCACATCAACCTGCAGATCTCCGGCAAGCCCGATGCCGCCCTCACCCGCCGCGCCGCCGCCGCCGTGGCCGACGTCACCCGCCGCGCGCTCGGCAAGAAACCCGAGGTGATCGCCGTGGCCGTGCAGTACGTGGACCACGACGCCTGGATCATCGGCGGCGCGCCGCTGTCGGAGCAGGGGCGCAACGCCTTCCACCTCGACATCAGCGTGACCGACGAGACCAACACCAAGGCGGAGAAGGCGCAATTCCTGCGCGAGGCGTTCGAGGTCCTGGCCGAGCTGGTCGGCAATGTGCATCCGGTCTCGTACATCCACGTGATCGACGCGCGCGCGGCCACCTACGGCTACGGCGGCCTGACCCAGGAATACCGCTACCATCACGGTTGAGCCCGGTTGACCCGGCCAGGCCCGAACGGCGCGCCTTGTGCATCGCGCCGTCCTTGGCTAGTGTGGGTGGGTAGGCCGGGCGGCGGCGCGTGCCTGCCTGCCCTGTCGCCGGCGCCGCCGACCGCTGTCCACCGACCGTCACACACGACCCGAGACACCGCATGAAAACCGTGAATCTGCCCGGCGGCGAAACCGTTCCCGCGCTGGGCATGGGCACCTGGAACATGGGCGAGAAGCCGGCCGCGCGCGCGGAGGAGCTCGCTACCCTGCGGCTCGGGCTGGACCTCGGCCTGCGCCTGATCGACACCGCCGAGATGTATGGCGAAGGCCGCTCGGAAGCGCTGGTCGGCGAGGCCATCGCCGGGCGCCGCGACGAGGTCTTCCTGGTCAGCAAGGTCTATCCGCACAACGCCGGCCGCAAGGACGCGGTGGCGGCCTGCGAGCGCAGCCTGCGCCGGCTCGGCACCGACCGCATCGACCTCTACCTGCTGCACTGGCGCGGCGGCGTGCCACTGGCGGAGACCGTGGCCGCCTTCCAGGCGCTGCGGCAGGCCGGCAAGATCCGCCATTTCGGCGTCAGCAACCTCGACCTCGGCGACATGGAAGCGCTGTGGCGCGTGCCCGGCGGCGAGCAGACGGCGGTCAACCAGCTGCTCTACAACCTCACGCGGCGCGGCATCGAGTGGGACCTGCTGCCCTGGCTGCGGCGCCACCACGTGCCGCTGATGGCCTACTCGCCGGTCGAGCAGGCGGCGCTGCTGCGCAACCCGCGCCTGGCCCGCTTCGCCGAGCAGCACGGCATGAGCCCGGCCCAGGCCGCGCTGGCCTGGCTGCTGGCGCGCGACGACGTCATCGCCATCCCCAAGACCAGCCACCGCGAGCGCCTGCGCGAGAACCACGGCGCGCTGGTGCGGCGGCTCTCGCCGGTGCAGCTGGCCGAGCTCGACGCCGCCTTCCCGCCGCCGCGCGGCCCGCGCCCGCTGGAAATGCTCTGATCCCCGGCGCGGCGGCCCGCGCCGCCTTCGCGCCAGCCAAGGAGGCCGCCATGCCCATCGACTACGACGCCATCATCATCGGCTCCGGCCAGGCCGGCCCCTCGCTCGCCGCGCGCCTGGCCGCGGCCGGGCGCAAGGTGGCCGTGATCGAGCGCCGGGCCTTCGGCGGCACCTGCGTCAACGACGGCTGCACCCCGACCAAGGCGATGGTGGCCAGCGCATATGCCGCCCACCTGGCGCGGCGCGGCGCCGATTTCGGCGTGGCCGTGGGCGGCCCGGTCACGGTCGACATGGCGCGCGTCAAGGCGCGCAAGGACGGCATCGTCGCCCGCTCCAGCCACGGCGTGGAGGCCTGGATGCGCGGCCTGGAAAACGTCGCCGTCCATCTCGGCCACGCGCGCTTCGAGGGTCCCGACACCGTGCGCGTGGGCGAAGCCGTGCTGCGCGCGGGGCAGATCTTCATCAACGTGGGCGGGCGCGCCTCGGCCCCGCCGATGCCGGGGCTGGACCAGGTGGACTACCTCACCAACACCGGCATGATGCGGCTGGACGAACTGCCCGCGCACCTGCTGGTGGTGGGCGGCAGCTATATCGGGCTGGAGTTCGGCCAGATGTTCCGCCGTTTCGGCAGCGAAGTCACCATCGTGGAGCGCGGCCCGCGCCTGATCCCGCGCGAGGACGCGGACGTGTCGGAGGCGGTGCGCGGCATCCTCGCCGCCGAGGGCATCGGCCTGCGCCTGGACGCCGAATGCATCGCGCTGGCGCGGCGCGGCGAGCAGGTGGCGGTGACAATGGCCTGCGCGGACGGCGCGCCGGAGGTGGTGGGCTCCCACGTGCTGCTGGCCGTGGGCCGCCGCCCCAACACCGACGACCTGGGCCTGGAGCGCGCCGGCGTGGCCACCGACGCGCACGGCTACATCGAGGTGGACGACCAGTTGCGCACCAGCGTGCCGGGCATCTGGGCGCTGGGCGACTGCAACGGGCGCGGCGCCTTCACCCATACCGCCTACAACGACTTCGAGATCGTCGCCGCCAACCTGCTGGACGCGGCGCCCGGCGCGGCGCCGCGCACCGTGGGCGAGCGCATTGCGTGCTACGCGCTCTACACCGACCCGCCGCTGGGCCGCGCCGGCATGACCGAGCAGCAGGCGCGCGCGTCCGGCCGCCGCGTGCTGGTGGGCATGCGCCCGATGACGCGCGTGGCCCGCGCCGTGGAGAAAGGCGAGACGCAGGGCTTCATGAAGATCCTGGTCGATGCCGACAGCCGCGAGATCCTGGGCGCGGCGGTGCTGGGCGTGGGTGGCGACGAGGTCATCCACGGCGTGCTCGACACCATGTACGCGCGCGCGCCCTACACCGTGCTGCAGCGCGCCGTGCATGTCCATCCCACGGTGTCCGAGCTGGTGCCGACCATGCTCGGCGAGCTGCGCCCGCTGGCGCCGGCGACCTGAAGGCGGTGGACCAAGGCTAACGTGTCGCTGGCGAGTGGTGATGCCGGACAGGCGCCGGCGGCGGCTCAGCGGCGCGGCGCCGGCGCCGCGCGCTCGCCCAGGTAGACCAGCAGCAGCTCGGCGGCGGTCATGCGCCGCTGCCGCGCCTCGCGGCCGATGGCGCGCTCGAGCTCTTCGCGCTGGAAGGCCTCCACGCTCATGCCGGCCGCGCGCGCGTGGCGCTCGGTGATGGCCTTGAGCAGCGACACCACCTCCGGGTTGTCGGCGAGGAAGCGCTCGTGGGCAAGCTGGAGGCGTTCGGGAGAGAGAGTCATCGGCAATGGCCGCAATGGCCGCAATGGAGTGAGGAAGGCATGCCCGCGCATTACACCACAGCGGCGGCGCGCCGGCCGCGGCTAGCGCAGGCCGGCGTTGTAGCGCTCCCGCTCGACATAGCGGACCAGGTAGGTGCGGGTCTTGGCCTCGGTGTCGCGGGAGAGGCGGTCGGCGGCCTGGCGCGCGCTGTCGTGGCCGTGCGAGGACACCATCTGCGCATCGAGGTAGTCGCGGAACGCGCCGCGCATGGCGTCGAGCCTGGACTGGCACGCCTTGAGCGCGGCGCCGGCCAGGTCCTGCGGCGAGCCGCGGCCGGGCAGGCCGGCGTCGGCCTGTTCCCGCGCGCAGTTGGTGTAGTCCGCGCGCAGTGACTGCCACTGCGCATTGGCCTGCTCCTGGGCCTGGGGATCGGCTGCGGGCGGGCGCGAAGCGCAGGCGGCGGCCAGCAGGGTGACGGGGATGAGGGCGAGAACGGATTTCATGCTTCATGGACCGGCGCGGCGCCGCGGGGTTCCTGCCCGCGCGGACAGGCGGCGGATGGATAGCGGGCAGGCGGCGAACGGGCCGCAAACTGCCGCACACCGCCGCCGCGTTGTAGGACGGTCCCGCCGCAAATTGCAGTTTCGTCCTACACCGCTTGCGCCGCTTGCCTTGTATATTTCTCCAGAAACGCAGAGGTTTGGACGGCACGCCGGGAAAAGCCAACGCCGCATGTTCGTGCGCGATTCACATTTCTACAAGTGCCGATTACGCCTATCCTTGAGCACGGGGAGTGCGCGGTTCGCTCCGGGGTATGGACGCAGTGTGAGGTAAAACAATCAGGAGAGTGAGTATGGAACGCAGATCGTTTCTGACGGCTGGGGCAGGACTGATAGTGGCTTCTTCGGGCTTGCTGGGCGCCTGCACCACCACGCCGAGCGCGCCCACCGACAAGGCGGCCAAGCGCCGCGAGATCGATGGCGGCGTGGATGGCGCCCTCAACAAGCTGTACGCCACGGCGGGCAGCTCGCGCCAGCTCGCCAACCGCGCGCGCGGCATCCTGGTGTTCCCCAACACGCTGTCGGCCGGCTTCGTGATCGGCGGCGAGTACGGCGACGGCGCGCTGCGCACGGGCGGCGCCACGCGCGGCTACTACCGCATCATCTCGGGTTCGGTGGGCTGGCAGATCGGCGCGCAGTCCAAGGCCATCATCCTGATGTTCATGACCCAGGACGCGCTCGACAAGTTCGTCAACAGCAGCGGCTGGACCGTGGGCGGCGACGCCACCGTGGCGCTGGCCACCATCGGCGCCAACGGCACCATCGACACCAACACCGCCCAGCAGCCGATCGTCGGCTTCGTCGTGACCAACGCCGGCCTGATGGCGGGCCTGTCGCTGGAAGGCTCGAAGATCAGCAAGCTCGACATCTGAGCCAGCGGCGCGGACGGGGCCGGGCTGCCACAGGGCAGCCCGGCCCCTTTGCTTTCCTGCGCGCCGCTTCCGCGTTGCCCCGCGGCGTCCCGCGCGGGCGCTTCACGCATTGTTACCGCATCGGTCACGCTAACCGGCTAGAATCGGTCCCTTTGGCCGAATTCCCATGTGGTTCAAGAACCTCCAGTTGCACCGCCTGTCCGCGCCGTGGACCCTTGCCGCCGACGAAATCGAGGCCGGCCTCGCGCGCCACGCCTTCTTCCCGGGCACCAGCCTGGAAATGCAGACCCAGGGCTGGGCCTCGCCGCGTGAAAACGGCGCGCTGGTCCACCTGGTCGGCAAGCAGATGCTGCTGACCCTGCGCACCGAGAAGAAGCTCCTGCCCACCACCGTGGTCAACCAGGTCACCAAGGCGCGCGCCGCCGAGATCGAGGAGCAGCAGGGCTTCAAGCCCGGCCGCAAGCAGATGCGCGAGCTCAAGGAACAAGTCACCGAGGAACTGCTGCCGCGCGCCTTCAGCATCCGCCGCGACACGCGCGTGTGGATCGACCCGGTCAACGGCTGGCTGGCCATCGACGCCGCCGCCCCGGCCAAGGCCGACGAAGTGCGCAGCCTGCTGTTCAAGTCGATCGACCCGCTACCGCTGGAAACGCTGCAGGTCAACCTGTCGCCGGTGGCCGCCATGACCGAGTGGCTGTCCAGCGACACGGCGCCGGCCGGCTTCACCGTGGACCAGGAGATCGAGCTGCAGTCCAGCGCCGAGAGCAAGGCCACCGTGCGCTACGTGCGCCACCCGCTCGACCCCGAGGACCTGCGCCGCCACATCGCCGCCGGCAAGCGCTGCACGCGCCTGGCGATGACCTGGAACGACCGCGTCTCCTTCGTGCTGACCGAATCGCTGGCGGTCAAGCGCGTGGCCCCGCTGGACGTCATCAAGGAGCAGGCCGATCCGGGCGCGCGCGACGAGGACGAGCGCTTCGACGGCGACTTCGCCATGATGGCGGGCGAGCTGGCCGGCCTGCTGGCCGACCTGACCGCGGCGCTCGGCGGCGAGCGCAAGGCGGGCGAGGCGGCCGAGCGCAAGGCAGCCTGAGCCCGCCGCGGCTCACACAGGGCCGAGGTGCGCGGCCAGGTAGTCGATCAGCACGCGCACCTTGGGCGGCAGGAAGCGGTTGGGCGGATACAGCAGCCACACCGGCCCGACGTAGGCGCGCGCCTGCAACTCCCAGTCGGCCAGCACGCGCACCAGCGTGCCGTCGCGCAGCGCCCCGGCGGCGGCGAACTCCGGCAGCGCGGCGATGCCCAGGTCCTGCTGGGCGGCCTCCAGCCGCGCGCCGGCATGGTTGGCGATATAGCGCCCCCTCACCTCCACCGCATGGACCTGCCCGTCGCGGCGCAGGCGCCAGCGGTTGTCGTCGGCGGTCTCGCCGAGATAAAGGCAGTCGTGCCGCGCCAGCTCGCGCGGATGCGCGGGCGTGCCGCGCGCGCGCAGGTAGGCCGGCGACGCGCACAGCACCCAGCGCACCGCGCCGAGCCGCCGCCCCGCCAGCCCGGGCGGCGGCTGCCCGGTCAGCCGGATCACCAGGTCGAGGTCGTGCTCGAGCGGATCGACCTCGTGGTCGGTGAACACCAGCCGCAGGTCGATGCCGTCGTGCGCGCGCAGGAAGCCCGGCACGAGCGGGTGGATCACCGTCTTGGCGAACGCGGTTGGCGCGCTCACGCTGACCGTGCCCTGCGGCCGCGCCGCCAGCTGGCCGGCGGCATCCACGGCGCCGGAGGCCGCGCTCACCATGTCGCGGCAATGGCGGTACACCTGCGCGCCCGACTCCGTCATGCGCAGCTTGCGCGTGGAGCGCTCCAGCAGGCGCGTGGCCAGCGCCTCCTCCAGCCGCTTGATCTGGCGGCTCACCGTCGACGGCGTGCTGCCCAGCTGGCGCGCGGCGAGCGAGAAATTGCCGGCGTCCACCACGCGCGCGAACACCGCCATGTCGGGCAGCAGGGCAAGGAAATCGGTCGGGTTCATCGGCACTCCGGCGCGGCGGCGGTGGCGGGCGGGTAGCGCCCGGATCTGTGCATCGGCGACATGAAAGCTGTGCACACAGACCCGATTATCAGCGCCTGCGCAAAACCGGACAATGTCTCTTCCGCCCTCCCCGCCATCCCGGAACCGACCATGCCCACCCCGACCTCCTCCAGACGCCTGCTGATGCTGTCCGACCTCATGCTGCTCGCCGTCGCCATCGTGTGGGGCAGCAGCTACGGCGTGGTCAAGGGCGCGCTGGCCTTCTACCCGGTGCTGGGGCTGCTGGCCCTGCGCTTCGGCATCACCTTCGTGCTGCTCAGCCCGGCGCTGGCCGCGCTGCGCCACGCCGACCGCGCCGCCCTGCGCGGCGTGCTCGGCACCGGCGTGCTGCTGCTCGGCATCTTCCTGTGCGAGACCTTCGGCGTGCTGCTCACGCGCGCGGCCAACGCGGCCTTCCTCATCAGCCTGTGCGTGGTGCTCACGCCGCTGGTGGAATGGCTGCTGCTCAAGCGCCGCCCGGCGCGCCTCGAATGGGCCGCGGTGGCGCTCTCGCTGGCGGGCGCCTGGCTGCTGGCCGGCGACGGCGCGCTCGCCTTCAATCCCGGCGACGCGCTGATCCTGGCCGCCGCGGCGCTGCGCGCGCTGATCGTCTGCGCGACCAAGCGCGTCATGCGCGCCGCGCCGCTGCCGGCGCTGACGGTGACCGCGGTGCAGTCCGGCGTGGTGGCCGGCGGCAGCGCCGCGGTGGCGCTGGCGCTGATGCCGGCGCAGTGGCAGCCGCTGCCCGCGCTGGCCGGCCACGGCGCGTTCTGGGGCAGCGTGATCTACCTGGTGCTGGCCTGCACGCTGTTCGCCTTCTTCGCGCAGAACTACGCCATCCGGCGCAGCAGCCCCACGCGCGTGGCGCTGCTGATGGGCAGCGAGCCGGCCTTCGGCGCGCTGTTCGCCAGCCTCTGGCTGGGCGAGCGGATTTCCGCCACGGCCTGGGCCGGCGGCGGGCTGATCGTGGCGGCGTCGCTGCTGGCGACGGTGCGGTTCGGCAAGGCGGAGCCCGCGCTCGCCGCGCCGCCGGCACAGGCCTGAGCGCCATCGGCTAAGCTTGCCGCTACCACCGGCCAGGAGACGCCAGCATGACGATGACCGAGCAATATGCCGCGCACGAGCCCGCGCGCGCCGAGATCGACGCCCTCCGCGGCCCCGCGCTGATCGAGTTCGGCGCGCCCTGGTGCGGCTACTGCCTGCGCGCCCAGCCGCACCTGGCGCGCGCGCTGCAGGCCTACCCCGGCGTGCGCCACGTCAAGGTCGAGGACGGCAGCGGCCGGCCGCTGGGGCGCTCGTTCCGCGTCAGGCTGTGGCCCACGCTGGTGTTCCTGCGCGACGGCGCGGAAGTGGCGCGGCTGGTGCGCCCGGACGGCGCCGAGGCCATCGAGAAGGCGCTGCGGCAGATCGGCGGCTGACGGCCGCGCGCGGCCGGCGCGGACAAAAAAAGCCCCGCATGCCACAGGCATGCGGGGCTTGTCGGCAGTTGCCGGGCGACGGCCCGGCAGCGCCTCAGTCCCAGCTCAGCGCACCGCCGGTCTGGTACTCGATCACGCGCGTCTCGAAGAAGTTGCGTTCCTTCTTCAGGTCGATCATCTCGCTCATCCACGGGAACGGGTTTTCCTCGTTCGGGAACATCTGCTCCAGGCCGATCTGCTGGCAGCGGCGGTTGCAGATGAAGCGCAGGTAGCCCTTGAACATCGGCGCGTTCAGGCCCAGCACGCCGCGCGGCATGGTGTCCTCGGCGTAGCGGTATTCCAGGTCCACGGCCTTCTTGAACAGTTCGGTGAGCTCGGCCTTGAACTCGGCGGTCCACAGGTGCGGGTTCTCGAGCTTGATCTGGTTGATCAGGTCGATGCCGAAATTGCAGTGCAGCGACTCGTCGCGCAGGATGTACTGGTACTGCTCGGCGGCGCCGGTCATCTTGTTCTGGCGGCCCATCGCCAGGATCTGCGTGAAGCCGACGTAGAAGAACAGGCCTTCCATGATGCAGGCGAACACGATCAGCGACTTGAGCAGCTTCTGGTCGTTCTCGGGCGTGCCGGTCTTGAACGACGGATCGGTCAGCGTGTCGATGAACGGGATCAGGAACTCGTCCTTGTCGCGGATCGACTGCACCTCGTGGTACGCATTGAAGATCTCGGCTTCGTTGAGGCCGAGCGACTCCACGATGTACTGGTAGGCGTGCGTGTGGATCGCTTCCTCGAAGGCCTGGCGCAGCAGGTACTGGCGGCATTCCGGCGCGGTGATCTGGCGGTAGGTGCCCAGCACGATGTTGTTGGCGGCCAGCGAGTCGGCGGTGACGAAGAAGCCGAGGTTGCGCTTGATGATGCGGCGCTCGTCCTCGGTCAGGCCGTTCGGGTCCTTCCACAGCGCGATGTCGCGCGACATGTTGATTTCCTGCGGCATCCAGTGGTTGGCGCAGCCGGCCAGGTATTTTTCCCAGGCCCACTTGTACTTGAACGGCACCAGCTGGTTGACGTCGGTCGAGCCGTTGATCACGCGCTTGTCGGCCACGTTGACGCGGCGGTCGCTCTGCACGGCGGCGGCGTTCGCATGGTTGCCGAGGATGCCCGCGCCGGCCGGCTGGGTGGCGGCGGGCGGCAGCACGCCTTGCTGGTCGGCGCCGAGGCCGGCTTGCAGGGCGGGTTGGGAAGCGGGTTGGGGAGCAGGCTGCGGTGCGGCCTGCGGAGTGGCTTGAACGTCGTCGTCCCAGCTCAGCATGATGTGGTTCTCCGTGAAATTCTTCAGTGGGCCGCACCCGCGGCCCACTCTGGGCTTACGGGGGCGGCTTTCAGCTTACTGGCAGGCTTCGCACTCTTCGAAGCCGGGGTCGCCCGGGCGCATCGTGCAGACCGCGCCTTCGGCTTCCGGCATGGCCGGCGCCGAGGCCGCCGCGCGGTCCAGGCCGGAGGCGGCCAGGCCGCCGTCGCTGCCCGACGACACGGCGTTGAGCGAGCCGCGCGACACGGTGGATTTCTCCACGTGCGTGGCCGCCATCGTGCGCAGGTAGTACGTGGTCTTCAGGCCGCGCAGCCAGGCTTGCTTGTAGGTGTCGTCCAGCTTCTTGCCCGAGGCGCCGGCCATGTAGATGTTCAGCGACTGGGCCTGGTCGATCCACTTCTGGCGGCGGCTGGCCGCTTCCACCAGCCAGCTCGGCTCGACTTCGAACGCGGTGGCGTAGATGTCGCGCAGGTCCTGCGGGATGCGGTCGATGCGCGACAGCGAGCCGTCGAAGTACTTCAGGTCGGCGACCATGACCTCGTCCCACAGGCCGCGCGCCTTGAGGTCGCGCACCAGGTAGTCGTTGACCACGGTGAACTCGCCCGACAGGTTGGACTTCACGTACAGGTTCTGGAAGGTCGGCTCGATGCAGGCCGACACGCCGATGATGTTCGAGATGGTCGCGGTCGGGGCGATCGCGATGCAGTTCGAGTTGCGCATGCCGTGCTGCTTGATGCGCGCGCGCAGGCCGGTCCAGTCCATCGACGAGGACATGTCGACTTCCAGGTAGCCGCCGCGCTCCTCGGCCAGCAGCTTGAGCGAGTCCTGCGGCAGGATGCCGCGGTCCCACAGCGAGCCGTCATAGCTGCTGTAGCGGCCGCGCTCCTCGGCCAGCTCGGTCGAGGCCAGGTAGGCGTAGTAGCACACCGCTTCCATCGAGGTGTCGGCGAACTTGACGGCCGCGTCGCTGGCGTACGGCAGGCGCAGCACGTGCAGGCAGTCCTGGAAGCCCATGATGCCCATGCCGACCGGACGGTGGCGCAGGTTGGAGTTCTTGGCCTTGTCGACCGCGTAGTAGTTGATGTCGATCACGTTGTCGAGCATGCGCATGGCGGTGCGGATGGTCTTCTCGAGCTTGGCGTGGTCGAGCACCTGGGTGCCGTCGGCCTGCTGCTTCAGGTGCGCCACCAGGTTCACCGAACCCAGGTTGCACACGGCGATCTCGCTCTCGTTGGTGTTGAGCGTGATTTCCGTGCACAGGTTGGAGCTGTGCACCACGCCCACGTGCTGCTGCGGGCTGCGGATGTTGCACGGATCCTTGAAGGTGATCCACGGGTGGCCGGTCTCGAACAGCATGCCCAGCATCTTGCGCCACAGCTGCATGGCGGGGATCTTCTTGAACAGCTTGAGCTCGCCGCTGGCGGCCTTGGCTTCGTAGCCGAGGTAGGCGGCCTCGAAGGCGCGGCCGACCTTGTCGTGCAGGTCCGGGCAGGTGGCCGGCGAGAACAGCGTCCATTCGCCGTTTTCCATCACGCGCTTCATGAACAGGTCGGGAATCCAGTTCGCCGTGTTCATGTCGTGGGTGCGGCGGCGGTCGTCGCCGGTGTTCTTGCGCAGCTCGAGGAATTCCTCGATGTCCAGGTGCCAGGTTTCCAGGTACGCGCACACCGCGCCCTTGCGCTTGCCGCCCTGGTTGACCGCCACGGCGGTGTCGTTGACCACCTTGAGGAACGGCACCACGCCCTGCGACTTGCCGTTGGTGCCCTTGATGTGCGAGCCGAGCGCGCGCACGTTGGTCCAGTCGTTGCCCAGGCCGCCGGCGAACTTGGACAGCAGCGCGTTTTCCTTGAGCGCCTCGTAGATGCCTTCGAGGTCGTCCGACACGGTGGTCAGGTAGCACGACGACAGTTGCGAGCGGCGCGTGCCCGCGTTGAACAGGGTTGGCGTGGACGACATGAAGTCGAACGACGACAGCAGCTGGTAGAACTCGATGGCGCGGCCTTCGCGGTCCTTCTCGCCCAGCGCCAGGCCCATCGCCACGCGCATGAAGAAGGCCTGCGGCATTTCGATGCGCGTCTCGTCGATGTGCAGGAAATAGCGGTCGTACAGGGTCTGCAGGCCGAGGTAGTTGAACTGGAAGTCGCGCTGGGCGTCCAGCGCGGCGCCCAGGCGGGCCAGGTCGAAGGTGGCCAGCTTTTCGTCGAGCAGCTCGGCTTCGATGCCGCGCGCGATGAACTTGGGGAAGTAGTCGGCGTAGCGCGACACCATCTCGGTCTGGGTCACTTCGGTGCCCAGGATTTCCTTGCGGATGGTGTGCAGCAGGATGCGCGCGGTGACCTGGCTGTAGGCCGGGTCCTTCTCGATCAGGGTACGCGCGGCCAGGATGGCCGAGTCGTAGACCTGCGTCATGGGCACGCCGTCGTACAGGTTCTTCAGCGTTTCCCGGAGGATCGGCTCGGCGCTGACGGCGTCGCCGAGGCCCGAGCAGGCGTTGTCGATCAGCGCGTGCAGCGAGCTCACGTCGAGCACGCGGGCCACGCCGCCGTCGCTCACGTTGAAGGTGGCGCCGCCTTCCTGCACGCGGGCAACCGCCTGGGCATTGGCCTGGGCGCGTTCCTGGGTGCGCTTCTCGCGGTACAGCACGTAGGAGCGGGCCACTTCATGCTCGCCCGAGCGCATCAGCGCCAGCTCGACGTGGTCCTGCACGTCCTCGATATGGAAGGTGCCGCCGCTCGGGCGGCTGCGCAGCAGCGCGCGCACCACGTTCTGGGTGACGAGCTCGACCACTTCGCGCACGCGCGCGGAAGCGGCGCCCTGCCCGCCGTTGACGGCCAGGAAGGCCTTGGTCACGGCCACCGAGATCTTGCTCGGCTCGAACGCCACCACGGCGCCGTTGCGGCGGATGATCTTGTAGTCCTGGTAGTTGCCAGCGCCGGCAGCAGCGGGGCTCGACTGCGGGTTGGCTGCGACACCGGCGGCGACGGCGCCGGTGGAAAATTCGTTCTGGGCTGTCTGCATGAGGAACTCCTGTTCTTACCCGTGTTTTATGAGTGACAAAGAGTCCCGAGCAAAAAACCGCAAGATGGAACGGCTCGCCCGGCCCTGACCGGCCGGGGCGAACTGCATTGCTGGATTCTGCTGGGACTCTTGTGACGCGCCAGTCCTCGGGCGGACCGCACGCTACGCGCTGTCGCGCCGCGGCGGTAACTGCACACCTAGGCTGGCTCCCCGAAAAGCACCACTAGATATAGTGGTCGATGCGAAAAACTGGACTAAGTATAGTGAAATGAAGCGGCTTGACCAGTCTTGACAAGCGCCTTTTTGAAGCGGAGCCGGTGGCGGCGGGGGCATGCGGTCCCGCACCAAACCCGCCAGCCCAAGAGACGCAAGGGATCCCGCCCGGCGGTACGTTACCGCACCATGAAAAGAAATTTTTTCGATTGCCCGGGCCGCTTCGATAGGGGCCGGACTTTATCAGGGTTTTCCCTTGCCCGCTCGATCCCCCCAGAACGCGCGGCGCGGGCTTGCCTCAGGGCCGCCCTTTGCGGTAGGGCAGCATCCCGGAAGCCAGGCCGGCGGCCGCCGCGAAGGCCGCCCAGTCGAAATGCGGGCCCGGATCGGTCTTGCGCCCCGGAGCGATGTCGCTGTGCCCGGCCAGCGCGCGCACCGGGTAGGCGGCGAGCAGCGCACGCACCAGCGCCGCGGCGGTGTGGTATTGCGCCAACGTGAACGGCTGGTCGTCGCTGCCTTCGATCTCGATGCCGATGGAAAAGTCGTTGCAGCGCGGCCGGCCGAGGAACTCGGACTGCCCCGCGTGCCACGCGCGGTCCAGGCAGGACACGAACTGCACCAGCTCGCCGGTGCGCGTCACCAGGAAATGCGCCGAGACACGCACCTCGTGGATGGTGGCGAAGAACGGATGGCGCGACGGGTCGAGCCGGTTCTGGAAGAAGGCCTCGATGTCGCCGCTGCCGAACTGGCCGGGCGGCAGGCTGATGTTGTGGATCACCACCAGGTCCACCGGCAGGCCGGCCGGGCGCGCGTCGAAGTTGGGCGACGGCACGCGGCGCGCGGCCGGCACCCAGCCCGCGGGGTCGGGGCGGAAGGCGGCCGGGGCGGAAGGCACGGCGCCGCCGTGGACGTGCTCAGGCATCGCGCCCTCCGTGGGCGGCGGCATCCAGGCCCTCGCCGCCGGCGTCGTCGGCGGCATCCTCGCGGCCTTCGCGGATGCCCAGCTGCTGGATGCGGTAGCGCAGCTGGCGGAAGCTCAGGCCCAGCAGCGGCGCCGCCGCGGTGCGGTTGAAGCCGGTCTGCTGCAGGGCCTGCAGGATGAGGTCGCGCTCGAGCGCTTCCAGGCGGCCGGGCAGGTCGATCGGGAAGGTGACGCGGCCGGCCTCGCCGGCGGCGTCGCCCGGCGCCGGTTCACCGTACCCGCCGTGTGCGTCGGGCGCCTCGGCGCGGCCGGCGTAGCGGGCGTCCGACGGGACGCCGGGCGCGGCGGCCGGCGGCGGGCTGCCCGCGGGCGCGCCGGCGTAGGCGCCGCCGGGCGGCGCCGCGCCGGGCTCCAGCGGGCCGAGGTCGTCCACCTCGATGGCGTCGCCCTCGGCGAAGGCGTAGGCGCGCTCGAGCAGGTTCTCCAGCTCGCGCACGTTGCCCGGGAACGGGTATTCCGCCAGGCGCTGCTGCGCCGCCGTCGACAGCCGCTTGGGATGGCGGTCGCCGTAGCGCACCGCGAGGTGCTCCAGGATGGCGCCGGCCAGCACCGGCAGGTCCTCGCGCCGCTCGCGCAGCGTGGGCATGCGCAGCGCCAGCACGTTGAGCCGGTAGAACAGGTCCTGGCGGAACTGGCCGGCGGCCACCATCGCGGCCAGGTCCTTGTGGCTGGCGCACAGCACGCGCACGTCGACGTTTTCCTCGCGGCTGGCGCCGATCTTGCGCACGCGCCGCTCCTGCAGCACGCGCAGCAGCTTGACCTGCATGGCCAGCGGCAGGTCGGCCACCTCGTCGAGCAGCAGCGTGCCGCCGTGGGCGGCCTGGAAGAAGCCGCCGCGCTCGGCGTCGGCGCCGGTGAAGGCGCCCTTGACGTAGCCGAAGAACTCGGACTCCATCAGCGTCTCGGGGATGGCGCCGCAGTTGACCGCCACGAACGGGTGCGACGCGCGCGTGCTGATGGCGTGGATGGCGCGCGCCGCGCGCTCCTTGCCGCTGCCCGATTCGCCGCTGATGACGATCGGCGCCATGCTGCGCGCCAGCCGCGACAGCGAGCGGCGCACCTCGTGCATGGCCGCCGAATGCCCGGGCAGCAGGTTGACGGCGCGGTCCGCGGTGCCGGCCGCGGCGCCGCCCTCACCGCCCTCACCGCCCTCACCGCCCTCGCTGCCGTCGCCGCCCTCGGCCGGGTCGCGCTGCTGGCGCCCCAGCGCGTTGAGGATCAGGCTGCGCAGCTGGTCCAGCGAGACCGGCTTGGCGATGTAGTCGAAGGCGCCGGCCTTGAGCGCCTCGACCGCGTTGTCGGCGCTGCCGTAGGCGGTGATCACCGCCACCGGCACGCGCTCGGGCGCGCTCGAGAGCTGGCGCACGATGTCGATGCCCTGGCCGTCGCCGAGGCGCATGTCGGTCAGCACCAGGCTGTAGCGGCGCGCCGCGAGCTGCGCGCGCGCCTCGGCCAGCGAGCCCGCCAGCACCACGTCGTGGCCCATGCGGCGGATCGAGATGTCGAGCAGTTCTCGCAGGTCGGCCTCGTCGTCGATGACGAGGATCGGATCTGGGCCTGGCGTCTTGAGGGACATGGGTCTGGCGCGGTGGTGAGGCGGGCGGGAAGCGGTCAGCCGCCGGCTTGGTCCGGCGCATGGATGCGCAGGGTCAGCACGAAGGCCTTGGCCGGCAGTGTATCGCGTGACGCCGGGGCCAGCATGCCGGTGCGCGCCAGCAGCGCGTCGAGCGAGATGGTGCCGTAGCGCACCTGGGCATCGTTGGCGCCGCACAGCTCGCGCGCCATGAACAGGCCCAGGCCGGTGCCCTGCGCGTTGCTGGTGAAGAACGGCTCGAACAGCGTGCGCTGGTGCTCGCGCGAGACCTCCACGCCGTCGTTCCACACGATCAGCTCGGCATGGTGCTGGTCCAGCGCGTGGGCCAGCAGGCGGATCGCGCCGGGCAGGCGGCTGCAGTAGCGCCATGCGTTGTCGAGCAGGTTGCCCAGCACCTGCTGCAGCTGCGACGAGTCGAAGATGACCGGGCGCGCCACGTCCACCGTGAGCCGCACCGCGTTGGCGTTGATCTCGGCCGGGCGCGGCATGCGGCTCGCGCCCATCGGGTCGTGGGTGGCGGAGCGCGCGCGCATCTCCAGCCGCCAGCGGTCGACGATCTCGGGCAGCGCCTGGTTCAGGTCCACCACGGTGCGCTCGGTGCGCGGGCGGCGCGACATCTGCAGCACGTCCGACACCACCTGGTCGAGCCGCTGCACGTTGTCGTGGATGATGCGCAGCAGGCGCGCGTCGATGTCGCCGTCGGGGCGCCCGCGCCCGGTCTCGGACAGCAGCTCGCTGGCCTGGCTGATGGCCGCCAGCGGATTGCGGATCTGGTGCGCCACGCTGGCCACCAGCCGGCCCATCGCCGCCAGCTTTTCCTGCTGCACCTGCTCGGCGATGCGCTCCCAGCTTTCGATGTGGACCAGCACGGTGTCGCGCATCTCGCTGCGCAGCAGGGCTTCGTCCTCGGGCCGCCAGGCCATCGCCTCGTTCTGGGCGATGGCCAGGCGCAGGCGCGCCGCCGCCTCGGGCGTGAGCTCGTTCCAGGTGGCGGTGTCCATCGCCTGCTGCGCGCTCAGCGACACCGACAGCGACGAGGCGAAGGTCGAGCGCAGGCTGGCCAGGCCCGGCAGCAGGAAGCGCAGGCGCAGGCGCGTGTGCAGGATCGGGCCGCGCCCCGAGGACGGCCGCGACGGCAACGGCAGCAACTGCAGGATGCGCGGCGCGTCGTCCTTGCTGCGCACCCAGTCGCGCAGCATCTCCATGAGCGGCTGCAGTCGCGGGATCTGGCGCAGGTCGAACAGCGCGTCGCGCCCGGTGCCGGGCGTGGTGACGGCCTTGCCGCGCTCGGCCGGCTGCACGCCGAGCAGCACCACCGCGGCCGGGTTGGCGGCCACCACGGCGCCGTTGGCGCGCAGCAGCATGACGCCGTCCTGCATGTCGTTGACCATCAGCCGGTTGACCAGCTGCTGCAGGCGCAGCTCCTGCTCGCGCGCCAGCGCCAGGCGCTCCTGCGCGAGCTGGCGGTTGGCCAGCAGGTACATCAGCGAGGCCGCGATCATGAACACCAGGCCGTACAGCCCGGAGCCGAGCAGGCCGGCATCGGCCCGGTGCAGCAGCAGGGTCTGCGCGAACGGGCTGCTCATCACCACCAGCGCCGAGACCGCGGCGGTGGACAGCGCGAACAGCAGGCTGGTGAGCGCGCCGGCCTGCAGCGCCGGCAGCAGGAAGATCATGGCCATGCCTTCGCTGCGGTAGCCGTGGGCGTGGAAGATCAGCCCCAGCAGCAGCAGGTCGGCCAGCACCTGCATGTGCACGCGCAGGTGGAAGCCGCGCCGCCACCACAGCGCGGCGGCGGTCATGGCGAGCGCCATCAGCGCATAGGGCACCGCCAGCGGCAGCGCGGCCTGGGCCTGCCCGAGCGCCTGCGCCAGCCGCTCGGTCTCGCCGCGCTGCGCCGGCAGCCAGGCGTAGCCGAGCAGCAGCGCGGCCACGGCCAGGCGCGCCCAGCAGAAATAGCGCAGCAGGCGCCAGTGGAATTCAGGCGGCTCGGGCCGCCGCCACAGCGCGGCGACAGCGCCCCAGGCGCCGGAGCGGGCCGGCGGGCGCGACGGCGCGGGCGGTGGCGCGGCCCCCTTCATGCGGCGGGATTGTCCGCGTCGCTGTCCGGCGGCAGATGCGCGCGCCGGCAATAGTGCAGGCCGCGGTAGGCGATGGCCTCGCCGCGCGGCAGGTGCACGGCGCAGCGCGCGCATTGCACCATCGGCTCCTGCGGCGCGGGCTGCGGTTGGGATTGAGGGCGGGGCGGGCGCGCGTCGCGCTCGCCGGCCTGGCGCGCCTCGGCGCGCTGGCGCAGCCACCAGAAGAAGCCCAGCAACACGGCCAGGACGAGGACGATGCGTGCCATGCGGGACTCAGAACCGGTGCAGGATGACTTCGATGACGAAGCGGCTGCCCACGTAGGCCAGCAGCAGGATGCCGAACGACGCGATCACCCAGCGCAAGGCCGTGCGCCCGCGCCAGCCGTAGAAGCTGCGCCCGGCCAGGATGCCGGCGAACATCAGCCACGACAGCAGCGCGAACACGGTCTTGTGGTCCAGCCGGAACGCGCGCCCGAACAGCTGCTCGGAGAACAGCAGGCCCGACAGGATGGTCAGGGTCAGCAGCACGAACCCCGCGCCGATCAGGCGGAACAGCAGCTTCTCCAGCGTCAGCAGCGGCGGCAGCAGGTCCAGCCAGCGGCCCACCCACTGCGCCGGCGCCGCGCCCGCGCCGGCCTGCGGCGAGCGGTTGAAGCCGTGCAGGCGGCGCTCGGCCAGCAGCATCAGGAAGGCGTGGAAGGCGGCCAGCGTGAACAGCCCGTAGGCCACGTTGGCGATGACGAAGTGCAGCTTGAACAGCGGCGCGGCGGCGTAGCCGAGGATCTGCGCGCCGGGGAAGGCCAGCGGGATCAGGCTGGCCAGCAGCGCCACCGGGAACACGATCAGCCCGAGCCCGGCCAGCGAGAAGAAGAAGCTCTCGATCCAGTAGATGCCCACGCCCAGCCACAGCATGGCCGACAGCGCGAAGGCGAAGCCGAACATCATGCGGTCGGCCGGGAAGATGGTCTCGTGCAGCAGCAGGCCGTGGCTGGCCAGCGCGGCCAGCATCAGCACATGCCACCAGGCCGGGCGCCCCTCGCCGCGCGTGCCGCCGCCGCCCTGCAGCAGCACGGTGGCGGTGGTGCCGCCCGCGCCGGCGCCGGCGGCACCGGCAGCCGCGAGCTGCGGATTGCGCGTCGCCCAGCCGTGAAAGGCCAGGCCGCAATAGAGAAGTGCCGTCAAGGCATACAGTACAATGGCCATTTGCACAGTTTACCCTAGCGCCCCCGCCCCGGTGGCGCCGCGCTCGAGCCGCCCCCGAGCCGCGCGTGAGCCTGGCCCCGGAACCTGCGCCCGGCCTCGCGAGACGCCGGCCCGGTGCCGCCCGGGCCCCCAAACAAGCCCTACCCCCGGACTTCTCTGCCATGCTGGACAATCTCACTCAACGCCTGGCGCGGGTCGTCAAGACCATGCGCGGCGAGGCTCGCCTGACCGAAGCCAATACCGCCGAAATGCTGCGCGAGGTGCGCCTGGCCATGCTCGAGGCCGACGTGGCCCTGCCGGTGGTGCGCGAATTCATCGCCCGCGTGAAGGAAAAGGCGCTGGGCGAGGACGTGGTGTCCAGCCTCACCCCCGGCCAGGCGCTGGTGGGCGTGGTGCAGCGCGAGCTGACCGCCGTCATCGGCGGCGAGGAAAGCCTCACCGCCGGCGACAAGAGCGGCGAGCTGAACCTGGCCGTGCAGCCGCCCGCCATCATCCTGATGGCCGGCCTGCAGGGCGCCGGCAAGACCACCACCGTGGGCAAGCTGGCCAAGTGGCTCAAGGAAAACAAGAAGAAGAAAGTGCTGACGGTGTCGTGCGACGTGTACCGCCCCGCCGCCATCGCCCAGCTCAAGACCGTGTCCGAGCAGGTCGGCGCCGACTTCTTCCCCTCCCAGCCGGACCAGAAGCCGGTGGACATCGCCCGCGCGGCGGTGGACTGGGCGCGCAAGCACTACCACGACGTGCTGATCGTCGACACGGCCGGGCGCCTGGGCATCGACGAGGCGATGATGCAGGAGATCGCCGCGCTGCACGCCGAGCTCAAGCCCGCCGAAACCCTGTTCGTGGTCGACGCCATGCTGGGCCAGGACGCGGTCAACACCGCGCGCGCGTTCCACGACGCGCTGCCGCTGACCGGCGTGGTGCTGACCAAGCTCGACGGCGATGCGCGCGGCGGCGCGGCGCTGTCGGTGCGCCACATCACCGGCCGGCCGATCAAGTTCGTCGGCGTGGGCGAGAAGCTCGACGGCCTCGAGCCGTTCTACCCCGAGCGCATGGCCCAGCGCATCCTGGGCATGGGCGACATCCTCGCGCTGGTCGAGGAAGCCCAGCGCGGCGTGGACATGGAAGCGGCCGAGAAGCTGGCCAAGAAGATCAAGAAGACCGGCGGCTTCGACCTCGAGGACTTCAAGACCCAGATCGGCCAGATGAAGAAGATGGGCGGCCTGGGCAGCCTGGTGGACAAGCTGCCGGCGCAGTTCGCCCAGCAGGCCCAGGGCGCCAACATGGACGTGGCGGAAAAGCAGGTGCGCCGCATGGAAGGCATCATCAACAGCATGACCGCCGCCGAGCGCGCCAAGCCCGAGCTGATCAAGGCCAGCCGCAAGCGCCGCATCGCGGCCGGCGCCGGCGTGCCGGTGCAGGAGGTCAACCGCCTGCTCAACCAGTTCGACCAGATGCAGGGCATGATGAAGAAGCTCAAGGGCGGCGGCATGATGAAGATGATGCGCTCGATGGGCGCCATGAAGGGCGGCATGAAAGGCCTCTTCAACCGCTGAGCCAAACCCGGGCCGACCGCCGGGACCATCGCAAGGCCCCCGCGCGGCCACCGACAAAGACAGTCTGAGACAGGATCGACATCATGATGAGCGCCGAACAGGCCCGCGAGCTGTGGGCCAACTCCGAGGAAATCGTCAGCGCGCAGGCGGTGCAGGACTCGCTGGACCGCATGGCCGCCGAGATCACGGCCAAGATGGGCGACACCTTCCCGCTGGTGCTGTCCGTGATGGGCGGCGCGGTGGTCTTCACCGGCATGCTGCTGCCCAAGCTGGCGTTCCCGCTGGAGTTCGACTACATCCACCTCTCGCGCTACAACAACAAGACCGTGGGCGGCGAGATGCAGTGGCGCGTGGCGCCGCGCGAGTCCGTCAAGGACCGCACGGTGCTGGTGCTCGACGACATCCTCGACGAAGGCGAGACGATGGCAGCGATCCGCCAGCGCATCCTGGACATGGGCGCCACCGGCGTCTACGCCGCGGTGCTGTGCGAGAAGGTGCTGCAAAAGCCCAAGCCCATGCACCCGGACTTCTGCGGCTTCACGGTGCCGGAGCGCTACGTCTTCGGCTGCGGCATGGACGCGCACGGCTACTGGCGCAACCTGCCCGCGATCAGGGCCTTGCGCTGAGGATCGGCCACAGCGAGGCCAGCAGCAGCAGCGCCATCGCCACGTTGAACACGCGCAGCACGCGCGGCTGCGCCAGCCAGCGCCGCAGCGCCGAGCCGAACACCGCCCACATCGCCACGCTGGGCAGGTTGATCACCGCGAACACCCCGGCCAGCAGCAGCACGTTGAGCCACACGTTGCCGTGCAGCACGTAGGTGCTGCACGCGCCCACCGCCATCACCCACGCCTTCGGGTTGACCCACTGGAACGCCGCGGCCGGCAGGAAGCCCATCGGCTGCGCCACCTGGCGCTCCTGCACGCCGCCCGAGCTGGCCAGCTGCCACGCCAGCCAGGCGAGATAAAGCGCCGCCACCACGCGCAGCACCGTCCAGGTCCACGGCAGCGCGGCGAACAGCGAGCCCAGCCCGAGCCCGACCACCGCCACCATCACGGCGAAGCCCAGGCTGATGCCGAGGATGTGCGGCACCGTGCGCGCAAAGCCGAAATTGACGCCCGAGGCGAGCACCATCGTGTTGTTGGGGCCGGGCGTGATCGACGACACGAGGGCGAACGCAGAGAACGCGGCGAACACGCCGGATCCGGCAACGAGCTGGGGAACTGCCATGACTGACTCCATCGGGGGCGGACAACGAGGCAGCCCAGTCTAGCCGAGCACGCCAGTACAGTACCGGTACGGTCAGCCGGAAAACTGGCGGTACGGCCTTCGCCAGTCGCGGCCCGCGCGGCGGGCCGGCACCCGCGACGCGCCGCCTAGGATCGCCCTGCCTGCAACGCGGTTGCCGCCACCCACAGCGCGATGCCCCACAACACCAGCCCGGTGACGCGCTCCACGCCGCGCACCGAACGCGCGAAGCGCGCGCGCACCGGCGGCAGGCGCACGCCCCAGGCCACCAGCAGGTCCCAGCCGAAGACCACGGCGAACATCCACAGGCCGTAGCCGAGCTGCGCCGCGGCCGGCGTGCGGCGGCCGGCCAGCACCGAGAACAGGCTGGCGTAGAACAGCGCGTTCTTCGGGTTGAGCACGGCCGACAGGAAGCCGGCGACGAGCTGCGCCGCGCAGCCGCCGCCGCCGCCGCCGCCGCCGTCGTTGTCGCTCTCGTCGCTCTCGCCGGGCAGCGCGGGTTCCCCGCTGGCCGACAGCAGGCGCCAGCCCAGCCACGCCAGGTACAGGCAGCCGCCCCACTGCAGCAGCGCCAGCACGCCGTGGCTGGCGCGCGTGGCGGCCAGCCCGGCCAGCGCGGCGCCGATGAATACCCCGTTGCCGAGCGCGATGCCCAGGCAGACGGCGGCGGCGCGGCGCGCGCCGAGCACCAGCGAGCTGCGCACCACCAGGAAGAAGTCGGGCCCCGGGCTGAGCAGCGCGAGGAAATGCGCGCCCGCCACCATGACGAATTGGCCGAAGCCGGATGCCGCGAATGAGTCCATGCCAGTCCTTTCGTGTCGAGCACGAAGTCTGGCCGGCGCGGCGGGCGGCGGTATTGGAGAAAATTGCGGCGCGCGGCCGCGCGGCTCAGCCGGCGCGGCGCTGGAAGCCGCGCGGCGTGAGCGCGACGCGCTGCTTGAAGGCGCGCTGGAAATGGCTCTGGTCGGAGAAGCCCAGGTCCTGGGCGACGTCGGCCGGGGCGCCGCCCGCGCGCAGCAGATGGCGCGCATGGTTGATGCGCAGGTCGAGCTGGTAGGCGTGCGGCGTCATGCCGGTCTCGGCGCGGAACGCGCGGATCAACTGGTAGCGGCTCATGCCGGCGGCGCGCGCCATCTCGGCCAGCGGCAGCGGCTCGGCATGGCGCTCGCGCAGCGTCGCCACGACGCGGGCGAGCCGCGCGCGGCCGGCCGGCGGGCGCGGCGCGCGCACGGTCTGGCGCGGGTCCGCGCCGCCCAGCAGCGCGGCGAGGAAGGCGACCAGCGCGGCCGCCTTGCGCGCGCACGGCGCCGCCGAGAACAGCAGGCGGTTGAGCGCGCACAGCGCGGCGTAGGTGTCGGCCGCGCTGGTGATGCGCACGCGCGCGAGCGCGGCCGGCGCCGCCGCGCCGCGCGCGGCCAGCGCCGCGGCCGCCCACGCCGCGTCGACATGCAGCATCTGGTAGCTCCAGCGCCGGTCCGGCTCCGGGTTGCATGCGTGCACCTGCCCGGCGGGGATCACCACCACGTCGCCGGGCGACAGCCGCACCGCGCCGGCTTCGGTGCTGAACAGGCTGTGGCCGCCGTCGACCGCGCCCACCGACAGCGTGGGATGGGTGTGCGGCAGATAGGCCGCGCCGCTGTCGCTGGCGCAGCGGCTCTCGACGAAGGGCATGGCCGGATCGAACCAGTAGCGACCGGGCCGGCCCGGCTGGACGGGCGTCATCCGGTGCGGTAGGGCCGCTCGCGCAGCCACTTGGTGGCGATCCACTTCTCGCCCTGCTCGACCGGCAGGCCGGCGTGCAGCGTGCGTTCGTCGAGCGTGCCGTCGGACTTGCGGTAGCTGAAATAGACCGCGTTGCCCTTGACCGGCGCCACTTCGAGGCCGAGCTTGGGAAAGGCGGTGGCGCCGCCGGCCGGCGGGCTGTTGAGGTAGATCACCACGGTGGCCACGCGCTGCCCGCCCACGCGGAGCTGGCGCGCCTCGCCGGGGCGCAGCGGATTGAAGAAATCGTAGTGCGGCTGGTATTCGCCGCCGGGCTTGTAGTTGAGGATCTGCAGGCCCTCGCCGCGGTCGGCGGCGATGCCGGTGACGCTGGCGATGCAGTCCTCGATGCGCGCGATCAGCGGATGCTCGCCGACCTGGAACATCGCGCCCATGCTGGTGCGCGCGTCGATCAGGTTCTCGTCGCCGGTGTCCGGGTTGATGACCGGCGAGCGCGCCAGGCGGCCGCGCGCGAGCGCCACCAGGGCGTCGCATTCGTCGCCGGTCAGCAGTTGCTGGAACAGCACCACGCGCGGCGCGGCCAGCGCGAACAGGATGGGGATGTCGCGCCCGGCATGGTGCGCGGCGTTGCGCGCCGGGAAGCCGGTGGCGTGGCCGCGCGCCGTGGCGGGCGACGCCGGGCCGCCGGCTTCCCGGGCGGCACCGGCAATCCCGGCGGCGCCAGCGGTGTTCGCGGCGCCGGCGCCGCCCGCGTCGGCCTCATCGCCCTCGGCCGGGCCGCGCGTGGCGGCCAGCGCCGCGCCGACCGTGGCGCGCGCGAAGCCGGCGTCGTAGCCCGACTGGCACATCGACTGCACCAGCGCCTCGGCGTTGAAGCCCTGCCCGATATGGCGCCGCAGCCAGCGCTCCAGGTCCGGCGAGGAACTGGCGTAGCCGGCCTTGCCGGAACCGCCGCCTGCGGGGCCGCCGGGCGTGCTCATGAGGGATTGGCCAGCCGCTGCGGCGAGAACGGGTTGCGCGACGGCGCCTCGGGCGGCAGCACGCGCGCGCGCGCGGCGGCGGGATCGGGGTCGCCGGCCACCGTGACGCTGGCCTCGGAATACTGCCAGCGCTTCCACGCCGCCAGCACCGCGTTGGGATACTCGGGCCGGCCGCGGCTGCCGTTGTAGCGCCCCAGCGCCAGGAACAGGTCGCCCTGCTCGCGGTCCAGGTAGTAGCGCAGGATGGTGCAGCCGTAGCGCAGGTTGCTCTGCAGGTGGAACAGCTTGCGCGCGTCGCCGTCGCCGATGCTGCGCGACCAGAACGGCATCACCTGCATCAGGCCGCGCGCGCCGGCGCCGCTGATGGCGTACTTGCGGAAATTGCTCTCGACCTGCACCAGCCCGAGCACCAGCGCGGGCTCCAGGCCGGCGCGCTTGGCCTCGTAGTAGGCGGTCTCGATCAGCTCGATGCGCACCTGCGGCTCGGGGATGCGCGCGGCCAGCCGGTGCGACATCTCCTCCAGCCATTTCACGTAGGCGAGCTGCTCGCCGCCGGTGGCGAAGGCCGGGCGCAGCGGCCGGCTGTCCGCGATGGCGGCGGCCAGCGCGCCGCGCACGGAATCGGCGAGGTCTTCTTCCTTCTGCGCGCCCGCGTGCGCGGCCGCGCTCAGCGCCAGCAGCAGGCCGGCGCCGGCGCGCGCCAGGCGCGCGCCCAGGCTCAGGCGGTGGCGGCTTGCACCGGCGCGTCTGCCCGCGGCGCGCATGGGCTCAGGCGGTCAGCAGGCCGCGCACGTGGCCGACCACGTCGGCCACCGGCAGTTGCGTGGCCTCGGCATCGCGCCGGCCCTGGTACTCCACGCGGCCTTCCTTGAGGCCGCGGTCGCCCACCACCACGCGGTGCGGCACGCCGATCAGCTCCCAGTCGGCGAACATCGCGCCGGGGCGCTCGCCGCGGTCGTCCAGGATCACGTCGACGCCGGCCGCCAGCAGCTCGGCGTGGATGCGGTCGGCCTCGGCCTTGACCGCGTCCGAGCGGTCGTAGCCGACCGGGCAGATCACCACCGCGAACGGGGCGATGGCCGCCGGCCAGATGATGCCGCGCTCGTCGAAGTTCTGCTCGATGGCGGCACCCAGGATGCGCGTGACGCCGATGCCGTAGCAGCCCATCTGCATGGGCTGGGTCTTGCCGTTCTCGTCGAGGAAGGTGGCGCCCATCGACTCCGAATAGCGCGTGCCGAGCATGAACACGTGGCCCACCTCGATGCCGCGGCAGATTTCCAGCACGCCCTTGCCGTCCGGCGAGGCGTCGCCCGCCACCACGTTGCGCAGGTCGGCCACGGCCGGCTCGGGCAGGTCGCGGCCCCAGTTCACGCCGGTCAGGTGGTAGTCCTTCTGGTTGGCGCCGCAGACGAAGTCGCTCATGTTGGCCACGGTGCGGTCGGCCACCACCTTGACGGGCTTCTTCGTGCCGATCGGGCCCAGGTAGCCGGGCGGCGTGCCGAAGGTCTCGACGATCTCGGCCTCGCTGGCGAAGCGGAACTCGGCCAGGCCGGGCACCTTGGAGGCCTTGACCTCGTTGAGCTCGTGGTCGCCGCGCAGCAGCAGCAGCCAGATCTGCGCGCCGGCCTCGCCGTCGGTGGCCAGCACGATCGACTTGACCGTGCGCGCCAGCGGGATGCCCAGCAGCTCGGCGACCTGCTCGCACTTGGCCTTGCCCGGCGTGGGCGTGTTCACCAGCGCCTCGGCCGGCGCGGCGCGCCCGGCCAGCAGCGGCAGGGCTTCGGCCGCCTCCATGTTGGCGGCGTAGTCCGAGGTCGGGCAATAGACGATGGCGTCCTCGCCGGTATCGGCGATCACGTGGAACTCGTGCGAACCCGAGCCGCCGATGGCGCCGTTGTCCGCCGCCACGGCGCGGAATTCCAGACCGAAACGCTCGAAGATGCGCACGTAGGCGTTGAACATCTTGTCGTAGGACACCTTGAGGCCGGCCACGTCGCGGTCGAACGAGTAGGCGTCCTTCATGGTGAACTCGCGCCCGCGCATGATGCCGAAGCGCGGCCGGCGCTCGTCGCGGAACTTGGTCTGGATCTGGTAGAAATTGACCGGCAGCTGCTTGTAGCTGCGGATTTCGCTGCGGGCGATGTCGGTGACGACCTCCTCGGAGGTCGGCTGCACGGCGAAGTCGCGCTCGTGGCGGTCCTTCAGGCGCAGCAGCTCGGGGCCCATCTTGTCCCAGCGGCCGGTTTCCTGCCACAGCTCGGCGGGCTGGATCACCGGCATCGACAGCTCGACCGCGCCGGCACGGTTCATTTCCTCGCGCACGATGTTTTCCACCTTGCGGATGACCCGCAGGCCCACCGGCATGTAGTTGTAGATGCCGGCGCCGAGCTTCTTGATCATGCCGGCGCGCGTCATCAGCTTGTGCGAGACGATTTCCGCGTCGGAAGGGGCTTCCTTGAGGGTGGAAATGAAGAATTGCGAGGCTTTCATCCGTTGCTTTCTCGTAAGGCCATGCCCGTCCCGCGGAGCGCGGGCGGGGACTGGCGCGAATTCGTGGCGCGCGCGTGCCTGAAACAGCGCTTTTCGCTCGGGGAAAACCAGCATCCCGTTGCGCAAGCCGCATTACGCGCTTCCTTTATAATCGACGTAATTCTAAAGGATTCGAGGTGCAGTCATGCTCGATCGTGAAGGCTTTCGCCCGAACGTCGGCATCATCCTCATCAACGCACGGAACGAGGTGTTCTGGGGCAAGCGCATCGGCGAGCATTCATGGCAGTTTCCACAGGGCGGCATCAAATACGGCGAAACGCCGGAACAGGCGATGTACCGCGAGCTACATGAAGAAGTCGGTCTGCTGCCCGAGCACGTCAGGATCGTCGGTCGCACGCGCGACTGGCTGCGTTACGAGGTGCCGGACAAGTTCATCCGCCGCGAGATCCGCGGCCATTACCGGGGGCAGAAGCAGATCTGGTTCCTGTTGCGCATGGCGGGCCGCGATTGCGACATCCGCCTGCGCGCCACCGACCATCCGGAGTTCGATGCCTGGCGCTGGAGCCACTACTGGGTACCGCTCGATGCCGTCATCGAGTTCAAGCGCGAGGTGTACCAGCTCGCGCTGAACGAGCTGTCGCGCTTCCTGCAGCGCAATGCGCGCGCGCCGCTGAGCCCCTACGGGACCCACGGCGCGCACGGCAGGCACGCCGCGGCACGCCCCGCGGGCCGTGGCGCGCCGGACGAACACGCCGGGGCCGACGGCCGCCTCGCGCACGAGCCGCAGGGCCCGTGCGACGAGCAGGCCGGCGATCACGGCCCAACACCGCCGGCCATGCCGGCGTCCACAGAACGGAGTACCGATGATTGAATCCGCCGGCCGGGGCTTTCGCTCCCGGCTGACCGCCGCCTGCCTGCTGGCGGCAACCCTTTCCCTGGGCCTGGCCGGCTGCGGCAGCACCAAGCCGAACTACACCCAGGTCGACGCCCCGGACGAAGACGCCGAGGACTACACGCCCAAGAAGGAATCGAGCCTGTTCGCGCCACTGTTCGGGCCGCGCGAGTTCAACGAGGCGGCGACGCCGCTGCCGGCGCTGCCGCAGGACGCCGACCTGATCCCGTTCGAGGTCAGCCCCACCGGCAACTTCGACTTCGCCGTGGACGCCAAGTCGGTCGTGGTCGGCAAGGACGGCGCGGTGCGCTACACGGTGGTGATCCGCGGCCCGGGCGGCACGCGCACCAGCAGCTTCGAAGGCTTCCGCTGCGATTCCTACGAGCGCAAGCTGTTCGCCACGCTGCCCAAGGGCGCCAAGGAATGGGTGCGCAACGGCAGCGACGACCGCGACGGCTGGATCCGCGTGGTCAAGGGCACGCGCAACAACTACGCCAACGCGCTCGCCACCGACTTCCTCTGCGAGGGCCGCGGGGCGGCCGGCACGGCGGAGGAGATCGTCAGGCAGATGCGCGGGGACGCGCCGCGCAAGAGCCTGTTCTCGCGCTGAGCGGCAGCGGGCGGCGATGAGGCCGGCGAGCTACTGACAGACAGCATCGGCTTGCCGCTTGTGTTCTCCCCTCTCCCGCGCGCGGGAGAGGGGAGCAAACCTTCGATGATCGGAGGTTGCCGGCGAACAAAAAGGCTGCACACCGTGCAGCCTTTTTGCTTCTGAGCTCCCGCTCGCCGGTGCCGGCCGGGCGGATCAGACCAGCACGAGATTGTCGCGATGAATCAGCTCGTGCTCGTTCTGGTGGCCCAGCACGCGCTCGATCTCGGACGACGGCTTGCGCGCGATCAGGCGCGCCTCGGCGCTGGAATAGTTGGTGATGCCGCGCGCCACCTCGTGCCCGCCGGCGTCGACGCAGGCGATGACCTCGCCGCGCGCGAACTCGCCCTCCACTTCCACCACGCCGATCGGCAGCAGCGACTTGCCGCCGCTGGTGAGCTTTTCGCACGCGCCGGCGTCGATCACCACGCGCCCGCGCATCTGCAGGTGGTCGGCCATCCATTGCTTGCGCGCGTTCAGGCGCCCGGTCGGCGCCAGCAGCTGGGTGCCGATGCCTTCGCCGCCGGCCAGTCGCTCCAGCACGTTGGCTTCGCGCCCCGAGGCGATCACGGTGTGGGCGCCCGACTTGGCCGCGCGCTTGGCGGCCAGGATCTTGGTCAGCATGCCGCCGCGGCCGATCGAGCTGCCGGCGCCGCCGGCCATCGCCTCGAGCTCGGGCGCGCCGGCCAGCGCTTCCTCGACGAAGACGGCCTGCGGGTCGCGGCGCGGGTCGGCGGTGTAGAGGCCGCGCTGGTCGGTCAGGATCACCAGCGCGTCGCCTTCGATCAGGTTGGTGACCAGCGCGCCGAGGGTGTCGTTGTCGCCGAACTTGATTTCGTCGGTGACGACCGTGTCGTTCTCGTTGATGATCGGCACCACGCCGAGCGAGAGCAGCGTCAGCAGGGTCGAGCGCGCATTCAGGTAGCGCTCGCGGTCGGCCAGGTCGGCGTGGGTCAGCAGCACCTGGGCGGTGCGGATGCCGTAGCGGCCGAACTGGCTTTCGTAGACCTGCGCCAACCCCATCTGGCCCACCGCGGCGGCGGCCTGCAATTCGTGGATTTCCTTCGGGCGGCGCACCCAGCCCAGGCGCTGCATGCCCTCGGCGATGGCGCCCGAGCTGACCAGCACGACTTCCTTGCCGGCCATGCGCAGCTTGGCGATCTGGGCCGCCCAGCGGGCGATGGCGTCGTGATCGAGCCCCTTGCCGTCGTTGGTCACCAGGCTGGACCCGACCTTCACGACGATACGTTTTGCCTGGGCGATGACCGATTGCATGGCGGGATCCTGTCTCCTGGGTACTGCGGCTGTCGTTGCTGGCTGGCTGGCGCGGAGCGGATCAGTCCTGCTCCGTGCCGGAATGGTCGATATTGTGCAGGCGCTCGTCGAAGCGGATGTCCGGCTCGGCCAGCGCGGCGGCCTCCTCGGCCTTGATCGCGGCGAGGTGGTCCTTGATCGCGTAGATCAGTTCGCGGCAGCCTTCGCCGGTCAGGGCGGAGATGCGGAACACCGGGCCCTTCCACTTGTAGCGCTTGACGAAATCCTTGACGCGCTTCTCGCGCTCGTCCTCCGGCACCACGTCCAGCTTGTTGAGCACCAGCCAGCGCGGCTTGTCGTAGAGGCTCTCGTCGTATTTCTTCAGCTCGTTGACGATGGCGCGCGCCTCCGCCACCGGGTCCACGTTCTCGTCGAACGGCGCCAGGTCCACGATATGCAGCAGCAGGCCGGTGCGCTGCAGGTGGCGCAGGAACTGGTGGCCCAGCCCGGCGCCCTCGGCCGCGCCTTCGATCAGGCCGGGGATGTCGGCCACCACGAAGGACTGCTCGTGGTCGACGCGCACCACGCCCAGGTTCGGGTGCAGCGTGGTGAACGGATAGTCCGCCACCTTGGGGCGCGCGTTGGAGATGTGCGAGATCAGCGTGGACTTGCCGGCATTGGGCATGCCCAGCAGGCCCACGTCGGCCAGCACCTTGAGCTCGAGCTTGATCATGCGGCGCTCGCCGGGCTTGCCGTCGACCTGCTGGCGCGGCGCGCGGTTGGTGCTGGACTTGAAGTGCAGGTTGCCCCAGCCGCCCATGCCGCCCTCGGCCAGGCACACGGTCTGGCCGTGCTCGGTCAGGTCGGCGATCAGGTCGCCGGTGTCCATGTCCAGGATCTGCGTGCCGACCGGCATGCGCAGCGTCACGTCCTCGCCGCCGGCGCCATAGCAGTCCGCGCCGCGGCCGTTCTCGCCGTTGCGCGCCACGTGCTTCTTGGCGTAGCGGAAGTCGATCAGGGTGTTGATATTGCGGTCCGCCACCGCGAACACGCTGCCGCCGCGGCCGCCGTCGCCACCGTCCGGTCCGCCGAAGGGGACGAATTTCTCGCGCCGCATCGATGCGCTGCCATTGCCGCCATTGCCGGCAATGACTTCAATTCTGGCTTCGTCGATGAACTTCATGATGACCTTCCGTGGTGGAGCGGCCGCGCCGCGCGCCCGGCCGGAAGGGCGGGGAGCGCGGGCGTGGCGGATGGCGACAACGGGATTGTCGCCAGAAATGAAAAAGCCCCGCAAGTGCTGCGGGGCCTTCGTGCTGCAAAGGCGGTGATCAGGCTGCCGGAACGACGCTGACCTGCTGCTTCTTGGCAGCGCCCTTGACGGCGAACTGCACGTGACCGTCGATCAGGGCAAAGAGGGTGTGATCCTTGCCAATGCCGACGTTCTCGCCCGGGTGCACGCGCGTACCGCGCTGACGCACGATGATGCTGCCGGCGTTGATGGCCTGGCCACCGTACACCTTGACGCCCAGACGCTTCGATTCGGAATCGCGGCCGTTCCGTGTGGAACCGCCGCCCTTTTTCTGTGCCATGACTAACTCCTGTCGCTTGACTTTACCTGGTTACGCTTGAATTCGATTTCGATGTGGACTGAGCGGCAGCTCAGGCGACGATCGATTCGATGCGCAGCTCGGTGTAGTTTTGACGATGGCCTTGACGCTTCTGGTAGTGCTTGCGACGGCGCATCTTGAAGATCTTCACCTTGTCGTGACGACCTTGGGAGATAACGGTAGCCTTGACGGAAGCCCCGCTCACCAGCGGCGTACCAAACTTGAGTTGGTCGCCGGCGCCCACTGCGAGCACCTGGTCGAGCGTGATTTCTGCGCCAATGTCTGCCGGTATCTGTTCTACTTTAAGTTTTTCGCCAGCAGCAACCTTGTATTGCTTGCCGCCGGTTTTTACGACCGCGTACATTGTCGAACCTCTCGATGTGAAATAAAACGCCGAAAGCCAATGCCGGCCTGCCCTGGCGCTCCGTCCGCCCTGCTTGGGCAGGAGGGTCCGGATGGCCCGGACAGCCCAATTGGCGCCGGTTATCTCCCGCCGGCGCAGCCGTAAACAATGCAAAGCGGCCGGAGGAAACCTGTGATTCTATACCAGATCCGGGAAAAGTACAAAGAAAACAGGTACATAGCCTGTCCGGCGGCGCCTCGCGCACATTGCGCGGCGCGCGGACGGGGTCCGGCGCGGGCCCGGCTCAGATCAGGTCCGCCAGCAGGAAGCCCGCCAGGGCGGCGAAGGCAGCCCACCAGGCGGTGCGGCGCAGCCGGCGACGCGAAGAAAAATGTCTTTCGGTCATGCGGACATTATAGGCCGCGCGTGCGTGGCGCCCGCGCCACGCGCATGCCCCGGCCCGCGACCCCGGCACCCCCCGTTCAGGGGACATACATACACCCGCATCGCTTATAATCGGCGGGTTTTGCGTAACGGTGAACATCTTGTCCCAGTCTTCCGCCACTGCCTTGCTTGCCCCGGTCGCTGCCGACATGCGCGCCGTCGATTCGGTGATCCGCCAGCGGCTCGCCTCCGAAGTGCCGCTGATCGAGCAGATCGGCGAATACATCATCAGCGCCGGCGGCAAACGCCTGCGTCCCGTGATCCTGCTGCTGTCCGCGCGGGCCTTCGGCTACGACGGCCACCGCCACCACGAGCTGGCCGCCGTGGTGGAGTTCATCCACACCGCCACCCTGCTGCACGACGACGTGGTCGACGAGTCCGAGCTGCGGCGCGGCCGCCAGACCGCCAACGCGGTGTTCGGCAACGCCGCCAGCGTGCTGGTGGGCGACTTCCTCTATTCGCGCGCGTTCCAGATGATGGTGGACGCCGGCAGCATGCGCATCATGGAGATCCTCTCCAACGCCACCAACGTGATCGCCGAGGGCGAGGTGCTGCAGCTGCTCAACATGCACGACCCCGACGTCACCGTGGAGCGCTACCTGCAGGTGATCCGCTACAAGACCGCCAAGCTGTTCGAGGCCTCGGCCCAGCTCGGCGCGGTGCTGGCCGGCGCAGACGCCACCGCCGAGGAAGCCGCGGCCGAATACGGGCGGCGCATCGGCACCGCCTTCCAGCTCATCGACGACATGCTGGACTACACCGCCAGCGCCGAGCAGATGGGCAAGAACGCCGGCGACGACCTGCGCGAGGGCAAGCCCACGCTGCCGCTGCTGCACCTGCTCGAGCACGGCACCGACGCGCAGCGCGCGCTCGCGCGCGACGCCATCGTGCAGGGCGGCACCGAGCACTTCGACGCGGTGTTCGCGGCGATCCACGACAGCGGCGCGCTCGAAGTCACCTTCGAAGCCGCGCGGCGCGAAGCCGAGGCGGCGGAGAAGGCCGCGCGGCAATTCCCCGAGTCGCCGCTCAAGCAGACGCTGATCGACCTGTGCGCGTTTTCGCTGCAGCGCCAGTCGTGAAATCGGGCGGCCCCGGCAAGCGGGCCTGACAGCAAAAACACAAGGAACATGCGGTTGCCTCTTCCCATCCGAAAAAAAGGCTGCTACACTTGTGTGCTTTCTCGCTGCAACAATATTTCTGGCGCAGCGATAGAAAAAAGCAAGAAAAACGGGGTGTAGCTTAGCCTGGTAGAGCGCTACGTTCGGGACGTAGAGGCCGGAGGTTCGAATCCTCTCACCCCGACCAGTTTTCACGGTCGGCAAGACCGTACAAGAAAAGCCGCACAGCGATGTGCGGCTTTTTTTCGTCCGCGTTCGTCCGCGCGATTTTTTCGTCCGCGTCTCCGGTCCGTGTCCTCACCATGCTGCGGCCGGACCGCCGCCGCCTGACGCCCCCTGGCCGCCCCGCCGCCGGCCCCCACGCCCATCCCCCCGCGCCAGTAGGGTTGCGCACCTGTCGCGCAAACGCCAACGCCGGGCGCGCCTCGCCTTTACAAAAAGTGACCCCGCCTGCAAACTGCGCCGATTCGGGGTCTTTCGGCCGCTTGCCGGCCACCAGCTTTTTTGCCATGACACTTGGTCTAGCTCTTGCACAGAGCCGGCGCATCGCGCCTGCCCTGCTCGCCCAGCTTGAACAGTCGGCACGAGAAAAAAAGTCGCAGCTGATCGACGAGATCATCGCCAGCGGCACCATGACTGCGCACGATGTGGCGATCTTCGCGGCTGATAGGTATCAGTTGCCCCTGGTCGATCTGGGCCAGTACAACCTGAACAAGGTGCCGCCGGCGCTGGCCGGCAACCGCGAGTTCCACGCGCACCGGCTGCTGCCGCTGGGCCGGCGCGAGAACCGCCTGGTGCTGGCCCTGTCCGACCCGGGCAACCAGGCCGGGCTCGACGCCATCAAGCAGAAGTACAACCTGCCGGTCGATACCGTCGTCGTCGAGCACGACAAGCTGATGCAGTACGTGCGCTCCGCCAGCGAGGACGGCGGCGGCACGCTCAAGTCGATCGCGCCGATGCAGGCCGAGCGCAAGATGATCGAGTACGACCCGGTCGCCTCCGCCGCCGCCCAGCGCAACAAGACCGCCGGCGACATCGACGACGCGCCGGTGGTGCGCTTCCTGCACAAGCTGCTGACCGAAGCCTTCCACCGCGGCGCCTCCGACCTGCACTTCGAGCCGTTCGAGACCTTCTACCGCATCCGCTTCCGCGTCGACGGCGTGCTGCAGGAGGTGGCGCGCCCGCCGGTCGACATCCGCGACAAGATCGCCACCCGCATCAAGGTGCTGTCGCGCCTGGACATCTCGGAAAAGCGCGTGCCGCAGGACGGCCGCATGAAGCTGCTGATCGCGCTGCCCAAGGACAAGAACGCCGAGAAAGACGGCAAGGACGGCAAGGAGCCCAAGGAGGTGGTCGAGAAGGCGATCGACTTCCGCGTCTCCACGCTGCCGACGCTGTTCGGCGAGAAGATCGTGATCCGGATCCTGGAGTCGTCCTCCGACAAGCTGGACATCGACCAGCTCGGCTACGAGCCGGCGCAGAAGGCGCTGCTGCTCGACGTCATCAAGCGCCCCTACGGCATGGTGCTGGTGACGGGCCCCACCGGCAGCGGCAAGACGGTGTCGCTGTACACCTTCCTGAACCGGCTCAACCAGGGCGACATCAACATCTCCACGGCCGAGGACCCGGCCGAAATCCAGCTGCCCGGCATCAACCAGGTCAACGTCAACGAGAAGGCCGGCCTGACCTTCGCCGCGGCGCTGCGCTCGTTCCTGCGGCAGGATCCGGACATCATCATGGTCGGCGAAATCCGCGACCTGGAAACCGCCGACATCTCGATCAAGGCGGCCCAGACCGGCCACCTGGTGTTCTCCACCTTGCACACCAACGACGCGCCGACCACGCTCACGCGCCTGATGAACATGGGCGTGGCGCCGTTCAACATCGCCTCGAGCGTGCTGATGATCACCGCGCAGCGGCTGGCGCGCCGCCTGTGCACGTGCAAGCGGCCCGGCGAGCTGGCGCGCGAGGTGCTGGTCGACGCCGGCTTCCAGGAGGCCGACCTCGACGGCAGCTGGCAGCCCTACCACCCGGTCGGCTGCGAGCGCTGCAACGGCACCGGCTACAAGGGCCGCTGCGGCATCTACCAGGTGATGCCGATCACCGAGGCGATGCAGCAGATCATCCTCGCGCACGGCACCGCGCTGCAGATCGCCGAGCAGGCGCGCCGCGACGGCGTGCTATCGTTGCGCGAAGCCGGCCTGGCCAAGGTGAAGCAGGGCGTCACCTCGCTGGAAGAAGTGCTGGCAACAACCAATATGTAAAACAACAAAGCATGTCATTTGGGGTCAATCATGGCGACACGCGCACCAGCCGCCGCCGCTCGCAAGGCGGCTGCGCCCAAGGGGAAATCTGGGCGTAAGGCGCCCACGCAGTACATCTTCGAGTGGGAGGGCAAGGACCGCAAGGGCAAGGTGTTCACGGGCGAGCTGCGCGCCGAGAGCCAGGCCGAGGTCAACGCCACCCTGCGCAAGCAGGGCCTCACCGTGGTCAAGCTCAAGAAGCGGCGCGCCGCGCGCGGGCGCAAGATCACCGAGAAGGACATCGCGTACTTCACGCGTCAGCTCTCGACCATGCTCAAGGCGGGCATCCCACTGCTGCAGTCGATCGACATCATCGCGCGCGGCCACGCCAACCCGAACTTCACGCAGTTGCTGGCCGAGATCCGCTTCGACATCGAATCGGGCAGCAGCATGGCGCAGGCCTTCCGCCGCCAGCCGCGCTACTTCGACACGCTCTACTGCAACCTGATCGACGCCGGCGAGCAGGGCGGCATCCTGGACGCCCTGCTGGAGCGCCTGTCGCTCTACATGGAAAAGACCATCGCGCTGAAGAGCCAGATCAAGTCGGCCATGATCTACCCGATCGCGGTGCTGACGGTGGCCTTCGCCGTGACGGTGATCCTGATGATCTTCGTGATCCCGGCCTTCAAGGGCGTGTTCTCGAGCTTCGGCGCCAACCTGCCGGCGCCGACGCTGGCCGTGATCGCCATGTCGGACTTCTTCGTCAACAACTGGTACATCGTGATCGGCGTGCCGGTGTTCGGCATCGCCTTCTACCTGCGCAGCCTCAAGCGCTCGGAGAAGGTGCAGCGCGCCAGCGACCGGATGCTGCTGCGGCTGCCGATCTTCGGCTCGCTGTTCCGCAAGGCCGTGATCGCGCGCTGGACGCGCACGCTAGCCACCATGTTCGCCGCCGGCACGCCGCTGGTGGAGTCGATGGAGTCGGTGGCCGGCGCGGCCGGCAACTGGGTCTACTATGACGCCACCCGGGAGATCGAGCAGTCGGTGCGCATCGGCACCAGCCTGACCAACGCCATGCAGGCCACCCACGTGTTCGACAACATGGTGCTGCAGATGACGCAGATCGGCGAGGAGTCGGGCGCGCTGGACAACATGCTGCTGAAGGTGGCGGAGTTCTACGAGCGCGAGGTGGACGACGCCGTGGCCGCCATCTCCAGCCTGATCGAGCCGCTCATCATCGTGGTGCTGGGCGTGCTCATCGGCGGCATGGTGGTGGCGATGTACCTGCCGATCTTCAAACTGGGACAGGTGGTGTAACGCATGCAGTGGCTGTTTTCCGCGCACGGCGCCGCCGGCGCGCTCTCCGCGTTTTCCGCACCGGCGGCGCCCGCGCAGGCCATCGCGTCGCTGGCGCTGCTGCCGCCCTGGTTCCTGGTGACGGCGGCGGCGCTGCTCGGCCTGGTGGTCGGCAGCTTCCTCAACGTGGTGGTGCACCGGCTGCCGCGCATGATGGAGCACGACGAGGCCAACTACATCGCCTCGCTGCGCGACGACCCGCTGCCCCACCCCGAGACCTACAACCTGATGGTACCGCGCTCGGCCTGCCCGCATTGCGGCCACGCGATCGGCGCGCTGGAGAACATCCCGGTGCTGAGCTACCTGGCGCTGCGCGGGCGCTGCTCGGCCTGCAAGGCGCCGATCGGCAAGCGCTACCCGCTGGTCGAAGCCGGCACCGCGCTGCTCACCGCGCTGGCCGCCGCCCACTTCGGCCCGACCTGGCAGGCGCTGGCGGCCATCGCCCTGATCTGGGCGCTGATCGCCCTCACCCTGATCGACGCGGACACGCAGCTGCTGCCCGACCAGATCACGCTGCCGCTGCTGTGGCTGGGCCTGCTGCTCAACCTCGGCGGGCTGTTCGCGCCGCTGGCCGACGCCGTGACCGGAGCGGCGGCGGGCTACCTGCTGCTGTGGACGGTGTACTGGGCGTTCAAGCTGGTGCGCGGCAAGGAAGGCATGGGCTACGGCGACTTCAAGCTGATGGCGGCGCTGGGCGGCTGGTTCGGCTGGCAGGCGCTGCCGGCGCTGGTGCTGCTGTCGTCGGTGGTGGGGCTGGTGTTCGCGCTTGCCAATATCGCGCTGCGCCGTCAGGATCGCGATACGCATTTCGCCTTCGGCCCCTATATCGCCGGCGCCGGCCTGCTGGTGCTGTTCTTCGGCGCCAACGTGCTGCCGCTGGGCCTGGCGGGCTGACGGCGCGCCGCCCACCCATGCAAGCCTGGATAGCCTGGATACGGACATGCTGCAAATCGGACTGACCGGAGGCATCGGCTCCGGCAAGACCCGCGTGGCGGACCTGTTCGCCGCGCGCGGCGCCGCCCTGATCGACACCGACCTGCTGGCGCACGAGATCACCGCGCCGGGCGGGCTGGCCATTGCCGCGCTGGTGGCGGCCTTCGGCCCCGGCTGCCTGCGCGCCGACGGCGCGATGGACCGCGACGCCATGCGCGCGCTGGTGTTTGCCGACCCCGCGGCCAAGGCCCGGCTCGAAGCCATCACCCATCCGCTGATCCGCCAGCTGACCGAGGCCCGCGCCGCCGAGATCCGCGCGGCGGGCCGGCACCCCTACCTGATCTACGTGGTGCCGCTGCTGGTCGAGTCCGGCACCTGGGCCAGCCGCGTGGACCGCGTACTGGTGGTCGATTGCAGCGAGGCCACGCAGGTGGCGCGCGTGATGGCGCGCAACGGCTTCACGCGCGCGCAGGTCGAGGCCATCATGGCGAAGCAGGCCCGCCGCGCCGAGCGGCTGGCCCGCGCCGACGACGTGGTCGACAACGACGGCCCGCCCGAGGCGCTGGCGCCGCAGGTGGAGCGGCTCGACCGGCTCTACCGCGCGCTCGCCGCCGGCTGAGCGCCGAAGGAACCGATGGGGCCGCCCGGGAAGCCGATGCAGCCGATGGCGCCGATGGCGCTGATACGGCCGGCGGGAACCGGTGGCGCGGGATGCACCTTTAGTCGGCGCTTTCGTTGTCCTGCCACGCGGACTCGCATAGAATGCGCTGGATACAAGCGGGAAATGGTCCCATACTGGGCCCCGTAGCCAGCAACCCCGCCAGCAACGCCGCCCGCCAAACCGCCCTGCCGCCCGGACAATCACTTGATTCTGTACGAATATCCTTTCAACGAACGCATCAGGACTCTCCTGCGCCTGGAAGACCTGTTCGATCGCCTGGATTATTTCCTCGGCCAGGATCATGCCCTGCAGCACCACGTGGCGCTGACGACACTGTTCGAGATCATCGACGTGGCCGGCCGCGCGGACCTCAAGACCGACCTGCTCAAGGAACTGGAGCGCCAGCGCCAGGCGCTGGCCGCGCTGCGCGCCAACCCGCAGATCGACCAGGCCGCGCTCGACGCGGTCATCGGCGAGATCGAGCAGGCCATGTCGCAGCTCAACCAGGTGGTGGGCAAGGCCGGCCAGCTGCTGACCGACAACGAGTGGCTCACCAGCATCCGCAGCCGCGCCATCATTCCCGGCGGCACCTGCGAATTCGACCTGCCGGCCTACTACGCATGGCAGCATCGCCCGGCCGAGGACCGCCGCGCCGACATCCTCAAGTGGGCACGCCCGCTGGTGGCGCTGCGCATGGGCACCAACACCGTGCTGCGGCTGCTGCGCGAGTCCGGCCAGAGCGGCAAGGTCATCGCCACCGGCGGCAGCTACCAGCAGATGCTGTCGGGCCGCAGCTACCAGCTCATGCAGGTGATGCTCGACGACTCGCTGCTGGCCTTCATCCCCGAGATGAGCGCCAACAAGTACATGCTGTGGGTCCGTTTCACGCAGCAGGACGGCGACCTGCGCCCGCGCTCGGTGGATGCCGACATTCCCTTCCTGCTCAAGCTCTGCAATTTCTGAAGCGATGACAACCGTAGTCAAGTGCCCCACCTGCGGCAAGGATGTGGCCTGGGTGCCGGAGAACAAGTTCCGCCCGTTCTGTTCCGAGCGCTGCAAGCAGATCGACCTCGGCGCGTGGGCCTCGGAGAAATACGTGATCGGCGGCAAACCCGGCGAGGATCCGTCGGCGGAGCAGGACGACGAGGACTGAGGCGCGGCGTTGGCCGGCGTCTGCAGCGGTTCATACCGCCATCACGCATCGCCGGCCCGCGCCTGTGGTCACAGTCGCTGCGCCCCGCATGCCACCGGTTTGCCCGACGAAGCGCTGCCTTAGCGCCTGCCCTCGTCAGCCAGCCACGCCACCACCGGCACCGTGGCCGGCAACAGCGGTCCCACTTCGACCGGCGCCGACTGCCATGAGAACGCCTGCCCTTCGCGCCCCACCAGCTCGCCCGACCATGCCGTGACCTTGCAGAAATGCAGGCGCACGTAGGCGTGCGGGTAATCGTGCTCGAGCACCTGCCAGCGCACCGATTGCGACACCGCGATGCCGAGCTCCTCGTGCAGTTCGCGCGCCAGCGCTTCCTCCACCGATTCGCCCGGCTCGAGCTTGCCGCCCGGGAATTCCCAATAGCCTTCGTAGGGCTTGCCGGCCGGGCGCTGCGCCAGCAGGAAGCGGCCGTCGGGCTGCACCAGCACGCCCACGGCGACCTCCGTCACCTTGCGCGCGGTGCCGGCGGCGCTTTGCGGGGCCTCGCTCATGCCTGGCCTTCGGCCGAGGCGACGAACGGCTTGCCATGCTTGCCGCCCCAGTCGCGCGCGAACTGCCAGGCCACGCGGCCCGAGCGCGAGCCGCGCTCCAGCGCCCACACCAGCGCGTCGCCGCGCGCGGCGGCCACGTCCTCGTCCGAGCAGCCGAAATGCTGGAGCCAGTGGCCGACGATGGCCAGGTACTCGTCCTGCTTGGGCGGGTAGAACGACAGCCACAGGCCGAAGCGCTCGGACAGCGAGATCTTTTCCTCCACTACTTCGCCGGGATGGATCTCGCCGTCGTCGGTGTGGCGGTAGGTCTCGTTGTCCTTCATGTACTCGGGCAGCAGGTGGCGGCGGTTGGAGGTGGCGTAGATCAGCACGTTGTCCGACTGCGCGGCCACCGAGCCGTCCAGCGCCGACTTGAGCGACTTGTAGCCCGACTCGCCGTCCTCGAACGACAGGTCGTCGCAGAAGATGGCGAAGCGCTCCGGGCGCGCCGCCAGCTGCTCGACGATGTCGCCGAGGTCGCCCAGATCGTCCTTGTCCACTTCCACCAGGCGCAGGCCGTCCTTGACGAAGGCGTTGAGGCAGGCCTTGATCAGCGAGGACTTGCCGGTGCCGCGCGCGCCGGTCAGCAGCACGTTGTTGGCCGGCAGGCACCGCACGAACTGGCGCGTGTTGGCGACGATGGCGTCCTTCTGGCGCTCGATGTTCTTGAGGTCGTCGAGGTGGATCGGCGGCAGCTGGCGGATCGCCTGCAGGTAGCCGATGTTGCCGAACAGGCTCTGCCGCTTGCGCCAGCGGAATGCGACGGCCTGCTCCCAGTCGGCGTCGCTCAACTGCGGCGGCAACCATTGTTCGAGGCGGGCGAGGAAACTGTCGAGGCGGGAGGCGAGGTCGGACATGGCGGCTGGGCAGGAGAGGCGGGGAAAAACGGGAAAGCGGATCTTGGCGGGAAGCCGGGAGCGGCGCCCGCGCGGGCGCCGCTCCCCGGGGCAGAGCTTACGAGCGGTAGTCCGCGTTGATCGAAACGTAGTCGTGCGAGAGGTCGCAGGTCCACACCGTGGCGGCGGCATCGCCGCGGCCGAGCGCGACGCGCACGGTGATCTCGGCCTGCTTCATCACGCGCTGGCCGTCTTCCTCGCGGTAGTCGGGATTGCGCCCGCCGTCGCGCGCGACCAGCACGTCGTCGAGCCACAGGTTGACGCGTCCGACGTCGAGGTCGTCCACGCCGGCGTAGCCGATCGCGGCCAGGATGCGGCCGAGGTTGGGGTCGGAGGCGTAGAACGCGGTCTTGACCAGCGGCGAGTGCGCCACCGCATAGGCGATCTGGCGGCATTCGGCAACGTCCTTGCCGCCTTCCACGCGGATGGTCATCAGCTTGGTGGCGCCTTCGCCGTCGCGCACGATCATCTGCGCCAGTTCCTGCGCGAGGTCCGTCACGGCGGCGCGCAGCGCCTCGAAGTCGGCGCCCTCGGCGCGCTCGACGGCCGGCGCGCCGGCCTGGCCGCTGGCGATCAGCACGAACGAGTCGTTGGTCGAGGTGTCGCCGTCGATGGTGATGCTGTTGAACGACTGGTCGGCCGCGTAGGACACCAGCGCCTGCACCACGGGCTGCGCCACGGTGGCGTCGGTGGCGATGAAGCCGAGCATGGTCGCCATGTTCGGACGGATCATGCCGGCGCCCTTGCTGATGCCCGACAGCGTGACGGTCTTGCCGCCGATCTGCACGGTGCGCGAGGCGGCCTTGGGCTGGGTGTCGGTGGTCATGATCGACTCGGCCGCGGCCAGCCAGTTGTCCGGCTTCGCGCTGGCGATGGCGGCCGGCAGCGCGGCGGCGATGCGGTCCACCGGCAGCGGCTCCAGGATCACGCCGGTCGAGAACGGCAGCACCTGCTCGGCGGCGATGCCGAGCTGCGCGGCGAGCGCGTCGCAGGTGGCGCGGGCCGCGGCCAGGCCGGGCTCGCCAGTGCCGGCGTTGGCGTTGCCGGTGTTGACCACGAGCGCGCGGATGCCCTTGCCGGCGGCCAGGTGCTCGCGGCAGACCTGCACCGGCGCGGCGCAGAAGCGGTTGCGGGTGAACACGCCGGCCACGGTGCTGCCCGCGGCCACGCGCACCACCAGCACGTCCTTGCGGTTGGCCTTGCGGACACCCGCTTCGGCCCAGCCGAGCTCGACGCCGGCGACAGGTTTCAGGTTCTCTGCCAGCGGCAGGGGCAGGTTGACGGCCATGTGCGTTCCTCTATGCGTTCTTCGTTGCTGGTTGGCGGGCGCCAGGCCGGAGCGGAGCGCCCATGCGCAGCCCGCGCATCGCGGATTCCGCGCTTGTTGCCTGCGGATTCCGCACCGCCCTGACGAACATGCCCGCTTGCGCGGGCATGTTTGCTGACTTCACCGTGCGCGGCCTAGCTGAGCTTGCCGTGGCACTGCTTGAACTTCTTGCCGGAGCCGCAGGGGCACGGATCGTTGCGCCCCACCTTGGCCATGCCGGCGGTCTCGGCCGCCGCGGCGGCGTAGGCGATGCCGGCGCGCTCGGGCGCGGTGGCCGCCTCCGCGGCCTGGCTGGCCTCGTCGAACTCCTCATGCTGGTACTGCACGTTGCCGAGGTGCGAAAGGCCTTCCTCGATCTGCTCCGAGGCCTGCTCGAGCTGCTCCGGCGACTGGATCTGCACGTTGAAGATCACGCGCGTGACCTCGACCTTGATCAGGTCCAGCAGCCGCGCGAACAGTTCGAACGACTCGCGCTTGTATTCCTGCTTGGGGTCCTTCTGCGCATACCCGCGCAGGTGGATGCCCTGGCGCAGGTGGTCCAGCGCGGCCAGATGCTCGCGCCAGTGCGTGTCGATGCTCTGCAGCATGACCGAGCGCTCGAAGCCGGCGAACGACTCGCGGCCGACCTGGGCGACCTTGCCTTCGTAGCGCTCGTCGGCGGCGCGCACGATCAGGTTCAGCAGTTCCTCGTCCTCGATGCTCTGCGCGGCCTCGACCGTGGCGGCGAGCGGCACGTTGAGCGACCATTCCTCGCGCAGCTTGGTTTCCAGGCCGGCGATGTCCCACTGCTCTTCCATCGTGTCGGCCGGCACGTGGTCGCGGAACATCTCGACCAGCACGCTCTCGCGCAGGTTCTTCACCATCTCGCCGACGTCCTGCGATTCCAGGACCTCGTTGCGCAGCTTGTAGATTTCCTTGCGCTGGTCGTTGGCGACGTCGTCGTACTGCAGCAGCTGCTTGCGGATGTCGAAGTTGCGGCCCTCGACCTTGCGCTGCGCGGACTCGATCGAGCGCGTGACGATGCCGGCCTCGATCGGCTCGCCCTCGGGCATCTTCAGGCGCTCCATGATCGCGCGCACGCGGTCGCCGGCGAAGATGCGCAGCAGCTGGTCGTCGAGCGACAGGTAGAAGCGCGACGAGCCCGGGTCGCCCTGGCGCCCGGCGCGGCCGCGCAGCTGGTTGTCGATGCGGCGCGACTCGTGGCGCTCGGTGCCGACGATGTGCAGGCCGCCGGAGGTCTTGACCTGCTCGTGCAGCGACTGCCACTCGTCCTTGAGCTTGGCGATGCGCGTGGCCTTCTCGGCTTCGGGCAGGCTGTCGTCGGCCTCGATGAAGCCGGCCTGCTTTTCCACGTTGCCGCCCAGCACGATGTCGGTGCCGCGGCCCGCCATGTTGGTGGCGATGGTGATCATCTTGGGCCGGCCGGCCTGCGCCACGATCTCGGCTTCGCGCTCGTGCTGCTTGGCGTTGAGCACCTGGTGCGGCAGCTTGGCCTTGTTGAGCAGGCCCGAGAGGTATTCCGAGGTCTCGATCGAGGTGGTGCCGACCAGCACCGGCTGGCCGCGCTCGTAGCAGTCGCGGATGTCGCGCACCACGGCGTCGTAGCGCTCGTTCGAGGTCTTGTAGATCTGGTCCTGGAAGTCCTTGCGCTGGGCAGCCCGGTTGGTCGGGATCACCACCACTTCGAGGCCGTAGATTTCCTGGAACTCGTAGGCTTCCGTGTCGGCCGTGCCGGTCATGCCGGACAGCTTTTCGTACATGCGGAAGTAGTTCTGGAAGGTGATCGTGGCCAGCGTCTGGTTTTCCTGCTGGATGGTCACGCCTTCCTTGGCTTCCACGGCCTGGTGCAGGCCGTCGGACCAGCGCCGGCCCGTCATCAGGCGGCCGGTGAATTCGTCGACGATCACGACTTCGTCGTTCTGCACCACGTAGTGCTGGTCGCGGTGGAACAGGCTGTGCGCGCGCAGGGCGGCGTACAGGTGGTGCATCAGCGTGATGTTCTGCGGCGCGTAGAGCGACTCGCCCTCGCCGATCAGGCCCTGCTGCGCGAGGATTTCCTCGGCCTTCTCGTGGCCGGCCTCGGTCAGGTAGACCTGGTGGCCCTTCTCGTCGACGTAGTAGTCGCCGGGCTTCTCGACGCCGGTGCCGTCGGCCTTTTCCTCGCCGATCTGGCGCTCGAGCAGCTTGGGGATGCCGTTCATGCGCTGGTACAGGTCGGTGTGGTTCTCCGCCTGGCCCGAGATGATCAGCGGGGTGCGCGCCTCGTCGATCAGGATCGAGTCCACCTCGTCGACGATCGCGTAGTGCAGCGGACGCTGCACGCGCTGGCCCGGATCGTAGACCATGTTGTCGCGCAGGTAGTCGAAGCCGAACTCGTTGTTGGTGCCGTAGGTGATGTCGGCCGCGTAGGCCGCCGCCTTCTGGTCGTGCGGCATCTGCGACAGGTTCACACCCACCGACAGGCCCAGGAAGTTGTACAGGCGCCCCATCCACTCGGCGTCGCGCTGGGCCAGGTAGTCGTTGACCGTGACCACGTGCACGCCCTTGCCGGTGATGGCGTTCAGGTACACCGCCAGCGTGGCGGTCAGGGTCTTGCCCTCGCCGGTGCGCATTTCGGCGATCTTGTTGTCGTTCAGGACCATGCCGCCGATCAGCTGCACGTCGAAGTGGCGCATCTTCATGACCCGCTTGCTGGCCTCGCGGCACACCGCGAACGCCTCGGGCAGCATGGCCTCGAGCGACTCGCCCGCGGCGTGGCGCTGCCGGAAGGTCTCGGTCATGGCGCGCAGGTCGTCGTCCGACAGCGCCGCGAACTTCGGTTCCAGCGCATTGATCTGCGCGACGGTCCTGCCATATTGTTTGACCAGCCGTTCATTGCGGCTGCCGAAGACTTTCTTGAGAAGGCCCGTGATCATCGATTGCTTTCACCTACGCGAGAGGTCTGCCGTGGTACGCCGCTGTGCCATGCACCGGCGGCCTGGCCGCCGGTCAGGCCGGCAGCCCAGGGCGAACCGCGCGAGGAAATAGGAAGATTGGCGCAAAACGCCGAGTTTATCACGCGCGGGTGTCACGGCCGGAAGCGCGCGGCGGTCCGCGCGATGCGCAAACCACACCCCGCGGCAGCCGGGACTTGACGCCGTGGCGGCGATGCAGCGGCGATGGCGCGCCGATCGCGCGCCCGCCTGCCGACGCCGCGCCGGCCGCTCACCCCGCCCTCGCACCCCCTGGCCCGGACGCGCCCCGCGCACCCAGTTCCCTTCGGACATCGGGGCGGCCCCGCGGTTCTTCAACGGCGCGCCGGCGCCGCTTCAGCGGATGGCGGTGCGGTCGGTCGGCTCGGGCGCCTGGGCCAGCTGCGCGGGTGCCGGTTTCGCCACCGCGAGGAAGCGGCTGGGGTTCTGCGGCACGCCGTTGACGTGCACTTCGAAGTGCAGGTGCGCGCCGGTGGAACGCCCGGTCGAGCCGACCAGCGCGATCTGCTGGCCCGGCTTGACCAGGTCGCCGGGCTTGACCAGCATCTTGGCGCTGTGCGCGTAGCGGGTCTTGAGGCCGTTGCCGTGGTCGATGTCGATCAGGTTGCCGTATTCCGGGTGCCATTCGGCAGCCACCACCACGCCGCCGGCGGCCGCCACGATCGGCGTGCCGGCCGGCGCGGAGAAGTCCACGCCGTCGTGCGGGGTGCGGCGCCCCGTGAACGGGTCGAAGCGCCAGCCGAAGCCCGAGGCGTCGTAGCCGGACGCCACCGGCAGCACGCGCGGCACGCGGCGGTCCTCGCTCTGGCGGTCCAGCAGCGTGGTCGCCACCACGTCGAGATAGTCGGCATGCTGCTCGGCCTGGTCGGACAGGCGCGCCAGCGCCAACTGCAGCTCCGTCAGGCTGGGCGCACGCGACTGGGCCGTGGGCGCGAGGCCGCCGCGCCCGGGCGGCTGGCGGAAGTCGAACTCCTTCGGCGCGATGCCGGCCAGGCCCGAGACCCGCTCGCCCAGCGCGTCCAGCCGCACCATGCGGGCCTGGATCTCGCCCACGCGGGCGGCCAGCACATTGAGGTTGGCACGCAGGTAGGCGTCGTCGCCGGGCGCGCGCGCCGGCGCGCCGGACCCGGCCAGCCCCGCGCGCGCGGCGAACCAGGTCAGCGCCGACGAGGTCAGCGCGACCAGCAGGCACAGCAGCAGCACGGCGGCGGCCAGCCGCCCGCGCGACAGCGTGAAATGGCGCACCTGCGGCAGGCGCGGATGAAGCACGATGATCTGCATGAGGCGGCTCCCTTCTCCCAATGCAAGGCCCGGCGCCGCACGCAAGCGGCGGCACGCTAGAATGCGCGCATGCGCATGTTCACCCACCACGCCCTCCAGACGCCCGCCGCCAAGCCGCTCAACGACTGGCTGGCCAAGGCCGGCCCGGTTTCCGCCCTGATGCAGACGGCGCGGGAACTGGCTGTGCTGGAAACTGAGGTGCTGTCGCTCCTGCCTCGCGGACTGCAGGACGGCATCGCCGTGGCAGGCGTCAAGCAGGACGCCCGCGCCATCGGGCAAGGCCAGGGGGAGCGGACACTGCTGTTGCTGGCGGCGCATGGCGCCGCCGCGGCACGGGTAAGACAGGTGGTGCCGACGCTACTTGGAAGACTGCAACAGCGGGGCTCGCAGATTACCGCAATCCGGGTGCGCGTTCAACCGGACGTGGGCCGCCAGGGGGACTGGGACACCGGGCCGGTGGAGCGGCCGAGGAACGGCAGGATGTCGGCCACCGGGCTGGCGAGCCTGGACCAGCTCACGCGCGACCTGCCCGATTCGCCGCTGCGCGACGCGCTGAAGACGCTGCTGTCGCATCACGGTCCGGGGCCGAAGGGCTGAAAGACGGTATCCCCAGCATGAAAAAAAGCCGGTCGAGCGACCGGCTTTCTCTTTGCGGCGCCAGGACGCCCGCGGCTTACGCGAATGCCGGCTGCAACTGCGGCAGGAAGGCCGGCGGCGCGTCCTCGACGCGCTCGAACGTGACCATCTCGTAGGCTTCCTGATCGGCCAGCAGGGCGCGCAGCAGCTGGTTGTTGAGGCCGTGGCCGGACTTGTTGGCGATGTAGGCGCCGATCAGCGGATGGCCGATCACGTAGAGGTCGCCGATCGCGTCCAGGATCTTGTGGCGCACGAACTCGTCGCCGTAGCGCAGTTCCTCGTTGTTCAGCATGCGGTGCTCGTCGAGCACGATGGCGTTGTCGAGGCTGCCGCCGCGCGCCAGTCCCATCTCGCGCAGCGCCTCGACCTCATGGGCGAAGCCGAAGGTGCGCGCGCGCGCGATCTCGCGCACGTAGCTGGTGTCGGCGAAGTCGATGGCGAAAGTCTGGCCGGTCTTGTCCACCGCCGGGTGGCGGAAATCGATGGTGAAGGCCAGCTTGAAGCCGAAGAACGGCTCGAGGCGGGCCAGCTTGTCGCCCTCGCGCACTTCCACGGCCTTCTTCACGCGGATGAAGCGTTTGGGAGCGGACTGCTGCTCGATCTCGGCGGATTGCAGCAGGAACACGAAGGACGCGGCGCTGCCGTCCATGATGGGGATTTCTTCCGCGTCGACGTCCACGTACAGGTTGTCGATGCCGAGGCCCGCGCAGGCGGACATCAGGTGCTCCACGGTGGAAACCCGCGCGCCGTCCTTCTGCAGGACCGAAGCCAGGCGGGTGTCGCCGATGGCGCCGGCGCTCGCGGGGATCTCGACGGCCTCGGGCAGGTCCACGCGGGTGAACACGATGCCGGTGTCTGCCGGGGCGGGGCGCAGCGTCAGCGTCACTTTACGGCCCGAGTGCAAGCCAATGCCTACGGTCTTGACCAGGGATTTGATGGTGCGCTGTTTGAGCATGACGTTCTCAGCTATTATTAAAATCTATTGACTGAACTTACTGATACAGCGATTTTACCATCGCTTCGTTTGCTGCGCTGCGCCACTTTGTTTCGGCCTGTTAGTGGCGTAAGAATTCACCCCCGCAAGTCTAACTTGCGTCACTCGCGAGGGTCGAATTGTCACAATCGCGTATTAAGCGCGCAACGCCGCCAGCACCGCTTCGGCGCTGCTGACCTTGAATTCGCCGGGCGCCTCGACCCACAGGCCAGTCACCACGCCGTCTTCCATCACCATCGCGTAGCGCTTGGAGCGCACGCCCATGCCGCGCGCGGTCAGGTCCATATCCAGCCCCAGCTTGCGCGTCCATTCGGCGCTGCCGTCGCCCATCATGCGCACCTTGCCGGCGGTGTTCTGCTCGCGGCCCCAGGCGCCCATCACGAAGGCGTCGTTGACCGAGACGCACCACACCTCGTCCACGCCGGCGGCGCGCAGCGCCTCGGCCTGGGCGACGTAGCCCGGCACGTGCTTGGCCGAGCAGGTCGGCGTGAAGGCGCCGGGCAGCCCGAACACCACGATCTTGCGGCCGCGCGCCAGTTCCGCCACCGAAAAGGCGTTGGGCCCGAGGCTGCAGCCGCCGGTCTCGGTGTCGAAGAATTCGTTCAGCGTGGCGTCGGGCACACGCGCTCCTGTTTCGATCATGCTGTCTCTCTTCCTGTCTCGGTAAAAACCCTGTCTAGCATCATAGTGCGCGCACCTGCCGCGCCCAAGGCGAAGCCTGTGCGCCGCGGTGCCGGCGCGCTTGGGCGGGGGCCCGATGCGATTCCAGTGCGACTCTAAACCTTAACCCCGGCGCGTGCTTGAAACGGCGCCGCGGGCGCGGTGCCGCAGCGGGGCTGAAAAATGCAACGCGCGCGGCGATCTTGCGATCGCCGCGCGGACGACGGCACATCCCGGCCGGGAGGGCGGGAGACCAGTCCGGGGAGGCGGCCGGTGGCACGCCTGTCCCGGCGACGGGATGCGAGCTGAGGGCGTCAGCGCGGGCGCGGGCCGGCTGGCTGCCGAGCCGGGCGCAGCCACGGGGCGCGACACGGGCGGATAGGGAGCGCCTGCGTGTCTTGCTGTTCCGTGGCCGCGGCCCGGCGGGCAGCCGGCCTGAAGGCCTGCACCTTGCCGTGCCGACTCAGTCCGCCTGCTTGCGCAGGAAGGCGGGGATATCGTAGGTATCCACACCCTTCTCCTGCAGCGCGGCGACGTGGGCGGACGCCGATTCGCGCGAGCTGCGCCACACCGCCGGCGTGTCCAGGTTGCTGTAGTCCGGCGCGTTGCTGTGGCCCGCGTTCACGGTGTTGGTCATGTTGCCCATCATCTGCACCGGCATGTTGTCGGTGCCGGTCTTGAGCAGGGTCATCGGCTGCTGCTTCTTGGCCGAGCGGCCCAGGCCCGTGGCCACCACGGTCACGCGCAGCGCGTCGCCCATCGAGTCGTCGTACACCGTGCCGAAGATCACCGTGGCATCTTCCGCGGCGTAGCTGCGGATGGTGTTCATGACTTCCTTGGTCTCGGACAGCTTGAGCGAGCGGCTGGCGGTGATGTTGACCAGCACGCCGCGCGCGCCGGACAGGTCCACGCCTTCGAGCAGCGGGCTGGCCACGGCCTGCTCGGCGGCCAGGCGGGCGCGGTCCACGCCCGACACGGTGGCCGTGCCCATCATGGCCTTGCCCTGCTCGCCCATGACCGTCTTCACGTCTTCGAAGTCGACGTTCACCAGGCCATCGACATTGATGATCTCGGCGATGCCGGCCACGGCGTTGTGCAGCACGTCGTCGGCGCACTGGAAGCACTTGTCCATCTCGGCGTCGTCGCCCATCACCTCGAACAGCTTCTCGTTGAGCACCACGATCAGCGAGTCGACGCTGGACTCCAGCTCGCTCGAGCCGGACTCCGCCACCTTGGCGCGGCGCGCGCCTTCGAACTCGAACGGCTTGCTGACCACGCCCACGGTCAGGATGCCCATTTCCTTGGCCACCTGCGCCACGATCGGGGCGGCGCCGGTACCGGTGCCGCCACCCATGCCGGCAGTGATGAAGACCATGTGCGCGCCGCGCAGCGAGTCGGCGATCTGCTCGCGCGCCTGCTCGGCGCAGTTGCGGCCCACTTCCGGCTTGGCGCCGGCGCCCAGGCCGGTGTTGCCGAGCTGCAGCACGCGCGAGGCGGAAGAGCGCTTGAGCGCCTGGGCGTCGGTGTTCATGCAGATGAATTCGACGCCTTGCACGCCGCGGCTGATCATGTGCTGCACGGCGTTGCCGCCCGCGCCGCCCACGCCCACCACCTTGATGATGGTGCCGTCCTGCATTTCCGTTTCGATCATGTCAAAGTCCATCACTGCCTCCAAGAAGAATCAGCTGCCAAACGCTGCGGCCTCCCCGCCGCAACCCTTGGCTACTGAACAAGAAACCATCAAAAAGAACTGCCTGTTTCAACGGCCCGCCCCCGATCCGGTGGACAGCGCCGTCAATCTTTCAACATCCCGCGCGCCGGCAATATCAGAAATTGCCGACGAACCATTCCTTCATGCGGCCCCACACATGCTTGACGGAGCCGCTCTGCACCGCCACCCGGCGCCCGCGCATGCGCTGCACGCGGCCTTCGAGCAGTAGTCCCATTACGGTCGAATAGCGCGGACTCTTTACCACTTCGTGCAAATTTCCGCGATATTCCGGCACGCCGACCCGAACCGGTTTGAGGAAAATGTCCTCGCCCAGTTCCACCATGCCCGGCATCATCGCCGTGCCACCGGTGATCACCACGCCCGAGGACAGCAGTTCCTCGTAGCCCGATTCGCGCACCACCTGGTGCACCAGCGAGTAAAGCTCCTCGATGCGCGGCTCGATCACCGCAGCCAGCGCCTGCCGGCTCAGCGTGCGGGTGCCGCGGTCGCCCACGCCGGGGACCTCGATCATGTCCTCCGGGTCGGCGATGGCCTGCTTGGCGATGCCGTACTGGATCTTGATGTCCTCGGCATCGGGCGTGGGCGTGCGCAGCGCCATCGCGATGTCGTTGGTGATCTGGTCGCCGGCGATGGGGATCACGGCGGTGTGCCGGATCGCGCCTTCGCTGAAGATGGCGATGTCGGTGGTGCCGCCGCCGATGTCGACCAGCACCACGCCGAGCTCCTTCTCGTCCTCGGTCAGCACCGCCAGGCTCGAGGCCAGCGGCTGCAGGATCAGGTCGTGCACCTCCAGCCCGCAGCGGCGCACGCACTTGACGATGTTCTGCGCCGCGCTGACCGCGCCGGTGACGATATGCACCTTCACCTCCAGCCGGATGCCGCTCATGCCGATCGGCTCGCGCACGTCTTCCTGGCCGTCGATGATGAATTCCTGCGTCAGGATGTGCAGGATCTGCTGGTCGGTCGGGATGTTGACCGCCTTGGCGGTCTCGATCACGCGTGCCACGTCGGTCTGCGTGACCTCCTTGTCCTTGATCGCCACCATGCCGCTGGAGTTGAAGCTGCGGATGTGGCTGCCGGCGATGCCGGTGAAGACCTCGGAAATCTTGCAGTCGGCCATCAGCTCGGCCTCCTCCAGCGCGCGCTGGATGGACTGCACGGTGGCCTCGATATTGACCACGACCCCCTTCTTCAGACCCTTGGACTCCGACTGGCCCATCCCGATCACTTCATAGCTGCCGTCGGGGCGCAGTTCCGCCACCACCGCGGCCACCTTGGAAGTGCCGATATCGAGACCGACCAACAGGTCCTTGTATTCCTTGCTCATCGGGTTTTCTCCGCGTTCTTGCTCTTGAGTCGCGTCGGATTGTTTGTCGGATTGCTTGCCGCGGGCGCGCGGGCCTTGGCGGCCGCCGCGGCCTGCGCATCGGTCAGGAACCGCACGTTGGCCGCGCGGATGGCAAATCCGTTCGGATAACGCAGGTCCGCGTATTCGATCTGCTTGCCCCACTGCTCCGTGACCTGGGGCCAGGCCACCACGAACCGCTTCACGCGCTGCGCCATCGCATCGCGCTCTTCATCGTTCTGCTCGCGCCCGAGCTCGATCACCATGCCGTTGGACAGCCGCGTGCGCCAGGCGTAGCGCTGTGACAGCGTGACCGCCAGCGGCTCGACCTTGAGCGGCTTGAACCATTCGCGCATGACCTCGAGCTTGTCCACCACGTCGGACTCGCTGTCGGGCGGGCCGTCCAGCGCGAGCAGCTGCGCGTCTTCCTCGGCCTCGGCCGGGTTGGCCACGAAGATCTCGCCGTAGGTGTTGATCAGGCGCCCGCCGTCGGCATTACCCCAGGTGCCGAGCGCCTCGTGCTCCTCGACCTCGACCGCCAGGCCGTTGGGCCATTCGCGCCGCACGCTGGCGCGCCGCACCCAGGGCACGGACTCGAAACTCTGGCGCGCCTCGTTGAGGTCGAGCGTGAAGAAGTTGCCGCTCAGCTTGCCCAGCGCGTTGGCGCGCACGCCCGGCGCGTTGACGTGGCGCAGCGTGCCGCCCGCCATCGCCGACAGCTCCACGTGCGTGATGGCGAACACCGGCCGCTGCGCCAGCCACAGCAGGCCGGCAGCGAACGCCATCAGCGCCACCAGCGCGTACAGCGTGGAGGCGATCAGGTTGAGCAGGCGGGTGTTGTGCCACATGGCTTGGGGCGTTTCCGTTCGGTCGGTTCAGGTTCGGTCGGCTTCTGTTGCTCAGTCGGGTTTCCAGGCGTCGTTCGGGTGCAGGTCCAGCGTGGCGGCGGCCGTCACCTGCAGCACGAAATCCTCGTAGCTGATGCCGGCCGCGCGCGCCGCCATCGGCACCAGCGAGTGGCCGGTCATGCCGGGCGAGGTGTTCATCTCGAGCAGGAACGGCTTGCCGTCGGCGCGCAGCATCACGTCGGCGCGCGCCCAGCCGCGGCAGCCCAGCACGCGGAACGACTGCACCGCCAGGCGCCGGACCTCGGCCTCGACGTCGTCCGGCAGGCCCGACGGGCACAAGTATTGGGTAACGTCAGTAAAGTACTTGTTTTGATAGTCGTAGTTGGCGCCGGGCGCGACGATGCGCACCACCGGCAGCGCCTCGGCGCCGGCGCCCTCCCCCACGATCGGGCAGGTCAGCTCGGCGCCGTCGATGAATGCCTCGGCGATGACGTCGTTGTCCAGCGCCGCGGCCTTCTCGAAGGCGGCCCGCATCTGGCCGGCGTCGGTGACCTTGCTCAGGCCGATCGACGAGCCCTCGCGCGCCGGCTTGACGATCAGCGGCAGGCCCAGGTCGGCCACCACGGCGGCGAAGTCGGTGCCGGCATCGAGCATGGCGAAGCGCGGCGTGGGCAGCCCGTGCGTCAGCCACAGGCGCTTGGTGGCCTGCTTGTCCATCGCCAGCGCGGAGGGCAGCACGCCGCTGCCGGTGTAGGGCACGCCGAGCTGCTCCAGCAGGCCCTGCATGGTGCCGTCCTCGCCGTAGCGGCCGTGCAGCGCGATGAAGACGCGGTCGAAGCCGGCCGCGGCCAGCTCGGCCACCGGCTGCAGGCCCGGGTCGAAGGCGTGCGCATCGACGCCGCGCGCGCGCAGCGCGGCCAGCACGCCGTTGCCGGACATCAGCGAGATCTCGCGCTCGGCCGAGCGGCCGCCCAGCAGCACGCCGACCTTGCCGAGCGATTTCGGGTCGATATTGGGATGGGAGACGAAGCTCATGCGTGGCCTCCCGATGCCTGTTGCGATGCTTGTTGCGAAACCAGTTGCCCCGGCACGCCGCCGATGGTGCCGGCGCCCATCGTCACCACGACATCGCCGGGCCGGACGGCGTTCAGGATGGCCTGCGGCATTTCCTCGATCTGCTCCACGAAAACGGGTTCAACCTTGCCCGCCACGCGCAGCGCGCGCGTCAGCGCGCGGCCGTCGGCGGCCACGATGGGGGTCTCGCCGGCGGCATAGACCTCGGTCAGCAGCAGCGCGTCCACGGTGCCGAGCACCTTGACGAAGTCCTCGAAGCAGTCGCGCGTGCGGGTAAAGCGGTGCGGCTGGAACGCCAGCACCAGCCGGCGGCCCGGGAACGCGCCGCGCGCCGCGGCCAGCGTGGCGGCCATCTCGACCGGATGGTGGCCGTAGTCGTCGACCAGCGTGAAGGTGCCTTCGGCCCCGTCCGCGCCGGTGCAGGCCACTTCGCCGTAGCGCTGGAAGCGCCGGCCCACGCCGTGGAACTCGCGCAGCGCCTTGACGATGGCGGCGTCGGGCACCTCCAGCTCGGTAGCGATGGCGATGGCGGCCAGCGCGTTCTGCACGTTGTGCATGCCGGGCAGGTTCAGCACCACGTCCAGCGGCGGCTCGGCGTGGCCGTTCAGCTGGCGCAGCACGGTGAAGTGCATCTGGCCGTCGACCGCGCGCGCGTTGACCGCGCGGATCTGGGCGTCCTCGGCGAAACCGTAGCGCACGATCGGCTTGGACACGAACGGCATGATCTCGCGCACGCTGGGATCGTCCGCGCACAGCACCGCGATGCCGTAGAACGGCAGGCGCTGGGTGAACTCCACGAACGCCTGCTTGAGCCGGGCGAAATCGTGCCCGTAGGTGTCCATGTGGTCGGCGTCGATGTTGGTGATGACCTCGATCACCGGGAACAGATTGAGGAACGACGCATCCGACTCGTCGGCCTCGGCCACGATGAAGTCGCCCGTGCCCAGGCGCGCGTTGGCGCCGGCCGAATTGAGCCGGCCGCCGATCACGAAGGTCGGGTCGAGCCCGCCTTCGGCCAGCACCGAGGCCACCAGGCTGGTGGTGGTGGTCTTGCCGTGGGTGCCGGCGATGGCCACGCCCTGCTTGAGGCGCATCAGCTCGGCCAGCATGACCGCGCGCGGCACCACCGGGATGCGCCTGGCGCGCGCGGCCAGCACCTCGGGGTTGTCGCCGGTCACGGCGGTGGACACCACCACGGCGTTGGCGCCGTTGATGTTGGCGGCGTCATGGCCGTGCGTCACGGTCGCGCCCAGCGAGGCCAGGCGCCGCGTGGCGGCGTTGCTGCCCACGTCGGAGCCCGAGACTTTGTAGCCCAGGTTCAACAGGACCTCCGCGATGCCGCTCATGCCGGCGCCGCCGATGCCTACGAAGTGGATGTTCTTGACGATGTGCTTCATGAATCCGTTTGTTTCAATCCCTGGCCATCTGGCTGCAGATCTCCGCCACGCGCCGGGTCGCTTCCGGCTTGGCGAGACCGCGCGCCTGGTGCGCCATCTCTTTGAGTCGGGTCCGCGTGAGCGAGGCCAGCGTGTGCGCCAGCCCCTGCGCGGTCAGTTCGTTCTGCTGGACCAGCAAGGCCGCGTCCTGCCGCGACAGGAATTCCGCGTTGGTGGTCTGGTGGTCGTCCACGGCATGGGGAAACGGCACGAACAGCGCCGCCACGCCCGCCGCCGCCACCTCCGACACGGTCATGGCGCCCGCGCGGCAGATCACCAGATCCGCCTCGGCGTAGGCGCCGGCCATGTCGTCGATAAAGGGCACGGCTTCCGCCTGCACGCCGGCCGCCTGGTAGTTGGCGCGCAGCGTGTCAATCTGCCTGGTGCCGGCCTGGTGCTTCACCAGCGGGCGCGCAGCTTCCGGCAGCAGCGCCAGCGCCTTGGGCACGATCTCGTTGAGCGCCGCGGCGCCGAGGCTGCCGCCCACCACCAGCAGGCGCAGCGGGCCGCTGCGCTGGTCGTAGCGCTGGTCCGGCGCGGGCATGCGGGCCAGCTCCTCGCGCACCGGGTTGCCGGTCCACTCGCTGTCCGGCAGCGCGTTGGGGAACGCGCACAGCACGCGGTCCGCCACCCTGGCCAGCACCTTGTTGGCCAGCCCGGCGATGGAGTTCTGCTCGTGCAGCACCAGCGGGCGCCCCAGCAGCGAGGCCATCATGCCGGCCGGGAAGGTGATGTAGCCGCCCATGCCGAGCACCACGTCGGGCCGCACGCGGCGCAGCGCCCGCAGGCTCTGCCAGAACGCGCGCAGCAGGTTCAGCGGCAGCAGCAGCTTGGTCAGCGGCCCCTTGCCGCGCAGGCCGCCGAACTGGATGAACTCCATCGGGATGTCGTACTTGGGCACCAGCGTGGCTTCCATGCCGCTGCGGTTGCCCAGCCACACCACGCGCCAGCCCTGTTCGCGCAACGCGCGCGCGACCGCCAGCCCGGGGAACACGTGCCCCCCGGTGCCGCCGGCCATCACGAGCAAGGTGCGCGCAGCGGTCATACTTTGCCTCCACGCATCATCACCCGGTTCTCGTAGTCGACCCGCAGCAAGATCGCCAGCGCGACGCAGTTCATCAGGATGCCCGAGCCGCCGTAGCTCACCAGCGGCAGGGTCAGCCCCTTGGTCGGCAGCAGGCCCAGGTTCACGCCCATGTTGATGAAGGTCTGCCAGCCGACCCACACGCCGATGCCCTTGGCCACCAGGCCGGCGAAGGTGCGGTCGAGCTGCAGCGCGGTGCGGCCGATCTCGAACGCGCGGCGCACCAGCCAGTAGAACAGCACGATCACCACCAGCACGCCCACGAAGCCGAATTCCTCGCCGATCACAGCGAGGATGAAGTCGGTGTGCGCTTCGGGCAGGTAGTGCAGCTTCTCGATGCTGCCGCCCAGCCCCACGCCGGTCCATTCGCCGCGCCCGAAGGCGATCAGCGAGTGCGTGAGCTGGTAGGCCTTGCCGAGCGCGTTGGCTTCTTCCCACGGGTTGAGGTAGGCGAAGATCCGCTCGCGCCGCCACGGCGAGGCCGTGATCAGCAGCGCGAACGCGCCCACCGCCACGCCGACCAACCCGGCGAACAGCTTGCCGTTGATGCCGCCCAGGAACAGGATGCCCATCGCCACGGTGGCCACCACCAGGAAGGCGCCCATGTCGGGCTCCAGCAGCAGCAGCATGCCCACCACCACCACCGCCACGCCCATCGGCAGGAAGCCCTTGCCCACGTTCTGCATCCACTCCTGCTTGCGCACGGTGTAGTTGGCGGCGTAGAGCACCACCGCCAGCTTCATCAGCTCGGACGGCTGGAAGTTCATGATGCCCAGCGGAATCCAGCGCCGCGCGCCGTTGACGCCCTTGCCGACGAAGGGCACCAGCACGACCACCAGCAACAGCAGCGCGATCACGAACAGCTTGGGCGCGTAGCGGTCCCAGAACTTGACCGGGATCTGGAACGCCAGCAGCCCGCCGGACAGGCCGACGAACAGCGCGAACGCATGCCGCGCGAGGAAGTGGCTCTCGCGGTAGTTGGCGTAGCGCGGCGAGTCGGGCAGCGCGATCGAGGCCGAGTACACCATCACCAGGCCGAGCGCGAGCAGCACGATCGACACCCACAGCAGCGGCTGGTCGTACTCCATCATGCGCGAGCGGGTCGGCTTGACGCCGGACACCGCGTCACGCAGGCCACCCCAGGCATTGCCGATGGTGGCGCCGATGAAACCGCTGCGCTTGACCTGTGCGTCGCTCATGGCACGATCCCCCGGGACATCGCCAGTTCTTCCACCGCGGCACGGAACACTTCCGCGCGGTGCACGTAGTTACGGAACATATCGAGGCTGGCGCAGGCCGGCGACAGCAGCACGGCGTCGCCGCCCTGCGCGGCGCCGGCGGCCAGCGTGACCGCCTGCTCCAGCGTGGCGGCGTCGGCCAGCGTCACGCCGGTGCCGGCCAGCGCACGGCGCAATTCGCCGGCGTCCTTGCCGATCAGCACCACGGCGCGCGCGTACTGCGCCACGGGCGCGGCCAGCGGCGAGAAATCCTGGCCCTTGCCTTCGCCGCCGGCGATCAGCACCACGCGCTTGTCCAGGCCCGACAGCGCGGCCACGGTGGCGCCCACGTTGGTGCCCTTGCTGTCGTCGAAATACTCCACGTCGTCCACCGTGGCGACCCACTCCACGCGGTGCGGCTCGCCGCGGTATTCGCGCAGGCCGTGCAGCAGGGCGTTGAGCGGCAGGTCGATGGCGCGGCACAGCGCCAGCGCGGCCATCGCGTTGGTGGCGTTGTGCATGCCGCGGATATGCAGCGCGTCGGCCGGCATCAGGCGCTTGTGGCGCACCGGCACGGCCGGCTCGGCCTCGGCGGCGGCCTTGCGGCGGCGCGGCTTGTTCTCGCCCTCGGCCTCGCTGTCGGCCTCGGCGATCACCAGCCACGGCATGCCGCCCTCGCGCAGCACGCCGAAGCTGCCCGGCGTCTCCGGCAGGTCGGTGCCGAAGGTGACGGGCACGGTGCCCGCGCGCGCCATCTCCAGGCTCAGGCGGTCGTTGCGGTTGAGCACCTGCAGGCAGCCGGGCTCGCCCGGCGCGGGCGCCGGGCCGAACACGCGCGCCTTGGCGGCGGCGTAGGCTTCCATGCCGCCGTGCCAGTCGAGGTGGTCCTGCGTGACGTTGAGCACGGTGGCCGCGTGCGGCGCCAGCGTATAGGTGGTCTCGAGCTGGAAGCTGGACAGTTCCAGCACCCAGACCTCGGGCAGCGTGGCCGCGGCGATGCAGGCGGCCAGTTTGTCGAGCGCCGACGGGCTGATGTTGCCGGCCACCGCCACGGTCTTGCCGGCGCGCTCGACCAGGCGGCCGGTCAGCGCGGTGGTGGTGGTCTTGCCGTTGGTGCCGGTGATCGCCAGCACCTTGGGCGCGTAGCCGGATTCGGCCCGCAGATGGGCCAGCGCCCGCGCGAACAGCTCGATCTCGCCCCACACCGGGATGCCGCGCTCGCGCGCCGCCGCCAGCAGCGCGGCGGTGGCGGGCTCGCCCGGCGGCAGGCCGGGGCTGATCGCCACCAGGCCGATGCCGTCGAGCAGCGCCACGTCGAACGCGCCGCCGATGAATTGCGCCGAGGGCAGCTCGGCCTGCAGGAAGACCAGGTTGGCGGGAGCCTCGCGCGTGTCGGCGACGCGCACGGGGGCGCCGTACTGGCCGCACCAGCGCGCCATCGCCAGCCCCGATTCACCGAGGCCCAGCACCAGCACATGAGGTTTCTGCAACTCGCCAAACACTTCGTTTTCCGCCCTTTTCGTTACGTTGTTACACCGATGCCGGCCGCGCGCTCAGCGCAGCTTCAGCGACGACAGCCCGATCAGCACCAGCAGCATGGTGATGATCCAGAAGCGCACCGTGACCTGCGTTTCCTTCCAGCCCGACAATTCGAAGTGGTGATGCAGCGGCGCCATCCTGAACAGCCGCCGGCCCTCGCCGTAGCGCCGCTTGGTGATCTTGAACCACGTCACCTGCAGCATCACCGACAGCGTTTCCACCACGAAGATGCCGCCCATCACGAACAGCACGATCTCCTGGCGCACGATCACCGCCACCGTGCCGAGCGCGCCGCCCAGCGCCAGCGCGCCCACGTCGCCCATGAAGACCTGGGCCGGGTGGGCGTTGAACCAGAGGAAGGCCAGGCCCGCCCCGGTCAGCGCCGAGCAGAAGATCAGCAGCTCGCCCGCCCCCGGGATGTGCGGGAACAGCAGGTATTTGCTGTAGACCGCGCTGCCCATCACGTAGGCGAACACGCCCAGCCCGCTGCCGACCAGCACCACCGGCATGATCACCAGCCCGTCGAGGCCGTCGGTCAGGTTCACCGCGTTGCTCGAGCCGACGATCACCAGGTAGGTCAGCACGATGAAGCCGGCCACGCCCAGCGGGTAGCTCACTTCCTTGAAGAAGGGCACGATCAGGTTGGACTTGTAGGGCATGTCCAGCGACATGCCGCTCTCGACCCAGCCCAGGAACAGGTCCCACACCCGCACATTGCTGCTTTCCGACACCGAGAACGCCAGGTAGACCGCGGCCACCAGGCCGATCAGGGTCTGCCAGAAGAACTTCTCGCGGCTCGACATGCCGCGCGGGTCGCGGTAGACCACCTTGCGGTAGTCGTCCACCCAGCCGATCGCGCCGTATCCCAGCGTCACCAGCATCACCACCCAGATGAAGCGGTTGCCCCAGTCGCACCACAGCAGCGTGGAGATGCCGATCGACACCAGCACCAGCACGCCGCCCATGGTGGGCGTGCCGGCCTTGACCAGGTGCGACTGCGGGCCGATGGTGCGCACCGCCTGGCCGATCTTCAGTTCGGTCAGCTTGCGGATCACCCACGGGCCCAGGCACAGGCCGATCAACAGCGCGGTGAGGTTGGCCATCACCGCGCGGAAGGTCAGGTAGTTGAAGACCCGCAGGAAGCTGTAGTCGTTTTGCAGCCACTGGGCCAGAGCCAATAACATCGTGTTCCGTATTCCTTTCGACAACCGCCCGGCGGCGCCGGGCTTCTCGTTTGCTTGCGATTACCTGATCGGGCGTTGCCGGCCACCGGCCGCATCCTTCATGCCCCTCATGCCTGTCACGCCCCTCACGCTTTCGGCGCGGACGTGTCTGCGACCAGCGCATCCACCATCCGTTCCATGCGCATGAAGCGCGATCCCTTCACCAGCACCGCGCCCGCGCGGGCCACGATGCCGTCCTCGTCCCGCGCCAGCGCGCCGGCCAGCGCCTCGGCGCTGTCGAAATGGCGCGCCTGCCCGCCGCCCTGCGCGCCGAACGCGCGCACCGCGTCGGTCATGGCCGCGCCGGTGCCCCACAGGGCCTCGATGCCGCGCGCGGCGGCGTAGGCGCCGATCTCCGCGTGGAAGGCCGGGCCCTGGTCGCCCACTTCGCCCATGTCGCCCAGCACCAGCAGGCGCGGCGCGGCAAACCCGGCGAGCACGTCGATGGCGGCGCGCACCGAGTCCGGGTTGGCGTTGTAGGTGTCGTCGATCACCAGCGTGCCGGCGGCGGTGTGCTTGACCTGCAGGCGCCCCTTGACCGCGGCGAACCCGGCCAGCCCGGCGCGGATGGCCTCGTGGCCGACGCCGGCCGCCAGCGCGCAGGCCGTCGCCGCCAGCGCGTTGCGCACGTTGTGCGTGCCCAGCACCGACAGGCGCACCTCGAAGGCGCCGCCGGGCGCCGTGACCCGCATCACCTGCACGCCGTCGTCGAGATGCACGTCGGCGCGCACGTCGGCGCCGGCGGCCAGGCCGAACGACAGCACGCGGCGCTGGCCGGCGGCCTCGCGCCAGATGCCGGCGTGCGCGCCGCCGCCCTCGGCGTCGAGCGGGAACACCGCCACGCCGTCGGCGGGCAGCGCCGCGATGGCCGCCGCGTGTTCGCGCGCCACCGCCTCCACGCTCACCATGAATTCCTGGTGCTCGCGCTGGGCGTTGGTGACGACGGCGACCGTCGGCTGGGCGATGCCGGCCAGGTAGACGGTCTCGCCCGGGTGGTTCATGCCGAGCTCGAGCACGGCCAGCCGGTGCGCGGCGCCCAGGCGCAGCACCGTCAGCGGCAGGCCGATGTCGTTGTTCAGGTTGCCGCCGGTGGCCAGGCGGGCGCCCTCCCCTACCGCCGCGGCGAAGATCGCGGCGATCATTTCCTTGACCGTGGTCTTGCCGTTGCTGCCGGTCACGGCCACCACCGGCAGGCTGAAGCGGCGGCGCCAGCCGGCGGCCAGTTCGCCCAGCGCCAGGCGCGTGTCGGGCACCACGATGGCGGGCAGGCCGAGCGCGGCGTCGGGCGCGCGCGCCACCAGCACCGCGGCGGCGCCGCGCGCGGCCACGTCGGCGAGGAAATCGTGGGCGTCGAAGCGCTCGCCCTTGAGCGCGACGAACAGGTCGCCGGGCTGCACGGCGCGGCTGTCGGTCAGCACGCGCGCAAAGCCCAGGGCGGCCGCATCGGCGGCGGCGGGCATGGAAAGGCGCGCGCCGGCGATCCAGCCGGCGGCTTGCTGCAGATTGGTCATCATGTTCCGGTTCATGCGGCCACCCCGCGCGTGCCCAGCGTCAGCCGGACGTGTTCGCGATCGGAGAACGGCCGCTTGCGGCCCTGCACTTCCTGGGTGGCCTCGTGGCCCTTGCCGGCCACCAGCACCACGTCCGCCGCGGCGGCGTGCTTGATGGCGTAGAGGATGGCGGCGGCGCGGTCCTCGATCAGGTGGGCGCGGCCGCGCTCGTCCATGCCGTCGGCGATGGCGTCGAGGATGTCGAGCGGATCTTCGCTGCGCGGGTTGTCGCTGGTCAGCACGACTTCGTCGGCCAGGCGCTCGGCCACCGCGCCCATCAGCGGGCGCTTGGTCGGGTCGCGGTCGCCGCCGCAGCCGAACACGCACCACAGGCGGCCGTTGCGGGCCTGCGCCACCGGGCGCAGCGCGGCCAGGGTCTTGTCCAGCGCGTCGGGCGTGTGGGCGTAGTCGACCACCGCCAGCGGGCCGTCCTGGCCGCCGCCGAACAGTTCCATGCGGCCGTCGACCGGCCTGAGCGCGCGCAGCGCGTCGACGGCGGCGTCCCAGGCGATGCCGTTGGCCAGCGCCGCGCCGAGCACGGCGAGCAGGTTGCTGACGTTGAAGCCGCCGATCATCGGCGTGGCGACGTCGGCGCTGCCGAAGCTGCCGTCCACGCGGAAGGCGGTGCCGGCGGCGGTGGCGCGCACGCCGCTGGCGCGCAGCCACTGGCCGCCCTTGCGGGTGGCCGCGGCCGGGCCGTCGAGGCCGTATTCGATGACCTGCGCGGCGGCCAGCTTGCCGGCCAGCAGGCGGGCACCCATGCCGTCGTCGCGGTTGACCACCGCGGCGCGCAGGCCGGGCCACTGGAACAGCAGCGCCTTGGCCGCCTCGTACTCGACCATCGTGCCGTGGTAGTCGAGGTGGTCCTGGGTCAGGTTGGTCAGCACCGCCACGTCGAAATGCGTGCCGGCCACGCGGCCCTGCTCCAGGCCGTGCGAGGACACTTCCATCGCGACCGCGCGGGCGCCGGCGTCGTGCAGCGCGGCCAGGCTGTCCTGCAGCTGCACCGCGTCGGGCGTGGTGAAGCCGGTGGCGGCCAGCGCGCCGGGAAAGCCGGTGCCGAGCGTGCCGATGGTGGCGCAGGGCTTGCCCGCGGCCTGCAGCAGCCGCGCCAGCCATTGCGCGCACGAGGTCTTGCCGTTGGTGCCGGTGATGCCGGTCACGGCCAGGCCGCGCGCGTCGTTGCCGTACCAACCGGCCGCGATCGGGCCGGCCAGCTGGTGCAGGCCGGCGATGCCGAGATGCGGCACCGCCTCGCCGTGCGGCCAGGCGAAGCCGTCCGCTTCATAAAGGATGGCGCTGACGCCGCGCGCGATGGCCTGGGCGATGTGCGGACGCGCGTCGGTCGACAGGCGCTGGTTGCCTAGCACGTAGGCGAAAAACACGTCGCCCTGGGTCAGGCGGCGCGTGTCGCCGGTGAGGCGGGCGCCGGCGGGCGCGCGCTGGCGCAGCCAGGCCAGCGCGTCGGCGGCCTGGGCGGCGATTTCGAGGGGCAGCAGCTGGCGGCTCATTGGGATGCGCTCCACGGCTCGCTTTCCTGCACCTTGTCGCTGACCACCAGCTGGCGGATCGGCGAATCGGGCTGCACGTTGAGCGCGCGCAGCGTGCCGCCGGTGATGGCGGCAAAGGCCGGGCCCGCCGCCGCGCCGCCGTAGTGGCTGCCGGAAGTGGGCTCGTCCACACTGACCGCCACAATGACGCGCGGGTTGGACATCGGCGCCAGGCCGATGAACGAGGCGCGGTACTTGCTGCGGTCGTAGCCGCGGCCGACGTGCTTGTACGCGGTGCCGGTCTTGCCGCCGACGCGGTAGCCCATCACCTGGGCCTCGGGCGCGGTGCCGCCGGGCGCCGTCACGGTTTCCAGCATGCCGCGCACCTGGCGCGCCACTTCGGGCGACAGCACGCGCTCGCCGCTGACCGGGCCGTCGCGGCGGAACATGGTGACGGGGATCAGCTCGCCGTCGTGGGCGAAGATGGTGTAGGCATGCGCGATCTGGAACAGCGACACCGACAGGCCGTAGCCATACGACATGGTGGCCTGCTCGATCGGGCGCCAGCTCTTGTACGGGCGCACGCGGCCGGCGACCGCGCCGGGGAAGCCGAGCTTGGGCGCCTGGCCCAGGCCCACGCTGGTGAACATGTCCCACATCTCCTGCGGCTTGAGCAGCATCGAGATCTTGGTGGTGCCGATGTTGCTGGACTTCTGGATGATGCCGGCCACGGTCAGCGCCCCGTAATTGTGGGTGTCGCTGATGGTGGCGCCTTCGTAGGTGAACTTGCCGGTGGTGGCGAACACCGTCGACGGCGTGACCCGCTTGAGCTGCAGCGCCAGGCCGATGGTGATCGGCTTCATCATCGAGCCGGGCTCGAAGGTGTCGGTCAGCACGCGGTTGCGCAGCTGCTCGCCCGACAGGCGGGTGCGGTCGTTGGGGTTGTAGGTCGGCCAGTTGGCCAGCGCCAGCACCTCGCCGGTCTGGGCGTCCAGCACCACCGCGCTGGCGGCCTTGGCCTTGCTGCGCTCGACGATGGCCTTGACCTCGTTGAAGGCCAGATACTGGATCTTGGCGTCGATGGAAAGCTGCTGGTCCTCGCCGTCGCGCGGCGTCTTGAGGATGCCGACGTCCTCCACCACGCGGCCGAGGCGGTCCTTGATGACCTGGCGCGCGCCGGACCTGCCGGCCAGCACCGGCTCGCGCGCGAGCTCCATGCCTTCCTGGCCGCGGTCTTCGACGTTGGTGAAGCCGACGATGTGCGCCATCGCCTCGCCTTCGGGGTAGAAGCGCTTGTATTCGCGGGTCTGGTGGATGCCCTCGATCTTGAGCGCGGCGATCTTGTCCGCGGCGTCGGGCAGCACCTGGCGCTTCAGGTAGACGAAGCTCTTGTCTTCCGTAAACTTGCGGCGCAGCTCCTTGTCGCTCATGTCGAGCAGCTTGCCGAGCTGGCGGATCTTGTCCGCGTCGATCTGGTCGGGCACGTCCTCGGGCACCGCCCAGATGGCCTTGACCGGCAGGCTGGTGGCCAGCACCAGGCCGTTGCGGTCGAGGATCTTGCCGCGCGTGGCCGGCAGGTCGAGCGTGCGCTGGAAGCGCTTCTTGCCCTCGGCCTCGTAGAACTGGTTGCCGGGGCCCTGGATCCACAGCGCGCGCCCGGCCAGCGCCACGAAGGCGGAGAACATCATGAACACCACCAGCTTGGAGCGCCACATCGGCAGGCGCAGGCCCAGCACCGGGCTGGCCGCGAACTGGCCGGTGCGCGGGCGCGAGGGGCTGCCGCGCTGCTGGCCGCGCTGCGAGGGATGGGCGATGGTCATGGCTTGCTCCCCGCGGGCGCCGAGGCCGCCGCCGCAGCGGAAGCCGCAGTCGCCACGGTAGCCGGCGGAGTGTCGAGCACCACGCCGGCCAGGTATTGGGTACGGCCGGGAATGACCGGCGTCATCTTGAGCTGGGTGCGGGCCGCGTCGGCGATGCGCGCGCTCTTGCCGAGCGCGCTCTGCTGGTACTGCAGGCGCGACCAGTCGATGTCCAACTGCTTTTCTTCCGCCTGGGCACGCTCGAGGGCGACGAACAGCGTGCGCGCCTGGTGCTGCGCGCTCACCAGGGAGAGCGCGCAGAAGATCAGCGCGGCAAGCAGGAAGAAAGTCAGGCGGTTCATGCGTGGCCAGCCTGTGCCGGCGCGCGCGCCGGCAGTTTCTCGGCCACCCGCATCACGGCCGAGCGCGCGCGCGGGTTGGCGGCCACTTCGTCGGCGCCCGGCTTGACGCGGCCGAGCAGCTTGAGCGTCGGCTGCGGCAACTGGTCGGCGCGCAGCGGCGCGCGGCGCAGGGCCGGGTCGGCATCCTGCTGCGGACGGGCGTGCGCCTGCATGAACCGCTTGACGATGCGGTCCTCGAGCGAATGAAAGCTGATCACCACCAGCCGCCCTCCTGCCTGCAGCAGATCGTATGCCGCGCTCAGTCCTCTTTCGAGGTCCGCAAGCTCTTGATTGACGTGAATCCGTAGAGCCTGAAAGGTGCGGGTCGCAGGGTCCTGGCCCTTCTCGCGAGTCTTGACGGCTTTCGCCACGAGTGCGGCAAGCTCGGCCGTAGTGGCGAGTGGCCCGCCAAGGCCGGGTTCGCTCCGGCGAGCAACAACCGCCTTTGCAATCTGTACAGCAAACCGTTCTTCCCCATAGTCCCGTATCACCCTCGCGATGTCTTGCTCTTCCGCCTGCGCCAGCCACTCGGCGGCGGTGACGCCGCGCGTGGTGTCCATGCGCATGTCCAGCGGGCCCTCGAAGCGGAAGGAGAACCCCCGCTGCGCATCGTCGATCTGGGGCGAGCTGATGCCCAGGTCGAGCAGTATCCCGGCCACCGGGCCGCGGGCCGCCAGACGGCCGGCCATGTCGGCGAAGCTGGTGTGCTCAATGGAGAAGCGGGCATCCTCGATGGTGCCCGCCTCTGCGATTGCTGCCGGATCCTTGTCGAAGGCCACCAGTGCCCCGGCCGGCCCCAGCCGGGCCAATATGGCCCGGCTGTGCCCCCCTCTGCCGAAGGTGCCGTCCACATAGACGCCATCGGGCCGCCAGACGAGCGCTTCGACAGCCTCGTCCAGCAACACGGTGCGATGGCGCAGGGCGGTGGTCCCCGGCGTTTGAGTTGAGCTCATGACCTCGTCAGAAAGAGAAGTTCTTCAATGCTTCCGGCATGCCCTGCGCCATTGCCTGCTGTTCCTTGGCGGCGTAGGTCGCGGCATCCCAGACTTCGAAATGGCTGCCCATGCCGAGCAGCATGACTTCCTTGTCGAGCTGCGCGGCGCTGCGCAGCTCGGGCGCGATCAGCACGCGGCCCGCGCCGTCCATGTCGACGTCCGCCGCGTTGCCGAGGAAGATGCGCTTCCACCAGTGCGCGTCCATCGGCAAAGCGGCGATGCGGGCCCGGAAGCTTTCCCATTCGGGCCGCGGAAACAGCAGCAGGCAGCCATCCGGGTGCTTTGTCAGCGTTACCCGGCCCTCGGCCTGCTGTTGCAGCGCTTCACGGTGCCGCGCCGGAATCGACATCCGGCCCTTGGCATCCAGTGACAGCGCCGATGCGCCCTGAAACAAGCTCGCTCCCGATCCGTGTCCGCCCGCTCTGCCGTCGGTTGGCACGGTAAACCCAGTAAAGCCGACGTTGGGGGATGATCCCACAGCCAGCCCGCTTTTTCACACAAAAATACACTTCCTCACACTATTTCCCACTTTAGAGGAAGCGATTTGGCGGGTCAAGGCTCGCCGCGGGGCAACAAACCGGGTTTTTTTAATCAGAACAATGACTTAGCGCGCACTCTTCACGCACCGAAAAAGTGAATCCCTAATGAAATGAAGATCTTATGGAGGAAAGCAGAGAAACCACCTGAGAACGACCGGGGAAGGAACTGCCTGCCGCACGAAAATCCGTCTCGCGGGACCGATGGAAGGATACAACGTTTTGTTGTCTACCCCGCCCGCGCGGGGACCCGCGCCGGCCCGGCGGCCGGGCCTCTCGAATCCCTTAGATCCCTTAGATCCCTTAGATCCTTTAGATCCGATAGGCAGCCGTGGTCATGACGCGCGACGCGGCCCGCATCATCGCCCGCACCGGCGCCGGCAGCGGGATGCCGCCGGCCTCGCGGGCGGTGGCGCCGTGGCGCACCTCGTCGTCGCGCATCTGCTCCAGGATCGCGCGCGAGCGCTGGTCCGCGGCGGGGAGCTGTCCGAGATGGCCGTTGAGATGCTGCTCGACCTGGCTCTCGGTCTCGGACACGAAGCCGAGGCTGACGCGGTCGCCGGCGCGGCCGGCGGCCCAGCCGATGGCGAACGCGCCCGCGTACCAGAGCGGGTTGAGCAGGCTGGTGCGCGAACCAAGCTCGCGCAGGCGCTCGGCGCACCAGCCGAGATGGTCTTCTTCCTCGCGCGCGGCCTGGTCCATCTGCGCGCGCACCTGCGGCGTGTGCGCGGTGAGCTTCTGCGCCTGGTAGAGGGCCTGCGCGCAGACCTCGCCGACATGGTTGATGCGCATCAGCCCGGCCACGTGGTGGCGTTCCCGCTCGTCGAGGCGGCCGTCGTCCGGCGCCAGCGCCGCGGCCGGATTGGCCCGCTCGGCCCGCGTCACGCCCGCGATCGCGCGCAGGGCCACATCGAATTCTCGAATCAAGGTATCCATCAATGCTTGCACTCGTGATTGCCCGCGCGCGCGCTCCGCGGCGCGGCCGGCAAGGAAACGGGACCTGCGCGGACCCGCGCGGATCCGGCCTCGGGATTTCCCGCATTGTACCGTGCCCGCCGTGGCGGCCTTGCCGCGGCGGCGCCAGCGCTCGCCTTGCCTGCCGCGCTTCCGATACTCCAAAACCCTGAGTTGTGAAAAGCTGACAAGGGCAGCACCCCGGATTGTGAAACGGAGGCGGTTTGTTACAGTGGTTGGCAACTTCTGACGAAGTTGGGTAAGCGGGCGATGGAGACTCAGGAGGTTTCCCCGCTGACCACCAATAATTCTTACATGGAGATCATCGAGCATGAAAAAATCGCTTCTTGCGTTGGCGGCGCTTGGCCTTTTCGCCGGTGCTGCGCAAGCCCAGTCCAGCGTGACGCTGTATGGCGTCGTCGACATGAACGTCGAATACGTCAGCCATCTCGGCCCCACCGGCGACAACGCATACCGCCTGACGTCGGGCGGCCTGTCCGGCTCGCGCTGGGGTCTGCGCGGCGTCGAAGACCTGGGCAGCGGCCTGAAGGGGTTGTTCGTGCTCGAAAACGGTTTTGGCCTCGATGACGGCAAGGCGCAGCAGGGCAGCCGCCTGTTCGGCCGCCAGGCTTACGTGGGCCTGGAAAGCGCCCAGGTCGGCCGCTTCACCTTCGGCCGCCAGTACACCACGCTGTTCGACCTGCTCGCCAATTTCTCGCCCAGCGGCTACGCGACCCAGTACGAGCCGGTGGTGGCCCAGCTCGGCCTGAACTTCCGCTCGGACAACACCGCCAAGTACACCGGCGTGTTCGGCCCGGTGACGGCGATCGCGCACTGGTCGTTCGGCAACGGCGTGTCCGGCGGCGGCGAAGCCCCCGGCCAGTTCCGCCGCGACACCGGCTACGGCGCGGGCGTGTCCTATTTCGCCGGCCCGGTCGGCGCGACCATCGCCTACGATCAGTACAACCCGAGCGTGATGGCCGGCACCACCTTCGCCGGCACCGGCACGGTCAAGAAGGCCGCCGTCGCCGCCAGCTACGCCTGGGGCCCGGCCAAGCTCATGGGCGGCTACCGCTGGGGCCAGAGCAAGGCGCAGAACGGCACGACGGTGCTGCGCGACGACTACTACTGGATCGGCGCCAACTACCAGGTCACCGCGGCGCTGGGCCTGACGCTGCAATATAACTACGACAACGTGAAGAACCAGGGCGGCGTCAATGTCCCGAATCCGTGGGAAATCTCGTTCATCGCCGACTACAACCTGTCCAAGCGCACCGACCTCTACCTGACCACCGCGTTTTCGAAGTACGCGGGGGTGAACCTCGACACCTCGGCCATCGCCTTCGCCAACGGCTACCCGCTGGGCCCGGGCAAGACGACCATGCTCGGCGTGGGCCTCGGCATCCGCCACAAGTTCTGAGCGCGTCCGCGCGACCTGGCAACGGCACCTTCGGGTGCCTTTTTGCCGTTGGCGGGGCCGGCGGCCTAGGGCATCACCTCATCGGCACCTCCGGCGGCGAGCCCTAGAATGCAGCAAACCCCGCAGCCGCAACCGTGCGGCGCGGCCAGACCAGCCAGGAGACACCATGCACCGCCACCGCCGCCGCGCGACCCTCATGCTGCTTGCCAGCGCAGCCAGCGCCTGCCTCGGCCTGCTTGTCGGCGCCGCGCCGGCGCTGGCCGCCGATCCCTACCCGAACAAGCCGATCCGCCTGGTGGTGCCGTTCCCGGCCGGCGGCACCACCGACATCCTGGCGCGCGCGGTGGCGGCGGAGCTGTCCAAGCTGCCGGGCTGGAACGTGGTAGTGGACAACCGGCCCGGCGCCGGCGGCAACATCGGCGCCGACATGGTCGCCAAGTCGGCGCCCGACGGCTATACGCTGCTGATGGGCACGGTGGGCACGCACGGCATCAACCAGTCGCTGTACGGCAAGCTGCCGTTCGACCCGATCAAGGATTTCGCGCCGATCACCGAGGTGGCGTCGGTGCCCAACGTGCTGGTGGTCAACCCCGCCTTCGCGCAGCAGAACCGCATCAACAGCGTGCCGGACCTGATCGCCTACGCGCGCGCCAATCCCGGCAAGCTCAACATGGCATCGAGCGGCAACGGCACCTCGATCCACCTCGCCGGCGAACTGTTCAAGACGCAGACGCATACCTTCATGGTGCATTTCCCGTACAAGGGTAGCGGCCCGGCGCTGACCGACCTTGCCGGCGGCACCATGCAGCTCATGTTCGACAACCTGCCGTCCTCGATGGCGCTGATCAAGGCCGGCAAGCTCAAGGCGCTGGCCGTGACCAGCGCCAGGCCCTCGCCCGCGCTGCCGGGCGTGCCCACGGTGGCCGAGGCCGGCAAGCTGCCGGGCTTCGAGGCCAGCTCCTGGTTCGGGCTGCTGGCGCCGGCCGGCACGCCGCACGAGATCGTCGCGCGCATCCAGCAGGAAGTCACGCGCTCGCTGGCCACGCCGGCCGTGCGCGAGAAACTGCAGGCCCAGGGCGCCGAGCCGGTCGGCAACACGCCGGAACAGTTCGTCGTGTTCATCCGCGCCGAACACACCAAGTGGGCCAAGGTCGTCAAGGACTCGGGCGCCAAGGTGGACTGAGCACCCGCCGATCCCCGCGCCGCCCGGCGCGGGAGGGCATATACTTGAGGCATCAAACAACCTGCCTGCCGCGATGCCCACCACGACTGCCGCCGAGATCCCCGTCAAGGCCGGCGCCGACGAACCGCCGGTCGATCTCGAAACCCGCGCCGACGATGCCAGCCACGACGGCCTGCGCCTGTGGCTGCGCCTGCTGACCTGCACCAACCTGGTGGAAGCCGACATCCGCTCGCGGCTGCGGCAGGAATTCGCCTGCACGCTGCCGCGCTTCGACCTGATGGCGCAGCTGGACCGCCACCCCGAGGGCCTCAAGATGGGCGAGCTGTCGCGCCGCATGATGGTCACTGGCGGCAACGTCACCGGCATCACCGACCAGCTCCAGGAAGAAGGCCTGGTATCGCGCGAGGCGCTGCCGAGCGACCGCCGCGCCTACCTGATCCGCCTCACGCCGGCCGGGCGCACGGCGTTCTCGAAGATGGCGCGCGCGCACGAAGACTGGATCGAGCAATTGTTCGGCGGCCTGCCGCAGACCGACCGCCGCGCGCTGTTCCGCCTGCTGGGCCGGCTCAAGAGCGGGCTGGCCAGCGCATGAACGCGGCACACCGCGCGCGCCCGCTGCGGCTGGCCGCCTGCCTGGCGCCGCTGCTGCTGGCGGCCGCCTGCCAGAGCGGCCCGCCGCAGCCGAAGGTCACGCCGCTCGACTACACCGTCAGGCTCGGCCACATCAGCGAGAAGACCGCGGCCGGCACCGTGGACGCGCCCGGCACCGGCGCCTTCGGCTCCGCCGTGGGCGTGGGCGCGGCCGGCGGCAACGGCTGGGGCGGCGGCGGCATGAGCATGGGTTTCGCCGTGAACCTGAACCAGTTGCTCAACCCGCAGCCGCGGCCGCAGATCGAGCTCTACCAGTACAAGGTGACGGCGCTGGACGGCAGCCCGCTCGCCACCGTCAGCGGCCCGGCGGCGCCGGGACTCGACGCCGGCGCCTGCGTGCGCATGATCTATCCCGACGACGGGACGGCGCCGCGCATCGTGCCGTCGGCTGAATGCTGAACTGACGATGGCGTCGGCAGCGACCCAATGAAAACGGCCTCCCTGGCGGGAGGCCGATGCGTTGCCGACGGGGCCGGCTTTGCCGCTTCTTGGTCGCCGCCCCTCTTCCGCGTGCGGGAGAGGCCGGGGAAAGGGCCGGCGGCTCCACGAAGTGAGGGCCTGCGCCATTCGCGCGCACCTGCCCTCTCCCCCGGCCCCTCTCCCATTTCATGGGAGAGGGGAGCAAACCTTCGGGCTATGGAAGTCTTGTCGGCAATCCAGCTGCCGCGGCCTATGCCGCCTTGCGGCTGTCGCGCAGTTCGCGGCGCAGGATCTTGCCCACGTTGGTCTTGGGCAGCTCGCCACGGAATTCGATGTACTTGGGCCGCTTGTAGCCGGTCAGGCGCTCCTTGCAGAAGGCGATCAGCTCGGCCTCGGTCAGCGCCGGGTCGCGCTTGACCACGAACAGCTTGACCACCTCGCCCGAGTGCTCGTCGGGCACGCCCACGGCGGCGACTTCCAGCACGCCCGGGCATTCGGCGACCACGCCCTCGATTTCGTTCGGGTACACATTGAAGCCGGACACCAGGATCATGTCCTTCTTGCGGTCGACGATCTTGGTGTAGCCGCGCGCGTCCATCACGCCGATGTCGCCGGTCTTGAAGAAGCCGTCCGGCGTCATGACCTTGGCGGTCTCGTCGGGGCGGTTCCAGTAGCCGGCCATCACCTGCGGGCCGCGGATGCAGATCTCGCCGGGCTGGCCGAGCGGCACGTCGCGGCCGTCGTCGTCGCGGATGGCGATCTCGGTCGACGGCAGCGGCAGGCCGATGGTGCCGGAGAAGGCATCGGTGTCGGTCGGGTTGCAGGTGGCCGAAGGCGAGGTCTCCGACAGGCCATAGCCCTCGATGATCGGGCAGCCGGTCTTCTCCAGCCACTTCTTGGCGACCGCCTCCTGCACCGCCATGCCGCCGCCGTTGGCCACGCGCAGGCCGGAGAAATCGACCTTACCGATGTCCGGGCTGTTGATCAGCGCGTTGTAGAGCGTGTTGACCGCCGGGAACGTGTTGAACCTGTACTTCTGCAGCTCCTTGATGAAGCCGGGAATGTCGCGCGGATTGGGGATCAGCACGCCCAGGCCGCCGCCGCGCATGCCCAGCAGGCAGCACACCGTGAGCGCGAAGATGTGATAGAGCGGCAGCGCGGTGATGGTGATCAACTGTTCCATCGGCGCGCCCTTGGCCAGCGCCGGCTGCATCCACGCCTCGGACTGCAGCACGTTGGCGACGATGTTCCGGTGCAGCAGCACGGCGCCCTTCGACACGCCCGTGGTGCCGCCCGTGTATTGCAGGAAAGCGATGTCGTCCGGGCCGGTATTGGCCGGCTTCAGTTCCAGCCGGCTGCCTTCCTGCAGCACGGTGTTGAAGCGCACGCAGTTGGGCAGCTCCCACGCCGGCACCATCTTCTTGACGTTGCGCACCACGAAATTGACGATGGCGCCCTTCAGGCCGCCCAGCAGGTCGCCCATGCTGGCCACCACCACGTGCTTGACCGGCGTGACCGGCAGCACCTGCTGCAGCGTGGTGGCGAAGTTCTCCAGGATGACGATGGCCTCGGCGCCGCTGTCCTTGAGCTGGTGCTCGAGCTCGCGCGGGGTGTAGAGCGGGTTGACGTTGACCACCACGTAGCCGGCGCGCAGCACCGCGGCCAGCACCACCGGGTACTGCAGCACGTTCGGCATCATGATGGCCACGCGCGCGCCGGGCTTGAGGCCGCGCGTCTGCAGCCAGGCCGCGAACTGCCGCGAAAGCCGGTCGAGTTCGCCGTAGGTGATGGCCTTGTCCATGCAGACGAAGGCGCGGCGGTCGGCGTAGGTGCGGAAGGATTCCTCAAGCAGGGCGGCCAGCGAACGGTACTGGCTGCCGTCGATCTCGGCGGGCACGCCCGCCGGGTAGTGCTTAAGCCATAGTCTTTCCATGCACCGTCTCCTGATTTTCTGAATGGTCGTTCGATTTTCGACAGATGCTAAACGCGACACCCTGTTAAGACAACACGTTAGATGAAGTCCTCTGGGCAAACTCCGTGGTTTGACGTGAAGTCTAGCGCACAGTTCAGGCGGCCCACGGGAATTCCCTAGTCAGGCTTCCACCGGCAGCACCATCTTCATCATGTTGGTCGCCAGTTCCTCGGCCAGCGCGCGCGGCGGCAGGCGGCCCGGCTCGTGCCAGGTGTACATGAAACCGACCACGCTGCCGATCGCGTGCGCGGTCACGCGCGCGTCGCCGTAGCGGAACACGCCGGCGCGCCTGCCTTCCTCGAGCAGCGCGTAGAGATCGCGGTAGAACGCGCGCGCCATGCTGCCCAGCCATGCCACGGTCTCGGGCCGCAGGTACTGGTTGTCGCGGAAGCTCAGCGTGGCCGGCACGTAGCAGTCGATGCAGCGGCGCGCCATTTCCAGCAGGCAGGCATGCAGGCGCTCGCGCACCGGCAGCGCCGGGTCCGCGGTCTCGCGGATGACCGGCAGGCAGGTCTGCGCCGACTCGCGGCACAGGATGTCGAAGATCTCGTACTTGTCGGTGAAGTAATAGTAGACCGCGGGCTTGGTCACGCCCAGCGCCCGGCACAGGTCGTTCATGGTCATGCCGGGATAGCCCTTGGTGTAGAACAACTGCGCGGCGGTATCGAGGATCTGGCGGCGGCGCGCCTCCTGGCGCTCGGCGATGTGCGAACGCGCGCGCGCGGCGTCGGGAGCGACCTCCGGAACCACCTCGGCGGGAACGGTCTTCTGTGCAGTCGGCATGATGCGATTCTCGCATGCAGCGGGGGCGGGACGGGCGGGCAAAGGCACTGCGCTTGACCTGACCCGGCATTGTCCATAGCATCATACCCAATGGTATATGAACGTACCAAAGAGTAGATTTCCCCGGACACGTACGGGAGCGAATCCGCTCTTCCCACGCCTGGACGCAGGGCTTCCACGGCCACGGGAAACCGGAGCGCATGCGGGCGCCGGAGTTGCGCGCCGCCTGCGGGGGCGGCATGATCACCGCGCTGGTCCGCATCGCAGGGCGGGCCTTCGGCCGCATCGCCGGCGACCCGCGCCACCCGGGCGACCCCGGCGCGCCGCCGCATCGACACCTGCGGGACACGCGGGACCAGCCGGAAAACCGACGCAAGGGGGTTAGCAATGCTTGGACAGTGGATGCGCCCGGCCGGCATGGCCGGACGGCTGGCGACGATGGCGGTGGCGGCGGTACTCACGCTGGCCGCCGCGCTGCCGCTGCCGGCCCGCGCGCAGGACGCGCCGCCGGTGGCCGGGCCGATCAGGGTCGCGTTCATCGACCAGCTTTCCGGGCCGCTGGCCAACGTCGGCGAGATCTTCCTGGCCAACCTGAAGTTCGCGCTCGACGACGCCAACGCCCAGGGCGGCGTGCTGGGGCGCAAGTACGAGCTGCTCAGCTATGACAACAAGCTCTCGCCGCAGGCCAGCCTGACCGCGCTGCAGGGCGCCATCGACGCCGGCGTGCGCATCGTGTTCACGGGCGCCTCCGGCTCGCCGGTGGTGAGCGCGCTGGTCGAGGCCGTCAACCGCCACAACGAGCGCAACCCGGGCCAGCGCATCCTGGTCGTCAACTACGCCTCGCTCGACCCGGACCTGACCGGCATGCGCTGCAGCTTCTGGCTGTTCTCCACCGAGGCCAACGCGGCCATGAAGATGCGCGCGCTGGCCGAGTTCGCGCGCGGCGACCGCGGCATGCGCAAGGTCTTCCTGCTGAATCAGGACTACACCCAGGGGCGCGTGTGGGCGGCGCTGGGCCGGCAGATGATCGCCAACGCGCGGCCCGACGTGGAGTTCGTCGGCGAGGCGCTGCATCCGCTGGCCCGGGTCAAGGACTTCGCGCCCTACGTCGGCATGATCAAGGCCAGCGGCGCCGATACCGTGGTCACGGGCAACTGGGGCCAGGACCTGAGCCTGCTGGTCAAGGCCGCCGGCGACACCGGCTATGCGCTGAACTACCTGAACAACAGCGGCGGCGGCGCGCCCGGCACGGTGGCGGCCGTGGCGCAGGCCAGGAACGCGCGCCTGACCTGGGTCGCCGAGTACATGCCCAACGGCGACGACGCGGCGCTCAACGCGCTCGCCGCGCGCGTGCGGCAGACCCCGGCCGGCGAGTATTTCGCGCCGCGCGTGCTGATCGCCGTGCAGATGCTCGGCGAGGCCATGCGCCGCGCGCAGTCCGACGAGGCGGCCAGCGTCGCGCTGGCGCTCGAAGGCATGCAGTACCGCTCCGCCGTCGGCGAGGTGCTGATGCGCAAGGGCGACCACCAGCTGCTGATGCCGCAGGTGGTGTCGACCATCGCGCCGGTGGACGGCAAGACGGTCAAGGTCGGCGTGGAAGGCACGCAGTACGGTTTCCGCTTCGACGGCATGACGCCGGCGCGGGACCTCAACCTGCCGTCGCTGTGCCGGATGAAGCGGCCCGCGGGCGCCTGATGCGCCCGATGCGCGCACGTGCCTGACGTGCCGGATCAGGGCCGGGCGGCGGGCGCCGGCGCGCTCGTTATGGCTGAAGTGGCCGAAGTGGCCGGCGCCGCCGGCGCATTCTGCGCGGTAGGCATGTCCGGCGCGCCGCTGGCGCGCGCCGCACCCGGCACGGCCCCGCCCGCCGCGCCGCCGCCACCCTCGCCGGCCTGGATCGGCTCGCCCCTGGTGGCCGGCGGCGCCAGCTCGCGCAGGCGCGCGTCGCGCTCGGCGCGCGGCAGGTCGCCGATGCGCCTGGCGGCCGCATAGAAGGCGGTCCAGTCGCCGCCGTTGCGCGCCAGCAGCGCGGTGAAGGCCGGCACCCATTGCTGGTAGGTCGCCACCGCGGCCAGTTGCGCGTTGGTCAGCGGCTTCTCGAACCAGCGGTCGTAGCCGCTGTAGCCGCCCCACTCCACCTTGAGCCGCGCGTATTGCGCGCGCAGCCCGGCGAAGATCGCGGCCTTGCCGGCGCGCTTGGCGTCGTCCGCCAGCGCCGAGCGGTAGAGCGCGTCGAGGCGGTCGCGCGTCTCGAGCAGCATGGCGCGGAACTGCTGGCGGCGCAGGTCGTACTGGCGGTAGCTGGCGCGCGCCTCGGGCGACGCCGCCAGCGCCAGCCAGCGCTCCACGCCGGCGGTCTCCACCGCGGTGGCGAAGGACTCGTTGAAGGTGGTGTCGTTGCGCACGTACACCACCTGGTGCGCCAGCTCGTGGAAGATCAGTCGGGCCAGCTCGCCCTCGGGCTGGTAGACGAAGGTGTTGAGCAGCGGGTCGTCGAAATAGCCCAGCGTGGAATAGGCCGGGATGCCGGCCACGTAGGGTTCGAGCCCGTCCTTGCGCAGGCCTTCGGCGTAGCGGTCGGCGTCGGCCTGGTCGTAGTAGCCGCGGTAGCTGATGCAGCCCACCACCAGGAAGCACCACTTGTGCAGCTCCATCGACAGCTCGGGCGTGGCGAACACGCTCCACACCACGTAGGGCCGGTGCAGGTTGGCGTAGCGCCGGTAGCTGCCGTTGTCGGGCAGCTTGAGCGCCTTCGAGGCGAAGTCGCGGATGGTGCCGGCCAGCGCCAGGCGCTGCGCCAGCCGCGTGTCCTTGGCCTCCCGCGCGGCGGCGATGGCGTCCGGCAGCGGCCGGGATTCGGCCATCAGGCCGAGGTGGCCGCCGATCGACTGGGCGTAGTAGCCGACCGTGTCGCAGCCGGCCAGCATGGCGGCCAGCCCCGGCAAGGCCAGGGCCAGCAGCATGCGGGCCGGCCAGCGGCTCATGGCGCGGCCGGCTCCGGCGTGGCCGCGGCCGGCACGGCTTCCACCTGCACCAGGCAGTCGTAGAACACCGGCGCGCGGCCCAGGTCGGTCAGGCGCTGGCTGGTCAGCTCGTTGGCGTTCTTGCCGTCGGGCGCGAGCTTCTTCCACCAGATCGACAGCCCCACCACCAGCCCGCGCCGGGCGCGGTCGGTCACGCGCGCGCGCGCCAGCAGGCTGCCGCGGTCGTTGAAGGCGCGCACCATGCCGCCGTTGGCGATGCCGCGCGCGGCGGCGTCTTCCGGGTGGATGTCGAGGTGCGGCTCGCCTTCGGTGGCGCGCAGGCTGTCGACGTTGACGAAGGAGCTGTTGAGGAAATTGCGCGCCGGCGGCGAGATCATTGCCAGCGGGTAGCGCGCGGCGAGCTCCGGCGCGGTGGCCGGCGTCTCGTAGGGCGCCACGTAGCCGGGCAGCGGATCGAAGCCGTCGCGGCGCATGGCCTCGGAGTAGAACTCGCACTTGCCCGAGGCCGTGGCGAAGCCGCCCTCGGCCAGCGGCGCGGCCGGCAGGTTGAGCTTCTGCCAGCCCTTTTCCTTGAGCGACGCCCAGTTGATGCCGGCCGCGCGCGGGTCGGCCGCGACGATGGCCTGGGCGGCGATGTCCTCGTCGCTGTCGGCGAAGCACGGCTCGGTGAAGCCCATGCGCCGCGCCAGCCGGCGGAAGATCTCGGTGTTGGGCAGCGCCTCGCCGAGCGGGGCGATGGCCTGGTTGTTGGCCAGGAAGTAGGTGTGGCCGTAGGCCTTGTGCACGTCGACGTGCTCGAGCTGGGTGGTGGCCGGCAGCAGGATGTCGGCGTAGTCGGCGGTGTCGGTGCGGAAGTGATCCAGCACCACGGTAAACAGGTCTTCGCGGCCAAAGCCGGCGGCGACCTTGCTCGAATCGGGCGCGACCGCCACCGGGTTGCTGTTGTAGACCACCAGCGCCTCGATCTTCGGGCCGCCGGCGCCGTTGCCGGCGTCGAGCAGCGCGTCGCCGATGGTGCTCATGTTGACCGTGCGCGGCAGCGCCGGCAACGTGGGCAGCAGGTCCAGGCGCTGCAGCCGCTGCGTGTCGACCGGGAAGAAACCGGAGGTGGACAGTTGCAGGCCGCCCGCGGCATGGCGCCACGCGCCCACCAGCGACGGCAGGCAGGCCACCGCGCGCACCGCCTGGCCGCCGCCGTGGGCGCGCTGCATGCCGTAGTTGAGGCGGATCGCCACCGGCTGGCGCTCGCGCACGGCGAGGTTGCCGTACAGCCCGGCCAGCCATTCGATGTCGGCCGCGTCGATGCCGCACAGCGCGGCCGCGCGCGCCGGCGTGAAGGCCTGCGCGCGCTCGCGCAGCGCCTCGAAGCCCAGCGTGTGGCTGGCGATGTACTCGTGGTCGAGCAGGTCGTCGCGCATCAGCACGTGCATGATGGCCAGCGCCAGCGCGCCGTCGGTGCCGGGCATCGGCGCGATGTGGCGGTGGCACTTCTCGGCGGTCAGCGAGCGGTACGGGTCGATCGCCACCAGCGTGGCGCCGCGTCGCTTGGCTTCCTGCACGCGCGTCCAGAAATGCAGGTTGGAGGCGATCGGGTTGCCGCCCCAGATGATGATGAGCCGGGCGTCGGGCACGTGCTCGATGTCCATGCCGAGGCTGGCGCCGTAGGTGTAGCGCAGCGCGGTGGCGCCGGCGCTGGCGCAGATGGTGCGGTCCAGCAGCGAGGCGCCGAGCTTGTGGAAGAAGCGCGCCGCCATGCTTTCGCCCTGCACCAGCCCCATCGTGCCGGCATAGCTGTAGGGCACGATCGCCTGCGCGTCGCGCGCGGCGATGGCGGACAGGCGCGCGGCCACGGTGTCGAGCGCCTCGTCCCAGGAAATCGGCTCGAACCGGCCTTCGCCCTTGGCGCCCACGCGCTTCATCGGCGTGAGCAGGCGGTCGCGGTGGTAGGTACGGTCCGGGTAGCGCGAGACCTTGGTGCACAGCACGCCCTGGGTGCCGGGATGGTCGGGGTCGCCGGCCACCTTGACGGCGCGCCCGTCCTCGACGGTGACGAGCAAGGCGCAGGTGTCGGGACAATCGTGCGGACAGGCGGCACGGACGATGCGGGAAGCCATGAAATCTCCTGGCGAGCGAGTGGGGGCGGCGGCGCTGCCATTGCCGGGGAGCCGGGCGGCCGGGCGGTCACACCGCGCCGCGGGCCTGGCCGTGCCGCTCCAGCCGGCCGGCCGCCAGCCGATGCCTGGCACGCGGGTCGGGCACGCGGGCCGGGCCTCGCGGGTTGCCTCGCGTGTTGTACGCCGGCGTCGTCCCGGCGGGCGCCGCTGGGAGAAATTATCAGGCTCCGATTGTATTCGATTATGATAGCCCGGCGCTGCGCCGGGGAACCATGCCACGGCGGGCGGCACGGCAGCGCCGGCGCAGACCGGCAGGCATCCACGGGTAAGAAAAACAGACCGTTTTCGCGGGGGAACCATGCAAGTGCATTCTGGGGTCAGGGGCCGGCGCATCGCCAGCCTGCTGGTGGCATGCGCCATCGGCTCGTTCATTGCCAACGCCGGCGCGCAGGGCAGCGCGCAGCCCGGCGTCAGCGCGGACAGCATCGTGCTGGGCCAGTCGGCGGCGCTCACCGGGCCCACCGCGGTGCTCGGCAAGCAGATGAACGCCGGCGCGCAGCTCTATTTCGATTTCATCAACCAGCAAGGCGGCGTGTACGGCCGCAAGATCGAGCTCAAGGCGCTCGACGACTACTACGAGCCGGAGGCCGCGGCCAAGAACACCCGCGCGCTGATCGACGACGCCCACGTCTTCGCGCTGTTCGGCTACGTCGGCACCGCCACCAGCGAGGCCTCGCTGCCGCTGGCGACGCAGGCGCGGGTGCCGTTCTTCGCGCCGTTCACGGGCGCGCAGTCGCTGCGCCAGCCGTTCAACCGCTACGCCTTCCACGTGCGCGCCGGCTACAACGAGGAAACCGCCGCGATCCTGCGCCAGATCCAGACCACCGGCCTCAAGCGCGTGGCCGTGGTCTACAACGACGACGCCTACGGCAAGGCCGGGCTGGACGGCCTCGAGCGCGCGCTCAAGGCCGCGCCGGACAGCGGCGTGCAGATCGTCGCGCGCGAGGGCGTGGTGCGCAACACCGCGGAAATCGGCGACGCCATGCAGGGCGCGATGAAGGCCACGCCGGACGCGGTGGTCATGATCAGCGCGTACCGGACCGCCGGCGCCTTCGTCAAGGAAGCGCTGCGGCGCGGCTACAACGGCCAGTTCTACAACGTGTCCTTCGTCGGCACGCAGGCGCTGGCCAAGGAAGTGGGTCCCAAGGGCAGCGGCGTGATCATCTCGCAGGTCATGCCGCATCCGGGCAACGCCACGCTGCCGGTGGTGCGCGAATACCTGCGCCTGCTGCAGGCGGCCGGCAAGCACAACGACTTCGACTACGCCAGCATCGAGGGCTTCATCGCCGCCAAGGCCTTCGTCGAGGGCCTGCGCCGCGCCGGCAAGGACCTTACGCGCGACAAGCTGATCGCCGCGCTGGAAACCATGAAGAACTACGACCTGGGCGGCTACATCATCAACTTCGGCCCGGACAGCCACATCGGCTCGAAATTCGTCGAGATGACCATCATCAACTCGCGCGGGCAGGTGATTCGCTAGGACGGCGGACACGGCAGACGGCGGCCCGCGCGGCGGGCCGCCAGATCACGCCATGTCGTTCAGATGGCAGGCCGAGAACCGCTGCGGCGCGATTTCCCTGAGCAGCGGCTGCGCCTCGCGGCAGCGCGGCATCGCGTGCGGGCAGCGCGGATGGAAGTGGCAGCCGGGCGGCGGATGCAGCGGCGAGGGAATCTCGCCCTTGATCGCCACGAAGGTCTTCTTGCCGACCTCGAGCCTGGGCGCCTCGGCCAGCAGCGCCTGGGTGTAGGGATGGTTGGGGCTGGCGAACACGTCCTCGGCCGGCGCCGACTCCACCACCCGCCCCAGGTACATGATCACCACGCGGTCGCTGATGTGCTTGACCACGCCGAGGTCATGGCTGATGAACAGGTAGGTCAGGCCGAGGTCCTCGCGCAGGCGCATGAACAGGTTCAGCACCTGGGCCTGGATCGACACGTCGAGCGCGGCGACCGATTCGTCGCACACCAGGAATTCCGGCTTGACCGCCAGCGCCCGCGCGATGCCGATGCGGGCGCGCTGCCCGCCCGAGAACTGGTGCGGGAAGCGGCGCAGCACGGTGGGGTCCATGCCCACGCGCACCAGCATGTCTTCCACGTAGCGCTTCTGCTCGCCGCGCGGCACCATGCCGTGCACCACCGGCGCCTCGCCGACGATGTCCATCACGCGCAGGCGCGGGTTGAGCGAAGCGTAGGGGTCCTGGAAGATCATCTGGATCGCCAGTTGCTTCTCGCGCTTCTTTTCGGGCGGCAGGCGGTCCAGGTCCACGCCCTTCCAGCGGCGCGCGCCTTCGGTCAGCGAATGCAGCCCGACCGCCATGCGGCCCAGCGTGGACTTGCCGCAGCCGGACTCGCCGACCAGCCCGACCACCTCGCCGGTGCGGATGGACAGGTCGACGCGGTCGACCGCGTGCACGACTTCCTCGCGCGCGCCGGCCCCGAACACGTTGGCGATGCGGGCGGCGGCGTCGAGCGACTTGACGAAGCGCTTGGAGACGCCTTCGAGCTGGAGGATCGGCGCGCCGGGCGTGGGCTCGGCGGCGGGTTCGGGCATGCGCGAGGCGAGGGCGGGATCGATCACGGCTGCGCTCATGCGGCCTCCTGCTGGGACAGAACCGGATGGAAGCAGCGCAGGCGGCGCCCGTCGGCCGCGGTGTCGAGCGGGGGCGGCGTCTTGCACACGTCGGTGGCATAGGCGCAGCGCTCGCGGAAGGCGCAGCCCGCGGGCAGGTTCAGCAGCGACGGCGTCATGCCGGGAATCTGCCGCAGCGGCGCGCCGCGCGGATTGCGCGACGGCGCCGAGCCGATCAGGCCGTGGGTGTAGGGATGCTCGGGCCGCTCCAGCACCTGGCGCACGTCGCCGGCCTCGACGATCTTGCCGGCGTACATCACGCACACCGTGTCGGCCAGCCCGGCGACCACCGACAGGTCGTGCGTGATCCAGATCAGCGCGGTGCCGGATTCGCGGCACAGCTTCTGCATCTCGTAGAGGATCTGGCCCTGGATGGTCACGTCCAGCGCGGTGGTGGGCTCGTCGGCGATGATCAGGTCGGGCTTGTTGAGCAGCGCGATGGCGATCGCCACGCGCTGGCGCATGCCGCCCGAGAACTGGTGCGGATAGGCCCGCAGGCGCTCGTCCGGCGAGGGAATGCCGACGCGCGCCAGCGCGTTGCGCGAGCGCTCGCGCGCCACCGCCTTGTCGACCTTCTCGTGCGCCAGCACCGCCTCGATCATCTGCGTGTCGATGCGCAGGACCGGGTTGAGCGTCATCATCGGATCCTGGAAGATCATGGCGATGCGGTTGCCGCGCACGTCGCGCTGCTGCGCGGGCGTGAGGCGGCGCAGGTCGCGCGTGACGCCGTCGCGGCTGGTCAGCTCGATGCGGCCGTCCACGACCTTGCCGGGCGGGTCGATCAGGCCCATGATCGAATAGCCGGTCATCGACTTGCCCGAGCCGGACTCGCCCACCAGCCCCATGATCTCGCCGCGGTTGACCGAGAACGAGACGTCGTCGACGGCGCGCGCCACGCCGGCGCGCGTGAAGAACTGGGTCTTGAGGCCTTCCACCACCAGGGTAGGTTTGCTCATGTTCGCTCCTGTCGTGCTGCGTTACTGCGTCTGCAGGCGCGGATTGAGGACGTCGCGCAGCTGGTCGGCGACCAGGTTCATGGCCACGATGGTGACCACCAGCGCGATGCCGGGGAAGAAGCTGATCCAGTACTTGCCCGACAGCATGTACTGCTGGCCGTTGGCGATCAGCGAGCCCAGCGACGGCTCGGTGATGGGCACGCCCAGGCCGAGGAAGGACAGCGTGGCCTCCAGCGTGATGGCCGAGGCCACCTGCAGCGCCGCGATCACGATCAGCGGCGGCAGGCAGTTGGGCAGCAGGTGGCGGAACATGATCCGGCCCGGCGGCAGGCCCAGGCAGGTGGCGGCCTCGATGTATTCCTTGCGGCGCTCGACCAGCGCGGCGCTGCGCGTGGTGCGCGCGTAGTAGGCCCACTGCACCGCCACCAGCGCGATCACGATGTTGCCGATGCCGGGGCGCAGGAAGGCCAGCAGGATCAGCGCCAGCAGGATCGGCGGAAACGACAGCTGCAGGTCGGCCACGCGCATGATGATCGCCTCGACGCGGCCGCCGAGGAAACCGGCGATCAGCCCCAGCGTGGCGCCCAGCAGCAGCGCGATCACGGTGCTGACCACGCCCACGCCGATGCTGATGCGCAGGCCGTACATGACCGCCGAGAGAATGTCGCGGCCCTGCTCGTCCGAGCCGAGCAGGAAAGTCATGCCGGCGGCGGACTGCTCGCCGGGCGGCAGCCGCGCGTCGAGCACGTCGAGCGTGGCCAGGTCGTACGGGTTCTGCGGCGACAGCCACGGCGCGAACAGCGCGATCAGCACGATGATGACCAGCAGCACCAGCCCGGTGACGGCGATCTTGCTGGAGAAGAACAGGCTGGCGAAGCGCCGCAGCGGGGTCTGCTCGGCGCGCGGCGCCGGCGCCGCGGTGGTTTCGGTTGCGGTTGTCATGGCTCAGCCCTTGTTGTCGGCGATGCGCACGCGCGGATCGAGCACGCTGTAGATGATGTCCACGAACAGGTTGATCAGGATGAACAGCGTCACGATCACCATCAGGTAGGCGACGATGACGGGCCGGTCCAGCAACTGGATCGAGTCGATGATCAGCTTGCCCATGCCGGGCCAGGCGAAGATGGATTCGGTCACGATGGCGAACGCGATGATCGAACCGAACTGCAGCGCGATCACGGTGACGATCGGGATCATGATGTTCTTGAGCACGTGCACGCCGACGATGCGGGTGTTGGACAGCCCCTTGGCGCGCGCGAACTTGACGTAGTCCTGCAGCATGGCTTCCTGCGTGCCGGCGCGCGTGAGGCGGATCACCATCGCGATGTTGAGCAGCGACAGCGTCACCGCGGGCAGCAGCAGGTGGCGCAGCCCGTCCACGGTGAGGAAGCTGACCGGCACGCCGAGCAGCGGCACGGTCTCGCCGCGGCCGTTGGACGGCAGCCAGCCGAGCTGCACCGCGAACACCATGATCAGCATCAGCCCGACCCAGAAGGTGGGCAGCGAGAAGCCGAGGATCGACACGCCCATGATGGTCTTGCCCGCCACGCCGTTCGGGCGCAGGCCGGCCCACAGGCCGAGCGGGATGCCGAGCAGCACCGCCAGCAGGATCGCGCAGATGGCCAGCTCCATCGTGGCCGGCATGCGCTCGAAGATCAGCTTGAGCGCCGGCGTGCCGTGCGCGAACGAGATGCCCAGGTCGCCGTGCAGCGCGTTGCGCAGGAAGATCCAGTATTGTTCCCAGAGCGGCTTGTCGAGCCCGAGCGCGGCGATGGTGCGCTTGATGTCTTCCTGGTCGGCCTGCGGATTGATCAGGATGTCGACCGGGTTGCCGATGGCGAAGACGCCGAGAAAAACGAGCAGCGACATGACGAAGAGCACGACCACGCTCTGCATCAGGCGCCGGATGATGAAGACCAGCATGTTCGGAAGCTTTCCTTCGCCGGTGGCCGCCGCGGCGCCGGTCGGGCGCCGCGCGGCTGCACCGGCAGTCGGCTTGTGGCTAGGCCCGGCTACCGTCCGGGGGTGATTCTGCGGCAGGCGCCCGCCCAGACCGCGGGCGCCTGCCGGCAAAAGCCGACATTGTCATGCAGCAAGGGCGCGCCCTCGTGGCCGCGCCCCGCCGTCACGTCACTGCGGCCGGAAATTGTGCGCGTAGGTCCGTTCGTCGGTACGCGGCACGTAGGTGATGCCCTTCTGCGTGGCCCAGGTCGTCACCTGTTGATGGATCGGGATGATACCGCCATCGTTGATGGCGATCGCGGTGGCTTCCTGCAGCAGCTTGGAGCGCTCGCCGTCGTCCACGGTGGACAGGGCCTTTTCCAGCACCACGTCCATCTTCGGATTGCAGTATTCGCCCCAGTTCACGGTGCCGAAGCCCTTCTTGGCATCCTCGCACGCCAGCAGCGCGCGCAGCGGCGAGCTCACCTCGCCGGTCTGCGCGCCCCAGCCCAGCAGGCCGAACGAGAACTCGTGCTTGATGCCCTTGGCCGAGTAGGTCGCCATCGGCATGCCTTCGACCTTGGTGGCGATGCCGATGCGGGTCAGGTTCTGCGCGATGGTCTGGGCGATCTTCTCGTCGTTGACGTAGCGGTTGTTGGGCGTGTGCAGCGTGATGCCGAAGCCGTTCGGGTAGCCGGCCTCGGCCAGCAGCTTCCTGGCGCCGTCGGGGTCGTACTTGACCGTCTTCAGGTTGGGGTTGTAGCCGAACAGCGTGGGCGGCACCAGGTTGTTGGTCGGCTCGGACAGGCCCTCCATCAGGCGGTCCTTGATGCCCTGGCGGTTGATGGCCATGCTGATGGCGGTGCGCACGCGCGTGTCCTTGAGCGGATTCTTGTCCATCGGCGCGCCGTCCTTGGTGGTGACGAACGGCGACTTGTCGTGCTTGTCATCCGTGTACAGGTAGATCACGCGGTGCGAGATCTTGGAGAAGAAGTTCAGCTTGGGGTCCTTGCGCACCTGCGGCAAGTCCGGCGTGGGCACGTTCTCGATGGCCTGCACGTCGCCCGACAGCAGCGCCGCCATGCGCGTGGCGGGGTTCGGGATGAAGCGCAGCGTGACCTTGTCCCAGGCCGGCTTCGGGCCCCAGTAGTCGGGGTTCCTGACCAGCTCGACCCGGTCGTCGCGCGCGTAGCTGACAAACCTGAACGGGCCGGTGCCGACCATGCCCTTGCCTTGCGCGAAGTCGTCCGAGGTCAGGCCCTGGGTGGCCTTCTTCTGCACGACGAAGATCGACGTCAGGTCGTTCAGCATCAGCGGATACGGCGCGTTGGTGGTGAGCTGGATGGTGTACTTGTCGATCACCTTCTTGTTGATGATCGCCTTGGTGTAGACGTCGAACTTGCCGGGGCTGTTCTGGATGGTGGACGGACGGTCGAGCGACCAGACGATGTCGTCGGTGGTCAGCTCCGAGCCGTCGTGGAACTTCACGCCCTTGCGGATCTTGAATTCCCAGGTCAGGTTGTTGACCAGCTTCCAGGACTCGGCCAGGCCCGGGATGATCTTGCTGTCCGCGTCCATCTTCACCAGGCACTCGAAGACGTGCTCGGAGACGTTGATGTTGGAGAACAGGTTGTAGAAGTGCGGATCCATCGAGGTCGGCGGCGAGCTCATGGCCAGCTTGAAATCGACTGCCTGGGCCTGTCCGGCAAGGCCGAAGCTCATGGCTGCGGTCACTACCACGGCACCAAATGCCTTCTTGCATGTGCGAAGGGACATCGCGCGACTCTCCAGGAAAGTAATGTAGCAAACGACAGTTGGGACAGCGCGGCGCATCGTCCCCCGCGCCGCATTTTGGTGCGGCGGCTGGACGGCCGGATGCGGCAGCGTTGCCGGGCAGGCACATCAAGCATGAACTGTTCCAGCAGTGGACCAAGCGGGGCAATGCGGGGAAACCCCCGCGCGCGGACGCGCGCCTGGACGCGATCCGCGTGCCGCCCGCATGCCTCCTGGATGCCTCCTGGATGCCTCCTGGATGCAACCCGGCGCGGCCGCCGCTGCGCTCCGCGCGGGCCGCCGGCGCGCCGGGCCGCTTTGGCGCTTTATCCGCAGGCATCGTATGATCCGGGTATCCAACGCCCAACACCGGCAAACCGGCATCATGACTCTTCTCCCCGAAATCCTTCAGGCGCAAACCGAGATGCGCGCCATCCGACGCGACATCCACGCCCATCCCGAACTGTGCTTCCATGAGCAGCGCACCTCCGACGTGGTGGCGCAGAAACTCGCCGCGTGGGGCATCGAAGTCCATCGCGGGCTCGGCACCACGGGACTGGTCGGCGTCATCCGCAACGGCAGCAGCGGGCGCAGCATCGGCCTGCGCGCGGACATGGACGCGCTGCCGCTGCAGGAAGCCAATACCTTCGGCCATCGTTCGCAGCACGACGGCCGCATGCATGCGTGCGGCCACGACGGCCACACCACCATGCTGCTGGGCGCGGCCCGCTACCTGGCCGAGCACCGCAATTTCGACGGCACCGTCAACCTGATCTTCCAGCCGGCCGAGGAAGGCGGCGGCGGCGCGCGCGAGATGATCAAGGACGGCCTGTTCGAGCGCTTCCCGTGCGACGGCGTGTTCGGCATGCACAACTGGCCCGGCATGCCGGCCGGCTCGTTCGGCACCACGCCGGGACCGTTCATGGCGTCCAGCAACGAATTCCGCATCGTCGTGCGCGGCAAGGGCGCGCACGCCGCGCTGCCGCACAACGGCAACGACCCGGTCTTCACCAGCGCGCAGATCGTCTCCGCGCTGCAGGGCATCATCACGCGCAACAAGCGCCCGATCGACGCCGCGGTGATCTCGGTCACGCAGTTCCATGCCGGCGACGCCACCAACATCGTGCCCGACCAGGCCTGGATCGGCGGCACGGTGCGCACCTTCACGCTGCCGGTGCTCGACCTGATCGAGCGCCGCATGGAAGAGGTGTCCCGCGCCGTCGCCAGCGCGTTCGATTGCACCGTCGATTTCGAGTTCCGCCGCAACTATCCGCCCACGGTCAACAGCGAGGCGGAAACCGCGTTCGCCGTGGAGGTCGCCGCCGATCTGGTGGGCGCGGGCAATGTCGACGGCAAGTACGAGCCGACGATGGGCGCCGAGGACTTTTCCTTCATGCTGCAGGAAAGGCCGGGCTGCTACCTGTTCATCGGCAATGGCGAAGGCGTGCATCGCGAAGCCGGCCACGGCCTCGGCCCGTGCATGCTGCACAACCCCAGCTATGACTTCAACGACGAGATCCTGCCGGTAGGCTCCACGTTCTTCGTCAAGCTGGTGGAGAAGTGGCTGGCGCCTGCCTGAGCGCGCTGCCGCGGCCCCGTTCGCAAAACAAAAAGCGCCGGAGGACTTCCGGCGCTTTTTTGTATTGGGATTGCCTTGCGATGCGGGGTTCGCGCGGCGCGGGCTTCAGTCGAACGCGATGTCGCCGTACCAGCTTTCCGCGTGGCTCCTGGTGTTGTCGGTGTCGGTCATGATGCCGATCGCCAGCACCTTGCCGGGATCGGCGCCAAAGGCCTTGCGGTAATCCTCGCTCAGGTCGCGGCGATGGCAGCGCCATTCGTTGGCGTGGGCGGTGCCGGAGTCCACCACGATCATGCGCACGCGGTCCGTGTGGGGGTTGGAGACCACCGAGCCTTCCGGCTTGCGGCTGCCCCAGACGTACATCAGCGTGGCATAGGGCATCTCGCGCCCGGTGGTCAGCCGCGCCATTTCGTACATCAACTGGTCCTTGAGCGACAGGCTACCCTTGTCGCCGTCGAACGCCACGAAGATGCGCAGCGGCGAATCCTCGCGCGGCGCCTGGGCGTTGTCGGCGCTGCGGATCACGTCGCGCGTCTTCCAGGTCCAGTTGAGCATGCCGGGGTCGCGGCTGATCAGCGGCACGTACAGGCCGGAGGCCGAACTGTCGGCTTCTGCATGCAACACCGTGCGATGCCCGACTTCCGTCAGCGTATAGCGCGTGGGCGTCTTGTTGCGATTGACCTTCCAGGGCTGCCAGCCGGGTGGTTCGGCACTCCCGGCGGGAGCCGCGGAAAACAGCGGCAGCCGCGCCAGCAGGGGCGGTGGCTCGACCGCATCGGTGAGCGATTCGGCTTCGGCGCCGGCCGCGTTGGCGGCCATCAGTTTCTCGGCGGGACGGTCGGCCGAAGCGCCTGTCTCGGACAGGCTGGCCTGCTTGAGCGCCTCGATATGCGCCGCGAAGCGGCCGCAGTCGATCGCCGACGGCGCGGCGATGGCGCCCGGTCCCGACTGCACGGCCGAGACCTGCTCCTGGGGAGGCGTTCCCAATGTGCCGCAACCCGCCAAAATCAGCGCGCCAACCACGCCGGTCAGCGCCGGCAGGCAAAATCTGGCCGCCATCGTTCCCCCAAACCTGGATCCCGCGGCCTGTCGCGGCGCGCGACGGCGTCGCCTGACCTTGGTTTTCTGGAAAATCTTTCGAACTGCGCAATGCATCGAACCGCTTCACGCAGCTTCCCGAGCCGCGCTTGGAGCTACGGTAACAGAACGATATGGGGGAAGGAAGGCTCCAGTACCCTGATGCATGCCAATGCGGGGGTTCTGACGGGCGGACGCGACAGTGGGGCCGCGGCGCGGGCCTCTTACGCGGTCATCGGAGTCGCGCTGCCGACGTGATTGAGGCGGAAGCCAATTTGGTCGCCCTAAAAAGCAAAACCCCCCAGTACGTACGTACTGAGGGGTTTTAAGAGAGAGCCTGGCGATTACCTACTTTCACACGGGTAATCCGCACTATCATCGGCGTGGAGTCGTTTCACGGTCCTGTTCGGGATGGGAAGGGGTGGTTCCAACTCGCTATGGTCACCAGGCATGAGCGGTGTGTTGCGCTGGGCCTGCTGGCCAACGCAACGAATAGGGATGTAGTCAGGTTGTGACGGTACCGGCCAGGCTGCTGAGCAGCGGCACGCGATACGT